>NZ_JAVDUC010000001.1:0-602702 GCF_031456125.1 Sphingomonas sp. BE138
CGCCGATCCAAACCCTCGATGAAACGGCTCATTCTAGCGCCTCCATCAATGAGGGAAGGCTACCACATCAACGCGTTTCCACACAGCCTCGGTGGTTAGCTGCCGTTCTTCGTCATATCGTCGGAAGGCCGCTTCAGGACCTTATCTACTAAGCGGCCCTGCGGAACGTCACTGGCGATCAGGCCAGTTTTCGCCATCAGCCAAAGCCTCCAAAGCAAGAAGACCATCCACGCAATCGCGAGGACGACCCCCGGAATACGCCACCAATCGCCAAAAAATAGGAGTGGCGAACAGCGGAATCGCGCCAGCGGCATACAGCAGCTTGCCCGCGTAGAGGCTTCCCGACTGAACTTCATCGACCCAAATTCGAAACCGCTGGTAGATCGTCACGTAGCCTCCTGCGAGACATCGTAGCAGGTCGCGGTATGTCGGAAAGTGGGCGTAAGCGGCCGCTAGACCGCGCACCCCATCTCTCACGCCCGGTCCCTGAGCAACATCGCTCGCATGATCCCCCGCGCCCGGTCGCGCGGCAGCCCCAGGGCACGCGCCATCGGGGCGCCGAGCAGCGCGTCGCCCAGCGCCGCCAGCACTAGGTGCAGCGTCTCGTCCTTGATCGGCACGTCGGGGCGGTCCTCGTCGCGGGACAGTTCCTCGACGAGGTCGTGGACCGCGGTCAGGATCGGATCGAGCGCGTCCTGGTTGCCGTTGAGGATCATCCACGTCGCCAGCGCCCCCGCGCCGTTGGCCCCGAACGCGTCGAAGACGACGTCGACCAGTTCCGCCGGATCCTTGCGCTCGCGCGAGCGGCGGGCGGCGTCGCGGATCGGGGCGACGACCAGCGCGGTCATCCGCGCGATCAGCGCGCGCTGCAACCCGTCCGCGGAGCCGAAATGGTGGAGGAGGTTGGCGTGCGTCCGCCCGATCTGCGCCGCGACCGCCTTCAGCGTCACCGCCTGCGGCCCTTCCTCCACCAGCAGCACGCGCGCCGCCTCCAGCGCCGCGTCGCGCGACGCCGCGGGGCTCAGCCGGCGACGGGGGGTTGCATTGGCGGCGAGGGGCAACTAACTGACACCAGTGTAAGTTAACGGATTGTGTCCGTCCTTAGTGGAGGTTTCCGTGGCGAAAGCAACCACCCCTGCCGACCTGACGATCACTCCGCGCGACCGGCGCTTCGGGCGCGGTGCCGCGATCCGGCGCTGGTGGCTGAACGACGATCCCTATGCGACCGCCTTCTACAACGCGTTGTCGGTGACGTTCCCGAAGGGCGAGGGGTTCTTTGTCGACAGCGTGCGCAAGTTCCGCGACGGCACGCCGCCGCGGCTGGCGCGCGAGATCAACGCCTTCGTGAAGCAGGAGGTGATCCACACCCGCGAGCATGTCGCGTTCAACCGCCATGTCACCGACCAGGGCTATGACACGACCTTGCTCGACCGCGACGTCGATGCCGCTCTGGCGCTGACCAGGGATCGCCCGCCGATCGGCAGCCTGGCGGCGACCAGCGCGCTGGAGCATTTCACCGCGATGCTGGCGCACGAGCTGATCGCCAATCCGAAGCATCTGGCCGGCGGCGACGAGCAGGCGCGCGCCTTGTGGCTGTGGCACGCCGCCGAGGAGATCGAGCACAAGGGCGTCGCGTACGACACCTGGCTGCACGCGACGCGCGACTGGCCGCGCTTCACGCGCTGGCGGGTGAAGGCGCTGGTGATGCTGATCACGACGTGGCGGTTCGTGACCGGTCGCGCGCGCGGGATGACCGAGCTGCTGCGGCAGGACGGGCTGACGGGGCCGAGGGTGTGGGCGCGGATGGCGTGGTATGCGTTCGGCAATCCCGGCATGGCGCGCAAGGTGGCGGGCGTGTGGGCGGCCTATTTCCTGCCCGGCTTCCACCCGTGGAAGCATGACGACCGTGCGCTGATCGGGCTGGCGGAGAGCGATTACGAGGCGGCGGTGATGCCGCGCGCGGCGGGCTAGACGAAAGCGCGGGCGGTGCGCGTCGGGATCATGCGGGGCGATCGCGAGTCGACGCATCGCCGCTCGTGGTCCTATCGTCGAGCCGCGCTTACCGGCAGGCGCGGTTTTCCGAACGGAAACGATCGATGATCTTGATGGCTGTCCTTTTCTCGTCGCCGCTTCAGGCATCGACGCCCTCTCCGCGCGCCGTCCCCGCGTCGGAGGCCTGCCGGTGTGACGACAAGATGTTGGCGCTGGGGTTCGAGGCGTTCGATCAGGACATGACGGGCGGTTGGCGTGAACTGGCGGACAAGCCGGGCTGCGGCGGCGCCGCGGCCGATCTGATCCGGGCGTACCGCATGAACTCGCAGGAGCGTATCCCGCTTCTATACTGGCACGAGGCGCAGCTGCGCGCCCTGAACGGCGACCACGCCGCCGCGATTCCGTTGATGGAGAAGTCGCGAAGGGCACCGGAGGACGATCGATTCGGCTGGAACCCCTATGCCGATGCCACGATCGCCTTCTTGGGCAACGATCGAAAGGCCCTGCTCGTCGCACGACGTCGGCTGGACGCGGTGAAGAGGCCCGCGGGTTTGCCCGCGGATCGGCCATGGCCGCCCAATCTGGCCGTCGTGGATGCGCTGATACGCTGCTTCGGCCGGTCGTACCGCATCGCCTACGGCGGTACGTGCGCGGCGGCTGCGCGCTAGCCGCCCGGTCGTTCGCTTCTCGCCGCCCGGCGGTCGTCGGTCGCACGACGGCCGGGCGGCGGCACGAGGTCAGGCCGCGATCGCCATCGCTTGCATGGGACGGGCATCGTCCGCGTCGAGGTCGAGCGCGAAGTCGACCGCCTCGACCATGCCCCCGCGGGCGAGCGCATGACGCTGCGACCGGCCGGTTTCGACAAAGCCGAGCTTGCGCAGGACGCGGCCCGACGCCGGGTTGTCGGCGTGATGATAGGCGGTCAGCCGCGTGATCGGCAGCGCGTGGCGCGCGATCGCGATCACCGCGCGCCCCGCCTCGGTCGCATAGCCGCGGCCCCACGCGTCCGGGGTCAGCCAATAGCCGAGTTCGTGGTCGCCGCCCTCGGCGCGGTGCAGGCCGATGCCGCCGATCAACCGGTAGCCGGCCGCGCGTTCGACGATCGCGAAGCGTGGCTCGGTCGCCCCGCGCGGGAGCGACAGGAACGCCTCGGCATCGTCCAGTGCGTAAGGCCAGGGCGCGCGGGCGAGGCGGCCGACCACCGCCTCGTGCGCGATCGCGCGGGTCAGCGCGGGCGCATCCTCCAGCCAGCCGGGCCGTAACGTCAAGCGGGGCGTCAACGCGAACATGCTCCATCTCCTTCGACGGGCCGTGGCACGGCGCCATGACGGGCGCGCGACACGGGGACGATCAGGGGAGGGAGCATGAAAAAAAGGGAGCCGGGGCGGACCCGTCTCCCTTGTCTGGCTGGGTTCCTGCTGGAACCCCGGGTCGCCCTGGTGGGCAACCCGTGTGGTCACCCGATGTTATTCGGCCGCGGCCGCAATCATGTCCACCGAGCAGAATTTACGGCCCAGCTTGCCGTCATGGAACACCACGCGGCCGTCGACGAGCGCGAACAGGGTATGATCCTTGCCGATGCCGACGTTGCGGCCCGGATAGAACTTCGTCCCGCGCTGACGCACGAGGATGTTGCCCGCGACCGCTTCCTGGCCGCCGAACTTCTTCACGCCAAGGCGACGGCCGGCCGAATCACGACCGTTACGCGACGAACCGCCTGCTTTCTTATGTGCCATTGTGTCTGTTCCTTTCGCGCGTTGGGGCTCAGCCGACCGAGACGATCTTCAGGATCGTGTGGTTCTGGCGATGGCCGTTGCGGCGACGATAGTTGTGACGGCGACGCTTCTTGAAAACGATCACCTTCTCGCCCTTCGCCTGGGCGATGATCTCGGCGGCGACGGTCAGGCCCGCGACGTCCTTGAGCTCCGCACCCTCGCCCGCGAGCAGCACGTCACCCAGCGTCACCGACGCGCCGGCCTCGCCCTCGATCTTCTCGACGACGATCTTGTCTCCGGCGGCGACGCGGTACTGCTTGCCGCCCGTGCGCACGACTGCGAACATGGCTACGTTCATTCCTTCAAGGGGAATTGCTTCCCAAATGTCATGGACCGCGACGGCCGTACCGCACGGTTGAAGCGTGGCGGTTAGGATAGCCCTTCGCACATGTCAACCGATTCCCCGGCGTTGCCGGCGGTTGACGGCCCGTCAGTGGCGATGAAGCCGCTTCAGCCCGTAGCGGCCGTCGTCGAGCCGGTCGAACAAGCCGGCGATCGCGGGATGCTCGACGGGTTCGTCGTTGTCGTCATGCTCCAGGTTCTGCTGGCTGACATAGGCGACGTAGCTCGATTCGAGGTTCTCGGCGAGCAGATGGTAGAAGGGCTGGTCCTTGCGCGGACGCAGCGTCTCCGGGATCGACTGATACCATTCCTCGCTGTTGGCGAAGACCGGGTCGACGTCGAAGATCACGCCGCGGAAGTCGAGCATGCGGTGGCGCACCACGTCGCCGATCGAGAAGCGCGCATGCGCGATCGGGGGCGGGGCGGGATCGTCGGGCAGTCGGTCGGTCGGCAGGTTCGGGCTCATGCGACCCATCTAGTGCGGAAATCGCACCGCACAACACGCGAAGGCGCTTGCGCGGGGGGCAGCGGCACGCTAGGGGCCGCGCCTCGACCAGCAACCCGGGCGCGCCGAACGGCCGCAGGGACCTCGCGGAGAGGTGGCAGAGTGGTCGAATGCACCGCACTCGAAATGCGGCGTGCCCTCACGGGTACCGTGGGTTCGAATCCCACCCTCTCCGCCATTTACCCTTTGCAGCCTGGCCCGAATGACACCAAGAGCCGCTGTGCGTGCTTCATCGGCGTCGAGGATGATCCCGATCCGTCCGACCCGGGCGCGGGATGAGCGGAGGCGTGAAGCGGGGTGTCGCTCTCGCGGATCAAGGATGATCGCCGCGCGTAAACGTTTTGTCCCTAAACCTCGTTGATTGACGGGATCGGCCGAATGCGCTCCGTTGGTAGCGCTACAGCTTTCCGGGGGAACGATGGCGAAGACGATGGATCGACGGTCGATGCTGACCGCCGCTGCGGCGGGAGGAGTCGCTATCTCGAGCGGCGGGGCGCTGGCGCGTCCGACGACGGCGACGGCGTCGCAACGCGAGATCTACGAGCTTCGTACCTATCGCCTGGTCAACGGACCGATGAGGGAGCGTCTCGACGCCTACCTGCGCGACGCGTTCATTCCCGCCGCCCGGCGCGCTGGTTGCGGGCCGGTGGGCGTCTTCACCGTCACGATCGGGCCCGGCAGTCCGAGCCTGCTCGTCCTCATCCCCCACGCCGGCGCCGCCGACTTCGTGGCGCTACCCGGCAAGCTGGCCGGTGACGCGACGTATGCGAAGGCCGCCGCGCCGTTCTCGAACACCGCGCCCGGCGAACCGCCCCATGCGTCGCTCGACATCAAGCTGATGCGCGCCTTTCCCCATTTCGCACGCCTGGAGGTGCCCGGCGGCAGCAGCCGCATCTTTGAGCTGCGGACCTATTTCAGCCATAGCGACAAGGCGGGAGCGACCAAGATCGACATGTTCGATACCGGCGGCGAGATCGAGATCTTCCGGCGCGCCGGGCTTGCCCCGGTCTTCTTCGCGCAGGACCTGACCGGCGAGCGTCTGCCGAGCCTCACGTACATGCTGACCTTCACGGACATGGCGGCGCGCGAGCGCGCCTGGCGCACCTTCGGCGCCGACCCGGCGTGGAAGCGCCTGATCACGACGCCCGGGCTTACCGACCCGGACATCACGACCGGCATCGACAATCGCATCCTCAGCCCGACGCCCTATTCGCAAATCTAGGCGCGACGGCACCGCCGATATCGTTCGTGGCGAGTTGCAGCGGTAGCGGCGCACGGTCGGGAGCGACCTGCGCGCGTTTTTTGAAGGGCGGGACGCCGCTCCGCCACGTACCCGTCGACGTTACCGTTGCCGAACCGGCGCGCGGACGCGGGCCGGGCGGCGGGCGAGGCACAGGTTGCCGACCGCGGCCAGCGTGAACAGCGAGCCGATGGCATATCCGGCGATGACGATCATACAGGGCGCTTCCGATCGTGTGGAGGACGCTCCCTTTTCTAAAGCGGAGCGGTTAACAACCCTTCCACCACCCGATCAGTCGTGGTCGCGATGGCCGCTCATTTCCGCGCCGGCGTCGGGCGCGAAGCGGCGGTTCCACACGACCGCGGCGGCGGAGATGGTCGCCACGACCACGAACGCGACCGAGAAGGTCGTCAGGGTCGGGCGGCCGTCGCGCTGCACCAATGTCCCGAGTTCGAGCACGGTGGCGGCGGTGCAGATGCCGAGCGACAACGTCAGTTGCTGGAAGGTCGCGTAGAAGCTGGTCGCGGCGCTCATCCGGTCCTTGTCGACATCGGCATAGGCGATGGCATTGTAGCCGGTGAACTGGAACGAGGTGAAGAAACCCGACAGCGCCAGCACGCCGAACATGACCGCGACCGGCCAGTCGGGCCGGAAGAAGGCGCAGGTCGCGTAACCCGCGCTGCTCGCCAGACCGGACACGATCAGGCTGCGGCGAAATCCCCAGCGGCGCAGCACGCGCGGGGCAAGCGCCTTCATCGCCAGCGCGCCGATCGCGCCCGCCATCGTGATCGTGCCCGTGCGCGCCGCCGAGAGGCCGAAGCCGATCTGGAACATCAGCGGGAGCAGGAACGGCTGCGCACCCTGCGTGATGCGCGTCAGCGAGCCGCCGAACACCGACAGCCGGAAGGTCGGCACGCGCATCAGCGTGAGATCGAGGATCGGGTCGGTCGTGCGGCGAGCGTGGCGCACGTAGCCGATCGCCAGCAACGCCCCGACCGCCAGCAGCGCGAGCGCGGCCAGGCCGGTGCCGGGGCGGCTTGCCAGTTCGAACCCGAACAGCAGGCAACCGAGCGCGACGCCCGACAGCAGGAAGCCGATGAGGTCGAAGCGCGCGCGCGGGTCGCCGCGCACGTCGGGCACGAGCAGGAACGCGCCGACCACGCCGAGGATGCCGACGGGGATGTTGAGGTAGAAGATCCAGCGCCAGTCGAGCCAGGTCACGATGAACCCGCCGAGCGGCGGCCCCAGGATCGGCCCGGCAAGCGCGGGCATGACGAGCCACGACAACGCCTGCACCATGTCCTCCTTGGCCACGCTGCGCAGCAGGACGAGCCGGCCGACCGGCACCATCATCGCGCCGCCGATCCCCTGCACGAAGCGTGCGCCGACCAGCATCGGCAGCGACGCGGACTGTGCGCAGGCGAGCGAGCCGAGCAGGAACACGCCGATCGCGGCGCAGAACAGGTTGCGCGAGCCGAACCGGTCGGCGAGCGTCCCGCTGGCCGGGATGAAGAGGGCGAGCGCGAGCAGGTAGCTGGTCAGCGCGACGCTGAGGCTGGTCGCCGACGTGCCGAGGTCGCGCGCCATCGTCGGCAGCGCGACGGTGAGCACGGTGCCGTCGAGTTGCTGCATGAACAATGCGGAGGCGACGACGAGCGCGATCACGCGGTAGCCGCGCGCCGGCGGGGCGCGTTCGGCGGCGGTGGCCTCACGCGGGGTAGCGATCGCTTCGACACCGGGGGCGAGCCCGTCGCCGACATCCGCGCTCATCGAGGCCAGGTTACGCCGTCGCCACCGCATCGTCGGTTATCGCTCCCGCCGAACGATGCGGCGATGGCCGGCGGATCGTGGAGAGCGGATGGAGGCAGGTCGAGGGGTGGTCATGTGCCGGCATGAACGCGGGAGCGGGAGGATCGGGCGCAGGCGGCTCGCAGCGCCGCATGAGGCTTTCGTCGGGGGGACTATCCGGCGCCGAACGGACTGTTATGATTTATGTCTGCCGGCCGGCTCCGGCGAAACGGAGGAAAGATGTCGATCGTCGTCAATGGGGTGCCGTCGGCACCTCCGGCGGATGCGCGGGTGTCGTTGCTGGACCACCTGCGCGAGACGCTGCACCTTACCGGCACCAAGAAGGGCTGCAACCAGGGCGCGTGCGGGGCTTGCACGGTGCTGGTGGACGGCGAGCGCATCCTGTCGTGCCTGGCGCTGGCCGTCCAATACGACGGGCGCGCGGTGACCACGATCGAGGGGCTGGCCGACGGCGACGCGCTGCACCCGTTGCAGGCGGCGTTCATCGAGCATGACGGCTTCCAGTGCGGTTATTGCACCCCGGGGCAGATCTGCTCGGCGATCGGGATGGCGGCGGAGGCGAAGCGCGGGGTGCCGAGCCATGTCACCGCCGATCTGTCGGGCGCCGTCGCGCTGACGCGCGAGGAGGTGCAGGAGCGGATGAGCGGCAACCTGTGCCGGTGCGGCGCGCACAACGGGATCATCGAGGCGATCCGGCGCACGGTCGCGGCGGAGGTGGCGGCATGACGCCGTTCAGCTATGCACGCGCCGGCGATGTCGCCGAGGCGGTGCGGACCGGCGGGGGGGCGGGCGTCGCGTATCTGGGCGGCGGGACCAACCTGGTCGACCTGCTGCGCGAGACGGTGGCGAGCGCGGGGCAGCTGGTCGATGTGTCGGGGCTGTCGACCGGGATCGAGGAGACCGCGGACGGCGGGCTGCGGATCGGCGCCGGTGTGCGCAACACCGCGCTGGCCGAGCATCCGGCGGTGCGCGCGCGCTACCCGATGCTGGCGCGCGCGATCCTGGCGGGAGCGTCGGCGCAGATCCGCAACATGGCGACCGTCGGCGGCAACATGCTCCAGCGGACGCGCTGCACCTATTTCTACGACACGGCCGGGTCGCGCTGCAACAAGCGGCAGCCGGGGAGCGGGTGTGACGCCCGCGGCGGGTTCACGCGCATCCATGCGGTGCTGGGCGCGAGCGAGGCGTGCGTGGCGACGCATCCGTCCGACATGTGCGTCGCGCTCGCCGCGCTGGACGCGACCGTGCATGTCGAGGGGGCGGAGGGCGCGCGGACGCTGCCGTTCGCCGGGCTGCACCGGCTGCCGGGCGACCGGCCCGATCTCGACACGGTGCTGGCGCCGGGCGAACTGATCACCGAGATTGAATTGCCGCCGCTGCCGTTCGCGGCGCGGTCGACCTATCGCAAGGTGCGCGACCGGGCGAGCTACGCCTTCGCGCTGATCTCGGTCGCCGCCGCGCTGGAGATGGAGGGCGATCGCATCGCCGACGTGCGCGTCGCGTTCGGCGGGGTCGCGCACAAGCCGTGGCGGGCATCGCGGATCGAGGATGCGTTGCGCGGGGCGACGCTGACCGACGAAGCGATCCGCGAGGCGGCGGCGCGCGAATTCGTGGATGCGCAGCCGCTGCGCGACAATGCGTTCAAGCCGGCGTTGGCGACGCGCACCCTGGTGGCGGTGCTGGGCGAACTGGCCAAAGGCGAAACAGCTGGGGGAGAGGCGGCATGAGCATCGTCGACAGCGCCAAGCAGGCGGCGCAAGGGCTGATGATGGGGGCGATGCAGAAGCTGGTACCGCTGGCGCCCGACAGCTGGATTCCCGGCGGCAAGCCCGATCCGCTGATCGCGCGCAAGCACGGGTTGATCGGGACGCCGGTGTCGCGGCTGGACGGCGCGCTGAAGGTCAAGGGCGCGGCGCGGTTCGCGGCCGAGTTCCGGTTCGACGGGCTGACCTATGCCGCGCTCGTCTATGCCACGGTGCCGCGCGGGCGAATCGCGGAGATCGACGCTGGCGCGGCGGAGGCGGCGGCGGGCGTGGTGCTGGTGATGACGCACCGCAACGCGCCGCGGATGAAGACACCGCCGCCGTTCGGCAGCGGCGCCAATGCGGTCGGCCCGGCGGACCTGCCGATCATGCAGGACGACCGCATCCACTGGAACGGGCAGCCGGTCGCGTGCGTGCTGGCCGAGACGCAGGAGCAGGCGGACCATGCCGCCGCGTTGTTGCAGGTCCGCTATGCCGAGGAGCCATCGACAACGACGGTCGCGGGCGCGGTGGCGAACGGGACCGAGCAGGGCATGTTCTTCGGCCAGCCGCTGCGCACCGACATCGGCGATGCCGAGGCGGCGCTGGCGGCGGCGCCGGTGAAGGTCGACGAGGTCTACCGCACGCCGCGGCACAACCACAATCCGATCGAGCCGCACGCCGCGACGCTGGCATGGGTCGACGGCGCGCTGGTGATCCACGACGCCAGCCAGATGGTGTCGCAGCAGGCCGAGACGATCGGCGCGGCGTTCGGGCTGCCGGCCGAGAAGGTGCGGCTGACCTCGCCCTATGTCGGCGGCGGGTTCGGCAGCAAGGGGTTGTGGGACCATCAGGTGATCGCGGCGGCGGCGGCCAAGCTGTCGGGGCGCCCGGTGCGGATCGCGCTGTCGCGCGAGGGCGTGTACCGGACGGTCGGCGGGCGGACGCTGACCGAGCAGCGCGTCGCGATCGGCGCGCAGGCGGACGGGACGTTCGACGCGATCGTCCACACCGGCCTGTCCGTCATGACCCCGCACAACAACATGCCCGAGCCGTTCATCCTCGGCACGCGCTGCACCTATGCCGCGCGCAGCTTCGCGCTGAAGGTCGAGGTGGCGCGGATGAACATGCTGGCCAACACCTTCATGCGCGCGCCGGGCGAGGCGGTCGGCACCTTCGCGCTGGAGGTGGCGGTGGATGAGCTGGCCGAGCGGCTGGGGATCGATCCGGTCGAGCTGCGCATCATCAACGAGCCGGAAAAGGATCCGACGACCGGCGTGCCCTTCTCCTCGCGGCATATCGTCACCGCGTGGCGGCAGGGGGCGGAGAAGTTCGGCTGGGCCGTGCGCGACCCGCGACCGGCGATGCGGCGCGAGGGCGAATGGTGGGTGGGCACCGGCTGTGCGACCGGCACCTATCCCTATTACCGGATGCCGGGCGCGGAGGCGCGCCTGACGTTGACGCGCGACGGCGACGAGGTGCACGCACACGTGGCGGTCGCGGCGGCCGAGATGGGGATGGGCACCAGCACCACCACCGCGATGGTCGCGGCCGAGCGGCTGGGGCTGCCGATCGAAAGCGTCACGGTCGACTACGGCGATTCGGCGATCCCCGGCGCGATCATGGCTGGCGGGTCGCAACAGACCGCGGCGATCGGCGCGGCGGTGATCGCGGCGCACAATGCGCTGGTCGCCGACCTGCTGAAGCTGGCGGGGAACGATTCGCCGCTTGCCGGGCTGTCGGCCGCCGAGGTGGGCAGCGTCGACGGCGGGCTGGCGAGCCGCAGCGATCCGGCGCGGCGCGAAAGCTATGCCTCGATCCTGGCGCGGGCGCAGCGGCCGCAGGTGTCGGTGACCAAGGCGGGGTCGATGCCGCTCGAGCTGATGCACTGGTCGATGCACTCGCACAGCGCGATCTTCTGCGAGGTGCGGGTCAATGCGGTGACCGGCGAGCTGCGCGTCAACCGTATCCTGGGATCGTTCGACTGCGGCCGAATCCTGAACCCGCGCACCGCGATCAGCCAGTTCCGCGGCGGGATCATCATGGGGCTGGGCATGGCGTTGATGGAGGAGACGCAGTTCGACGAGCGCAACGGGCGGGTGATGAACCCCAGCCTGGCGGAATATCACATCCCCGTGCACCTGGACGTGCCCGAGATCGACGTGATCTGGACCGACATCCCCGATCCGCACACCCCGATGGGCGCGCACGGGATCGGCGAGATCGGCATCACGGGTGTCGCCGCGGCGGTCGCCAATGCGGTGTGGCATGCGACCGGAAAACGGGTGCGCGACCTGCCGATCACGCTGGACAAGCTGCTTTAGACCAGGTGGAGGCCGGCGCGGCCGATCGGGAACCCGCCGGCGCGCCACCGTGCGAGCAGCGCGGCCGCGTCGCGGCGGCCGGCGTCCCAGCGCGCGCGGACCGAGCGGGGCGAGAAGTCCATCGCCTTGCCGGCGACCTCCGCGTCCTGATCGGCATAGGCGAGGTGCGCGAGCGTGACCGAGCGGTCGGCGAGGGCCGGGTCGTGCGCATAGCGTGCCTGCCACGCCGCGATGCTGCGGCGGGACTGGATCGCGAAGGTGAGGTCCTGCATGCGCTCGACCATCGCGCTGAGCGTATCGCGGCGCGGGGCGGCGAGCGGGAGGAGGTCGACCGCGATGCACAGGCGGGGCGCGTCGCCCGGCGCGGACAGCACCGGATCGAGCGGCAGGTTGGCGGAGAGGCCGCCGTCGACGTAGCGCGTGGCGTCGATCGTGACCGGCGGGAAGCCGGGCGGCAGCGAGCCGCTGGCGCGGACGTGGTCGGGGGTGACCCATCGCTCGGCCGTGTCGAAGATCGCGTCGGCACCGGTGTCGAGTTCGACCGCGGTGGCGGTGTAGCGGATCGGGCCACCGTTGAGCCGATCGACGTCGATCAGCGCGGCCAGCGTGCGGGCGAGCGGCGCGGTATCGTAGAGGGCGGGCTTGCCGTCCAGCAGCGTGGTGCCGACCCCGTGGAACATGCCGCTGCGCCCGCCGAGCATCGTTCCCAGCACCTCGCCGCTGCGCCGCCAGTCGTCGGGGATCGCGCTCCAGTCGCGGGTGTCTTCGGGAGCCGGACGCCAGAAGTCGGTGAGCCGCGCGGTACGTTGGGCGGGGGCGTTGCCGGCGATGATCGCGCCGCTGATCGCGCCGACCGATGCGCCGACGATCCAGTCGGGGCTGACGCCCGCGTCCTCCAGCGCCTGATGGACGCCGGCGTGATAGGCGCCGAGCGCATTGCCGCCGCCCAGGATCAGCGCGACGCGGCAGTCGGGATGGTCGGTCATCGGAAAGGCTCACGGTTGCAGGAGGTTGTGCCTCCTACGCGCGGGCAGGGACTACGGCTCCAGCGCGAGCAGCGCAAAGGTGGCGAGCCAGTGTTCGCCCATGTAATCGTCGCCGAGATGCGGCAGGCTGGCGGCGAGATGGTCGCGTGCGGCCTGCTCGGCGCGCCCGGCGACCGGGTGGTCGGGGCCGAGCGTGGCGGCGATCGTGCGCCAGCACCAGGCGCGGCTGAGGTTCAGGCCGTCGAGATGCGCGATCTTGCCGTCGCTGCGGTCGGAGACGATCGCGGGGGTGAAGAGCGTCGCGGGTTCGCCGGCCGCGATGCGCGGCAAGAAGGCGTCGAACCAGCGGCGGAAGGCTGCGGTATCGAGGACGCGCGTCATCAGCAGCGCGACGGTAAGCGCGGGCGAGAGGAATTCGTCGCCGCCCGGCTCCCACGCCTGGCAGTCGCGGTCGCCGGCGTGCCAGCGCTGCGCGGTGGCGGCGATCAGCGCTTGCAGATCGGGGTCGTGGCGGGCGGCCCAGTCGTGCGCCAACGTCAGCGCGAAGCCGGTGTTGAAGTGCGTGCCGACGCGCATCGGATAGGTCAGGCGCGGCAGGAAGGCGTGGAAGCGCGCAGCGATCAGGCGGGCGAGCGGCTCGATCGTCGCGGCCCAGGGCGCGGGGTGGCGGGCGGCCTCGTCATGGAGCGCGAGCAGCCACGCCCAGCCGTACGGGCGTTCGAACCCGGCGCTGGCCGGGCGCCCGACATAGGCGATCTCGCCGGCGATCTTGTCGGGCGTGAAGGTGGCGTCGGCGCGGGCGCGGATGTCGGCGGCGGCGGCAAGATCGGGGTGGCGGCGGAGCAGCCGCAGCAGCTGCCACCAGCCATGGACGCAGCTGTGCCAGTCGAAGCTGCCGTAGAAGGCGGGGTGGAGTTGCGACGGGGTTTGCGCGTCCTCCGGCGCGGTCAGGACGTGGAGTAGGACGTTCGGATATTCGCGCCCGACATGGCCGAGCGTCAGGGCGGCGAAGCGGTCGGCGGTGGCGCGGTCGAGCTGGGTGGTCATGCGATCATCGCGTAGAGCAGCAGGATGTTGAAGGCGAGCAGCGCGAGTGCCGTCGGCACCTGTGCGCGGATCACGCCGTAGCGGTCCTTCAGGTCGAGCAGCGCGGCGGGGAGCAGGTTGAAGTTGGCGGCCATCGGGGTCATCAGCGTGCCGCAGAAGCCGGCGAGCATGCCGACGGCGGCGACGATCGCGGGGTCGCCGCCGGATTGCCGGATGAGCAAGGGCACGCCGATGGCGGCGGCCATCACCGGGAAGGCGGCGAACGCGTTGCCCATCACGATCGTGAAGAGCGCCATGCCGAGCGCATAGGCGAGCACCGCGCCGAGGATGCTGCCCGCCGGGATCACCGCGCCGATCAGCGCGCCGACGACCTCGCCGACGCCCGCCAGCGCGAAGACCGCGCCGAGGCTGGCGAGCATCTGCGGCATGATCGCGACCCAGCCGATGTCGTCGATGAGGCCGCGCCCGGCGGCGAACGGCTCGGCGGCGCGGGCGCGGAGCAGGAGGCCGCACAGGACGAGCGCGACCAGCGTGCCGAGCGTGAGCGCGACGAGCGTCGCCTGCCTAGGGTCCACGAGGGCGGGGAATTGCTTGAACGCCAGCGTGCCGAGCAGCGCGGTGGCGGGGATGACGAGCGCGGGGATGAAGACGCGTGCGCCGTGACGGTCGTCGGCGGGCGGGGCGGGGGTGCTGCGCCTCATGCGGCCGGAGGCGGCGAGCGCGACGAGGGTGAGCACCAGGACGCCGTTGGCAATGTCGCCGAGCCGGTCGCCGATCAGAAAGGACAATGCGATCAATGCGTGAAAGGCGGCGTTGGCCCAGCGGCGGTCGCGTGCGGACAGCAGCGCGAACGAGGCGAAGACGAGGCCGGCGACGCCGTAGACGAGGTTCAGGCCGATCATCGCCGCTTCAGCCGGCGGTCGAGCAGCAGCAGGCGGGTGCCGTGGATCAGGAAGGCGGCGACCGCGGTGGGGATCGCCCAGACCGAGAGCTGGAACGGTTCGAGGACGATGCCATAGCCCTCCAGCACGCCCTTCATCAGCAGGATCGAGCCGATCGCGATAAAGATGTCCTCGCCGAAGAACAGCCCGATATTGTCGGTGGCGGCGGCCATCGCCTTGACCTGTTCGGCCCAATCGGCGGCGCCTTGCCGCTCGGCGGCGGCCTCCGCCATCGGGGCGACCAGCGGGCGGACCGTCTGTGCGGGACCGGCGACAGAGGTGAGGCCGAGCGCGGCGGTGACCTGGCGGAAGAGGAGGTAGCCGGCCAGCAGCCGGCCGGCGGTCGCGCCGCGCAAGCCGGCGACGAGCGCACGGGCGCGCGACTGGAGGCCGCGCCGTTCGAGCAGGCCGATGACGGGCAGGACCATGTAGATGGCGGTGACGTAGCGGGTGTCGTTGAAGGCGCGGCCGAAGGTGGCGAGCACGGTGAGCGGATCGAGCCCGGCGGCGAGGCCGGTGACGAGCGCGGCGGCGACGATCACCAGCAATGGATTGAAGCGCAGCAGGAAACCCGCGGCGATGACGGCGATGCCGGCGAGGACGAGCATGTCAGCGCGGGCTCCGACGGGGCAAATATTGGCGAAGGTGGCGCGGAACGGGAGCAGGGTGTGCGCGCCTTTTGATAGTCTCGCCTTCACCGCCAATATCTTGGGAGGCGTTTTGTAGAGGTCGCGACAGCTTGGAGGTCGTGCTGTCCCGCTCCGTTCGCCGGGGTGGTTGATGCGGGCGGGGTGGTTGATCGATCATCGCGCCGCCTCTCCATACCCGCCACCGCCGGGCGTTTCGATGACGAGGACGTCGCCGGCCGCCATGTCGACCGCGGCGGTGGAGGCGAGTGGTTCGGTCGTGCCGCCGGCGCGCTCCACGCGGTTTGCGCCGGGTCGGCCGTCCGCGCCGCCGGACAGGCCGAAGGGCGCGACGAGGCGGCGGTTGCTGAGGATCGCGGCGCGCAGCGGCCGGAGGAACCGCAGGCGGCGGATCGTGCCGTGGCCGCCGCGGTGCGCGCCCGCGCCGCCCGAGCCGCGGCGGATCGCGAAGCGCTCGACCAGCACCGGGTAGCGGGTTTCCAGCACCTCGGGATCGGTCAGGCGGCTGTTGGTCATGTGGGTCTGGATCGCGTCGGCGCCGTCATGGTCGGGGCCGGCGCCCGCGCCGCCGGCGATCGTCTCGTAATATTGGTAGGTCGCGTCGCCGAAGGTGAGGTTGTTCATCGTGCCCTGGCTGGCGGCCATCGCGCCGAGCGCGCCCAGCAACGCGTCGGTGACGACCTGGCTGACCTCGACATTGCCCGCCACCACCGCCGCGGGGGCGCGAGGGTTGAGCATCGAGCCTTGCGGGACGATCAGCGTGACCGGTCGGAGGAAGCCGTCGTTGAGCGGGAGCGCGTCGTCGACGAGCAGGCGCAGGACGTAGAGCACCGCGGCGCGGGTGACCGCCAGGGGCGCGTTGAAATTGCCCGGATGTTGCTCGCTGGTGCCGGTGAAGTCGATCGTGAGGTTGCCGTCGTCGGCGACGACGCGCACCTCCACGGCGCTGCCGTTGTCGAGCGGGTAGCGGAAACGGCCATCGGGGAGCGTGGCGATCAGGCGGCGCGCCATCGCCTCGGCATGTGCCTGGACGTGCGCCATGTATCCGGTGACGACCGCGGCGCCGTGACGGGCCACGAGCCCGCGCAGGCCATCGGCGCCACGCGCGCAGGCGGCGACCTGTGCGGCCAGGTCGGCGATGTTCTGGTCGATGTTGCGCGCCGGGTAGCGGCCGCCGGCCAGCAGGTTGCGGATCGGCGATTCGAGCAGCGCGCCATCGTCGACGATCAGCACGTCGTCGAAGACCACGCCTTCCTCCGCCAGCGTGCGGCTGTCGGGGGGCATCGAGCCGGGGGTGGTGCCGCCGACGTCGGCATGATGGCCGCGCGCGGCGACGAAATACGCAGGCGCGTCCCCGCCGGCGAAGACCGGCATGACGACGGTGATGTCGGGGAGGTGGGTGCCGCCGCGATAGGGGTCGTTGAGCGCATAGGCCTGCCCCTGGCGCATCGTCCCGGCGCGATTGGCGATCACGGTGCGGATGCTTTCGCCCATCGAGCCGAGGTGAACCGGGATGTGCGGGGCGTTGGCGACGAGCCCGCCGTGCGCATCGAACAGCGCGCAGGAGAAGTCGAGGCGCTCGCGGATGTTGACCGAGGCGGCGCTGCGCTGGAGTGCGGCGCCCATCTCCTTGGCGATGCCCATGAAGAGCCCGGCAAAGATCTCCAGCCGCACCGGATCGGCGGCGGCGTCGGCGGCTCGCTCGATACGGGCGGCGGTGCGTTCGAGTAGCAGGGTGGCGTCCGGCAGGACGCGCGCCGACCAGCCGGGTTCGACCACCACGGTTGAGACGGGGTCGATCAGGAGCGCGGGGCCGGGCAGGTGTGCGTCGCGGGCGAGCTGCGCGCGGTCGTAGACCGGCAGGTCATGGAGTGCGCCGGCAAGGTACATGCGCGCGGTGTCGATCGGCGCGCCGGTCGTCGCGGGAAGCGTCGGCGGGGGAAGCGAGGCGGTGTCGCCGCCGGTCGCCTCCACGCGAAGTTGCTCGACCACCAGCGCGTCGTCGCTGGTGAAGCCGAAACGCTGCCGGTGTGCGTCCGCGAAGGCGGCGCGCATCGCGCGCGGCGTGCTCCAAGCGACCGGGATCGTCTGGTCGGTGCGCGCGTAGCGGAGGTGGGCGTGGGTGTCGGTGCGGATCGTCTCCGTCGCGACGCCCTGCGCGGCGAGCGTGGCGGCGGCGGTCCGTTCGGCCTGCGCGCGGGCGTCGTCCAGTGCGGGGTCGTCGAGCGGACAGGCCACGGTGGCGTCGTGGACGGTGCTGCGCGCGGCGAGGCCGATGCCGACCGCGGAGAGGACGCCGGCGAGCGGGTGGATCAGCACCTGCTCCATGCCGAGCGCGTCGGCGACGAGGCAGGCGTGCTGCCCGCCCGCGCCGCCGAAGCAGGCGAGCGCGTAGGCGGCCGGATCCTCGCCGCGCGCGACGGACACGGCGCGGATCGCGCGCGCCATGTTGGCGACGGCGATCGCGACGAGGCCCTCGGCGGCGGCCTGCGGGGCGAGGCGGTCGCCGGTCGTCGCCTCGACCTCGTCGAGGAGGCGTGCGAGTGCGGCGTGCGCGGCGTCGGCGTCGGGGGGCTGGTCGCGGTTGGGGCCGAACAGCGTGGGAAAGTGCGCGGGCTGGATCTTGCCGAGGATCAGGTTGCAGTCGGTGACGGTCAGCGGACCGCCGCGACGGTAGCAGGCCGGGCCCGGGTCGGCGCCCGCCGAGGCGGGGCCGACCAGCAACCGGCCGCCGTCGAAATGGCAGATCGAGCCGCCGCCGGCCGCGACGGTGTCGATCCGCATCATCGGCACCGCGACGCGCACGCCCGCGAGCATCGCGTCGGTGCGGCGATCGTATCGCCCGGCGTAGAGTGAGACGTCGGTCGAGGTACCGCCCATGTCGAAGCCGATGACGCGGTCGAACCCGGCGGCTTCGGCGGTGCGTGCCATGCCGACGATCCCGCCGGCCGGACCGGAGAGCAGCGCGTCCTTGCCGTGGAAGCGCGACCCCGCGACCAGCCCGCCGCTGGATTGCATGAAGAGCAGATCGGGGCCGAGCGATGCTTCAAGCCCGGCGACGTAGCGGCGCAGGACGGGCGAGAGGTACGCGTCGGCGAGCGTGGTGTCGCCGCGCGTGACGAGGCGGATGACGGGCGCGGCCTGGTGGCTGACCGAAACCTGGGTGAAGCCGGCGGCGCGGGCCAAACCGGCGAGCCGCTCCTCGTGGGCGGTGTGCTTCCAGCCGTGCATCAGGACGATCGCGACGGCGCGCAGACCCCCGGCATAGGCGCGGGCGAAGGCGGCGGCGGCAGCGTCCGCGTCCAGCGGGGTGAGGATGGTGCCGTCCTCGGCGACGCGTTCGTCGATCTCCACCACCTGCGCGAACAGCGGAGCGGGGCGGCGGATGGCGCGCGCGAAGATGTCGGGCCGGTCCTGATAGCCGATCGACAGCGCGTCGCCGAAGCCGCGCGTGATCGCGAGGAGGACGGGTTCGCCGGCGCGTTCCAGCAGTGCGTTGGTGGCGATGGTGGTGCCGATGCGGATGTCGCAGGGCGGCAGCGCACCGTCGCCGACACCGGTCAGCGCGCGGATCGCGGCCTCGGCGGCGTCATGGCGGCGGTCGGGATCCTCGGACAACAGCTTGGCGGTGACGAGCGTGCCGTCGGGGCGGCGCGCGACCACGTCGGTGAAGGTGCCGCCGCGGTCGATCCAGAACTGCCATCGGGTCATGGCCGGCTGTGTGTCATCATCTGCGGCGGATCGCCAGCGGTGTCGTCAGTGTGTCGTTTCGTGGCGGGCGCCGCACCCACCAGCGTCATCGCCGCGGAGGCGGGGATCCGGAACCTCTGACGACGGGGGCCGATCGCTGGACCTGCGCGTCCGGATTCCCGACTTCGCGGGAATGACGGTTGAGCGTCGGGCCGTGCACCCAAATCCCGTGCGGCGGCGTTGGGGGGCGATGGATCAGGAAGACGAACGCTGGATGCGCGAGGCGATCAAGATCGCGCGATCGAAGGGGAGCGATCCCTCCACCTCGCCCTTGGGGGCGGTGATCGTGCGCGGCGGGCGGGTGATCGCGGCCGAGCGCAACCAGACCCACGAGCTGCCCGACGCGACCGCCCATGCCGAGATGATGGCGATCCGGCGCGGGTGCGAGAGCGAGGGCGCGCTGGAGCTGCGCGATGCGACGCTCTATTCGACGCTGCAACCGTGCGGGATGTGCACCATGGCGTCGATCTGGTCGAAGGTCGGGCGCGTCGTCTACGGCGCGGGACGCGACGACGTGCACGCGATGTATTTCGAGGCGCGGCATGTCGACACGCTGACCTTCATCGCCGATGCGTATCGCGACGACATCGTGATCGAGGGCGGGTGCCTGCGCGCGGAGTGCGCCGAGCTCTATTACCCGCCCGACGCCGATCTGCCGGAGGACGAGCAGGCCAACCTCTGACGAAAGCGGGCGTGCGGCGCCCGGGCGCTGGTGCGCGCGCACGCGATCGGGCAGGGGCGCCGCATGACGATCGCCACCGCCGCGACCTGGGGCATCTGCGCCGCCGCCACCGCAGGAGTGATCGCGCGACCGTTCCGCTGGCCCGAGGCGATCTGGGCGGTGGCCGGCGCGGCGATGCTGCTGGTATGCGGGCTCGTCACGCCGCGCGAGGCGCTGTTCGCGGTCGGAAAGGGGGCGGACGTCTACCTGTTCCTGATCGGCATGATGCTGCTCAGCGAGACGGCGCGCGAGCAGGGGCTGTTCGACTGGGTGGCGGCGACGGCGGTCGGCCATGCGCGGGGATCGCCCCGGCGGCTGTTCCTGCTGGTCAATGCCACGGGCGTGGTGACGACGACGTTTCTGTCCAACGATGCGACCGCGGTGGTGCTGACCCCGGCGGTGTATGCCGCGGCGCGCACGGCGCGGGCGGAGCCGCTGCCGCTGCTGTTCGCCTGCGCGTTGATCGCCAATGCGGCGAGCTTCGTCCTGCCGATCTCGAATCCGGCCAATCTGGTGCTGTACGGGGGGCGGATGCCGCCGCTGGGTGAATGGTTCGCGTCGTTCGCGGTGCCGTCGGTGGCGGCGATCGTGGTGACGTTCGTGGCGTTGCGCTGCGTCGAGCGCGCGCGGCTGACGGGGGTGTGCGAGAGCACGGTGGCGCGGGTGCCGCTGACCCCGGCGGGGAAGGCGGCGCTGGCGGGGATCGCCGCGACGGCGGTGCTGCTGCTGGCGGTGTCGGCATTCGACCGGCCGCTGGGATTGCCGACGTGCATCGCGGGCGCAGCGACGATGGGGGCAGTCGCGGCGCTCGTGCGGCGCTCGCCGGCAGCGACGGTGCGGGCGGTGTCGTGGAGCGTGCTGCCGCTGGTCGCGGGGCTGTTCGTGCTGGTCGAGGCGCTCGATCGCACCGGCGTGATCGCGCGGGTCGCGGTGGGCCTGCGCGACCTTGCCGCGGAGCCGGTGCGCGGGGCGGCCTGGTCGGGCACGGTGCTGGCGTTCGCGTCGAACCTGATGAACAACCTGCCCGCCGGCCTGATCGCGAGCACCGCGGTGGCGCAGGCGCAGCCGCCGCGGGTGATCGTCGACGCGCTGCTGATCGGGGTCGACCTGGGGCCGAACCTGTCGATCACGGGGAGCCTGGCGACCATCCTTTGGCTGCAGGCGATCCGGCGCGAGGGAGAGGACGTCGGTTTCTGGCGGTTTCTGAAGGTCGGGGCGGCGACGATGATCCCGGCGCTGGTGGCGGCGCTGGGAGCGCGGTTGCTGATCGGGTGAGCGCGCCGGGGGCCGGGCCGGAAAGGGAAAAGTCGGTCGCTTCACCCCGTTCATGCCGAGCCTGTCGAAGCGCGTGCGTTTGGCACACGTCCTTCGGCACGCTCAGGCCGAACGGGGGAAAAAGGCAGCCGCGCCGACGTTACGCCTGGCGGCGTGCGTTGCCGAGCTTGGCGACGCCGATGCTGTCCATCATCAGTTCGTATTGCGCGGGCGAGAAGCCGGCCTTGAGGAAGCGCTTCAGCTCCTCCGTGGGAATCGTGTAGCCATAGTGCCAGCCGAAGACCGCGATACGGCGCAGCGCCTCCAGCCGTTCGTCGGCGAGCATGCGGTTGTGCGGCGGCTTGAAGAGGATCGCGAGTGCGGTGGCGATGCGACCCGGGCGGTTCAGCGACGACAGCCGGTCCTGACGGGCGAGCGCCACGACGGACCATTCCAGCGCGGAGAGGCGCGCGGGCGCCTCCGGCACCGGATCGGCGCAGGGAGCTGGGGCGGCAAGCGGGGCGCCGGAAAGCGGGGTGGTGACGACCGCGCGGTCGTCGTCGAGCATCAGATAGGCCATGGGCGATCTCCCCAAGAGAATGTGGGCAGGACAGGGCGGGCGCCACCGTTCCCGGCGTCAGCGACGACGGGGGAAGCGCGAGCGGGAACGGTACGCGGGAAAAACGGTCGGTCGGGGCGCGGCGATCAGGTCGCGCCGGGGCGGGCGTGGGAACGAGGATCCATCAGCGGCTCCTGCGATGCTGAGGTGCCGGGGTGGCTCCCCATTCCGTACCGCCTGGTATATAAACCGTCCGACGGACCGTCAACGACTTTCTGTACCGGTCGGTAATTTATTTTTTACAGCCGCGCATCAGGCGGTCGGCCACATCGACAGGCTGAGATCGACGATGCGGTCGAGATCGGCGCGCGTGGCGCCGGAGGTAGCGAGCACCGCCATCCCCTGAAGCAGTGCATAGAGGTAATGCGCCAGCCCCTGCGGATCGACGTGCACGGGCAGGTCGCCCTCGGTCTTGGCCTGTTCGAAGCGCGCGACCAGCGCGGCGTTCGACGAGGCGCGGCGTTCCATGATGTGCGCCTTGATCGAGTCGGCGGCGGCGCTGCACGCGGTGGCGCTGATGACGCCCATGCAGCCTTTCGGGTCGCAGCTGCTGGTCTGCGCCGCGACCGCACCGCGCATGAAATGCTCGGCGACGCCGCGCGCGGTCGGCTGTTTCAACGCCTCGCGCGTGTAGGCGAGCTTTTCCGCCTCGTAGCGGTCGAGCGCCTGGTGGAAGAGCTGTTCCTTGTTGCCGAAGGCGGCGTACAGGCTGGGCTTGGTGATGCCCATCGCGGCGGTGAGGTCCGCTATCGAGGCGCCGTCATAGCCCTTGGCCCAGAACACGCCGAGCGCGGCGCCGAGCGCGGCCTCGGGGCAGAATTCGCGCGGACGCCCGCGGGTGGGGGCGGGGGCGTCGGCAAGCACGGTCGATTCCATAACGGCCGGTATATAATGCGGCGGCAGCCCGGCGTCGAGGGGCGGCTTGACCGGTTCGCGATGCGCGCCGATACCGCGGCCGACGACGTCGATGTGGGAGAGACCGGGCGTGCCCCGGCGCCGAAGGAGCAACCGCCCCGGAAACTCTCAGGCAAAAGGACCACATCGGCCAAGGACATCTGGAGAGAGGCGGCGGGGAGATCCGGCGCCCGCCGACGGGATAGCGATCTCAGGCGCAAGGGACAGATGGGGCATGCACTCCGACCCGCGAGGATACATGCAGCCCGATTTTCCGACCCCAGCGCTGGACCGATGCGCGTCGCGGCCGATCAGCATCGCCGAACTGTTCACGATCGGGATCGGGCCGTCGAGCTCGCACACGGTCGGGCCGATGCGCGCGGCGTTCGACTTCGCCCAGCGCGCGGTGGCGCAGGAGCAGGCGGTGACGGGGGTGCGGTGCGACCTGTACGGATCGCTGGCGCTGACCGGGCGCGGTCATGCCACCGACACCGCGGCGATCCTGGGATTGGCGGGGTGGGAGCCGGAACGCGTCGATCCGGATGCCGCGCCCGGGTTGCTGGCCGACATCCGCGAGCGATCGAAGCTGATGCTGGCCGGGGAGCGGACGATCCCCTTCGCGGAGGCGATCGACATCGTCTTCCACCCGCGCGACTTCTTGCCGGAGCATCCCAACGGCATCGGCTTCACCGCGCGGCTGGCGGACGGGACCGGCTATGCCGAGACGTATTTCTCGATCGGCGGCGGCGCGATCCTGCGCAAGGGTGCGCCGGTGCTGGCGGAGAATATCGCGGTCCGGCACCCGTTCTCGTCAAGCGCCGAGCTGCTGGCGCTGGGGGACACGACCGGGCTGTCGATCGCCGAGATCGTGCGCGTGAACGAGGAAGCGTGGCGCTCGCCCGCCGAGGCCGACGCGTTCCTGGACGCGGTGCGCGACGCGATGAGCGACTGCATCGACCGCGGGATCGCACACGACGGCGTGCTGCCGGGCGGGCTGAAGGTGCGGCGGCGCGCGCGGGCGCTGGAGCAGGCGCTGACCGGGAACACGCCGGGCCGCAACCCGGCCGAGGTGTTCGAATGGGTCAGCCTGTGGGCACTGGCGGTGAACGAGGAGAATGCGGCCGGCGGGCGGGTGGTGACCGCGCCGACCAACGGCGCGGCCGGCGTGCTGCCGGCGGTGCTGCGCTTCTACGAGACGCTGGTGGCGCCGACCAAGCCGCCGACGGTGCGGCAGGAGGGCGCGCGGCGGTTCCTCTACACCGCGGCGGCGATCGGGATGCTCTATAAGAAGCGCGCGTCGATATCCGCCGCGGAAATGGGGTGCCAGGGCGAGGTGGGCGTCGCCTGTTCGATGGCGGCGGGCGCGCTGGCGGCGGTGCTGGGGGGCAGCAACCGGCAGGTGGAGAACGCCGCCGAGATCGGGATGGAGCACAATCTGGGGCTAACCTGCGACCCGATCGGCGGACTGGTGCAGATCCCGTGCATCGAGCGCAACACGATGGGCGCGGTGAAGGCGATCAACGCCGCCTATCTGGCGCTGCGCGGCGACGGCAGCCATGTCGTCAGCCTGGACGCGGTGATCGAGACGATGCGCCAGACCGGCGAGGACATGCGGACGCAGTACAAGGAAACCAGCCTGGGCGGGCTGGCGGTGAACGTCGTCGAGTGTTGAAGCGGCGCCGGGCGAACCCGGCGCCGCTTCCGCGTCAGTGGATCAGACCCTAGAAGTCGAGGCGCAGCGTCGTCGAGATCGCGCGGCCCGTCAGCAGGCGACCGCGAACGATCCCGCTGGCGGGGATGCGATCCTCGTCGATGCCGGTCAGCGCGACCGCATCGAACAGGTTGGTGGCGTTGACCGACACCAGCAGCCGCTCGGTCGGGCGCACCTGCACGAAGGCATTCGTCGTCACATAGCCCGGCATCCGGAGCAGGTTGACGTCCTGCGCATAGCTGTCGGTGGTGCCGATGAAGACCGCGCCGAGCGCGAAGCGATCGTTGCTGATCTGTGGCGTCGCCTGGAAGATCAGGCTGGCCTGGTGGCGCGGCGTGTTGCCGTTCAGCGCCGAATTGACGAAGTCGCGCACGATCGTCGCATCGGTGTAGGTCGCGCCGCCGGTCAGCGAGAACAGGCCGTAGCGCAGCCCGCCTTCGAACTCGAGCCCCTTGGCGCGGTAGTCGCGCGCGATCACCGAACCGTTGGAGGTGTTGATGTTCGAATCCTGCGCATCGACGTGGAAGCCGGTCAGGTTCAGCGTCACGTTGCGGTGGCGGAACTTGACCCCCAGTTCGGCCTGCTTGACCGGGTCGTAGGCCGCCTGCGGGATCGCAAGTCCGCCGGAGGCATTGTCGATCACCGCGCCGAAGGTGAGGCGGTCGGCATTGGCGCGCGCGCCGCGGCTGTAGCGTGCGAACACCGCCAGCGGCTCGGCAATGCGGAAGTTCACGCCCGCCGAATAGGACAGGTAGCGATAGTCGTAGTCGACATTGCCCGGCGCGGACGGGGTCACGCCCACGCGCTGTTCGGCGGGCGAGATCACGCCGTCACCATCGACGTCGCGCGCGACCTGCCCGACGCGACCGCCGCCCAGCTCGACGCCGTAGACCTGGCCGTGGGCGCTGCCGAAATCGTAGCGCAGGCTGCCGCCGATCGACACGCGGCCGATGTGGTAATTGGCCGAGGCGAAGGGCGCGTTGACCGCATAGGACAGCCGCAGCGTGCGGCGCTGCGTGCCGGACAGCGGGTTGAGGGCATAGATGCCGTTGGCGGTGCGCGCGCGCCCGGCGCTGTCGAAGACGTCGAGCAGCGCCGCGTCGCCGCCGCCGCTCACCTCGGTCACCGCCACGCCGTAGAGGATCGAGGTGTCGATCTGCTGGCGCGCGGCGTAGAAGCCGGCGGTGGTCGTCAGGTCGCCGCCGCCCAGGTTCCACACGCGGCTGGCGCGCAGGTCGTTGGTGACGTTGCCGACATCCTGCTGGCGACGATCGCGGATGTTGTAGATCGCGATCAGGCCGTTGCCGTTCAGCGCGGCGGGCTCGGCGATCGCCTGGCCGGCGGCGGCACCGCTGGCGTAGCGGAACGAGCCGCCGGTCGCGCCGAGCCGCGTCAGCGCGGCGGCGGGCGACAGGTACAGGCTGCTGAACGGTCCGATCAGCCCGCCCGAGTGGCCGGCGACGCGGAAGCGCTCGGTAATCGTCCAGTCGGACAGCGCGAACTGCCCTTCCACGCCGAGCGCGCGCTCCTTGACGTGCTGTCCGTCGCGAATGTCCTACCGGACGGGCTGGTTCTGCTCGTCCAGCAGCACGACCGATTGCAGCGCGCGCGTGGACAGCGTGTCGTGGGTCGGATCGAAGCCGGGCACCGCCGCCAGCTTGGGATCGGCGTCGCTGCCGGTCACGCGCAGCGGCACCGAATCGTAGAAGGGCGAGCGGTCGTCGAGATACTTGGCGTAGAGGCGGATGTAGCCGTTGGCGAATTGGCGGGTCACGTTGCCCTTGAACTGGCCGCCGCGCTGCCCGTCGAAGCCGATGCGGCGCGGGCCCTCGCCCTGGCGGTAGAAGCCGCCGACGTGGAAGCGCCAGTCGTCGCCGAGATGGCCGCCGTAGTCGAAGTCGGCGCGATACTGGTCGAAGTCGAGCCCGGCGGTCAGCGCGACGGCGCCGCCCTCACGCTCCCCGGTCTTGGAGATGAAGTTGATGAGCCCGCCCGGCGAGTTGCTGGCGAAGGTGGAGGCGGAGCCGCCGCGGATCGCCTCCACCTGCGCCAGGTTGAGGTCGACGCGCAGGAAGCTGTCGGAGCTGGCGCCGACGATATCGCCGAACTCCATCACCGGCAGCCCGTCTTCCTGAAGCTGCACGAACTTGGCGCCCGAAGAGGACAGCGGCAGGCCGCGGATCGTGATGTTGGCGATGCTCTCGCCATTGGGGGCCTCGGCGAGCACGCCGGGGATGTCGCGCAGCAGCTCACCGACCGAGCGCGGCGCCAGCTTGGCGATCTCCGCCTCGCGCAGCACGCTGGTCGAGGTGGCGCTGTCGAGCCGGTCGCGGCCCTTGGCGACGCCGGTGGTCACCACGTCCTGCGCGGGCGCGACGGCCTGCGGCATCGCAGGGGCGGGATCGGCAGCCGCCGCGGTGGCGGCGATGACGCCAAGGGCGGCCGAGGTCATGAGAAAACAGCGTGTCAACGAAAGATCCCCTCCTGGCGACTGCTTCAGCCGCGAACGAGCCCTGCTACGCGCTAAGGTTTTGATTTTCCGTTACGTACGAACCGGCCGCATCGCCGCGCCGAACGGCCGGTCGCCGATCGCCGCCACCGGAACGGCGACTGTGCCAAAGCGGGTTGTTATTGTGTCGCCTTCGTGCGTAATCCCCGGATACCGCGTCGAGATCGGAGAGTGCGTGCCCCCGGAACTTCCCGCAGCACTGGTGGAGTATCTGCAACAGTCGCGCGTCGCCCTGGCGATCGCGGCGGCGGACGACGACAACCATCTGCTGATGGTCAACGCCCGCTTCTGCACGCTGACGGGCTACGCGCCCGAAGATGTCGTCGGGCGCAACTGCCGGATGTTGCAGCGCGACGCATCGAACGACGAACCGCGCGCGCGGCTGCGCGAGTTTCTTGCCCAGCCGCGGCAGGCGAACGTACGCACGCCGATCGTCAACTTCCGCAAGGACGGCACGCCGTTCGTCAACCTGCTCTACATGTCGCGGCTGCGGTCGATCGACGGCGCGACGACCTATATCTTCGCCTCGCAGTTCGATGTCAGCCGATCGCAGCCCGAATTGCTGAGCGATTACGATGCGCAACTGGCACAGACGCTGGGCCGGTTGACCCCGATCGCCGGTGACGCCGGGATCGTGGTGGAGGGCACGCTGCTGACCATCGCCAACAGCGCGGCGACCGTCGCCCAGGCCAAGATGATGCTGGCCGGGCTGGAGACGGACGTCCGTGCATAGCAGTGGGGCGCCCCGTACGCCCGCACCCGCGCGCCCCGCGTCGGTCGCGGTGCCGGTGGTGGGGATCGGCGCATCGGCGGGCGGGCTGGAGGCGCTGCGCGAGATGCTGGCGCCCGCGCGGATGCCGACCGGGCTGGCGTTCGTCGTCGTCCAGCACCTGGATCCGCATCACGAAAGCATGCTGGCGCAGCTGCTCGACCGCGCCACGTCGCTGGAGGTGCTGCAATGCGCGGGCGGCGAGCGGATCGGGGCGGATACGGTCTATATCATTCCGCCGGGAAGGGGGCTGGCGATCCGGGACGGCGTGCTGGAGCTCACCGATTTCCAGCAGCCGCGCGGGCTGCGGCGCCCGATCGACGACTTCTTCCTGTCGCTGGCCAGCGACCAGCAATCGAATGCCGCCTGCGTGATCCTGTCGGGCACCGGCGCGGACGGAACGACCGGGTTGCGTGCCATCAAGGAGAACGGCGGGGTCGGCGTCGTCCAGCAGCCCGAGAGCGCGCGCTACGACGGGATGCCGCTGTCGGCGGTGGGCACCGGCCTGATCGACTTCGTGAAGCCGGCCGGCGAAATCCTGGAATGCCTGCAAGGCTTCTTCCAGCGCCGGAACACCGACCCGCGCGAGCGCGAGGCCGGGGTGGTCGCGGATCACGTCGACGAGCTGTGCCGCGTGCTGCGTACCGCAATCGGGCACGACTTTTCGGGCTACAAGCGCTCGACGCTGATCCGCCGGGTCGAGCGGCGGATGCACGTGCTGGGGATCGACACCGGCCGCGCGTATCTGGCGCGGATCAAAAGCGACAGCGACGAGTGCGAGGCGCTGTTCCGCGACCTGCTGATCAACGTCACCCGCTTCTTCCGCGATCCGGAGGCGTTCGAGACGCTGCGCACGCGCGTGATCGAGCCGCTGCTGCGCGAGCGCGCGACGGACGACGAATTGCGCATCTGGGTGCCGGGCTGTTCGAGCGGCGAGGAAGCGTACACGATCGCGATGCTGTTCGCGGAAGCGGCGCGCACCACGGGGGCGCCGCTGGCCGTGCAGATCTTCGCCACCGACATCGACGAGCAGATGCTGACGATCGCGCGCGCGGGCAGCTATCCCAATGCGGCGCTGATGGACCTGCCGGCGGGCTTGCGCGAGCGCTATGTCGTGCCGCATGCCGACCGGTTCACGATCGCGGCGTCGATCCGCGACATGATCCGCTTTTCCAACCACAGCCTGGTCAAGGATCCGCCGTTCTCGCGGGTGGACCTGGTGTCGTGTCGCAACCTGCTGATCTATTTCGACGACCGGTTGCAGCGATCGGTGGTGCCGCTGTTCCACTATGCGCTGCGGCCCGGCGGTTACCTGTTCCTGGGACCGTCCGAGAGCGTCGGCCGTTTCGAGCAATTGTTCACGCCCGTCGACCAGCATGCGCGGCTGTACGAGCGTGCGCCGGGGGCGCCGAGCTATCCGATCGACCTGCCGGGCAACACGATCCCGTCCACGGCGCGGCGCGGGCGTGATCCGGGCAGTCGCGACGGCCCGGCGCTGGCGAACGAGAGCGTCGCGATCCGCCGTATCGTCGAACGCTATGCGCCCGCCAGCCTGATCGTCGACCAGGACGGCGCGATCCTGTCCGCCTACGGCAAGCTGAGCCGCTACTTCGAATTTCCGGTAACGCGGGCCGGCGGGAGCAGCGCGGTGAATCTGGCGCGGGCGGGCCTGCGCACCGTCATCGGTCCGCTGCTGCGGCAGGCACGCGACGAGCGCCGCCGCGTGGTGGCGCGCGATGTCGAGGTCGAGACCGATTACGGCATCCAGCCGGTCGAGGTGATCTGCGACCCGCTGGGCGACGGAACGTTGCTGTTCGTGTTCCGCGACAGCGGCGCGTTCCGCCCGTCCGACCAGGACGAGCTGGAGGATTTGGCCGCCACCGACGATCATCTGGAGGCGATCGAGGACGAACTGCGGCTCACCCGGCACCGCTTGCGTACGGCGATCGAGGAACTGGAGACCGCGAACGAGGAGCTGAAGAGCTCCAACGAAGAAATGATGTCGATGAACGAGGAGCTCCAGTCGACCAACGAGGAGCTGTCGACGGTCAACGACGAACTGAAGAGCAAGGTCGAGCAGCTGACGGTCGCGATCGCCGACCTGCGCAATTTCCACCAGTCGACCGAGCTGGCCGTGGTGGTGCTCGACGCCGAGCTGCACGTGCGCAGCTATACCGAGGCGGCGGTGTCGATCTTCCCGTTGCAGCCCGGCGACCGGGGGCGCCCGCTGAGCGATGTCGCCAGCCGGTTGCGCGGGACCGAGTATCTCGACGATGCGCGCGCCGTGGCGGCAGGCGGCGCGGCGACGCAGCGGCGGGTGACGACCAGCGACGGTGCGCGGGTGCTGTCGCTGCGCGTGCTGCCGTACCGGACGCAAACCGGCAAGGTCGACGGCACGACTTTGGTGCTGACCGATATCACCGAGGCGTTGTCGCTCGAGCGACAGCTGGCGGCCGAGCGCGAGCGGCTGGACCTGGCGATCAAGGCGGCCGGGATCGGGGTGTGGGAATATTGCCCGGAAACCGGCGAGACGGTGCTCGATCCGGTCGAACGGGAATTGTTCGGTGTGGCCGGCACCGAGGCCGCGCGCATCGACCCGTTGCTCGACCGGATCGAGCCCGGCGACCGCGGCACGGTGGAGACAGCGCTGCGTCGCGCGGTGGAGCGCAACGGCGACTTCGAAGCGACCTTCCGGGTCGTCGCCGGCGATACCACGCGCTGGATCAAGGGCTTCGGCCGCGTGATCGCGGGCAGCCATCCCCCGCGATTGCTGGGCGTGTCGATCGACGTGACCCCCGAATATACGCTCGCCGACACGCGCGACCTGATGCTGCGCGAGATGAACCACCGCGTGAAGAACCTGTTCGCGGTGATCGCGGGAATGATCACCGTCGCGGCGCGCAACCACCAGGAGGTGCGCGCCTTCGCCGGCGATCTGCGCCGCCGCATCGCCGCGCTGGGATCGGCGCACTCGCTTGCCTCGCCGGCCGGGCAGCCGCAGGCGATCGGGCTGGCGGCGCTGGTGGACGCAACGCTGGCGCCGTACCGGGACCATTCGCGGATCACGATCGAGGGGCCGGTCGTGGCGCTGGAGCGGAACTGCCTGTCGTCGTTGGCGCTGGTGCTCCACGAGTGGGCGACGAACTCGGTAAAGTATGGCGCGCTGCACGGCGAGGCGGAGGCGGCGGAGGCGGAAGGAACCGGGTTGAGCGTCCGCTGGCGCACCGATGCGGACGGGCTGGAGCTGGTGTGGGAGGAAACCGGGCGCGACGATCAGGCGGCGACGCCGACGCAGCGCGGGTTCGGATCGTTGCTGGTCGAGACGAGCGTGCGACAAATGCGCGGCGAGGTGGGGAGCGAGGCGGCGGGTCGATCGTTTCGGCTGCGTATGAAACTTCCGACGAGCGTGCTGGCCTGTGACTGATCGCGATATCGACGACGTGCTTCTGGTGGAGGACGAGCTGTTCATCGCGCTCGACCTTCAGGAAACGATCGAGGAGGCCGGGTTTCGCGTGGTCGGCCCGTGCGCGACGATCGTCGAGGCGCAGGCCGAGATCGATCGCCACGCGGGGCGGTTCGCGGTGGCGGTGCTCGACATGCGGCTGGCGGACGGCGCGGTCTTCCCGGCCGCCGACCGGTTGCACGACGCGGGCGTGCCGCTGCTGTTCCATTCGGGCCATGCCGACGATGCGGCGCTGAGGCAGCGGTATCCGACCGCGACGGTATGTCCAAAGCCGAGCGCGCCCGATACGCTGGCAGCGGCGCTGCGGCGGTGTGCGGACCGGCGACGGGCCGCCTGACGGATCATGGGCGTCGGCGGGGCACGGCGACACCGGTCACCCGTTCGAAGGCTTACGCTTTGCCGTCGATGCGCATCGACATAATTGCCGACGAGTTCATGTGACTGCGGCGCAGCGGAGCAGATCCGGAGCGTTCCGATCCGGCGCCTGACCTTGCTTGGCCGGCGTACGGTGCCGAGGGGAGCGCCTCGCAGCGCCCCCCTGGCCGATCTTACTTGCCGCGCAGCGTGTTCAGGAGGGCGAGGCCCACCACGCCGCCGACCGCGGCCGCGGCCCACGGGCGTTCGTTGACGAAGCGACGTGCCTGATCGAGGAACGGCGCGACGGCGTCCTTGGCTTCGCCGTAGGTCTTCTGGACGGTGCCGTCGACGCGGTCGGCCGTGCCCTCGGCGCGCAGCTGATCGTCGTTGAACGCCTTGCCCAGGCCTTCCTTCAGCTTGCCGCCCAGATCGTTGGTCGTGCCGGTCAGCGTGTCGCTGTTCATCGAACGTCTCCTTGGTTGGAATGGACCGCACCGGGACCGCCCGATGCGGGTTCGACGGCTAAACCGGGATCAGGCGTGCTTCGTTCCCTGCCTAGCGCACCGGCGCGAGCTTCGCAGCGGACGCTTCGTGGAGATGCGCCTCCAGCTCCGCGGCGCGGTGCTGCGCGGTGTGTTCGGCGAGCACGCGCGCACGCCCGGCGGTGCCGATCGCGTCGAGGTCCGGGCGGGCGAGGGCCGCCTCGACGTCGGCGGCGGTGTCGGCGAGCAGGATCTCTGCATCGGGGGTCAGCAGCTCGTCGATGCCGGGCCAGCGATCGGAGACGATCGGGGTGCCGCACGCGGTCGCCTCGAACAGCCGCACCGAGGGCGACCAGCCGGCGGCGATCATGTCCGCGCGGGTGACGTTGAGCGTCGCGCGGCTGGCGGAATAGAAATCGGCATGGTCGGCGGGCGCAAGATGCTCGATCCGCTCGACATTCGCGGGCCAGTCGATCGTCGCGGGATATTGCGGGCCGGCGACGACGAAGCGCTTGTCGGGGTGGCGGCGCGCGGGTTCGATCAGCAGCCGCTCGAGCGTCGGCTGGCGATCGTCGCTGTAGGTGCCGAGATAGGACAGATCCCAGCGCTTCGCGGCGCCCGTCGGGCGGTAGCGATCGGCATCGACCGAGCAATACAGCGCGCGCGCCGCGGGGCTGCCGTAGCGCTCCTCGATCAGCCGCAAGGTCGGGCCGCCGGTGAAGGAGCAATAGACGTCGTAGCCGGGAATGACCTCCGGCGATACATAGTCGCACGCGCCGCGATCCAGCCTGGCGAGCGTCACCGGCGTGTCGATGTCGTAGAAGGTGGTGGTGCCGTGCGCCCATTGCTGGACGAGGCGACCCACCGCGATACCGTCCGGAACGTAGGAGCCGACCATCACCGCATCGGCCTGCGCGATCTCGGTGCGCCAGTCGGCTAATGCCTCGAGGCTGCCGTAGAGTTCGAGGCGGCAGTAATCGGGGGCGGGTTCGTCGCGGTGCGCGGCATACCAGGGCATGTCGCGTTCGAGGAACAGCACGTCGTGCCCGCGTGCGGCGAAGGCGCGGAGCAGCGCGCGAAAGGTGGTGGCGTGGCCGTTGCCCCAGCTGGAGCTGAGCGAGAGGCCGAGGACGACGAGCTTCATCACGCCGCCTCGCGCTGGCGCGCGGCATGCGCCTTGAAGAGCGTGTCGACCTGCTGCCCGCGCAGGTCGTAGGTGTGTTCGGCGAGCACGCGCCGGAGCGCCGCCTGGCCGATCGCCTGCGCGCGTTCGGTCGTCAAGGCGGCGAGATGGTCGGCGACGTCCTGCCCGTCGCGCGCGACCAGCACTTCGTGGTCGGGGGCCAGGAACAGCTCGATTCCCTCCCAGGCGTCGGTGATGAGGCAGGCGGCGGCGCCGGCCGCCTCGAACACGCGGGTGGCGGGGGAGAAGCCGATGTGCGCCATCGAATCGCGCGCGACGTTGAGGACGGCGCGCGGGGTGCAGTTGAACGCGTTGTGCTCGGCGGTGAAGACATGGCCGCGGTGGCGGACGTTGGCGGGCATCGCCTTGCTATCCCAGCCGTTCCCGCCGATCAGGAAGCGTTGTCCGGGCAGCAGGGCGGCGGGGCGGAGGAAGAATTCCTCGACGCGGGCTTCGCGGTCCGGAAGGCGGTTGCCGAGGAAGGCGAGATCGCAGGCGAAGCGATCGTCGGCGGGCACCGGGTGATGGGTCTGCGGGTCCAGGGCGTTGTAAACGGGGACGCATTCCACCGCGCCGAACCCGCGGTAGGCGTTCACGACCGGGTCGCCGCCGCCGTAGGTGAGGACCATGTCGAGGTGCGGCAGCGCGGCGGTCACCGGATGGTCGGGGTCGGCGCGCATTTCGTCGAGGGTGGCGGCGGCGTCGACGTCCCAGAAGATCCTGAGCGCGCCCGGGCGAGCGTTCGCGATAACCCCTTCGAGCAGCTCGCGATCGAACACGCCGACGCCGTTCGCCTTGACGACGATGTCGGCATTCGCGGCCTCCGCCAATACGTTACGCAAGCCTTCCGGGGTGGCGGGGTAGACGACCACCTTCGCGTACGAGGGGGGATCGATGTCGCGGTGTTGTTGGCGGTCGAAGGCGTCGGGTTCGTAGAAGGTGATGTCGTAGCCGCGTTCGCCGAGCGCACGCAAAATGCCGCGATAATAGGTAGCTGCACCATTCCAATAGGAGGACAGCAGGCTGGATCCGTAGAAGGCGATCTTCACGCAGGTGTGCTCCGGGAGTGCGAGGGTGCATCGATCGTGCCCAAAATAGCGAGCAATTCGTCGACGCGGTGCGCGCAAGTGTGGCGTTTCAGGATGGTGTCGAGCCCTGCGGTCGCCAGCGACGCACGAAGCGCAGGATCGTGGCGAAGATCGCCGAGGATCCGCGTCATGTCGTCGGGCGTGTCCGCGAAGAGGAAGTCGGTGCCGGGGCGGAACAACCCCTCGGCATCGTCCCACGGCGCGCTGGCGAGCGGCAGGCCGCAGGCGAGCGCCTCGAACACGCGGATTGTCGGGATGCCGGGCAGGATCGTCGTGTAATAGCGGCGGGGCACGTGGACGGTCGCCAGCGCGCGCGCGAAGATCGCCGGCGCGGCGGCATTGGGTGCCCAGCCGTGATAGCGTGCGCCGTAACCGGCGAGCATCGCCCTGGCCTCGTCCGGGTAGCGGACGCCGTAGATATCGAGCGGCAGCCCGGCGGCGCGGGCGGGAGCGAGGAGATAGTCCTCGATCTCCGCAGTGCGTTCGCCATCGCCCCAATTGCCGATCCAGACCAGCCCATCGCGCCGTTCACCGTCGACGGGGAAGAAGCGGCGGGTGTCGGCGGCCTCGTGCCAGGTCCAGACGCGGTCGCCCCAGCCCCAGTCGCGATAGACGCGCGACAGCGTCTCGCCGAACGCGAGCACCCCGTCGTAACCGTCGAGGTCGTAGGCGCGCATCTCCTCGGGCGCGCTGACCGCGCGGTGATGGGTGTCGTGGAACAGCAACGTGAACCGCGCGCCGTCGCGACGCAGCTTGCCCAGCGCGGCGACGAGGTCGTGCGCATTCCATTCGTGGACGATCACGACATCGGCGCCGTCGACCAGCGCCGCCACGTCGGCATCGGCGGCGAAGGTGCGCGACGACAATTCGGGATAGGCGGCGCGATAGGCGTCCAGCCCCGCCTCACCACTGTCCGACAGCAGGTTGTCGAGGCTCCACGCGCCGGCGGGCTCATAGACCTTCACGTCGTGCCCGCGCGCGAGCAGTTCGGACATGATGCCGCGCAGGAAATGCGCGTTGCCGTGGTTCCAGCACGACGCCAGGCTGTGGGTGAAATAGACGAACCTCATGCCGCGGCGCGCCGGTTGGCGTCGATGGCGCGCCGAAGGACGGCGGCGGTCGCGGCGGCGGTACGCTGGGGCGTGTAGGCGAGCGCGCGCGCGCGGGCATCGGCACCCGCGCCCGCGCGACGGTCCGGCTCGGCGGCGAGCCGCGCGATCGCGGCGGCGAAGCCGGCGGCATCGTCGGCGGCGACGAAGGTGGCGACGCCGTCCCACAATTCGCGGAAGGTGGGAATGTCGGAGAGGACGAGCGCGCAGCCGGTCAGCGCCGCCTCCAGCACCGCCAGCCCGAACGGTTCGTAGCGCGCGGCACTGGCGAAGATCGGCCGACCCGACAGCGCGTGCGCGACCGCGGCGTCGCTGATCCGGCCGAGCGGTTCGAGATGGCGCAGCGCGACACGTTCGCCGTGCGGGCCGCGCGCCGGCCCGGCGGCGCGAAACGGCAGCGACAGCGCGGCGGCGGCGGCATCGAGGACGGCAACGTTCTTGGCGCGGTCCCACAACCGCCCGGCGGTGAAGGCGCGCGCGTCGAGCGCGCCGGTCGCGGCGGGGAGCGTGCGGCCGTTGTGGATCGCCAGCGGCGCGACCGGAAGCGCGTAACGCCGCTGGACGGTGGCGGCAAAGGCGCGGGTGGGGCAGACGATCGTGTCGGCGCGGGCAAGGCCGCGCGCGACCAGATCGGTCTGCCACGCCAGATCGGCGGGGAGCGGGCCGTGCTCGACCGCGTCCCACCAGCTGGCGACGCAGCTGTGCACGACCGCGACGACCGGCATGGCGAAGCGCGCGACCGCGAGCGCGGGCTGGTTGAGCTGGACGACATCGACCGCGCGCGCCGCCGCGAGCGCGGCGATCGCGTCGGCGGACCGCGCCACCGCGTCCGCGTCTGTTGCAAGCCAGTCGAGCGGCAGGCCGGTGTCGATCAGCGTGACGCCCGCCGCCTGTGCCTGCGTGCGATGCGTCTCGCGGGGTGCGGGGCCAAGCGTGGCGAGATCCACCGACCAGCCGGCGCGCACCAGATCGGCGGCGAGGCCGAGCGCATATTGCCAGACGCCGCCGACCGTATCGGCGGTCATCAACAAGCGCCCGCTGCGACAAGCTGTCACGCAGCGGCCTCGATGGCGACCTCTGGTACGCCGCGCTCGCGCGTCAGCCAGTCGGCGAGCGCGCCGACCCCCTCGCGCCAGTCGCGGCGCGGCGGCAGCGACAGCGCGGCCTGCGCAGCGCGCGCATCGGCGACGAAGTAGCGCTGGTCGCCGGCACGCCAGCTCGAATAGCGCACATCGACCGGGCGACCGGTGAGCGTCGCGATATGCGCGAGCAACTGGCGCAGGCTGACCGCATTGTCGGGGCCGCCACCAAGGTTGAAGGCGCGACCCGCCACATCGTCGATCCGCTGCCATGCGGCGAGATAGGCGTTCACCGCGTCGCGCACGTCGAGCACGTCACGGACCTGATGCCCGTCGCCGTACAGCGTGATCGGCTCGCCGTTCAGCGCACGGATCAGGAAGTGCGCGACCCAGCCCTGATCCTCGGTGCCCATCTGCCGCTGCCCGTAGATGCAGCTCATCCGGAACACGCAGGTCTTCAGCCCGAAACTGCGCGCGTAATCGAGGACATATTGGTCGGCTGCGCCCTTCGACACGCCATAGGGCGTGTGGAAGTCGAGCGGGCGCGCCTCGCCGATGCCGTGCGCGCGGACGTGCGCGTCGACGGGGCGATAGGCGTCGTCCTCCAGCGCGAAATCGAGGTCGGCGAGGTCGCCGTACACCTTGTTGGTGGAAGCGAAGATCAGCGGAACGTGCGGGGCACGGGTGCGCAGCGCCTCGAGCAGCTGGAAGGTGGCGGTGATATTGGTGGAGAAATCGTCCGCCGGGTCGTCGAGGCTGGTCGTGACCGCGACCTGCGCGGCGAAGTGGAACACCGCCTTCGCCCTTGCGACCTCGTCGGCGAGGCGCGCGGCGTCGCGGACGTCGGCGTGGACGAAGCGGATGCGGTGGCCGTGGCGCTTGCGCAGCCAGTCCAGGTTGCGCTCCACGCCGGCGCGCGCGAGCCGATCGTAGACGACCACGTCATGGCCGTCGCCCGCGAGCCGGTCGGCGAGGTTCGATCCGATGAAGCCGGCGCCGCCGGTCACCAGCACCGGCCCTCCCGTTCCTTCCGGCGTCATGCGACCAGCCCGCGCTTCTCGAGCTCGGCGCGCATCGTCGCGACCTTGTCCTCGGCAGTCTGCTGCGCGACCCATTCGGCCAGCTCGGCGAGCCCGGCGGTGAAATCCTGCCGTGCGCGGAAATCGAGCCGGTCCTGCGCCAGCGTGGTGTCGCAGAAGCAATGGCGGATATCGCCGATCCGCGCCTTGCCGACGATTTCGGGCGCGAGTTCGTTCTTGCCCATCGCCTTCGCGAGTTCGGTCGCGACCTCGGTCACCGACCGGTCGTGGCCCGAACCGATGTTGAAGGTGCCGCCGACCGCCTGCGGCAGGAACAGCGCATCCGCGAAGGCGCGCGCCACGTCGCTGACGTGCACGAAGTCGCGGCGCTGCTCGCCGTCCTCGAAGATCATCGGCTGCTGCCCGTTGAGCAGCCGCGAGGCGAATATCGCCAGCACGCCGGTATAGGGATTGGAGAGCGCCTGGCCGGGGCCGTAGACGTTGAAGAGGCGCAGGCAGACGCCCTCGATCCCGTAGGGCGCCGCCATGATGTGCGTCGTGCGTTCCTGCACGTACTTGTTCAGCGCGTAGATCGAGGCGAGGTTCGGCTGCTTCCACTCCGGCGTGGCGACCGGGGTGAGCGGGCGGCCCTGCGCGTCGACCGGTTCCCAGTTGGTCAGGCCGTCGCGCAGCCCCTTGCGCTCGGCATCCTGCACCATGTTGCCGTCAGCGTCGCGATACAGCCCCTCGCCGTAGATCGACATCGACGAAGCGGTGACGACGCGGCGCACCGGCTTGTCGATCAGCTTCTCGAACAGCACGGCGGTGCCGACGTCGTTGGTCGAGGTATAGCGCTCGACCTCGTACATCGACTGGCCCACGCCGACCTCGGCGGCGAGGTGGATGACGCTGTCGACGCCGTCGAGCGCCTTGGTAACCACGTCGCCGTTGCGGACGTCGCCGCGGATCAGCTCGACCTCGTCATTGAGGAGCGGGGGACGTTCGCAATCGCCGTGGACCTGCTCGATCAGGCTGTCGAGCACGCGTACCTTGTGCCCGCGCGACAGCAACTCATCGGCAACGAAACGGCCGATGAAACCGGCCCCGCCGGTGATGAGAATGGATTCCACGCCGATATTCTCCCGCCCCACGATTGATTTGGATCAATGACACGCGCGTGCATTGCTGTTTGATTACGTGGGCAAGAACATCTTCTACTTAGCTTGGTTCCGTAATTTATTGCGCAAGCGTAATTTTCCGGACGGGCGTTTCTGGATCGATAGACATCGGGACATGGCGATTCGAACGGTGCTGCTCGCCCGGCACGGGCATCATGCCGAAGTGGGGCAGGTTCTGAGCGGGCGCTCCGAGATTGCGCTGGATGCGCAAGGGCGCACGGAGGCGGACGGGCTGGCGAGGCTGGTCAGGCCGCGCGGCGTGACGCGGATCGTATCGAGCCCGCGGGCGCGGACGCGCGAGACCGCAGCGGCGGTCGCCGCGACGCTGGCGTTGCCGGTCGAGGAGGCGGCGGCGCTGGACGAGGTGGATTTCGGCCGGTTCACGGGCCTGTCCTTCGCGGCACTGGCGGACGATCCCGACTGGGCGCAGTGGAATGCGGCGCGCGGGACGGCGCGCTGCCCGAACGGCGAGACGATGGGCGAGGCGGTGGCGCGCGCGGTCGGGTTCGTGGCCGGGTTGCCGGCGGGGGTGACGCTGTGCGTGTCGCATTGCGACGTGATCCGCGGCGTGGTCGCGCACTACCTGGGATTGCCGATGGCGCGGATCTTCCAGCTGGGGTGCGATCCGGGATCGGTGACGACGCTGGTGCTGGAAGGCGAGGGGGCGCGATTGGTGGCGTTGAACGAGCGTTCGGGGTGACACAGAAGCGTCGGTGTAAGGGTCGGCGGTGCGACGGATCTGACAGACATGGGCCCCTGCCTGCGCAGGGGCGACGGGTGGTCAGTTCAGCGCGGCGTAGCTCTTTTCCTCGATCAGGTCGGATTCCAGCGCGAGGTTGATCGCGCGCTTCAAGGCGGCGCGCTCGTCGTTCTTGACGTAGACCGCGCGGGCGAGGCGGACGAACTCGCTGCCGAAGGCGCGGGCGGCCTCCTGACGACGGATCGCATCCTCGATCTCCCACAGATCCTCGTTGACGGTCTTCAGCTGTTCGAACAGCGGCGCGACCGCCTCCTGCCCCAGCACGCCGGCGCCGATGTCGGCGAGCAAGGCATGTTCGCGCGCGACATTGGCGCGCGCCTCGGCGCGGGCGATGCGATCCTGCTTGATCTCGAGGATGGTGATCTTGTCGAGCAACTCACCCCAGGAGACGGGCACCGACGGGGCGGGAAGACTGGCCATGATGGACTCCTTCGAAGGCGGCGAGGTCGCGGGCGACGGCGGCGAGCGGGGTCGCCCAGTCGCCGGGCGCGGGTTGCGGATAGAGGCGGATGCTGCCGTACCAGGCGCTGTCGGTTCGCGCGGGGTTCCAGCGCCAGTCGGGCGCGGCCTTGAGCAGCAGCCAGGTCGGGCGGCCGAGCGCCCCGGCGAGGTGCGCGATCATCGTGTCGACGGTGACCACCAGCGCGCAGCCGGCGACCAGCGCGGCGGTGGCGGGCAGGTCGAACGGGCACCCCTGTGGATTGACGACCGGCAGGTCGGTGGGCGCGCTGACCAGCGACAGGCAGCGGTGCTGCGCGGCGATCGGGGCGAGCAGGTCCGGGGCGATCCAGCGATCGGCGTCCCAGTCGCCCGCCTGCCAGCACAGCCCGATCGTGGCCGCGGGCAGCGGGGCGGGGGCGACGTGGAGGTACGGTGCGGGGGCGTCGCGCGGCGAGAGCCGGAGCGCCGAGCAGAGTTCGGTGATCTCCACGTCGCGCTCGGCCGGGGGGAGCGGGTGCGCGGGGTCGAAGGCGGCGAGCGTCACGCCGGGAAAGCGGAGCAGCGCGTGGAGGCGGGCGGGCGCCTCCAGCGTCACCGATCGAACGCGGGCCGCCAGCGCGGGCAGGAAGCGCGCGAATTGCAGCGTGTCGCCGAGGCCGTGGTAGCAGCGCACCAGCACGTCGCAGCCGTCGAGCGCGCGGCCGTCCCAGACCCAGCGCTGATGATAGGGAAGGCGCGGGTCGTCGCGCGTCGCGGGGTCGCGCGCGGCGAGGACCGCCTGCTCGATCGCCCAGGCGTCCTCGTAACGCTCCGCGCGCATCGCCTCGGTCCAGCCGCGATCGGTCATCCCGCCGCAAACGCTGCACACCCCGGCGGCGGTTCCGGATGAAAAACTTGATTGCGATCAGGCGAATGGAACGGCGGGTCGACAGGATGGTTGATGCTGCAATGGGTGACGGGGGCGAAATGACGACCGATTTGCGTGCGCGTGTCGAACGGCTCGCGCCGTGGTTCCACAACATCCACCTGCCCGGCGGCATCCAGACCGCGCCCGATCACTTCCTGCTCGATTATCCCGGCAACAAGTTCGCCGAGTTCGGCGTGTGCCTGCCCGAGGACATGACCGGCAAGACGGTGCTGGATATCGGGTGCAACGCCGGCTTCTATTCGGTCGAGATGAAGCGGCGCGGTGCCGAGCGCGTGGTCGGGATCGACTGGGACGAACGCTATCTGGCGCAGGCGCGGCTGGCGAGCGAGGCGCTGGGATTCGCCGACAGCGTCGAGTTCCGCAAGCTGTCGGTCTATGACGTCGCGCAGCTGGGGGAGCGGTTCGACCTCGTGATCTTCATGGGCGTGCTCTATCACCTGCGTCACCCGCTGCTGGCGCTCGACCTGATCCGCGAGCATGTCGCGGGCGACCTGATGCTGTTCCAGACGATGCAGCAGGGGTCGAAGGACGATGCGGTCGTGCCCGAGGACCACCCCTTCTACATGCCGGGCACCTGGACGCCCCCGGCCTATTTCGACGCGCCCGAATATCCCAAGATGCATTTCATCGAGCGGAAATTCGCGGGCGACTGGACCAATTGGTGGGCGCCCAACCGCGCCTGTTCCGAAGCGATGCTGCGCGCCGCCGGCTTCACGGTGACCGCGCATCCGCAGGACGACGTTTATCTATGCCGCATCGCCGACGTGCCCTTCGCGGAGCATGGCGTGCCCGCGGCGGTATATCCATCCAAGGGGGGAGTGCGCGCGTGATCGAAGCGGCGATGATCTGGAACGAGCCGAACAACAAGTCGCACTGGGATCCGGAGGTCGACCCCGACTGGTCGCTGTTCGCCGACACGGTCAAGCGCGCGGGCGCGTCGATCGCGGCGGTCAATCCGGCGGTGACGCGCGTGCTGGGCGGCATGTCTCCGATCGACCCGTTGTGGGTGAAGCGGCTGGAGGGACACGGCTGCCTGGACGCGGTGGACGTGGTCGCGGTGCACGGCTTTCCGCTCGACTGGAACCTGTGGAGCATCCACGACTGGCCCGCCAAGATCGCCGAGATCGAGGCGGTGACCGACAAGCCGGTGTGGGTGACCGAGGTCGGCGTCGGTTCGTTCGGCGCGGAGGAGGTGCAGGTCTTCGGGGTCGAGAAGACCGCCGAGCTGCTGGTCGGGCGCGTACCGCGCATTTATTGGTATTCGTTGTTCGACCTGCCGCAGGAATGGGGCGCGACCACGCGCCACCGCGAGGCGGAAGGGTCGAGCTACTACCGCCACTTCTACATGGGGCTGATCCGCGCCGACGGCACGCCCAAGCCGTCGCTCGACAGCTACGCCAAGGTCGCCGGCGAGATGGGGCTGATGCAGTGGTTCCATTACCAGGACCCGCGGCTCGACGATGCGGTCGCCTGGATGAAGCGGCTGGGAACGAAGAAGCTGCGTACCGGGCTGAGCTGGGCCGACAGCTTCCGCCCGAACGCGATCGACTGGTTCGACCGGCAGATGGAGGCGCTCGCCGACTTCGACACCACCGTCACCTTCTGCTTCACCCCCGAGCATCTCGGCATCCAGCCGCACCACACCAGCGCGGCGCGCGATCCGCAGGCGTTTGCGGATTTCTGCGCGTGGATGATCGACCGCTATGCGCCCGCGACGACCGGCACGGCGGCGACCGTCACCCCGCAGATTGCGGCGGCGTGACCTGATCGAGCGTGTCGAGCACGTCCTCGGCGCGCACGTCGCGCTCGATCTCGGCGGTGTCGGCGGGCGGTTCGACGCCGACGCGCTCGGCGATCTGGCGGACGAGCGCGGTCAGGCGTGACAATTCGTGCTCGGCAAGCAGGTTGATGTGCAGGTCGAGGTCCGCGCGCGCCTGCGCCTGCGCGCCCATGCGGTTCTGGCTGATGAGGACGAAGGTGGACAGAAAGATCGCCTCCACCGACGCGATCATCGCGAGCACGACGAAGGTCGGGTCGAACCTGGGCGACAGCCACAGGTTCCACACGATCCACCCGCCGAAGAAAGTCAGGTGCAGGCCGACGAACAGCATCGAACCGGTGAAGGCGGTGATCCGCCCGGCCAGCCGGTCCGACCATGGCGCATCCGCCTCGACGCGGCGCTGGCGTTCGGCCAGGCGATGGATGTTGTCGGCGAGCGCGCCGTTCAGATCACGGGGGTCATTCATGGAAAGTCCAACGTTTGTCGTACGATAATGGAAGCATGATGCGCGCTGCGGTCCTGGTCGCGCCGGGGCGGTTCGAGATCCAGGACGCACCGGTGCCGCAGCCGGGCCCGGGCGAGGTGCGTGTGCGGCTGGAGGGGTGCGGCGTCTGCGCCTCGAACGTCGAGCCGTGGGAAGGGCAGCCGTGGTCCACCTTCCCCGGCGCACCCGGCGGCATGGGGCACGAAGGCTGGGGCGTCGTCGATGCGCTGGGCGAGGGCGTGGCCGATGTCGCGGTCGGCGAGCGCGTGACGATGCTGTCGGGGCACAGCTTCGCGCCGTACGACGTGGCGGCGATCGACCAGCTCGTGCGGCTGCCCGCTGCGCTGGACGGGCAGCCGTTTCCGGGCGAGCCGCTGGCGTGCGCGATGAACATCTTCCGCCGCGCCGACGTGTTGCCGGGACAGACGGTGGCGATCGTCGGGATCGGTTTCCTGGGCGCAGTGCTGACGAAGCTGGCGAGCGATGCGGGCGCGCGGGTGATCGCGATCTCCCGGCGCGAGGAGTCGCTGGCGCTGGCGCGTGCGAACGGCGCGGCCGAGACCATCGCGATGGACGATCACTGGGCGATCATCGAGCGGGTCAGGCAGCTGACCGGCGAGGCGCTGTGCGAGCGGGTGATCGAGGCGGTCGGCAAGCAATGGCCGCTTGACCTCGCCTCCGCGATCGTCGGGTTCGGCGGGCGGCTGGTGGTGGCGGGCTATCACCAGGACGGCGCGCGGCAGGTGAACATGCAGGACTGGAACTGGAAGGGGATCGACGTGATCAACGCGCATGAGCGCGACCCTCGCGTCAATCTGCGCGGGTTGAACGAGGCGGTGGCGGCGGTGGCCGGCGGGCGCGTGGATCTCGCCGCGCTGCTGACGCATCGCTTCGCACTGGCGGAGTTGAACGAGGCGGTGGCGGCGACGCGCGACAAGCCCGCCGGCTTCGTAAAGGCGGTGGTGACGTTTTGATTTCGTCCGTCATTCCCGCGGAAGCGGGAATCCAGACGCGCTGACCTCGCGCTTCTGTCGAAACGGTATGGGTTCTGGATTCCCGCCTCCGCGGGACTGACGGAGGGAGAAGAGTTTGCAGGCGAACAAGACCAAACCGCGTGTCGGCTTTCTGGGCACCGGCTGGATCGGGCGGCACCGGATGGCGGCGATGGTCGACAGCGGTGCGGTGGAGGCCGTGGCGGTCAGCGATCCGTCGCCGGAGATGGTCGCCGAGGCGCTGAAGGCCGCGCCCGCGGCGCAGGTGTGCGGGTCGCTGGGCGAGATGCTCGCCCTTGGGCTCGACGGGGTGGTGATCGCCAGCCCGAGCGCGTTGCACGCCGCGCAGTCGATCGCGGCGCTGGAGGCGGGGGCGGCGGTGTTCTGCCAGAAACCGCTCGGGCGGGACGCGGCGGAGAATGCGGCGGTGGTCGCGGCGGCGCGGGCCGCCGACCGGCTGCTCGGCGTCGACCTGTCCTACCGCCACACCGCGGGGATGCGCGCGATCGCGCCGCTGGTGCGCAGCGGCGCGCTGGGGCGGCTGTTCGCGATCGACCTGACCTTCCACAATGCCTACGGCCCCGACAAGCCGTGGTTCTACGACCGCGCGCAATCGGGCGGCGGGTGCGTGATGGATCTGGGGATCCACTTGGCCGACCTGGCGCTGTGGCTCAATCCGGGGGCGCAGGTCGCGGGCGTCGATGCCGCGCTCTATGCGGGCGGCGTGCCGGTTACCGCGGAGGCGGTGGAGGATTACGCGGCGGCGACGATCCGGCTCGACAACGGCGTGACGGTGCGGCTGGCGTGTTCGTGGCGGCTGCACGCCGGGCAGGATGCGGTGGTCGAGGCGGCGTTCTACGGCACCGAGGGCGGGGCGGCGCTGCGCAACGTCGGCGGCTCCTTCTACGATTTCACCGCCGAGCATTTCCGCGGCACGTCGCGCGAGACGCTGGCGGTGCCGCCGGACGAGTGGGGCGGACGTGCGGCGGTCGACTGGGCGCAGCGGCTGGCGGCAGGGGCGCGGTTCGACGCGGCGGCGGAGGAATATGTCGTGACCGCGCGGGTGCTCGACGCGATCTATGCGGCGGGACGGTAAGGGGAGCGTAACGCCGGGGCCTCGATCGCGAGGTGGGTGTCGTCGCGTCTGCCAGGATGGCGGGCCGACAAGCGCAGCGCCGCGGCGGCGCCGCGTCGTCGATCAAGGCGTTGGCTCGCCGGCCCGGCTCGGGCGTGTCCCGGCGCAGGATGCGCCGGGCCGCCCTGCGCCTTAGAACTCGCTCCATTCTTCCGCGGCGACGGCCAGCGCATTTCCGCGGGTGCCGGTGACCGGGCGGCGCGCGCTGCGGGCGAGGTCGCGGCCGGCCTGCGCGGCGCGGGCTTGCAGATCGTGGACCGGCGACGGCGCGCGATGGGGGACGGGGCGGTCGCCGGCGGCGTTGCGGAAGCGCGAGACCTCGCTGAGCAGCCGGTCGGCCTCCTCCGCCAGGCTGCGCGCAGCGGCGGTCGCCTCCTCCACCATCGCGGCATTCTGCTGGGTGACGCCGTCCATTTCCGAGACGGCGGCGTTGACCTGCTGGAGCCCGGTCGCCTGATGCTCGGCCGAGGCGGCGATCGTCGAGACGAGCGTGCTGATCTCGCCGATGCGGGTGATGATCCGCTCCAGCGCCTTGCCGGTCTCGCTGACCAACTCCACGCCGGCCTCGACCTGTTCCGAGGAGGCGATGATCTTGGTCTTCACATCCTTGGCGGCGTCGGCCGAGCGCTGCGCGAGCGCGCGGACCTCGCTGGCGACGACCGCAAAGCCCTTGCCCGCGTCGCCGGCGCGCGCCGCCTCCACGCCGGCGTTCAGCGCGAGCAGGTTCGTCTGGAAGGCGATGCCGTCGATGACGCTGATGATCTCGGAAATCTCGGCGGACGCGCGCTCGATGCCGCCCATCGCGTCGACCGCGCGGCGCACGACCTCGCCCGAGCTCTGCGCCTCCGCCCGCGCGTCGCCGACGGCGGCGTTGGCGCGGCGCGCACCTTCCGCGGTCTGGCGAACGGTGGCGGTGATCTGGTCCATCGCCGCGGCGGTCTCCTCGAGGCTCGCCGCCTGCTGCTCGGTTCGCTGCGACAGGTCGTCGGAGGCCTGGCGGATATCGGCGGCGCCGCTGTTGATGCCGCTGCTGGCGGTCGCGACCGTGGCGATGGTGGTCGACACCGCGTCCATCGCACGGTTGAAGTCGCGGCGGAGCGTCTCGTACTGCTCCGGAAGGGGCTGGACGATCCGGTGGGTCAGGTCGCTGTCGGCCAGCCGACCCAGCCCACCGCTCAGCGCGTCGACCACCTCGCGCTGTTCCACCGACGTGGCGGCCAGCGTCCTGGCGTTCCGCTGGAAGACCTGCATCGCGCGCGCCATGCGCCCGACACAGTCGCGGTAATGCGTATAGGCGATCGGGGTGTCGACGTCGTCCGCGGCGATGCCTTCCATGCGAACCACCGTGTTGACATAAGGGTCGCAGATCAGCCGGCGCGTGGCCAGCGCGATCACCAGCACGCAGCCCACCACGCCCGCGGCGATGCCGATCGCGACCGGCGCCGGCAGCCAGCCGTAAACGGCCCCCGCCGTCGCGCCGAGCGAGAGCGCCGACAATCCGACATACAACGCCGCCATGATGGCGAATTTGACCCGAATAGGCGCGTGGCACTGGAACCAATCGATCATCGCTATTCCTTTCGAGCCCCCCCGCCAAACAATCGTCCTAATCCCGGTTAGGATGGCGAAAGCTGTGGCGCGACTTGTTAAACGGTCGGTTAATCTCCTGCCCGACCAGGGCGGGCGGCGATGTCCGATCACCGGGCGTCGATAGAAAAAGAAGTCTTCTCAAAGGGTTCAGCGGGACATGGATTGTTCCGATGACAATGATCTATTATTCCAGCAATGCCAGCGGCAGTCGCGGTGCGACCACTTCGCGCAGGACGAAGCCGCTTTCCATCTGCGTGACGCCGGGCAGCCGCGACAGCTCGTCGCGGTGGATGAGCGCGAAATGGGCAAGGTCGCGCGCGCGGACGGTCACGAGATAATCGTAGCTGCCCGACATCAGCTCGCAACGGACCACCGACGGGCTGGCGACGATCGCGGTCTCGAAGGCGTCGAGCACGTCGATGCGCTGGCTCTCCAGCGTCATCTTGATGTGAACGATCGTCTCGCAACCGAGCTTGGCCAGGTCGAGCCGCGCGGCATAGCCGGTGATGACGCCCGCTTCCTCAAGCGCACGCTGTCGGCGCGCGACCGCGGTCGCCGATCGCCCGATCGCCTCGGCCAGCGTGAAGGCGGTGGCGCGGGCGTTGTCGAGCAGCAGCGCGATCAGGCGGCGGTCGATTCGATCGGGGGCGTAGCTTTTCGGCGTCATCGGCGCCGATCATGGCGGATTCCGCCGCAAAGTCACTGGCGCATTGCGCACTTCGCCCGGTTCCACCGCCCGAGCTGCGCTATATCGGTGCAAACGGCAGGAGACGGACCATGCGCATCGGCGTGCCCAAGGAAATCAAGAACCACGAATATCGCGTCGGGCTGACCCCGGGCGCGGTGCGCGAATATGTCGCACATGGCCATGAGGTGATCGTGCAGACCGGCGCCGGCGTGGGCATCGCCGCCGACGACGCGGCGTATCGCGCGGCCGGGGCGGGCATCGTCGACACCGCCGAGGAGGTGTTCGCGACCGCGCAGATGGTGGTGAAGGTCAAGGAGCCGCAGCCCGGCGAATGGGTACAGCTGCGCGAGGACCAGATCCTGTTCACCTATCTCCACCTCGCCCCCGATCCCGAGCAGGCGAAGGGATTGCAGGCGTCCGGCGTCACCGCGGTCGCCTATGAGACCGTCACCGACGCGCGCGGGCACCTGCCGCTGCTGGCACCGATGAGCGAGGTCGCGGGGCGGTTGTCGATCGAGGCGGCCGGCACCGCGCTGAAGGCGGTGAACGGCGGGCGCGGCGTGCTGATCGGCGGCGTGCCGGGGGTGCAGCCGGCGCGGATCGTGGTGCTGGGCGGCGGCGTGGTCGGCACCCATGCCGCGCGCATGGCGGTCGGCCTGGGTGCGGAGGTGACGATCATCGACCGGTCGATCCCGCGGCTGCGCGAACTGGACGAGCTGTTCCAGGGCCGCGTGCGCACGCGCGTGTCGACGCTGGAGTCGATCGAGCACGAGATTTCGGAGGCCGATGCAGTGATCGGTGCGGTGCTGATCCCCGGTGCCTCGGCGCCGAAGCTGGTGACGCGCCCGATGCTGAAGCTGATGAAGCATCGAGCGGTGCTGGTCGACGTCGCGATCGACCAGGGCGGGTGCTTCGAGACGAGCCATGCCACCACCCATGCCGAGCCGACGTACGAGGTAGACGGCGTGATCCACTATTGCGTCGCCAACATGCCCGGCGCGGTGCCGTTGACCAGCAGCCATGCGCTGAACAACGCAACGCTGCCGTACGGGCTGGCGCTGGCCGACCGCGGCTATGCGGCGGCGGAAGCGGACGCCGGGTTGATGGAGGGCGTGAACGTGCGCGCCGGCAAGATCGTCAACAAGGTGGTGGCCGAGGCGCTGGGTAGCGCGGGCTGATCGGGTGACGGCGGCGGCGCCCTCGAGGGTGCCGCCGCAACCTTCGTCATTCCCGCGGAGGCGGGAATCCAGAACCTTTGACGTGGCGGCTTTTGCGAGAACCTGTGCGTCTGGATCCCCGCATTCGCGGGGATGACGTGTTGGCGGACGGCCTTGCCCAGCCGCCCGCCCGCCTGCCTTACTTCTTCTTGCGCGCGCGCTTCGGAGCGGCGGCGGCTTCGGTGTCTTCCTCCTCGTCCGCTTCTTCCTCGCCGGCCTCGGTCAGCGCTTCGCCGAGCGCCTTCAGCTTGTCCTGCGACTTCTCGGCCTTGTCGGCGATCTTGGTCGTCGCGGCACCCAGGCGGTGAAGCAGCGCGTGCACGCGGTCGGCGTCGGGCTCGTCCTTTTCCAGTTGCTTGCGCAGCGAGGTGAGGTCGCGCAGGATGCCCTTGGCGCCGGGCACGTCGGTGTCGGCGAGTGCGGCTTCCCAATCCTCGATCATGTCGACGCCCTTGGCAGGCTTGGTCTCGTCCAGCCCGCGATTGATCGCGTTCATCGTTCCGGCAAACTTCACGGCCATCGGCTTCTTCCTTTCGGAGCGGGGTCAGTCCCGAGGTCGCGAACGAGGAGCGAACAGCTTATGTCCATGATCCTCATTAAGTTGAGCGAGATCAGCGTGATCGCTGACTCATGTGTCATTCGCGTGTCGCTTCGATGACGCGTGCCGTCACCCAAACGTCGTCACGCTGACACCTGTCCGTCGCACAAGGGTCGCCGTTCCGGGCCGGGAGCGGCCCCTAGCGAAGGTAAGCGGCGGGAATGACAGCGACGATGACGACGGCCGGCGTGGCGCTGGCATACGACCGTTGGGCGCCGGTCTATGACCTGGTGTTCGGACCCGTCTTCCGGCAGGGCCGCGCCGCGGCGATCCGCGCCGCCGACCGGATCGGCGGGCGCATCCTGGAGGTGGGCGTCGGGACCGGCATCTCGCTGCCCGGCTATGCGGCGACCAGCCGCGTGACCGGGATCGATATTTCCGAGGACATGCTGGACAAGGCGCGCGCGCGCACCCGGCGGCTGAACCTGCCCAATGTCGAGGCGATCCGGGTCGGCGATGCCGAGGCGCTGGATTTCGCCGACGAGTCGTTCGACGTCGTCGTCGCGCAGTATGTGGTCAGCGCGGTGGCCAACCCGCGTCGCGCCCTCGACGAGTTCGCGCGCGTGTGCCGGCCGGGCGGCGAGATCGTCATCACCACCCGTGTCGGCGCCGAGCAGGGGCTGCGTGGCGGGATCGAGCGCGCACTGATGCCGGTCACCGAGCGGCTCGGCTTCCGCACCGACTTTCCGTTCGCGCTCTACACCGACTGGATCGCCGACCGTGGCGACGTGTCGCTGGTCGAGCGGCGCGCGATCCCGCCGCTGGGCCATTTCTCGCTGGTCCGCATCGCCAAGGAGACCGCATGATGCCGTCGCTTCGCAAGCTCCGTTTCGAGGATGAACAAGGCAATCCCGGGTTCCGCGCGCAGTTGAAGGAGCAGCGCTGGGACGATCACCGCTATTACCACCACGATCTGATCAACCAGAGCCTGCATTTCGTCAGCGCCTGCACGTTCATCACCGCTTATGCGTTGCTGTTCGTCGACGCCGCGCTGGCGAGCCTGCTGGCGTGGGGCGTGGCGATGACCAGCCGGCAGGCGGGGCATTTCTTCTTCGAGCCGAAGGATTACGACGAAGAGAACGGCGTCAGCCACGAATATAAGGAAGAGGTGAAGGTCGGCTACAACCTGATGCGCAAATATGTGCTGATGGGATTGTGGCTGGCGATACCGGTGGTGCTGGCGCTGTCGCCGACCTTGTTCGGGGTGCTCGAGCGGCCGGAGGGGGCGATCGGCTTCCTGCGGCACGTCGGGTTCGGGTGGCTGTTCTTCGGGGTGGCGGCGATCCTGTTCCGGGTCGGGCAATTGTGGATCGAGCGCGATCTGGAGACGGGACTGGTGTGGGCGACGAAGATCGTGACCGATCCGTTCAGCGACTTCCGCCTGTATCGCACCGCGCCGGCGCGGCTGATCAAGTACGGGCGGGTCGACGACCATCACGCAGCGGCGTGATACCGCGAGCGTCCGTCATCCCCGCGCCGGCGGGGATCCAGACGCGCTGAGAAGGCGGATGATCGGGACGGTGGTTGCGCGGCCTTGCGGCGACTGCTTCGCGTCTATCGCTACCACATGGGTTCTGGATCCCCGCCTTCGCGGGGATGACGAGTGGGGGCGTTATCGCCCCCGTAGCCTTGCCCCCAGCGCTTCCTTGAGCGCCCGACGCTTCAGCTGCTTGTTGGTCGCGGCCGGGCCGTCCCACCAGCCGTCCGCCTGCATCCGGCGGGCGGCGGCGACCACCCGCTCCGCAATCTCGTGAAACAGCCCATCGTCCACGTCGAGGCTGAAGATCAGTCGCCCGGTGCCGACCCACGACAGCGCCAGCCCCTCGGCACGGAGGTAATATTGCAGCATCCAATTGTAGCGGGAGGGGCGGGTGTAGAGGAAGGTCCAGACCGTCGCGAGGTTGGCGATCGCGACCGGCACCGTCGCTGCGGCGAGCAGCGCGTTGAGCCGCGCGGCGCGCGCGTTCCAGCGCGCGGCCATGCCGTCGTACATCGCCGCGACCTGCGGCGTCTCAAGCCGGCGCAGGAAGGCGTCGGTCGCGGCCATGACATAGGGATGCGCGTTGAAGGTTCCGCGCGCGAAGCAGATGTCGACCGGGCGATCGTCGCGCCAGCGCTTCATCAGCGTGGCGCGCCCGGTCAGCACGCCGATCGGCAGCCCGCCGCCCAGCGTCTTGCCCCAGACGATCATGTCCGGATCGATGCCCCAGGCGCGCGCGACGCTGCCGGGGGCGAGGCGGAAGCCCATGAAGACCTCGTCGACGATCAGGACGATGCCGTTGGCGCGGCAGGTGTCGGCGAGGCGACGGAGCCACGCGATGTACGCGGGCAGGTCCGCACCGGCGGCACGCGCGCTGTCGACGAGCTGGCTGTCGGACGGCGCGCCGCCGTTGGGATGCAGCGCCTGGAGCGGGTTGACCAGCACGCAGGCAATGTCGTTGCGTGTGGCGAGGACGGCCAGGGTCTGTTCGGACTGGTCGGCGAGCGTCAGCGTGTGGTCGGCGGGGATCGGATTGCCGATGCCCGGCTGCACGTCGCCCCACCAGCCGTGATAGGCGCCGGCGAAACGGACCAGCCGTTTGCGCCCGGTGTGATAGCGCGCGAGCCGCACCGCCTGCATCACCGCCTCGGTACCCGACATGTGGAACGACACTTCGTCGAGCCCGGACAGCGCGCGCAGGCGGCGGACGTTGTCCGCGACCACCGGGTGGTAGCTGCCGAGCACCCCGCCGAGCGGCTCGGCGGTGTCGAGCGCCTCGCGCATCGTCTCCTTGTAGAAATCGTTGCCGAACAGGTTGACGCCGTAGCTGCCGGTCAGATCGATGAAGCGATTGCCGTCGAGATCGGTCAGCCACGCGCCGTCCGATTTCGCCATGAACGCGCCGACCGGCAAATGCTCGCGCACCGTCTGCGCGAACGGGAAGGGTGCGCGGTAGCGGCCGGTGAATTGCAGGTCGGACAGGCCGGGGCGCGTCTCGGCAGTCAGCGCCAACGTCGTGGGGAAGCGCTCCGCATAGAGCGCCGCCAGCCGCTCGAACGCGGCGCGGCGGCGCGCGGCGACGGTCGTGTCGCAGCCGTCGGCGCGGAAGAACCGCTCCTCGACATGCGCATAATAGGGGATTTGCGCGGCAAGGCGCTTGGCCATGCGGACGTGCCCGCCCGGGCCGGGATGCTTGGCGCGCGACAGGGCGAGCCGATCCCGGCCCCTCGTCGCGGCGAACAGGGTGCCGGCGACGAGCCCGGCGACGGCAGCGAGGGTCTTTTTCTCCATGGCGCCACTACGCGCGCCGCGATGACGCAGGTGTGACAATGCGGAACGGACTGATGCGCGTGCTGATGCAGGAAGACCTGAACTTCCTGCTGACCAACCGGCTGCCGCGGCGCTGGGCCACGACGCTGGTCGGGCGTGTCGCGGCGGCCGAGCATCCGGTCGTGGCGAAACCGGCGCTGGCGGCGTGGCGGTTCTTTTGCGACGTCGATCTGTCGGATGCGGCCACGACGCAATTCGCGAGCCTGCGCGACGGGTTCATCCGGGGATTGCGCGAGGGCGCGCGCGCGTTCGCACCCGGCGACGATGTCGTGGCGAGCCCGTGCGACGCGATCGTCGGTGCCCATGGGCGGGTCGAGGACGGGCAGCTCTATCAGGTGAAGGGCTTTCCCTACCGCATCGACGAACTGGTGCCCGATGCCGAGGCCGCAGCGCGTTTCGCGGACGGGTGGTTCGTGACGCTGCGGCTGACGGCGGGGATGTACCACCGCTTCCATGCACCGGCCGACATGACGGTCGACAGCGTGACCTATCAGTCGGGAGATTGCTGGAACGTCAATCCGATCGCGTTGAAGCGCGTCGAGCGGCTGTTCTGTCGCAACGAGCGGGCGGTGATCGCCGGGCATGGCGGCACGCGGCCGTTGCTGCTGGTGCCGGTCGCGGCGATTCTGGTGGCGAGTATCCGGCTGACCTTCCTCGACACCGAGCGGACGTTGCGCGAGCACGGACCGGGGACGCGCGCATGCGACGTCCGGCTCGAGAAGGGCGCGGAGATGGGGTGGTTCGAGCATGGCTCGACGATCGTGATGTTCCTGCCCGCGGGCGCGCGGTTGCGCGCGGGCTTGCGCGAGGGGCAGGCGATCCGCGCGGGCGAGGCGATCGCCGACTGGTGAGCGATCAGGCGGCGGGCAGGGTCAGCGTGACCAGCAGCCCGTGCGGATCATGGGCGGCGAGCGTGAGCGAACCGCCATATAATTCCGTGAGTTCGGCGACGATCGACAGGCCGAAGCCGTGTCCGCCGCCGCGCTCGTCGAGGCGCGTGCCGGGTTGCAGGACCTGCGCGCGGGCGTGGGCGGGGATGCCGGGGCCGTCGTCGGCGATCGTCACGCGGACGTGGCGGCCGTCGCGGCGGGCGGCGACCGCGATCCGCGCGCGGGCGTGGCGCGCGGCATTGTCGAGGAGGTTGCCGAGAAGTTCGTCGAGATCCTGCTGATCGACCGCCACGGCCAGATCGTCGGGAACGTCGCGGTCGATGGCGAGCGCGGTGTCGCGGTGGAGCCTGGCGATCACCGACGCGAGATCGTCGACGGCGGGGGCGAGCGCGGTGGTGGTGCGGTGGTTGACCGCGGCGGCGCGGGCGCGGGCCAGATGGTGACGGATGGTGCGGTCGATGCGCGCGACGGCGGCGGCGTGGTGCGGTTGATCGCGCAAGAATAGCGACAATGCGGCCACGGGCGTCTTCAGCGCATGCGCCAGATTCGCGGCCGAGGCGCGCGCGGTGGCAAGTGCGGCGGCATTGTCGGCGGCGAGTGCGTTGAGCTCGACGGCGAGCGGCTGGAGCTCGGCGGGCTGGTCGGTGTCGACGCGGTCGCGCTGCCCGGTGCGGATCGCCGCGACCTGCTCCCCGAGCGCGCGCAGCGGACGCAGGGCGATGCGCAGTTGCAGCAGCAGCGCGGCGGTCAACAGCGCCGCGACCGCCGCCAGCGCCATCAGCAACGGAGCGAGTGCGCCTTCGATCGGCCGCGCCACGACCGCGCGCGGCGCGGCGGCGGTCAACGTCACCGGGCCGCGGCGGGTGGCGAGCGTGATCGTGCGCGCGTGAAGCGCCGCGCCGCCGGGGGCACGCGCCTCGATCGGGCGGGGGCCGGGCGGCGCGGGCGGTGCGGGGGGCGGTGGCGGCGTCGGGGGACCGGCGGCGGGAGCGGGGATGTCGGCGGCGCCGAGCGCACCGCCCGGGCCCGCGATCCGCCATTGCCAGCCGGGGTCGGCACCGAACGCCGCGACGCGCTGCGTCAGCCGTGCACGGTCGACCCGGCCGTCGCCGTCGACGACCGAGGCGAGCACCAGCAGCTGCGCATCGAGGCGGCGGTCGAGCCCCTCGGTGACGAAGCGGCCGAGCAGCCCGGCCATCACCGCGCCCGCGATCGCCAGCGCCAGCAGCGTCGCGACCGCGGACACCAGCAGCATCCGGCCCTGTAGCGAACGGGGCAGCGAACGGGGCAGCAAGCGCGGCATCAGGCCGGGCAGACTAGGCGATAGCCGCGGCCACGGACGGTTTCGATCAGCGCGGCGCCGACCTTCTTGCGCAGCCGGCCGACGATGACCTCCAGGCTGTTCGAATCGACGTCGGCATCGCCCTCGTAGACGCGTTCGAGCAGGTCGAGCCGCTCGATCACCGCGTTGCGATGGAGCATCAGCTGCGAGAGCACGCGCCATTCGAACGCGGTAAGCTTGACGGGCAGGCCGTCGAGCTCGAACACGCCGGTCTGCGCGTCGAACGACAGCGGGCCGCACGCGAGCAGCGCCTGCGCGTGGCCGGCGGCACGGCGCATCAGCGCGCGCAGCCGCATTACCAGTTCCTCGATGCGGAACGGCTTGACGAGGAAGTCGTCGGCGCCGGCCTTGAACCCGGCGACCTTGTCGGACCAGCCGTCGCGCGCGGTGAGGATGAGCACCGGCAGGTCGCGACCGGCGGCACGCCACGCCTTGAGCACGCCCACGCCGTCGAGCCCGGGAAGGCCCAGATCGAGGACCGCGGCGTCGAAGCGCTCGGTCTCGCCGAGATGCGCGGCGTCGATGCCGTTGTCGACGAGATCGACCGCGAAATTTTCCTCGCGCAGCGCGCGCGCGATCGCGGGGCCGAGATCGCGGTCGTCCTCGACCAGCAGGATGCGCATTTGTCCCCTTTCGTCGTCCGCTTCGCCCTATGCCGCGCGGTTAAACCGAAACTGAACGATCCGGTTCAGCGCGGGTGGCACGGGACGATTCTACACCGCGGTCATCAACCAAGAGGAGTGAGCGATGAAGGCGACGATGATCCCGCACCTGACCCGACCGCAGCGCGTGGCGCTGGCCGGGGCGGCCTTGCTGGCGGTGGGCGCCGCGGGCGGCGCCGGTGCGGTGCAGCTGACGCGGCCGAGCGTCGAGATGGCGCCGACGGTGCCGACCGCGATCGCCAAGCTGCCGGCGAGCGACGGCATCGTGACGGTGCGCGGGCGCGTGGCAGCGGTCTATGGCCAGCGCTTCCTGGTGGAGGATGCGACCGGGCGGACGCTGGTGGATGCCGGGCGCGGCGCCGGCACGCTGACCAGGGGTGCGCCGGTGCTGGTCCAGGGCCGCTTCGACGACGGGCAGCTGCGCGCGCGCTTCCTGGCGGATCAGGCCGGGGTGCGCGAGGTCGGCGCACCGCCGCCGCCGCCGCCACCGCCGGGCGCGGGGGCTCCCCCGCCGCCGCCGGGTGCCGGTGCGCCGCCGCCGCCGCCGCCGGGTGCCGCCGCACCGCCGCCGCCTCCGCCGCCCGGCGCGGGTGTTCCGCCGCCGCCGCCGGGTGCCGGCGCACCGCCGCCGCCCCCGCCCGGTGCGGGTGCGCCTCCGCCGCCGGCCGCCGGTGCGCAGCCGCCCGTCCGCGGTGGAGCGCCGGTGCCGCCGCCCCCGGCCGCCCCGCGGACCTGAGGTGAAGCAGGGGGGCGGCGCGCGTCGCTGCCCCTTGCTTCGGAGTCTGACCCAGCAAAGCCGGTGACGCTTCCACGTCGATGGATCAGGCGCCAGGTCAGGCGGTTTCGGGCACCGGGGTGAGCGCCGTGCCGCGGCCGAACCAGCTCAGCAGATTGTCCACGACCAACTGCCCCATCGCCGCGCGCGTGTGCTCTGACGCCGAGCCGAGGTGCGGGAGCAGCACGACGTTCTCCATCGCGCGCAGCTCGGGCGGCACGTGCGGCTCGTCGGCATAGACGTCGAGCCCGGCGGCAAGGATCGTGCGATCGCGCAGCGCGGCGATCAGCGCGGGCTGGTCGACCACGCTGCCGCGCGCGACGTTGACGAGGATGCCGTCCGGCCCGAGCGCGGCGAGCACCTCGGCATCGACGAGGTGGCGCGTCGCCGCGCCGCCGGGGACGATCGCGATCAGCACGTCGCAGGCCTGCGCCAGCGCGACGGGCGTGTCGTGATAGGGGTAGGCGACATCGTCGCGGCGCGTGCGCTGGTGGTAGGCGACCGCGACGTCGAAGCCCTCCAGCCGCCTGGCGATCTGCTGCCCGATCGCACCGAGCCCGAGGATGCCGACCGTCCGCCCGCGCAGCGTGGGCGAGAGCGGGAAGGGCGCATCCTCCCATCTGCCGTCGCGCACGTAGCGGTCGGCCTGCGGCAGGCGGCGGATCGTCGCGAGCAGCAGCCCGATCGCTAGGTCGGCGACCTCGGCATCGAGCACGCCGGGAGTGTTGGTGACGACGATGCCGCGCGCGGCCGCTGCACCGGCGTCGATATTGTCGTAGCCGACGCCGAAATTGGCGACGATCTCCAGCGCGGGGAGCCGGTCGAACAGCGCGGCACCGACCGGGCCGGCGAGCGTGTTGGCGGCAAGCCCGCGGATCGCGGTGCCGTGCGCGGCCAGGAAGGCGTCGGCGTCCGGCTGTTCCCAGAGGCGGTGGAGCGTGAAGCGCGCGTCGAGCGCGGCGATGACCGGCTCCGGCATGGGGGCGGGCATCAGGATCGAGATGTCGGTCATCGCGCCATCCTAGCCGCTTCGGCGCGCCGCGCCAGCCGATCGGGCGTGCGCCGCGGGTGCCGCATGGGTGAACGCGCCGGTCTTCGGGAGCTGGGGAGGGCCCGCTGTCATGGCGGCGACCGCCGAAGGCGACCGGGCGTCGCAACGGACATCTTCCCGTCCGACGATCGGGCGCGACGCAGGTTAAGGTGTTCGTAGCCGTCGGCGAAGAGGAAGCGCTTGCCGCGTCAGTGGCTTGGCGGCGATACCGATCGAGCAGAAACAGCAGGGAGACGGATATGCGTGGAACGATCGGTGCGGCGCTGGCGATGGTGCTGGCGGGAGGGGCGGCGCAGGCCGAACCGGCGAAGCTCGATCCCAGGACGGCGATCTATGAACTGCGCACCTATTATCCCGCGCCGGGGAAGGCGGCGGCGCTGAACGCGCGGTTTCGCGAGCATACGACGGCGCTGTTCGCCAAGCACGGCATGACCAACGTGGCCTATTGGAACGAGATCGCGACCGAGGCGGCGCCGGAGGGCCGGCTGGTCTATGTGCTCGCCTATCCGAGCCGCGCGGCGCGCGATGCGGACTGGGCTGCGTTCGGGAAGGATCCCGAGTGGCAGAAGGTGGTCGCGACATCCGAGGCGGCGGGCAAGCTGGTGACGAAGGTCGACAGCGTGTTCATGACCGCGGCGGATTATTCGCCGCCGATCCTGGCGAAGTGACGCCGTTCGTCATTGCGAGCGTGGCGAATCCAGAGCCGGACCAGGACCACTGGATTGCTTCGCGGTGCTCGCAATGACGATCACGCGGTCGCGCCGGCATCTTCCTGTCAGTGTCCGTGGAACGGTAGGGGGCTAGCGGAGCTTGCCAGATCGCTGGCCAGCGCAGCTTGGTTAGCGGGCGAGCGACCCCAAATGACGTCCGACGTCATTCCCGCGAACGCGGGGATCCAGACACGCTCCGGTTCATTGTAGAGCCGCAACGGCAGGGGTTCTGGATCCCGCCTGCGCGGGGATGACGAGAACGGCTGTATATGTCAGCCGGCTCTACGTCTGCGCAACGCTCTCCGCTCTGCGAGGGGGTGAGGGACGGGCAACCTAAAGCGCGCTGCCCTGCGGCGCGGCGCCCGGCTTCAGCAGGTCGAGCACCGCGGCGGTCATCGCGGTGGCGCCGGTCGTGACGACCGCTTGCGGATCGACCTTGAACAGCGGGGAATGGTGCGACGGGATGGCAGGGCCGCCCCGGGCAGCGGCATCGAAGGCCGCCTGTGGCGTGCCGCCGACCGCGAAATAATAGCCCTTGATGCCGTACTTCGGCTCGATGAAGGCGGCGAAGTCTTCCGCGCCCATGCCCTTCTGCTGGAACGGAATCACCTTGTCGGCGCCGAGCGTCGTCGCCATCACCGCGTTGAGGCGGCGGGCGAGCGCGGCGTCGTTGATCGTCGTCGGCGTACCCTCGATCACCGTCACCACCGGCATCTTGTCGGCGGGCATACCGTTCAGCTCGCCGATGCCGCGCGCGACGCGCTTGATCCCGGCGAGCAGCTGCGCGCGAGTCGCCTCGTCGTTGGCGCGCACCGTCACCTGCAGCCTGGCCTGGTCGGAGATGATGTTGTGCTTCAGCCCGGCATGGAAGCTGCCGACGGTGATGACGGCGGGGCGCAGCGGCTGACGCTCGCGGCTTACCAGCCCTTGCAGCGCGACGACGAGCTGGCTGGCCATGTAGACCGGGTCCTTGCCGGCCTGCGGACTGGCGCCGTGCGCGCCGATGCCGGGGACGATGATGTCGACGCTGTCGGAGGAGCTGTACTGGATGTCCTCCGATGCCGAGACGGTGCCTGCCAGCCCCTCGGAATTGGAATGGTAGGCGAGTGCGTAGTCGGGCTTCGGAAAGCGCGTGTAGAGGCCGTCCTTGACCATCGCGGCGGCGCCGCCGACGCGTTCCTCGGCGGGTTGGACGACGAAGACGATCGTGCCGGCCCAGCGGTCCTTCATCGCCGCCAGCCGGCGCGCGGTGGCGACCAGCCCGACGATGTGCGTGTCGTGGCCGCAGGCGTGCATCACCGGCGCCTCGACGCCGTCCACGCCGACCTGTCGCGCGGTGCTGGCGTTGGCGAGGCCGGACTTTTCCTCGACGGGCAGGCCGTCCATGTCGGCGCGGACCAGCACGACCGGGCCGGCGCCGTTCCTGAGCACGCCGACGACGCCGGTGCCGCCGACCTTCTCGGTCACCTGGACGCCGGAGATCGCGCGTAGTGCCGCCGCCATCTTCGCGGCGGTGCGCTCCTCCTTGAACGACAATTCGGGGTGGCGGTGGAAGTCGTCCCACATCGCCGCGAGCGACCGGTCATAGTCGGCGCGGATGGCGGCGGCATAGTCGGGCTCGGCCGAGGCAGGTTGCGCGAGCGCGCCGAACGCGGCGGCGGCGAGAAGCAAATGACGCATGGCAAGACCCCCAGGTTTTTCCCGCAGCGTAGCGCGACGGCGTAGCGGCGCAATGGGGATCGCGCCCGCGGCAGGAATACTCGGGCGACTAATGGAACTTACTAATCTGGAGCAGGTTTATCCGCTTGGCCGCTGCACGGGGCGGCTGGTCGCGCGGAGAGCCCGGTTGATCGCACGCTTCGCCTGTGCCGATATTCACTGCCTGCCCGCCATCGGCTGCGCGGCCGGCGTGACGTCGTGCCCGGCGGTCTGATCCCGGCTCCGGCTGCACTTTTCCCGGAGGAACGATCATGAACAATCACGAGCTGCACGGCGGCGTTCGTCACGTCGGCGGCAAGGTCGAAAAGGTCGCCGGCGATGTCGCCGATCGCCGCGACTGGCAGGTCGGCGGCGTCGTCGATCAGGTGGCGGGCAGCGCGGAGCATCTGTTCGGGCGCGCGCAGTCGATCGCGGCAGACGTCGTGGACGCGACTCCGGCGCTGATCGGCGAGGCGCGCGAGGCGATCGGCACGGCGGCGGACCGCGCGGCTGCCGCGACCCGCGACGGTGCGCGCCGTGCGGATGTCGCGGTGCGCCAGCATCCGGGTGCATCGGCAGGCGTGCTGGCCGCCGCGATCGGCGGGCTGGCGCTCGGCTGGCTGCTGTTCGCCCGGCGCGATTGAACGGCGGCGTCGCAAACAGGCGTGCGGCGACGGCGACGCCCGCCGGCCCGGGCAAGACATGTCAGTAACAGGAGTGCGTATGGCAACGAACATCTCGACCGGCATCAGGCCGCTGGAGGATAACGCGATCGTCCGCGCCGGGCGTCGCGTGTCGTGGGGCGCGATCTTCGCCGGGGTGGTGATCGCCGTGGCGGTGCAGCTGGTGCTCGGCATCCTCGGTACCGGAATCGGCCTGTCGATGGTCGACCCGGTCGAGGGCACGACGCCGGGCGCGGCGGGCTTCGGGATCGGGGCTGGCATCTATTGGCTGATCACCACCGTCGTCGCGCTGGGAGCGGGCGGCTATGCCGCGGCGCGCGTGTCGGGCGTGACGGAGCGGTTCGACGCGCTGGTCCACGGTCTGGTCGTGTGGGGCGTCACGCTGATCCTCACGCTGTACCTGCTGACCTCCGCGGTCGGCGGCATCATCGGCGGCGCGTTCCGCACCATCGGCTCGGTCGCGGGCGCGGCGGGAGCGACGGTCGGCACGGTGGCACCGCGCGCGGCACAGGTCGCGGGCGTCGATGTCGGCGACGTGCGGCAGGAGGCCGCAGCCTATCTGTCGGACGCGCCCAGCGATCCGGCGCAGATGACCCCGGAGCAGGCGCAAAAGGAAATCGCCAAGCAGCTGCCGGCGCTGGCCGGCGGCGGCGCGGCAGGGCAGCGCGCCGAGAGCCGCATCGTCGACATCGTCGCCGCACAGCGCAAGATCCCCCGCGAGCAGGCGCAGGCGCAGGTGACAAAGGCCAAGGCGGACGTCGTGCAGACCAAGAACGACGCGGTCGCGACCGCCAAGTCGGCGACCGACGCCGCCGCCGGTGCCGCTGCCAGCACGTCGTTCGTGCTGGTCCTGGCGCTGCTCGTCGGAGCCGGGGCGGCGGCGTTCGGCGCGACGAGCGCGACGCGTCGGCGGCTGCAGTGACTTCTCGCGGCGGGCCTGGCCTGTCCGCCCGCCGACCCTCGTGTTTTCAGAAGGAGACGACCATGAACCGCAAGATCGCTCTCACCTCCGCCGCGTTGGCGATGCTGGCGCTGTCGGCATGCAACACCGTGAACGGCGTCGGCAAGGACGTGAAATCCGCCGGCACCGCCGTCGAGGACGCGTCGGGCAAGAACAAGAAGTGATATCGTGAGGAGGAGGCGTCACGTCGCATGACGACGCCTTCCTCCCTCGCGTGTCTCGGAACCCCGCCGCGACGCTCGGTCGCGGCGGGGCTTTTTCGAGCTATGGTAGCTTGGACACACGCTTCGACACGTTCAGGGCGAACGGCGATGTGCTCCGGGTGAGGGGCCGACGCTGGGCTCGCGTCAGCGCGCCAGCGCCGCTGCGGCGCGGGCACGCGCCTCGATCTCCGGCAGCGTTCCCTCGGTCACCCAGCTGCCGCCGACGCACAGCACCGGCGCGATCGCGAGCCAGTCGGGCGCGCTCGCCTCGGTGATGCCGCCGGTCGGGCAGAACTTGCACTGGTAGAAGGGCGCGGCGAGCGCCTTGAGCGCCTTCACCCCGCCGCTGGTCTCGGCCGGGAAGAACTTGAAATGCTCAAGCCCCATGTCGAGCCCGCGCATGATGTCGCCCGCGGTGGCAACACCCGGCAGCCACGGGATGCCCGCTTCCATGATCGCGTCGCCGGTCTTTGCCGACAGGCCGGGCGAGACGATGAACTCCACCCCGGCGTCCTTCACCTGCGCGACCTGATCGGTGGTGACGACGGTGCCGGCGCCGACGATCGCGCCGGGCACCTGGCGCATCTCGCGGATCGCGTCGAGCGCGGCGGGAGTGCGCAGCGTCACCTCCAGCACCTTCAGCCCGCCGGCGACCAGCGCCTCGGCGAGCGGGCGCGCCTGTGCGGCGTCGTGGATGACCAGCACCGGGATGACCGGGCTGGTGCGCATGACGGTTTCGATAGTGCTCACGAACGGTGCTCCTGCGCGAAGGCGGCCGCGGCGCCGAACAGGCCCGGCTGCGGATGGGTGATGAGCTTGACCGGCAGGCTGGACATCAGCGACTGGAACCGGCCCTTGGCGACGAAGCGCTGGTCGAAGCCCGAGCGCAGCAACTTGTCCTTGATGCGCAGCCCCAGACCGCCCGCGATGACGACGCCCTTCGCACCGTGGGCCAGCGCCAGGTCGCCGGCGACCGCGCCGAGCGCGAGGCAGAAGCGGTCGAGCGCCGCGAGCGCGATCGAATCGGTGCCCTCCAGCGCCTCGGTCCAGATCGCCTTGTCGTCCTTGTGGATGTACGCGCGGCCTTCCAGCTCGGCGAGCGTTTCGTAGATCGCGACGATGCCGGGGCCGGCGACGATCCGTTCCACCGAGACGCGGGTGTAGGTCTTGCGCAGCCGCTTGAGCAATGCATCCTCGATGCCGTCGAGCGGGGCATAATCCATGTGCCCGCCTTCGGTCGGCAGGACGCGGTAATGGCCGTCCTGTTTATAGACCTGCGCGACGCCCAGCCCGGTGCCGGGGCCGCAGACGGTGGTGACGCCGTCGGTGGGCAGGGCCACGTCGGGGCCGCACAGATGCTCGAAATCGGCCGCAGGCAGCTGCCCGACCGCATGGCCGATCGCGCCGAAATCGTTGATGATCGTCCAGGTGTCCGCGCCCAGCCGCTCGGGGATCAGCGACGGGCGGATCACCCACGGGTTGTTGGTCATGCGGATCACGTCGCCGGTGATCGGTGAAGCGACCGCGATCGCGGCGGCGTTGGGAAGAGTGCCGCCCATCCGCTCGCGGAACGCCTCATATGCGGTCTGGAGGCTGGCGTGCTCGGCGGTCTTCTGGGTCACCGGTTCGCCGAGCGACACGACACGGCCGCCCTCGACCTCCGCGATGGCGAAGCGCGCGTGCGTGCCCCCGATATCGACCGCTACGACCTGCATAAATTCCTCCCTCTCCCTTTCGGGGAGAGGGCCGGGGTGAGGGGCCGCCACTGGCGGCACCGCTCGTGGCGGGGGGGCGGCCCCCCCCCCCCCCCCCCCGGGGGGGGGGGGGGGGGGGGGGGGCCCCGCCACTGGCGGCACCGCTCGTGGCGCCCCTCTCCCAACCCTCTCCCCGAAGGGGAGAGGGCTATGTATCGTTACAGCCCCGCGCCGGCCAGCACCGCACTCGCGCCCTTCTCGGCCTCGTCCGCCAGCCCGCGGAACATGCCGAACAACTCGCGACCCATGCCCGTCGCGGGAGCGGGAGCAGCGGCTTGTTCGCGCATCGCCCATTCGTCGGCGGGCACGAGCGCGTCCAGCGTCCCCGCCTCCGCATCGACGCGGATCAGGTCGCCGTCGCGGATCAGCCCGATCGCGCCGCCCACTCCGTTCAGACCGGGCAAGGCCTCCGGCGAGCAGTGGATCGCGCACGGCACCTTGCCGCTGGCGCCCGACATGCGGCCGTCGGTGACCAGCGCGACCTTGAACCCGCGGTTCTGGAGCACGCCGAGCGGCGGGGTAAGTTTGTGCAATTCCGGCATGCCGTTGGCGCGCGGCCCCTGAAAGCGGACGACGACGACGACATCCTGCTCCAGCTCGCCGTTCTTGAACGCCTCGAGCACCTCGAGCTGGTCGGCGAAGACGCGCGCGGGCGCCTCGACGATCCAGCGCTCGCGCTCGACCGCCGACACCTTGATGCAGGCGCGGCCGATATTGCCCTGAAGGATGCGCATCCCGCCGTCAGGGGAGAAGGGCTGGGTGACCGGGCGCAGGATCGTCTCGTCGCGGCTGTCGCCCGCCGGGCTCCATGTCAGCGCGTCGCCGTCCAGCCTCGGCGCCGCGGCATAGGCGGTGAGATCGTCACCCGCGACCGTCATGATGTCGCGGTGGAGGTAGCCGCCGGCCAGCAGTTCCTTGATGATATACGGCATGCCGCCCGCCGCCTCGAACCCGTTCACGTCCGCCGAGCCGTTCGGATAGACGCGCGCCAGAAGCGGCACCGCGGCGGAGAGGCGGTCGAAATCCTCCCAGTCGATGACGATCCCGGCCGCGCGCGCGATCGCAGGAACGTGGAGCAGGTGGTTGGTCGATCCGCCGGTCGCGAGCAGCCCGACCGCAGCGTTGACGATCGCCTTCTCGTCGACGCAGGCGCCGAGCGGGCGGTAGTCGTCGCCGTGCGCGCCGATCCTTGCCAGGCGGTGGACGGCGGCGCGGGTCAGTTCCTGGCGCAGCTTCGTGCCCGGATTGACGAAGGCGGCGCCGGGCATGTGAAGGCCCATGACCTCCATCATCATCTGATTGGTGTTGGCGGTGCCGTAGAAGGTGCAGGTACCCTGCGTGTGATAGGCGGCGATCTCCGCCTCCAGCAGCTCCTCGCGCCCGCACTCGCCGGTCGCGAACCGCTCGCGCACCGCCGCCTTCGCCTTGTTGGGCAGGCCCGAGGGCATCGGCCCGCCGGGGATCAGGATCATCGGCAGGTGACCGAAGCGCAGCGCGCCCATCAGCAGCCCCGGCACGATCTTGTCGCAGATACCGAGCAGCGCCGCGCCCTCGAACGTGCCGTGGCTGAGCGCGATCGCGGTCGACAGCGCGATCGTGTCGCGGCTGAACAGCGACAGCTCCATGCCGGCATAACCCTGCGTCACGCCGTCGCACATCGCGGGGACCCCGCCCGCGACCTGCGCGGTGGCGCCGGCCTCGCGCGCCCAGACCTTCATCTGCTCCGGATAGCGATAGTAGACCGCATGCGCCGACAGCATGTCGTTATAGGCGGTGACCAGGCCGATGTTCATCGCCTGCGCCTGCGTCTTCATCGCGTCGCGGTCTTCGGGCGTGCCGGCATAGGCATGCGCGAGATTGGCGCACCCCAGCTTCGGGCGGCCGATCCAACCCTGCCGCTCGCGCTCGATCAGCGAGAGATAGGCCTGACGGGTCGGGCGGCTGCGCTCGATGATCCGGTCGGTGACGGCGCTGACGGCGGGGTTCATTGGCTGACCTCGAACATGGCAAATCGGACGCCACACCGCGGACCGGTCACCCCGGCCAGCGACCGGACATCATGGCGCCGCGAACGCCCCGGCCGCGTCTGTAGCGACAGCATCGGCCCCGGAACAAGTCCGGGGTGACGTTGCGGCATACGTATTCGGTACTTACGCCGCCCAGTGGATGTCGACGGGCAGTTCGGCGTCGGCGAGCACGCGCCCGATCGGGTAGGGCGAGCCCGCGCCTTCCTTGATCGCGTCCTCGATCACCTTGCGCTTCGCATCGCCGGTCACCGCGATCATCAGCGCGCGCGCGGTCACGATCCCCTGGCGCGTCAGCGTGACGCGCGCGACGGGCGCCTCGGGCGGCAGCGGATCGGGCATCACGCCGGTCGCGCGGCGCTCCTTGGGGCCGTTCAGCGCCTCGTCGAAATCGGGGCCGGGGAAGATCGACGCGGTATGGCCGTCGCCGCCGACGCCGAGCAGGCACAGATCGAGCGGCCAGTGCAGGTCCTGCATCAGCGCATCGGCCGAGCGGCCGGCGGCCTTGTAGTCGTCGGTCGCCTTGGGCACGATCGGCATCACGCGCGCGCCCTTCGGAATGAAGATCTTGCCGAGCGAGGTGACATTCGACAGCGGGTCGCCCAGCGGCACGATGCGTTCGTCGCCGGGAATGATCGTCACCCGCTTCCAGTCGAGCTTCGCCTTCGCCAGCTTTTCATAGGCGGGCAGGGGAGTCTTGCCGCCCGCCAGCGCGATCACCGCCGAGCCGCGCGCGTCGATCGCGCTTTCGATGACGAACTGGATATCGCCCGCGACCGCATCGGCCAACTCGGCGGCGTCGTCATATTCCCACCATTCGATTTCGGTCATGTCGTACTGCCTTATGAAATCACGTTATCCCCGCGAGGGCGGGGATTCAGCAACGCTGACCTCCCGGTCGATCGCACCACCTGCGCGTCTGGATTCCCGCCTGCGCGGGAATGACGAAGGTATCAATCGTCCTGCCAGGTCACGTTGTCGCGCTCGGTCAGCGCGATCGCACCGGCCGGGCCCCAGGTGCCGGCGGCATAATGCTTGGGCTTGGTCTGGTTGGCGGACCAGCCGGCGCGGATCGCGTCGATCCACTTCCACTGCGCCTCCACCTCGTCGCGGCGCACGAACAAGGTCTGGTCGCCCTCGATCAGGTCGAGCAGGAGGCGTTCGTAGGCGATGCGGCGGCGCTTGCCCGCGAATTCGGCGTCGAGGCTGAGGTTCAGCGGCACTTCGCGCAGCTTCAGCCCGTCGCGGTCCAGCCCCGGCTCCTTGGTCATCACCAGCAGCTGGATATATTCCTCGGGCTGGAGGCGGATGACGAGCGTGTTCGGTTGCAGCCGGCCGCCGCGGCCCGAGAACATCGAGTGCGGAACGGGCTTGAACTGGATCGCGATCTCGCTGCGGCGCTTCGCCATGCGCTTGCCGGTGCGCAGGTAGAAGGGCACGCCCTGCCAGCGCCAGTTGTCGATATGCGCCTTGATCGCGACGAAGGTCTCGACATCGCTGTCGTAGCCGAGCTCCTCGTCGTATCCGCGCACGACCTTGCCGCCGACCGCACCTTCCTCATACTGGCCGGTGACGGTGTTCTGCTGGACATCCTCCGGCGCGATCTTGCGCAGGCTGCGGAAGACCTTGGCCTTTTCGTCGCGGATCGCGGTGCCGTCGTACAAGGCCGGCGGTTCCATCGCGATCAGCGCGACGAGCTGCAGCATGTGGTTGGCGACCATGTCGCGCAGTGCGCCGGCGCCTTCGTAATAGCCGGCGCGATCCTCCAGCCCAACCGTCTCGGCGATCGTGATCTGGACGTTGTCGATGCCCTGCGCGTTCCAGATCGGCTCGAACATCGAGTTGCCGAACCGCAAGGTCAGAATGTTCTGCACCGTCTCCTTGCCGAGATAGTGATCGATGCGGAAGATGCGGTCCTCGGGGAAGACCGAGGCGACGGTGTCGTTGATCTCGCGGCTGGATTCGAGGTCGTAGCCGAGCGGCTTCTCCAGACCGATCCGCACCGTGTCGCCGGCCAGGCCGACGCTCTGCAACCCCTTCACCGCCGGTTCGAACAGCGACGGCGCGGTCGAGAGATAGATGGCGAGCCCGCCCGAGACGTCGCCGATCTTGTCGGCCAGTGCCTGGTAGGTGGACGGGTCGGACAGGTCGACCGGCTGGAAGAACAGGCGGTCGAGGAAGGACGACAACGCGGCTTCGTCCTTGCGATCGGCGGGCAGGAACTCGTCCAGCGCCTTGCGCGTGGCGTCGCGGAAGCCGTCGTCGGACAGGTCGCCGCGCGCCGAGCCGGTGATCGTCAGCCCTTCGGGCAGCAGCCCGTCGGCGTGCAGGCCGTAGAGCGAAGGCAACAGCATCCGCTTGGCGAGATCGCCCGTCGCACCGAACAGCAGCAGCTTTCCGACCGGATTGCGCTCCACTGCGAATCTCCTTCCTACAGGGTCAGGCCGGCGACGGGATCGAGCCCGGCCATGATGTTCAGGTTCTGCACCGCCGCACCGGCGGCGCCCTTGCCGAGATTGTCGAGCGTCGCGATCAGCAGCGCCTGCCCGGTCGCCTCGTTGCCGGTCACACGCACCGTCATGCGATCGGTGTTCGCATCGTCCTCGATCCGCACGGTCGTTACCGCCTCGTGCGCGAAGCGGACCACGCGGTTGCCGTCATAGGCGGTGGCCAGCACCTCCGCGACATCGGTCAGCGACGCGCGGCGCGTCAGCTGCGCCAGGTGCAACGGCACCTGCACGACCATCCCGCGGTAGGCGCGCGCGACCGCGGGCTGGAAGATCGGCGCGGTCGACAGCCCGGCGTGGCGCCGCATTTCCGGCGCATGTTTGTGGGCGAGGCCGAGCGCATAGGCGCGATAGGCGGTGTTGGTCTCGCCGCCCTCGAACTCGGCGATCATCGCCTTGCCGCCACCCGAATAGCCGGAGGTCGCGTTGACGCTGAGCAGTGCATCGGCGCCGAGCAGCCCGGCGCGCACCAGCGGGCGAACGAGCGCGAGGAAGCCCGTCGGGTAGCAGCCGGGATTGCTGACGAAACGCGCGCCGGCGATCCGGTCGGCCTGGTCGGGATCGAGCTCGGCGAAGCCATAGACCCAGCGGTCGGCGACGCGGTGTGCGGTCGAGGCGTCGATGATGCGGGTACGGTCGTTGGTGATCATCGCCACCGCCTCGCGCGCGGCATCGTCGGGCAGGCACAGGACGACATAATCGGCGTCGTTGATCGCCGCGCGTCGTGCCGCCTCGTCCTTGCGCCGCGCTTCGTCGAGCGTGACCAGCGCGATGTCGCGTCGCGACTCGAGCCGCTCGCGGATCTCGAGCCCGGTCGTGCCGACCGCGCCGTCGATGAAGACGCGCACCGTCACTGCGGCTGCACCGCGTCGAGGTCGAGATAGCCGACCAGCCCGGTGTCGACCGCGATTCCCCAGGCGCGGCCGCCGGTCATGTCGAGCAGGTCGAAGGCCGCACCGGCAGGGAGTGTCGTGAGCGGCGCGCTTGCGGGATCGCGCCCCTCCTGGAGCACGGCCTCGCGCGCGACACAGCGGCGGAGAGGCGCCGCGTAATGAGGGGCGAACACGCGGTCCGCGAGCCGGACGTCGGCGATGTCGGCGCGCACTGCGTTGGTGCGCGGGTCGAGCACCCGCGACCGCCCGGTAAGCGCGAATCCGCTACGCCCTGGCCTCACCGGCGGTGCCGACGGGACGGGCGGCGGCGGGGGCGGCTTCCCCTTCGCCGATGAACTGGCCGAACTCTTCAAGAAAATCTGCCCCCTCGGTCGTGCGGGCGACGAAGATGTTGCGTTTGTCGCTGTCATCGCGCTGGCGGCGCAGATAGCCCAGCGCGCCCAATCGATTCAAGGCGCGCGTCACCACCGGTTTCGACACGTTCAATATCCGCGCCAGTCCGCGGACCGTATGCGGTCCGGGCCGCAGATAGACGACCAGCAGAAGCGCCATCTGGCGATTGGTGAGATCGGGTTCGCCCGAGCGCACGTAATCGACCAGCGCGTTCATCCACGAACTCAGTTCGGGTTGAGCCAATGTTGCCACGTCCTCGTCCCGCTCGAAAGGAAGCCCGGATCGCTCCGGCCGGATGATCCCGGTTTGTTGCGGACTAACGCCCGCTTTCGCGGCTGGTTTCAGCTATGGCACGAAATTGGCACGGGTCGTGCGCCGCGGGGGCGGGGAGCGCGGTTGATCCCGGCGCGCCGCTCCCCTATGTGCGCGTCGGTCCGCGGCCCTCGTGCCGGCGGCTGTTCTTCGTTCAATCGGAATCGCGCCCCGCCCATGTTCACCTTCCTGATCGTCCTCCAGGCCATTATCGCGGCGGCGCTGGTTACCGTGATCCTGATGCAGCGGTCGGAAGGCGGCGGCCTGACCTCCTCGGGCAGCCCGTCGGGGTTGATGTCGGCACGCGGTGCCGCCGATTTCCTGACGCGCGCCACGTCGGTACTCGCCGGGCTGTTCATCGCGATGAGCATCCTGCTGGCCTTCCTGGCGGCGAGCCGCGGGGCGGTGTCGGTCGATACCTCGCTCGAGCGCCGCACGCCCGCGCCGCAGGCGCAGGTGCCCGCGCAGCAGCCGCCGGTCGCCGCGCCCGGGCAGGCGCCCACGCCGGCCGCGGCCGACAACGGCGTGCCGCTCGCGCGCTGATCCATCCGGCATTCACGGTCGGTTCGTCGCGCGCGGGGTGCCCGCGCGCTTGCCCTTTTGCGTAGTTGAAGGTTAGGGGTTGCGTCCCATGGCGCGGTACATTTTCATCACCGGCGGCGTGGTTTCCTCGCTCGGCAAGGGTCTTATGGCGGCGAGCCTCGCGGCTCTCCTGCAGGCGCGCGGTTATCGCGTGCGTATCCGCAAGTTCGACCCCTATCTCAACGTCGATCCGGGCACGATGAGCCCGTATCAGCACGGCGAGGTCTATGTCACCGATGACGGTGCGGAGACCGATCTCGACCTCGGCCATTACGAGCGTTTCACGGGCGTGTCGGCGCGCCAGTCGGACAATGTGACGAGCGGCCGCATCTACAAGACGATCATCGAGCGCGAGCGGCGCGGCGACTATCTCGGCGCGACGGTGCAGGTGATCCCGCACGTCACCGATGCGATCAAGGCGTTCGCGAAGGCGGAGACCGACGACCTGGATTTCGTGCTGTGCGAAATTGGCGGGACGGTCGGCGATATCGAGTCGCTGCCGTTCATCGAGGCGATCCGCCAGCTGAAGAACGAGGTCGGGCGCGGCAATGCGATCAGCATCCACGTCACGCTGGTGCCGTATATCGCGGCGGCGGGCGAGCTGAAGACCAAGCCGACGCAGCATTCGGTACGCGAGATCGCGGCGCTCGGCGTTCAGCCGGACGTGATCGTCTGCCGCTGCGAACAGCCGCTGCCCGAGTCGGAGCGCGCCAAGATCGCGCTGTTCTGCAACGTGCCGGAGACGGCGGTGATTCCCGCGCTCGATGCCAAGAGCATCTATGCGGTGCCGCTGCAATATCACGGGGAGGGGCTCGATTCGGAGGTGCTGCGCGCGTTCGGCATCACGCCGTCGTCGCCGCCCGACCTCAGCCGCTGGGAGGAGATCGTCGAGCGGCTGATGCACCCCGAGGGCGAGGTCACGGTCGGGGTCGTCGGCAAATATGTCGGGCTGCAAGACGCCTACAAGTCGCTCAACGAGGCGCTGGTCCACGGCGGGATCGCGAACCGGGTGAAGGTCAACATCCGCTGGATCGACGCCGAACTGTTCGAGGGCAACGACGACAGCGAGATCGCCGCGCATCTCGAGCCGTGCCACGCGATCCTGGTCCCCGGCGCGTTCGGGTCGCGCGGCGCGGAGGGCAAGATCGCCTCGGTCCGCTTCGCGCGCGAGCATAACGTCCCGTACTTCGGGATCTGCTTCGGCATGCAGATGGCGTGCGTCGAGGGCGCGCGCGATCTGGCCGGCATCAAGCAGGCCTCGTCGACCGAATTCGGCGCGACCGACGAGCCGGTCGTCGGCCTCATCACCGAATGGATGGGCGAGCGCGGGCTGGAGAAGCGCGCCGAGAACGGCGATCTGGGCGGCACGATGCGGCTGGGCGCCTATCCGGCCGCACTGACCGGGAACAGCGTCGTCGCCTCGATCTACGGCAGCGACACGATCAGCGAGCGGCATCGCCACCGCTACGAGGTGAACACGCAATATCGCGAGGCGCTGGAGCAGGGCGGACTGGTGTTCTCGGGCATGTCGCCGGACGGCATGTTGCCCGAGATCGTCGAGCGGCCCGACCATCCGTGGTTCGTCGGCGTGCAGTTCCATCCGGAGCTGAAGAGCAAGCCGTTCGAGCCGCACCCGCTGTTCGCCAGCTTCATCGCCGCAGCGGTGAAGCAGAGTCGACTGGTTTAAGGCACTGTTCCCCTTTTAGCCGTCGACTTCCTTATCTCTGTCACCCCCGGCGAAGGCCGGAGGCCGGGCGGGAAGGCCTCGGCAACGGGGCGCCGGGCGTCGTCATCGGCGTTTCGGTGCTGGCCCCCGGCCTTCGCCGGGGTGACGGAAATACGGGAAGACGGACGGCCGCAACCGACGTCGCACCCTCCAGAAAAGGGAAAGGCGCCCGAGCCTTGCGGCCCGGACGCCCCCACCGGCGTCCCGAAAGGGAGCAAAGGGACGCCGATCCCGGTCAGGCCGCCTGTGCGGTGTCGGCCTTGTTCTCGACGGCGGCGAGCGGTGCGCCGGTCTTGATCGCGATCGTCTTCGGCTTCATCGCCTCCGGCACCTCGCGGACCAGATCGATCACCAGCAGGCCGTCGTTCAGGCGTGCGTCCTCCACGAACACGAAATCGGCCAGCTCGAACCGCCGCTCGAAGCTGCGGTTGGCGATGCCGACGTGGAGGAACTGGTTACCGTCCGCCTTGTCGTCCTTCTTGCCGGTCACCAGAAGCAGGTTCTGCTGCGCGGTGATCTCGATCTCCTCGCGCGCGAACCCGGCGACCGCCAGCGTGATGCGGTAGCGGTCTTCCGCCACGCGCTCCAGGTTGAACGGCGGATAATTCTCGGCGCTGCTCCGCGCGTTGGCTTCGATCAGGTCGAACAGCCGGTCGAAACCGATCGTGGAGCGGCGATAGGGGGTAAGGTCGAAACGCATGTCAAATCCTCCGATGAGCTATTTGAAAGCGGCGCCCGGACAACCGCGGCGCCTGTCGCGAGCGGCCCGATGGTCGGCGCCGTTCGCTCCAGAAAATGGGGCCGCGGCGAAGCGTTTCAAGGGGTCGCGTAAACACCTACTTTGTTGATAGACATTCCCCGCTGCGGCAGGTTTGCGCCAAGACCGAAGATCACAGGGGGAAGCTTTCATGTCCGTCACGTTCGCCATGCTGCTGGCCGTCCAGGTGCAGGCGCAACCGCCGCAGGGGTCGCCCGCCGCGCCCGTCGTGGTCGGCAATCCGGAGGCGGCGGCCCCGCCGCCGCCGGGCGATCCCGACCGGACCGAGGCGGACGTCCAGCGCAGCTCCGCGGCGGCGGACGTGGTGGTGACGGCGCGGCGCAGGAGCGAGTCGGCGCAGAACGTGCCGATCCCGATCTCGGTGGTCGGCGTGAAGGAGCTGGATGCGACGGGCAGCTTCAATGTCCAGCGGTTGCAGCAACTTCAGCCGACGCTGCAATTCTATTCGACCAATCCGCGCAATTCCTCGATCAACATTCGCGGCCTCGGGGCGCCGCTGGGTCTCACCAATGACGGGATCGAGCAGGGTGTCGGCATCTATATCGACCAGGTTTACCTGAGCCGGGTCGCCGCGGCGACGCTGGACTTCCTCGACGTGCAGCAGATCGAGACGTTGCGTGGACCGCAGGGCACGCTTTACGGCAAGAATACCGTCGCGGGTGCCATCAGCATCACGAGTAAGGCACCCAGTTTCACGCCGCAGGGCCGTGCGGAGGTGACGGTCGGCAATCTGGAGTTCAAGCAGGCCAAGGCCTCGGTCTCCGGTCCGCTGACCGACAATATCGCGATCCGGCTGGGGCTGGCGACGACCAGCCGGCGCGGGACGATCTTCAACGTCGCGACCGGCGATTACGTCAATTCGCAGGACAATCTCGGCATCCGCACCGCGATCCTGTGGAAGCCGACCGACGACCTGAACGTGACGCTGTCCGGCGATTATTCGCGCCAGAATCCGGATTGCTGCGCGCAGATCTTCGTGCGGGTCGGCGCGACGCAGCGCCCGCTCAACCGGCAGTTCGACCAATTGGCCGCCGCGCAAGGCTACGAGCCGCCAAGCCGCAATCCGTTCGACCGGCTGACCGACCTCGACGCGAAGCTGAGCGCGCGCAACGAGCTGGGCGGGCTGTCGCTACGCGCCGAGCAGAAGCTGGGCGAGGGGACGCTGACCTCGATCACGGCGTGGCGCTTCTGGGACTGGCTGCCCGCCAACGATCGCGACTTCACCGGGCTGCCGATCACCACCTTGTCGCAGAACCCGAGCCGGCAGGATCAATATACGCAGGAATTCCGCTACGCCGGCGAAGGGCGCGGGTTCGATTACGTGCTGGGCGCGTTCGGTTTCTACCAGACGATCAAGACGACCGGCACGCAGCGCCAGGGACCGGCGGCGAGCCGCTGGCTGATCAATCCGTCGAGCGCCCTGTCGCGCGACCCATCGGTGCTCGACGGGCTGACCGCCGCCAACGACATCAGCCTGAAAAATTTCTCGGGCGCGCTGTTCGGGAAGCTGAACTGGAAGCTGACCGACGACGTGACGTTGTCGCCGGGCGTGCGGCTGAACTATGACGACAAGATCGGCAGCTATATCAGCGTGGTGCGTGACGGGCAGGGCAATCTGGTCCCTGCGACCGGCGGCAACGCGCGGCAGGCCGCGCAACGCGACGCGATCCAGCCGCAGGAATTCCGCGACCAGAAATTCCGCGAGTGGAACGTCTCCTACGACTTCACCGCGTCGTACAAGCCGTCACGCGACGTGCTGCTCTACGCCACCTATGCGCACAGCTTCAAATCGGGCGGGCTGAACCTGAACGGCGTGCCGGTGGTGAACGGCGTGGTGCAGACGCAGCTGGCGCAGGTCGCGCCCGAGAAGGTCGACCATTTCGAGCTGGGCGCGAAGTCGCAATTCTGGGATCGCAGGGTGACGCTGAACGTCACCGGCTTCTGGACCGAGATCAGCGACTATCAGGCGGTGGTCAACAACAGCTCGACATCGACGCTGCGCGGTTATCTGGCGAATGCGGGCAAGGTGCGGGTGCGCGGCATCGAGGCCGACTTCTCGGTACGGCCGAGCGACCGGGTGAGCCTGTATACCAACGGCGCGTTCACCGACCACGAGTATGTCGACTTCAAGAACGCGCCGTGCCCGCCCGAGCTGTCGGGCGGCGGGAGCGGCGCGGTGATCGGCGCGCCGGGGCAGCCGGGAACGAACAGCCCGGTGGCCTGCGACATTTCGGGGCAGTGGCTGCCGGGGATCTCGAAGTTCGCCTTCTCCTACGGCGGCGAGTATAACCTTCCCGCTGCGGTGTTCGGCGAGGCGGGCGAGGCCTATGTCGGGGTCGACGCCAATTCGCGTACCAAGTTCTCGTCGAACGCGTCGCGGTCGATCTATACCGATGTCGATGGCTATACGCTGGTCAACGCGCGGCTGGGCTTCCGGACCGATGGCGGCATCAACGTGTTCGGGTGGGTGCGGAACCTGTTCGACACCGAATATTACGAAGTGCTGGCGACGACGCCGGGGAACACGGGGCTGATCGCGGGCAATGTCGGCGATCCGCGCACCTATGGGTTGACGGTGGCGTTCGGGTTCTGAGGGTCTGTGACTTCCACCAATCGTGCTGAGCTTGTCGAAGCTTTGACAGGCTCAGGGCGAACGGGGTGGGGGTAGCACCGTTGTTAGTGAGGCGCGTGCCGGGGTGATCGGTTTTGCGGGCCACGCGCCGACGGCGGAGCCGTCGTCGTGACGTCGGACGGGATCGGCCACGGCCGACCCGCCGGCCGGTTCGGCCGCCGCGCGGCGCGCGTCGATCCGTGCAGCGAAACTGCGACCGAACGGCAAACGCCCGGGCCGTTTTTCACGACCCGGGCGCCTGCGTGACGATCGCTCGTCAGCCCCCTATCCTGCCGTCCGCCCGCACGCCTTTCCCGAGGGATCAGCGGGGCTTGATGGCGTTCCCCGAACCACGGCCTTTGCCTGTGTGCCAGTGCCCGCGGTATGCGGGGCGGCGGGTTCGCTGTCGATACAAATGAACCGCAGCAAAACCGATTGCGGCGACTATGTGACGATTCCGCAACAGCGCCCATTGCGAAGCCCACACCGGCTCCCTACAGGCACATCCATGTTGCTGTCGCGCTATGAAAGCATGATCGCGCGGCGGTATCTGCTGCCGGGCAAGGGTGAACGCTTCATCGTGCTGGTGGCGGGCTTCTCGCTCGGCGCGGTGATGCTGGGGGTCGCGGCGCTCGTCATCGTCATGAGCGTGATGAACGGTTTCCGCGCCGAGCTGTTCGACAAGATCGTCGGACTGAACGGTCACGCGGTGGTGCAGGGCTATAACGGCCGCCTGCCGGACTGGCAGCGCGTCGTGGCGCTGGCCAAGGCGACGCCGGGGGTCACCAGCGCGGTGCCGATGATCGAGCAGCCGCTGTTCGCGACCTACAACGGGCGTGCCGAGGGCATCCTGCTGCGCGGCATGCGCCCGGAGGACATCCAGAACAATCCGACGATCCGCTCGAAGGTGGTGGCGGGCAGTCTTTCGACGCTGACGCCGAACTCCAGCAATGTCGCGATCGGCGCTAGACTGGCCGAGCAACTGGGCGCGACGATCGGTTCGCAGATCACCATCATCAGCCCGCTCGGCCCCTCGACCCCGTTCGGCACCATGCCACGAAGCGTGATGTACACCGTGACCGCGATCTTCGAGGTCGGCGTGTACGATTACGACAAGGCCTATGTGATCATGCCGTTGCCCGACGCGCAGACGCTGCTGCTGTCGGGCGACTCAGTCGGCATGATCGAGCTGCAGACCAGCGATGCCGACCGGGTCGGTCCGATCCTGGCCCCGCTGGCACGCGCGGTGCAGGGCTATGCGGTGGTCAGCGACTGGCGGCGGCTGAACGCCGAGCTGTTCGATGCGCTGGCGGTCGAGCGGGTGGCGATGTTCGTCGTCCTGTGCATCATCATCCTGGTCGCGGCGTTCAACATCGCCAGCTCGCTGATCATGCTGGTGCGCTCCAAGACGCGCGACATCGCGATCCTGCGCACGATGGGAGCGAGCCGCGGCGCCATGCTGCGCATCTTCATGACCGTGGGCACGACGATCGGGGTGCTGGGCACGTTCGCAGGGCTGCTGCTCGGCGCGGTATTCCTCGCCTTCCGCCAGTCGGTGGTCAATTTCGTCCAGCTGGTGACGGGGCAGAACCTGTGGGATCCGTCGATCCGCTACCTGACCGAGCTGCCGTCGAAGGTCGATCCGGTCGAGGTGACCGCTATCGTCGTCATCACGCTGTTGATGACGTTTCTGGCGACGGTCTATCCGGCGTTGAAGGCGGCCAATACCGATCCGGTCGAGGTGCTGCGTTATGAATGAGGCAAGCGAACCGGCGCACCGGCACGGCGTTGCCGCGTCCGACAGCGCCGGCCCGGTTCTGCAAACCACCGGTCTCGCGCGCAGCTTCTCGCAGGGCGAGACGACGATCCACGTCCTGCGCGGGGTCGACCTGGCGGTACAGCCGGGCGAGATCGTCGCACTGCTGGGGCCGTCGGGCTCGGGCAAGTCGACGTTGTTGCAGGCGGTGGGCTTGCTGGAGGGCGGCTTTTCGGGCTCGATCCGCATCGCCGGGACCGAGGCCGCGAAGCTGGATGCGGCGGGGCGCACCGCGCTGCGTCGCGACCGGCTCGGCTTCGTCTATCAGTTTCACCACCTGCTGCCCGATTTCAACGCGATCGAGAACGTCGTCCTGCCGCAACTGATCCACGGCAGCGAGCGCGCGCCGGCCGAGGAGCGCGCGACGGCGTTGCTGACCGCCTTGGGGGTCGGACACCGGCTGACGCATCGACCCTCCGCACTGTCGGGCGGCGAGCAGCAGCGCGTCGCGGTGGCGCGCGCGCTGGCCAACCGCCCGGCGCTGGTGCTGGCGGACGAGCCGACCGGCAACCTTGACGAGAAGACCGCGGACCGCGTGCTGGCGGAGTTCCTGCGGCTGGTGCGCGGCGAGGGCTCGGCGGCGCTGGTCGCGACGCATAACGAGCGGCTGGCGGCACGGATGGACCGGGTGGTGCGGCTGCACGAGGGGCAACTGGAGGTGGCGGGATGAGCGCGATCACCGATCTGGCGGTCAAGGGCGCGGACGGGCAGTCGGTGCCGCTCGACCGCTGGCGGGGTCACGTGCTGCTGATCGTCAACACCGCATCGAAATGCGGGTTCACGCCGCAATATGAAGGGCTGGAGGCGCTGCATCGTCGTTACGCGGGGCGCGGCTTCGCGGTGCTGGGGTTTCCGTGCAACCAGTTCGGCGCGCAGGAGCCGGGCGATGCGGCCGAGATCGCGAACTTCTGCTCACTGACCTATGACGTGACCTTTCCGGTCTTCGCGAAGATCGACGTCAACGGTGCGACGGCCGATCCGTTGTTCGAGCGGTTGAAGCACGAGGCGCCCGGCGTGCTGGGGACCAAAGCGGTGAAGTGGAACTTCACCAAGTTCCTGGTGGATCGCGAGGGAAGGGTGGTGCGTCGCTATGCGCCGACGACCAAGCCCGAGGAACTGGCCGCCGATATCGAGGCGTTGCTGTAGGCGATGTTCGGGGATCGCGTCGTGCTGGGGTGCATGTTCGCGCTGATCCTCGCGATCCTGTCGTTGTTGCTGCTCGCGCTGGCCGCGACGCACGTCGCGGTGCGATCCTAGGCGGCCGTGGTCGGCGTCAAGCGGGCATCGCGAACGGTTGGGCGCCCTTGCGGTGGTCGCCGGCGGCGGTGATCGCGGTGATGCCGCCGATCAGGAAGCTGACCCCAAGGATGAAGCCCGGCAGCGTCAGCGCCGACCACGGCACGGTCATCAGGATGAATGCCGCCAGCAACAGGTTTACGACACCGAGCGCGATCATCAGCCCGCGCCGCCGCCGCATCCGGAAGCCCAGCACGATCTCCAGCACGCCGCGCACCGTGAGCCAGACCGTCACCATGAGGGTCAAAGAGAGCGCACCGGTCACCGGCTCGAACACCATCACCGCACCGACGATCACCGAAAGTACGCCGAACAGCACCGCATAGACGCGGCCTTCATGGCCCTGCCCGAACAGCCCGGCGGCGATCGAGAAGACGCCGGATACGAACAGCAACGCGCCGATCACGACGGTGGCGGCATAGGTGGCCGCGAACGGCCAGACGAACGCCGCGACGCCGAGCAGGACGGAGACCACGCCGTACGCCATGATCCATCCCCAGCCGGCGCCGGTGCTCGCACCGGCCGGGTGGAACTCGTTTGCGGGCGCGTTGCCGAGTGGCGTCATGTCGATCACTCCTGTTCGGGTACGGCGAACGGATCGGCGTGAACGCGGTTCCTCTCCCCGCGGCGGGGATGGCCGAATCGGGTCAATGCGCCTAGCTATGCGCGATGCCGCATTCCGGGTTCGTGCCGCTCCGCATCTTTTCCAGCTACACCATGCTCGACGGCGCGATCGAGCCGAAGGCGATCGCCAAGCGCGCGGCCAAGCTCGGCTTCCCCGCGGCTGCGCTGACCGACCGCAACGGGCTGTATGCCGCGATGGCCTTTTCCGACGCGGCGATGGGGGCGGGCGTGCAGCCCGTGATCGGCACGATGCTGGGCGTGGCGCGCCCCGACATGCCCGAGGGGGTCGCGGCGGCGATCGATTGGATCGCACTCTATGCGCAGGACGAGGGCGGCTACGACAACCTCTGTGCGCTGGTCAGCCGTGCGCACCTCGACCGGCCGCTGGAGCTTGCGCCGCATGTCGCGTTCGACGTGCTGGAGCGGCATTCCGGCGGGCTGATCGCGCTGACCGCCGGGGGCGAGGGCGGGGTGGCGCGGTTGTTCGCCGAGGACCAGCCCGAGCGCGCCGCGGCCTATGCCGACCGGCTGGCGACGATCTTCGGCGACCGGCTTTATATCGAATTATGCCGGCGCGACGACGCGATTGAGGACAAGGCGGAGCCGCTGCTGCTCGATCTCGCCTACGACCGCAACTGGCCGATCGTCGCGATGAATCCGTGCTGTTTCGAGGAAGCCGATTTCGGCGACGCGCACGACGCGATGCTGTGCATCGCCTCGTCCAGCTATGTCGAGAGCGAGGATCGCCCGCGTAGCTGCGGGCACGCGTGGATGAAGCCCGCGATCGAGATGGCGGCGCTGTTCCACGATCTGCCCGAGGCGCTGGCGAACACGCTGGTCGTCGCGCAACGCTGCGCGGTCGCGGCGCCGAAGCGCAAGCCGATCCTCCCTAGCCTCGCGGGCGACCGCGAGGGCGAGGCGGCGATGCTGCGTGCCGACGCCGCCGCCGGGCTGGAAGCGCGGCTCGACCGGATCGAGGAACTGGGCGCGCAGCCCGCGGGCGATCCGGCGTGGCGCGAGACGTATCGCAAGCGGCTGGCGTTCGAGGTCGACGTCATCATCCAGATGGGCTTCCCCGGCTACTTCCTGATCGTCGCCGATTTCATCAAATGGGCGAAGGATCACGACATCCCGGTCGGACCGGGGCGTGGTTCGGGCGCGGGCTCGGTCGTCGCCTGGGCACTGACGATCACCGACCTCGACCCGATCAAGCTGGGGCTGCTGTTCGAGCGCTTCCTGAACCCGGAACGCGTGTCGATGCCAGACTTCGACATCGACTTCTGCGAAACGCGGCGTGGCGAGGTGATCCGCTACGTCCAGGAAAAATACGGCCGCGATCAGGTGGCGCAGATCATCACCTTCGGTAAGCTGAAGGCGCGCGCGGTGCTGAAGGACACCGGCCGCGTGCTCCAGATGAGCTATGGTCAGATCGATCGGCTCGCCAAGCTGGTGCCCAACCACCCGACCGATCCCTGGGACCTGAAGCGTGCGCTGAACGGCGTGCCCGAGATCGCGCGCGAATATTCGAACGACAATCAGGTCCGACACCTGTGGGACCTGGCGACGAAGCTGGAGGGACTGCCCCGCCACTCGTCCACCCACGCGGCGGGCGTGGTGATCGGGGACCGGCCGCTGGCGCAGCTGGTGCCGCTCTACCGCGATCCGCGGTCCGACATGCCGGTCACGCAGTTCGACATGAAATATGTCGAGGGTGCGGGGCTGGTGAAGTTCGACTTCCTGGGCCTGAAGACGCTGTCGGTGCTCAAGAAGGCGGTCGAGCTGCTGAAGAAGCGCGACATCCACGTCGATCTCGACGCGCTGCCGTGGGACGACGAGGGCGTCTACAAACTGCTCCAGCGCGGCGACACGGTGGGCGTGTTCCAGCTGGAATCGGAGGGGATGCGGCGTACGCTGTCCGCGGTGCGCCCGACCAATTTCGGCGATATCGTCGCGCTCGTCTCGCTTTATCGCCCCGGACCGATGGACAACATCCCGTCGTTCGGGCGGCGCAAGCAGGGGACGGAGGAGATCACCTATCCGCACCCGCTGCTCGAGCCGATCCTGGCGGAGACGTACGGGATCTTCGTCTATCAGGAACAGGTGATGCAGGCCGCGCAGGTGCTGGCGGGCTATTCGCTCGGCGGCGCGGACCTGTTGCGACGCGCGATGGGCAAGAAGATCAAGGCGGAGATGGACGCGCAGCGCGCGACCTTCGTCGCGGGGTGTGCCGAGCACAACCAGATCCCGGCACCCTATGCCAACCAGCTGTTCGACTTGATCGACAAGTTCGCCGGGTACGGCTTCAACAAGTCGCACGCCGCGGCCTATGCACTGCTCGCTTATCAGACCGCGTGGCTGAAGGCGCATCATCCGGCCGAATTCTTCGCCGCGTCGATGTGCTACGACCTGCACCTGACCGACAAGCTCGCGATCTTCGTCGACGATGCCAGGCGGCTCGGTATTCCGCTGCTGCCGCCGTGCATCAACGGCAGCGTCGCGGAGTTCGACGTCGAGCTGAACGAGGAGGGGCAACCGGCGGTCCGCTACGCGCTGGCCGCGCTGAAATCGGTCGGCGAGGGCGCGATGGAGCGGCTGTGCGAGGAGCGCGTCAAGGCGGGACCGTTCCGGAGCCTCGACGACCTGGCCGCGCGCGTCGATCCGCGGCTGCTCAACAAGCGGCAGGTGGAGACGCTGGCGGCGGGCGGCGCGTTCGACTGCCTCGATGCGAACCGCGCGGGCGTCCATGCGGTTACCGAGACAATGCTGGCGATCGCGGCGCGCACGCACGAGGGGCGGACAAGCGGGCAGGGCGGGTTGTTCGGCGACGATGCCGGGGCGGGCGACGCGATCAAGCTGCCCGCGCAGGCACGCTGGTCGCTGGCCGAGCGGATGGAGCAGGAGAAGGAGGCGTTCGGGTTCTATTTCTCGGCGCATCCGGTCGACCGCTATCGCCATCTCGCCAAGACGCATGGCGCGCGCAGCTATGTCGCGCTGGGCGACCTGCAGATCGCGGACGGCGCGCGGGTGATGGCGACGATGGCGGTGCTGGTCGAGGAAGCACGCTGGCGGACCTCGGCGCGCGGCAAGCGCTATATGATGGCCACGCTGTCGGATGCGACCGGGCAGTTCATGGCGACCTGCTTCGACGACGGGCCGGCGGCCGATCTGGAAGAAGCGGCCAAGAACGGCGGGTGCGGGCTGGCGACGGTCGAGCTGGACCGGCGCGCGGGGGAGGAGACGCCGCGGGTCACCGTCAAGTCGATCAAGCCGTTCGAGACGCTGGCGACGGCGACGCGCTTTGCGCTGGAGGTGCATGTCGAGGATGCTCGCGCGGTGGCGGCGCTGGCGGCGCTGATCGGGCCGTTGCGCGGCGCGCGCGGCAAGGTGACGCTGAAGGTGCCGATCGGTGAGGGCGAGGTGGCCACGGTGATCCTCGACCGCGACTTCGCGCTGGATGCGGAACTCGCGGAACAGATCGAGGCGTTGCCGGGAGTGACGAAGGTCGAGTTCGAAATCGAGGAAACCCGGCTGCGCTCGGTGGGCTAGGCCGGGTTGAAACGGTCGGCCGGAAGAGGCGTCGTGCAAGCGAACGATGCGCGTCGGATGACGGTCGATCTGACCGCGTGGCCCGATCTGGTCGTGGTGCAACTCGGCTTTTCGCGTCGGTCATTTACGCGGTGTGCCGTCGTTCCTGCGCATCGGGCGTGGGCTGGCGGAGATCCGGCGCTCACCGCCCGACGGGCTGCTGGGGTCGCAATCGTGCCTCTATGGCTGGAACCACGTCGGCTTCCGGCAATATTGGTGCGATCTCGACAGCCTGGAGGCGTTCACGCGCGCGATGCCGCACGGCGGGTGGTGGAAGGACTTTCTCACCGATCGCCACGGCAACGGCTTCTGGCACGAGGCTTATTCGGCGCGGGGCGGGATGAAGGCGATCTATGTCGACATGGACGCGGCCCCCGCGCTGGGCGCGTTCGCGCCGCAAGTGCCCGCGCATGGACGGCTGCTGTCGGCGCGCGGACGGTTGGGGCGGTAAGCGTCAGAACAATTCGCCCTGCGCGCCGGCCGGGCGTCGGAACAGGTCGCAGCGCAGATGGAGTTCGCGGCGCCGGTCGGGGAAGCCGGCTTTCGAACGTGCGATCCGGAAGCGTGTCTTCAGCAGTTCGGCCCACGGCCCCTGACCCTTCATCCGCATTCCGAAACGCGGATCGTTGTCCTTGCCGCCGCGCAGGCTCTGGATGATCGCCATCACCTTGGCGGCGCGATCCGGGTAATGTTCGTCGAGCCACGCGCGGAAGAGCGGGGCGACCTCCCATGGCAACCGCACCGGGATGTAGGAGACGCCGAGCGCTCCGGCGGCGGCGGCGCGCGCGACGATCGCCTCGACCTCGCTGTCGGTGATCGCCGGGATCACCGGTGCCATGTTGACATAGGTCGGCACGCCCGCGTCGGTCAGCGCGCGCACCGCCGAGAGTCGCCGTTCGGGCGTGGTCGCGCGCGGCTCCAGCGTCATTGCGATGCGCGGATCGAGCGAGGTGACCGACATCGCCACCGCGACCAGATTCTTGCGCGCCATCGCGGCCAGCAGGTCCAGGTCGCGCAGTACGCGGTCGGACTTGGTGGTAATGACGAGCGGATGGTCGCATTCGGCGAGCACCTCCAGGATACCTCGGGTGATCCGCCACTCGCGCTCGACCGGCTGATAGGGGTCGGTGTTGGTGCCCAGCGCGATCGGGGCGCTTGCGTAGCCGGGCTTCGTCAATTCGGCGCGCAGCAACACAGCGGCATCGGGCTTGGCGAACAGCTTCGTCTCGAAGTCCAGGCCCGGCGAGAGGTCGTGAAAGGCGTGGCTGGGTCGCGCGAAACAGTAGACGCAGCCGTGCTCGCAGCCGCGATACGCATTGATCGAGCGGTCGAACGGTACGTCGGGCGACTGGTTGCGGGTGATGATCGTGCGCGGATGCTCGACGGTTACCGTGGTGCGGATCGGCGGGGGCGCGCCGTCGACGTCCGCGCGCGCGTCGAGCCAGTCGCCGTCCGCTTGCGTCTGCGGCAAGTTGAAGCGGGTGCTGGCCGCGTTCTGCGTGGCGCCGCGCGTTGCTCGGGTCTTGCCGGTATCCATGCGGCCTTGTACGACATCGCGCGGAACGAATAAAGAACATGGAGTGGGCTGATGAGCTATGAGGGCAGCTGCCATTGCGGCGCGGTGACGTTCGAGGTGGCGGGCGATCTGCCCGACTCGGCAATGAGCTGCAATTGCTCGCATTGCCGTCGGAAGGGCTTCCTCCTCGCGTTCGTGCCCGGAGACGCGGTGACAATCCGCGGGGAGGAAGGACTAGGCGCGTACACCTTCAACAAGCATGCGATATCGCACCGTTTCTGTACGACGTGCGGCTGCCAGCCGTTCAGCCTGGGTGCCGATCCGGCAGGCGCGGCGGTGGTGGCGCTGAACCTGCGATGCGTGCCGTCGATCGACCTCGCCTCGCTCACGGTGCAGGAGATCGACGGCGCCAGCCTGTAGGACGTTCGTCCGCGGTCACCACCCTGGACGACGAACCGGCGAGGTACGGCGTTACCGCTCCATCAGTCGCGGCATGAGTTCGACGAAATTGCAGGGGCGGTGGCGGCTGTCGAGCTGCGAGGCGAGGATGCCGTCCCATGCGTCCTTCACCGCGCCGGTCGAGCCCGGCAGCGCGAAGATGTAGGTGCCGCGCGCCACGCAGGCGCAGGCGCGGCTCTGGATCGTCGAGGTGCCGATCGTCTGGAAGCTGAGCCAGCGGAACAGCTCGCCGAAGCCGGGGATCATCTTGTCGGCGACGCGCTCGACCGCCTCGGGCGTGACGTCGCGCCCGGTGACGCCGGTGCCGCCGGTGGTGACGATGCAATCGACGGCGGCATCATCGATCCAGCGGTGAAGCTGCGCGACGATCGCGTCGACGTCGTCACGCAGGATCACCCGGTCGGCCAGCACGTGCCCGGCCGCAGTCAGCCGCGCGACCAGCGTGTCGCCGGACCGATCCTCGGCGAGCCCGCGCGTGTCGGAGACGGTCAGCACCGCGATGCGGACGGGCAGGAAGGGGCGGCTGTCGTCGATCGGCATGCTCACGGACTAAGCGGATGCCGGTGTTGCGTCCAGAGCGCGCCGCGATGGCGGTGCGGCTGGAAACGACCGGGCCGCGGCGATCGATAGCTCGTCCGTTTCGAGTCAATCGCCGCTTGGCTTTCGCTGCGTCGGTCGAGATCCTGGCGCAAAAGGGGGCGACATGGACGAAGCCGTTTTCCTGGCAAAGGCCTTGCAGGAGGAGCTGATCGACTGGATCGGCAATCCCGAGATCAAGGCGGCACGCGCGAAGAAGGTGGCCAACCGGCAAGGGCGCGAAGACATCGTCTATCGGCCGGCGGACGGCGGATCGTGAACGGTCGCGGCGTCGCCGCGTGACGGCCCTGGACTGACGCGGCGGAAGGAAGCTCGGCTCGTCGGGCTTTGCGGCTCCCCCTGTCGATCTCGCTCCGGCGGCCGCTCAGTTCGACTGGATCGGGGTCTGCACGCCGACGCTGGCGTTCACGGCCAGTGCGGTGTTCGGGGCGGGGTTCATCCGCACCGCGCTGGCGCCCGGAAGACCGGGGAAGCGCGGCCACATGCCCTGCGCCAGCGCGACGCGGCTGGGGCTCTTGGCCTTGCCGCCTTGCGCCTCGTACATCCAATAGTTGCGCAGCACCGTGACGACATAGCCGCGCGTCTCCCAGTAAGGGATGCTCTCGATATAGAGCAAAGGATCGCCACCGTCGCGGACCAGCGCGTTCCACTCGCCGACCGGCTTCGGACCGGCGTTGTAGGCCGCGATCACCTTCGGAAGCAGCCCGCCGGTCGCGCCCATGTCGCGCAGCCGTTCGATATGGCGCTGCCCGATGTCGATGTTGGTGGAGGGGCGCGCGAGCGCGTTCTGGTCGATCGCCACGCCGCGTTCGCGCATGTAATCGGTCGCGGCGGCGGGCATGATCTGCATGAGCCCGAACGCACCGGCCGGGCTGCGGACCTTGTTGCGGAAGCCCGATTCCTGGAGGGTGTGGGCATAGACGAGCGCCTTGTCGATCCGCCAGCCGGTATCGGGGGTCCAGTTCGGCATCGGATAGCGCGTGTCGGCGGTAGCGACCGCGCCCTGCGGCAGATTGTGCGCCAGCCAGACCGTGGTGGCTGGCAGGTTCAGCGTCTCGCTGAAGCGGACGAGGCTGGTGAACTCGGCCGGATTGCCGATCCGCGCCTGTTGTCGCACCACGCGATCGGCATCGTCGATCTCGCCGATCTCGGCGAGCGCGGCGGCGACGCGGATGTTCGGCCGGCGTTCGAGCCGCGCCCAATCGTCCGACACGCGTTGCGGCCGGACCACCGGCATCCCGAGCCCGAGCGCCTGTCGCGCGAGCAGCCCGTAGAACGTCTCGCCATATTGCGAGGCGATCTTCAGCCGTGCCTCGACCCGGTCGGGGCGACCGCACGCCATGTCGGCGCGCGCCGCCCAGAACAAGGCGGTGGCGCGCAGGTCAATATCGAGGCTGCGTGCGGCGACATTTTCGAACTCGATCTGCGTGGTCGCGCAATCCTGCTGCCGCCACGCCGCCAGCGCCTGCGTCCAGCGTCCGTGGATCGCCCAATCGCCGGTGCCGAGCGCGGCGCGCGCGCCCATGTCGCGCGCCTGTCGGTCGAGCCCCTGCAGGAAATAGATCCAGGCGATCCGCGCCTGCCATTCGGTCTGCGCCTCGGGGGAGAGGCCGGGCGTCGACTCCAGCAGCGCCTGCGCCTCGGCACCCAGATCGCCCTTGACCAGCGGCTGCATCCTCACCGCCAGATCGGCGGCGATCTGGTCGCTGGCGGTCGCCTTGGCACGGACGCGGATCGGCGCGCCGTCGTTCCAGATCAGCCGCTGTTGCTCCGGAAGCGTCGGCAGGTCGGTCAGCCCGCGCGCCTTCGCGACGCGCAGCAAGGCGTCGCCCTGCGGCAGCTCGGGGGCCTCGGCCAGCAAGCGCGCCACCGCGGCGCCATCGGCCCTGGGCGAGCCCTTCGCGGTGAACAGCTCGGCTCGCGCATAGGCGTGGAGCGGGCCGGTCGGCATCGTATCCAGCGCGATCTGCGCATCGGTCCAGCGTCCGTCGTGGAGCGCGGCGAAGACGCTGCGATAGCCGCTGCGCTGTTCGGGGGTGAGCTGCGGCGGGATGCCGGCATCGGCCGGGATCGCCGGGGGGGCAGGGGGCGCGACCACCGGCAGACCGCCGCCGACCGGCGCGGCCTGCGCGGGCGCCCCGGACAGGGCGGCAGCAGTGGCCAGCAGCAGCCCCATGGCACAGGCACGCGTCACCGTTCGACCTCCCCGGTCAGCATCAACAGGTCCTTCCACGCTTCCGCCTTGGCAGCCGGGCGGTCCAGCAGAAACCGCGGGTGGTGGCTCGCCACGACATGCGTGACCCTGCCATCTTTATGGTTAAGCACGTGGAAACGCCCGCGCGCGTCGGCGACGTTCATCGCCAGGATCGCACGACTGGCCGCATCGCCCATCACCAGCAGGCGTTTGGGCGCGGCGAGCGCGACATGGTGCCGCGCGATCTCGCCGAGCCGCGCCTCGATATCGCGGGGCACGCGGCCGGTGGTGGGACGACGCACGCAGACCGAGGCGAGCGCGGTGTCGGCGCGCGAGCGGCCGATCGCGGCGAGCATCCGGTCGAACAGCCGCCCGACCTCGCCCTCCATCAGCATGTCGCGATCGTCGCGTTCGGGGCAGTCGACGAACACCATCACCTCGGCATCGGCGGGGCCGGCGGCGGCGATCGCCCCGCCGCCCCAGCGCGCCTCGGGCGCGGCGGCGCCGATGCGCCACGCGGCGAAGGCCGCGGCGTCCTCAGGCAGCGTATCGGCGGCCGTCGGCGCGTCGGCAGGAGCGGATGGCGCGGGCCGGGCGGACTGTCGTGCGGCCAGTTGCTGCGCCGCGCTTTCCAGCCAGGCGAAGCCTTCGTCGCCGACGACCACGTCGACCCCGGCGTCCTGCCACCAGTCGAGCGCGCTCGCGGCCGCCTTCGCCCAGTCGAGATTCTGATCGGCCCCCATTCGCGGCATTAGGATGGACAGTTGACGCGAAGGTCAACTTGCTGGCACCGCCGATGCCGACAGAACGTTGGCACGATACGACGAGCGCCCGGTGCGGGTGCGCGCGCAGGAGATGACGAAGTGAGCGACCGCGAATCCATGCCCTATGACGTGGTGATCGTCGGTGCCGGCCCCGCGGGGCTGTCGGCGGCGATCCGCCTGAAGCAACTGGCCGCGCAGCGCGAGGCCGACATTTCGGTGTGCGTGCTCGAGAAGGGCTCTGAGGTCGGCGCGCACATCCTGTCCGGCGCGGTGATCGACCCGCAGTCGCTGGACGAGCTGCTGCCCGACTGGCGCGACGACGGCTGTCCGCTGGCGGAGGTGCCGGTGACGCAGAACCATCATTGGGTGCTGACGAAGAAGGGCAAGTTCAACCTGCCGCACCTGTGGACGCCGCCGTTCCTCCATAACAAGGGAACGTATACCGGATCGCTGGGCAATCTGTGCCGCTGGCTGGCAGGCAAGGCCGAGGAACTGGGGGTCGAGATATTCCCCGGCTTCGCGGCGGCCGAGATCCTGTTCAACGAGGACGGCAGCGTGAAGGGTGTCGCCACCGGCGACATGGGGGTGGCGCGCGACGGGACGCACAAGCCCGAGTATCAGCCGGGGCTGGAGCTGCACGCCAAATACACCTTCTTTTCCGAGGGATGTCGCGGGCACCTGTCGAAGGAACTGATGCGGATCTTCGACCTGCGGCGCGACTGCGATCCGCAGGTCTATGGCCTGGGCGTCAAGGAGCTGTGGGACATCGACCCCGCGCTGCACGAGCCGGGTAAGGTGGTGCATACGCAGGGATGGCCGCTGAGCGAGCATGGCGGCAACGGCGGTGGGTGGATCTATCACCAGGCCGGGGGGCAGGTGTCGATCGGGTTCGTGACGTGGCTGAACTATTCGAACCCGTACGTCTCGCCGTTCCAGGAAATGCAGAAGTGGAAGACGCACCCGCAGGTCGCGGCGCTGCTGAAGGGCGGCAAGCGCGTCAGCTACGGGGCGCGCGCGATCAATGACGGCGGGTTGCAGTCGATCCCGAAGCTGGTCTTCCCCGGCGGCGCGTTGATCGGCGACAGCGCCGGCTTCCTCAACGTGCCGCGCATCAAGGGCACGCATACGGCGATGAAGAGCGCGATGCTGGCGGCCGAGGCGGCGGTCGACGCGATCCTGTCGCAACGCGGCGGCGACGAGCTGGTCGCGTATCCGGAAGCGTTCGAGCGCAGCTGGATAAAGAAGGAGCTGTCGATCGTCCGCAACGTCGTGCCGCTGGTCAAGAAGTTCGGCGACTTCCTCGGCTCGGGGCTGGCGGGCATCACGATGTGGGCGGAGTATCTGGGCCTCAGGATGCCGTTCACGCTGCATCACCACCCCGATCACGAGACCTTGTGGCGCAAGGACCTGGTCAAGAAGATCGACTATCCCAAGGCGGACGGCGTGCTGACCTTCGACCGGCTGTCGTCGGTGTTCCTGTCGAACACCAATCACGAGGAGGACCAGCCGGTCCACCTGACGCTGAAGGACCCGAACGTCCCGGTCGCATACGACCTGCCGATGTACGACGAGCCGGCGCAGCGTTATTGCCCGGCGGGCGTGTACGAGATCGTGGGCGAGGAGACCGGCGACCCGAAGTTCGTCATCAACGCGCAGAATTGCGTCCACTGCAAGACGTGCGACATCAAGGATCCCACCCAGAACATCAACTGGGTGGTGCCGGAGGGCGGTGGCGGGCCGAACTATCCGAACATGTGAGCCCGGCATGTAAGCTGTGGGATGCCGGGCGCTGAACGAGCGGCGCGCTCGCGGGTTGGTCGGGGATGATCGCCGTGCCGCCACTGGACCTCGCCGCCGCGTTTCCCTACCGCGGCGCGGCACGCTCCGCTCGCTCCCGAAAGGCCGCCGCCACGCTTATCCGCCGCCTCGCGCTCCTGATCGCCGCAAACGCGCCCGTCGCGGCGATGCCGGCGGTCGCCGCCACAGGTGACATCGCCGCCTATATGCACGCGCGGGTTGCGGAAGGGGACGGGGCGGTCGCGGTCGCGGCGCGCGACTATGCGCGTGCGCTCGCGGAAGACGCGGGCAACACCGACCTGGCGGTGCGCAGCTATCGGGCCGCGATCCGTGCTGGCGACATGCCGCTGGCCGATCGTGCCGCGGCCATGCTGGCGGCGCAGAAGGCCGCGCCGTCCGACACAATCCTGATCGCGCTGGCCGATGCGGCGCACGACGGCGACCGTACGGCGGCGGCGGCCGCGCTGGCCCGGTTCGAGGACGACCGGCTGCGCATCCTCGCGCCGCCGCTGCGCGCCTGGCTGGCGCTCGATAGCGGCGGCGATCCGTTCGCGGCGCTGGCGCGGGTGCCGGACGAGCCGGTCGCGCGCCGCTTCGCCGCGGAGACGCGCGCGCTGCTGCTGATAGCGACCGGGCGCACCGGCGAGGGGATAGCGGCGGTTCGTGCGCTTGGAGGCGCCGACGACCTCGCCGCCCTCGACGAGCGCGTGGCCGCCGCGCGCCTGCTGATCGGGCAGGGCAAGGCCGCCGACGCGCGCGTGCTGCTCGACGACGACGACGGGCAAGTGGCGCTTCGCGTTTCGCCGACGCGCGGGGCTATGCCGTCGTTCGCCTTCGGCGCGTCGCATCTGTTCACCCGCGTCGCCGCCGATCTCGCGACCGGCGAGTCCGGGCCGCTGACCTATACGCTTCTGCGGGCGGCGCTGCGGGCCGATCCCGGCAACGACCGTGCGCGGCTGCTGCTCGCCGGGGTGCTGGCACGCGACGATGCGCTCGACGCCGGGCTGGCGTTGCTGGACGAGGTGCCCGCGGACAGCGCCTACGCCTCGGTCGCGGCGACCGGGCGGGTGCAGATGCTGGCGGCGGGCGGGCGCGACGGGGCGGCGCAAGCGGCGCTCGACCGGCTGTCGTTCGCGGCGGACGCGGCGAGCGGCGACCTCCAGCGGCTGGCCGACCTGAACATGCAGCTCGATCGTCCGGCTGCCGCGGCACCGCTCTATGCGCGGCTGGTCGAGCGTGCCGGCGCGCGGGCGGACTGGGCCGACTGGCTGCAATATGGCGCGGCGCTCGACGGGGCCGGGGACTGGCGCAAGGCGCGTTCGGCGCTGGAAAAGGCGGTCGAAAAGGGGCCGGACGAGCCGCTGGCGCTCAACTATCTCGGCTATGCGCTGACCCTGCACAAGGAGCGGATGGCGGCGGCGCAGGCGATGCTGGAGAAGGCCGCACGGCTGAAGCCCGACGATGCCGCGATCGCCGATTCGCTGGGATGGGCGCTGTATTTGCGCGGCCAGCCTGCGCGCGCGCTGCCGCTGGTAGAGCGCGCCGGAACCGCGGACCCGCTCAACGCCGAGATCGGCGAGCATCTCGGCGATCTTTATTGGACCACGGGGCGCCGCTTCGAGGCGCGCTATGCCTGGACCGCCGCGCGTGCGACGGCAAGCGACGCTGTCGCCACGCGGCTGGACGACAAGATCTTGGAGGGACTCCGCTAGATGCCGGTGGAGGTCGCACCCGCCAAGCTCAACCTCGCGCTGCACGTCCGTGCGCGGCGCGCCGACGGCTATCACGAGCTGGAGACGCTGTTCGTCTTCGCGCGCGATGGCGACACGGTGACGGTCGAACGCGCCGATGCGCCGTCGTTCGCGGTGACCGGGCCGTTCGCGGCGGCGGTCGGGCCGGACGGCGACAATCTGGTGACGCGCGCCGAACGCGCGTTTCGCGACACCTTCGGATTACGAGCTGCGCATGCGATCGTGCTCGACAAGCACCTGCCGGTGGCATCGGGGATCGGCGGGGGTTCGGCCGATGCGGCGGCGACATTGCGCGCGCTGGCGACGATCCACGGTGTCGCGGACGACGATGCAAGGCTGATGGCGATCGCGGCGCGGCTCGGCGCCGACGTGCCGGCGTGCCTGCTCGGCCGACCGACCCTCGGCAGCGGGCGCGGCGACGCCCTGGTGCCGGTCGCGGGGCTGGGCGACATGCCCGCGTTGCTGGTCAATCCCCTGGTCGCGGTGTCGACCGCGGCAGTGTTCGCAGGCTGGGACGGGGTCGATCGCGGCGCCTTGCCGGGGGAGGGCACGACGCTGGCGCGTGCGTTGGCCGGACGCAATGATCTGCAAGCTCCTGCCGAGTCCGTCGCGCCGGTGATCCGCGACGTGCTGGCGGTGCTGGCCGCGTGCGACGGGGTCGTGATGGCGCGCATGTCGGGGTCGGGGGCGACGTGCTTTGCGCTGTTCGACGAGGCGGCTCGTCGCGACTCCGCGGCCGCGATCGTCGCGCATCACGCGCCGCGGTGGTGGCGGATGGCGACGACGATCGGCTGAAGGATTGATTTCACGGCCAAGTTCACCACTTGTTCTTATGGAACGAAGTGAGTACAACGGCGTCGCGCGTTGAATGCGGCGCGCGGTTGCTCTAGCGAAAGGCTCCACGGCAATGGCCGCCAAACTTCAGGTGATCGATACCGGCATGGCAACCGCGAACGCAGACCGTCAGAAGGCGCTCGACGCCGCCCTCGCGCAGATCGACCGCGCCTTCGGCAAGGGCTCGGCGATGAAACTGGGTCAGAAGGAGACGATGCAGGTCGAGGCGATCTCGACCGGCTCGCTCGGGCTCGACATAGCGCTCGGCGTGGGCGGACTGCCGCGCGGACGCGTGATCGAGGTCTATGGCCCCGAAAGCTCGGGCAAGACGACGTTGGCGCTCCACGTCATCGCCGAGGCGCAGAAGAACGGCGGTACCGCCGCCTTCGTCGACGCCGAACATGCGCTCGACCCGGTCTATGCCAAGAAGCTGGGCGTCAACATCGACGAACTGATCGTGTCGCAGCCCGATACCGGCGAGCAGGCGCTGGAGATCACCGATACGCTGGTGCGCTCGAACGCGATCGACGTGCTGGTGGTCGACTCGGTCGCCGCTCTGGTGCCGCGCGCCGAGATCGAGGGCGAGATGGGCGACAGCCACGTCGGCCTTCAGGCACGATTGATGTCGCAATCCCTGCGCAAGCTGACCGGTTCGATCAGTCGCTCGCGCTGCATGGTGATCTTCATCAACCAGCTGCGCATGAAGATCGGCGTGATGTACGGCAATCCGGAGACCACGACCGGCGGCAATGCGCTGAAGTTCTATGCCTCGGTCCGGCTCGATATTCGTCGCACCGGCGCGATCAAGGATCGCGACGAGGTGATCGGCAATTCGACGCGGGTGAAGGTGGTGAAGAACAAGGTCGCCCCGCCGTTCAAGCAGGTCGAGTTCGACATCATGTACGGCGAGGGCATCTCGAAGATCGGCGAGATCCTCGACATCGGGGTCAAGGCCGGGCTGGTCGAGAAGGCGGGTGCGTGGTTCTCCTATGATTCGGTCCGCATCGGGCAGGGGCGCGAGAACGCCAAGAACTTCCTGCGCGAAAATCCCGAGATGATGGATCGGCTGGAGAAGGCGATCCGCGGCCGGACCGAGCAGGTGTCCGACGGCATGATGGCCGGGCCGAGCGAGGACGACGACATCTGACCGGCCGCGGCGCAAGCGGGTGGCCGGCCGCATGACCGACGCGGCGGCGTGGCGCGGGCGCGTCGGTGAGGTGTGGGCGCGCGAACATGCCCGCACCGAGCGCGCCTTCGCAGGGGTGGCGGCGGTCCTCGACCATGCGATCCTGCGCCACGCGCCGGAACGCGGGCGAGCGGCGGACATCGGGTGCGGGGTCGGGAGCACCACGCTTGCGCTGGCGGCGGCGCGGCCCGGATTGCACGTCACCGGTATCGATCTGTCGCCGGCCCTGCTCGCGGTTGCGCGCGAACGCGGCGGCGTCGGAGGACCGGCGTTCGTCGCTGGCGATGTGGAAGCGGTGCTGCCGACGCTCGCGCCGCTCGACCTGCTGGTGTCGCGCCACGGCGTGATGTTCTTCGCCGATCCCGTGGCGGGCTTCGCTGCGCTTCGGCGCAGCGTAGCGTTTGGGGCGCCGCTGGTCTTTTCCTGCTTTCGGCCCCGCGCCGATAACGAATGGGCGACGACGGTCGACGCAGCGCTCGATATTGCGGTGTCGGCGCGTGATGACGTCTACGCACCGGGGCCGTTCGCCTTAAGTGACGAAGCGCGGCTTCGCGCCGTGCTGGCGGCTGCCGGGTGGACCGACGTCGACGCGACCGCGCACGACGTCGCCTATGCGGTTGGCGGCGGCGCCGCGCCGATCGAGGATGCGCTGGACTTCTACCGCTCGATCGGGCCGGCGGCGTCGGTGCTTGCCGCGGCCAGTGCCGGCGAGCGCGGGCGGATCGAGGCGCGGCTGCGCGATCTGTTCGCGGCACGGATACACAGCGGCACGATCACGTTCACTGCCGCGACATGGGTCGTATCCGCGCACGCGGGGAAGGATTTGCCGTGACGATCATCGTCCACCACCTCGAGAACTCGCGGTCGCAGCGCATCCTGTGGATGCTCGAGGAACTGGAGTTGCCGTATGAGGTCAAGCGCTATGAGCGCGACAAGGCGACGATGCTCGCGCCGCCCGCGTTGCGCCGCGTGCATCCGCTCGGCAAATCGCCGGTGATCGAAGACACCGCCGCACCAGGGGCAACGGGAGCGCGCGTGGTCGCAGAGACCGGGGCGATCGTCGAATATCTGGTCGACCGCGCCGATGGCAAGCTCGGACCCCCCGCCAGGCGCGACGAGGCGCTCGCGTATCGGTTCTGGCTGCACTATGCCGAAGGTTCGCTGATGCCGCCGCTGTTGGTGAAGCTGGTGGTCTCGCGCATTCCGCTGCTCGGCAAACGCGTCGCCGGCCGTATCCAGCCCATGATCGACCGTCACCTCGATTTCGTCGAGGCGTCGCTCGGCGAGCATCCGTGGTTCGCGGGCGACACGTTCACGGGCGCGGACATCATGATGAGCTTTCCGCTGGAGGCGGCGCGGAGCCGCGCGGGGCTTGGCGAGCGGCACCCGCATACGACCGCGTGGCTGGAGCGCATCCATGCCCGCCCGGCGTACCAGCGTGCGTTGGCAGCGGGCGGACCGTATGCTTACGCCTGATCGTGAGCGGGTTCGAGTTCGCGCGATCCTGCCGGGGGGGGCGGTGCTGGCAATCGGCGGTACGCGCGCCACTTCCGCCCAACCAGATGCGCGACATCAGCGGCACGCCGGTGCCGCCCGGAACACTCCTCCGAGAAACTGACGCGCAGACTGGGTCGTTACTGACCGGCAGGGCATCACCACCAATTCGGCCAATTCGGGGAGATCCAGGCGGAACGCGACCGGTTGACGGTAGGGCCGCGGCGGATGATCCGCTCCGCACGGTGATCCGACAACGGACGTCGCGTCGGTCGTTTGTCTCCTCTTCACGGGCTTCGCGAGGGCGGCGGCCGATTTGATCGACAGCGGCTGGAGCGGGTGACGGAAGCCACCCGCCCATGTCAGATCAGAACCGCGTGCGCATCGTCACGCCGTAGGTCCGCGGTTCGGCGATGAACGAGGTGAACAGCGTGTTCGCGCTGGCGAACGACGGCGCGCCGAACGCCTGGACCTGCGATTGCGAATTGCTGCCCTGGAAGGGCGCACTGAAGGCCACCTGCTGGTAGTCGGTGTCGAGCAGGTTCTGCGCCCATAGCTCCACCGCCCAGCGCTGCTCGGCGCCGCGCAGGCCGACGCGGGCATTCATCAGGAAGAAGCCGTCCTGACGCTTCTCGAAGAACAGGTCGGAGCCGGTGTTGTAGTCGCTGGTCATACGACCGTCGACATAGAACAGCGCGCTGAGGCCGCGCTCGCCGATCGCCGGCGTCCAGCCGATCGAGCTGGTCACCGTGTGCTTGGGCGCATTGGACATCTGCGCACCCGGCAGCAGGAACAGCGCGGCATTGAGCGGCTCGCCCGCCTTGCTGCCGACCAGGTTGCGCGCGTATTTGGCGTCAGCCAGCGTGTAGCCGAGGTTCACGGTGACGTCGGGCGTCGGGTACATGCCGACCTCCAGCTCGACCCCCTGCGTGACGAGCCCCTTGCCGACCTTGCCGGTGCACGCGCCGGTGGTCGACGAGGCGTCGCGATCCGCGCCGTCGAGCGGTTTGTCGCACCCGCCGACGTTCTGGACGATGTAGCTGGTGCCGTTGAAGGTATTCAGCTGGAAGTTGGTGAATTCGGAGCGGAACGCCGCGACGTTGGCGGTGAACTGACGCGAGCTGAACTTCAGCCCGAGCTCATAGGCGTTCACCGTTTCCGGATCGAAGCGCAGGTTGACGGCATCGGCCGCGGCGGGAGTGCCGAAGACGTTGGCGGTCAGGTCCGACCGGTCGAGGTTGTAGCCGCCCGCCTTGTAGCCGCGCGCGTAGGAGGCGTAGACGAGCGTGCTGTCGACCGGCTTCCACGACACGACGCCGGTTCCGGTCAGCTGGCCCTCGCGGATCTGGTCGCCGAGCCGCACCGCGCTGAGCGCCGAGGTCGAGTTGCCGATGCAGGAGAAGGTGATGAGACCGCCCGCGAGCTGGCGCAAGGTCGCGTTGCTGCTGCCCAGCAGCGGGCGGAGCGCCGCCTGCTGCGCGGGGCAGACGGTGTTGTTGTTGTTGAACCCGGCCGCCAGCGTCTTGTGCTCGTTGGTGTAGCGCAGGCCGACGGTCATGCTCAGCCGGTCGGTGACACGGTAGATATTGTGGGTGAAGAAGGCGAAGTTCTCGCTGGTCTGGTCATAGGCGTCGCGCAGGCTGCCGACATTGTTGATCGTACCGAGCCGGTCGATGCCCGCGACGATGGCGCTGCCGACGCCGGCGGTCAGCGCGCCGCGCCCGGCGGCGCTCAGGCAGCCCGGATTGGCGGGGTTGCGCAGCGCGGCGAGCGGGTTGATCGTCGCGACGATGCGGCACGCCGCGAACGCGCCATATTGCGCGCCGAAGCGCAGATTGTCGACGACCGCCAGCTTCTCGTGCGCGTAATAACCGCCGACGAGCCAGTCGAGCCGGTCGTTGAGGATCGTGCCCGAAAAGCGGCTCTCGTGGCTGAAGACCTTGAACTGGCGATAGTTCTGGCCATCGTTCGGGCGGTAGACGAGGTCGACGTTGGAATAGTCCATGTCGCCCGCACCTGCGGATTTGTATTCGCGGTAGGCGGTCAGCGAGGTGAGCTGCGTCGCGCCCAGGTTCCAGCGGACGCGCATCGAGATGCCACCGTCGGTGGTGAGGTTCGAATAGGCACGGCCGGGGGTCTGCGCGATGCGGCGGTTGTAGGGATCGCCCTCGCTCGGCAATATGCCGCCCAGGCTCCGCAGGATCGACGTGACCGGATTGCCGGCCGGGTTGATCGCATAGTCGCCGGGGACGCCAGGGGTCGGATCGAGCTTCTCGCGCGTGTCGACATAGACCGCGCCGCAGCACTTTTCGTCGCGGTGCGTATAGTCGCCGATGAAGCGGATCGCGAGGTCGGGGGTAATCGTGAACAGCAACTGCCCGCGCACGAAGTAGCGGTCGCGGTTGTTGAAATCGGTGTCGTTGACGACGTCCTTGAGGAAGCCGTCGCGGCGGCTGGCGACACCGTCGATGCGGAACGCCAGCAAGTCCTTGATGACGGGGCCGGTGAGCGCGGCCTGCACGCGCGCGGCATCATAATTGCCGTAGGTGGCTTCGGCCATTCCGCCGAAGGTGAATTCGGGGAGTTTGGTATAGATGCTGATCGCACCGGCCGACGAATTGCGGCCCGACAACGTGCCCTGCGGCCCGCGCAGCACCTCGATCCGCTCGACCTCGCCCAGATCGTTGAGGCCTGCGCCGGTCCGGCTGCGGTAGATGCCGTCGATGAAGACCGCGACCGAGCTTTCCAGGCCGGGGTTGTCGCCGACCGTGCCGACCCCGCGGATGCGCGCGGCGGCGTTCGCTTCGCTGCCGGTCGAGGAGACGAGCAGCGACGGGGCGATCTGAGTCATCTGGCGAATGTCGGTTGCGCCCGAATTCTGGAGCGCGGCCTGGCCGAACGCCGACACCGCGATCGGCACGTTCGACAGTCGTTCGGAGCGGCGGGTGGCGGTGACCACGATATCGGCCGTGTTGGGTGTGGCCTCTTGCGCGCTGCCCGCCGTCTTCGCATCCGCCGCCGACCCGCGCAGATCCTGCGCCGCGACCGGCGCCGAAACGAACGCGATCATCGCCGCCGACAGATAGAGCCCCGCCTTCGACATCATTTTCCCCTAAATCCCGTAATTTGCGCCCCGGCTCGTAAGCCGGGACGCGATAAAGATTGGTTAATGCCGTAGGTGCAGCGCGACATTTCCCGCGCTTGATCGTTAGGCAGGCATGACGCTGCGCCGTTGCTCGACACGCCATTCCTTCCACGATCGCGATTGTGCGACGGGCCGGCTCCCTCCTGCACGCCAAAGGTGATAAACCCGCGCCCATGATCCCGTTCACGTATCGAAGCCTGTTCCTGGCCGCGCTCGCAACCGTTCCGGCGGCGACCGCGCAAGTACCCGTTGCTCCGCCGACGCCTGTCGTGCCGCCGGCACCGACGATCGCGACAGCCGTACCGGTTGTCCAAGCGCAGTTGCCGCTGCCGACGCTGACCGACGCGCAGCAGCGCGAGTTGGCCGCGCTGATCGCCAAGGACGAGGTGGCGCAGGGATTGAGCCGGGCGCCGCGTGGCGATCTCGACCGGCTCGACCAGGCCTCGCTGGTGCGCGTCGCGCTCGATCATGCGCGCGCGGTGCACGGCGGCCGGTTGATGCCGTCCGATTTCCAGCGCGACTGGGGCATCCGGCCGGCGGCGTGGGATCCGCTGCCCGGCTTCACCGAGGCGGTGGCGCGCGACAAGCTGACGACCTGGTTCCGCTCGCTGCCGCCGCCCTACCAAGGCTATGATTTGCTGGTCGAGGGACTGGCGCGGTACCGCAGGATCGCGGCGGCGGGGGGCTGGCCGACGCTGTCGGTCGCGCCGGTCTATGGCAGCAGCGGCCCCGCCGTGGCGAAGCTGCGCGAGCGGCTGGCGATCGAGGATCCGGCGCTGACCGGCACCGGCGACCGGTTCGATGCGTCGCTGCTGGAAGCGGTGCGGCGCGCGCAGCGCCGCTACGGGCTGAACCCGGCCGGGCAGGTTGGGGCGCAGACGCTGGCGGCGCTGAACGTGCCGGTCGAGCAGCGCGTGCAGCAGATCATGGCCAATCTGGAGCGCTGGCGCTGGCTGCCGCCGACGCTAGACCGGCGGCGCGTGCAAGTGAACATCGCGGCGGCGGTGCTGACCGCATTCGACGGCGATCGTCCGGTCATGTCGATGCGCGCGGTGACGGGCCGTCCGGGCAACGAGACGCCGATGCTGGTCTCGCAGATCAACAGCATCGTCATCAACCCGCCATGGAACGTGCCTGACTCGATCGCGACCAAGGAGCTGTGGCCCAAGGAGCGTGCCAACCCGGGTTACCTGAAGCGCAACGGTTTCCGCGTGATCGACACGGGGAACGGCGGCAAGCGGTTGCAGCAGGCCTCGGAGCAGAGCGCGTTGGGGCGGTTCAAGTTCGACTTCCCGAACAATTTCGCGGTGTATCTGCACGACACGCCGGCGCGCTCGGGTTTCTCGAAGTTCGATCGGCTCGCCAGTCACGGCTGCGTGCGGCTGGAAAAGCCCGAGGATCTTGCCAAATTGCTGATGGCGACGACACCCGAATGGCAGCCGGAGGCGATCGACGCGGCCCTGGCGGCGGGCAAGACGGTGCGTGCCAAAATGGCCGAGCCGGTCAGTGTCTATTTGCTCTACTGGTCGGCGTTCGCGGGCGGCGACGGGCAGGTCGGTTTCCGCGAAGATCCCTATGGCTGGGACGGCAAACTGGCTGCTACGGTCGAGCGGCGTTCGGCGGTACAGGCGCTGGCGGCGAAATGAAGGAAGCACGAATGACGGCATGGCGGCACCGGTCGGTACGGGGATTGGCACTGATCGCGCTGGTGGGTCTCGGCGTGGCAGGCTGCTCCAAGTCGGAGCCCGAGCCGCCCGAGATGAACATGACCGTGCAGGAACTGGAGCCGACGCCCGAGCCGACGCCGACCGAGGAACCGTCCCCGGTGGTCGAGCCCAGCCCGGAGCCGAGCAACGACACGGCCATGCTGCCGCCCCCCGAGGAGCCCGCGCCCGATGCGCAGATGATGGACGACGCGTCAGCGACCGGGATGACGGCGCGCAGCGATCGTGAGCAGCGTCAGGACGACGCGGAGACGGACACCGCGCCGGCAGAGACGGCGCGGCGACGCGAGTGATTCGCTAGATCAGGCCGGGTCGAGCACCAGCAGAAGTCGCGGATCGCAGCCGGTATGCGAGGGGGGAGAGCGATGAAGGATCGTCGGTGCCTCCATCGCGAGCCTTCCCTTGAAGATGCCGATCGTACCGGTCGGCAGATCGTGCACCGTTTGCGGGGTGGCCGTGCGGCACCATTGCGTCCCGGCTCCCCAATAGGTGCATAGCATCCGCAGCGATACGTAGTCGGCATGAAAGCGGCGGCAAGCGTCGCCCTCGATGACGTCCAACCTCACCGTGATCGCTGTGGCATCTGCGATGCGCCGATGCAGCCCGGCGAGCGCTGCGATATCGACTCCGATCGTGGCAGCGGCAGCGGACGGATAGCCACCGGCGACCAGATGCGCGTCGGCAAGCAAAGCGGGGTCGCCGTCGTCGGCGAACGGTAGGACGAACGATAGATCGTCGACTGCGTCGAGGTCGAGCGATGCGACGATCGGGAGAGTCGGTCGCGCCCAAATGGCGAGCGCGACGTGCGCCGCGCCTATCGCGTGGAGTCCGTCAGCCGTGTCGCTGACGACCACGTCGCCGTGGGCGCGGTCGGGGGCGGCGCTGTCGGGCAGATACATCGATCGATCCCATGGTTATGATACATTGTAACATAACCATGGTTCGTACACGTTGTCCAGATCGGCAGAGGCCGGCGGCGTTGCGCCTCAGGCGGTCTCGAGCAACCGTTCGGCTTGTGCGCGCGCCTCGGGCGTGACGGTCGCACCCGACAGCATCCGCGCGATTTCCTCGCGCCGGCCGGCGGCGTCGAGCGGGCGGACGCCGGTGCGGGTGACGGTGCCGTCGCTGGCCTTGGCGATCAACAGATGGGCCGCGCCGCGTGCCGCCACCTGCGGGCTGTGGGTGACGACCAGCAATTGCGTGGTTTGCGCCAGCCGCCCGAGCCGCTCGCCGATTGCGCTGGCGACCGCGCCGCCGACGCCGCGGTCGATCTCGTCAAAGATCATCGTCGCCGCGCCGCCCTTCTCGGCAAGCGCCACCTTCAGCGCCAGAATGAAGCGCGAGAGTTCGCCGCCCGAGGCGATCTTGGCGAGCGGGCCGAACGGCGCGCCGGGGTTAGTGGCGATCTCGAACTCTACCCGATCGCGACCCGCCGCGGACCATTCCGCCTCCGGCAACGGCGCCACGACCGTACGAAAGCGCGCGGCATCCAGCTTGAGCGGCGCCAGCTCGGCGGCGACTGCGGCGTCGAGCCTGCTCGCGGCGGCGGTGCGGATGCGCGTCAGCTCCGTCGCCGCAGCGTCAAAACGCGCGCGCGCGGTGGCCACGGCCGCTTCCAGATCGGTGAGCCCTTGCTCCCCGGCGTTGAGCCGCACCAGCCGCTCGCGCAGCTCGTCGGTGAGGCCGGCGAGGGCATCGGGCTGGACGCGGTGCTTGCGTGCCATCGCGCGCAGCTCGAACAGCCGCGCTTCGTCGTCCTCCAGCTGGCGCGGATCGTAGAGTAGCGCCGCCGCTGCGTCGCGGAGCTTCTCCTCGGCGACCGCCCCCTCGATCAGCGCGCGGTCGACCGCGGCCAACGCGTCGCCCAGCGCGGGGTGATCTTCCGCGATCCGCTCCAGCACGCGCGCGGCCTGGCGCAGGTGGCTGAGCGCGCCGGCGCTGCCCTCGAGATGCTCGGTCACCGCCTCCAGTTCGCCGGCGGTCTTTTCGGCGCGCTGCATGCCGCGGCGACGCTCGGCGAGCGTCTCCTCCTCGCCGGGCTCGGCGGCGAGCGCCTCCAGTTCGGCGACGGCATGTTCGAGCCAGTCGCGGTCGGCGCGCGCCGCGGCGATCGCGTCACGCGCCTGCGTCAACGCGTCACGCGCCGTCCGCCATGCGGCAAAGGCGCTGGCGACGTCGCGCACGCCCTCTCCGGCATAGGTGTCGAGCAAGGCGCGGTGTCCCGCCGCCGCCAGCAGGCCGCGATCGTCGTGCTGGCCGTGGATCTCGACCAGCATCGGCCCGATCTCACGCAGCAGCGCGGCCGAGGCGGGCTGGTCGTTGACGAACGCGCGGCTGCCACCGTCGGCCTTCACCAAACGGCGGATGATGAGTGGTTCGCCCGGATCGATCTCCAGCCCGTTGTCGGCGAGCAGCGCCGCTACCGCGGGCGGTGTGTCGAAGGTCGCGGTCACCACCGCCTGCGTGGCACCGCTGCGCACCAGCGTACTTTCGCCGCGCCGCCCCAGCGCCAGCCCGAGCGCGTCGAGCAGGATCGACTTGCCCGCGCCCGTCTCGCCGGTCAGCACGCCAAGTCCGGCGCCGAACTCCAGCTCGAGCGCCTCGATCAGCACGACGTCACGGATGGCAAGCGCGGTCAACATGGACAGCCGCTCCTTACCCGCAAAAAGCGCGGATGGTTACCCTTTTTGTTCCGGCTGGGCGTGCTCAGCCGCCGGTCGGGCTGGTTGCGGGCGAGGGTGCGCCGACGCCCGGCGCGGGCACGCCGGCCTGCGCATCGCCGCCGGTCGTCGCGGGGGTGGAGGGCACCGGCGCTTCGGCCTTGGGCGCCGCGCCGGTCGCCTCGCCCGGGATGGCGGGCCTGGTCGCTACCGGCACGATCGGCGTGCCCGGCGGCACCGGTGCGATCGTCGCGGGGGGATTGTCCTTCACCAGCTTGTAGGCGCGGCTGTACCAGTCGGTGCCGGGATAGTTGGCGCCGAGCACCGCGGCAGCCTTCTCCGCCTCGTTGCGGACGCCGAGCGCCAGATAGGTCTCGGTCAGCCGCATCAGCGCCTCGGGCGTGTGGGTCGTGGTCTGATACTGGTCGACGACGCGACGGAAGCGCAGCGTTGCGGACAGCCACTGGCGACGCCGCTCGTAGAAACGGCCGATCTCCATCTCCTTGCCCGCCAGGTGGTCGCGCACCAGGTCGAGCTTGAGCCGCGCGTCGGCGGCATAGCGCGACGTCGGGTAGCGCCGCATCAGCTCGCCCAGCGCGTCCTGCGCCTGCTGCGTGATCTTCTGGTCGCGGGTGACGTCGCTGATCTGCTCGTAATAGCTCATCGCGATCAGATAATAGGCATAAGGCGCATCGCGGTTGCCCGGGTGGACCGACAGGAAGCGCTGCGCGCCCTGGATCGCCTGCGTATATTCTCCGCCCAGATAATAGCTGAACGATCCCATCAACTGCGCGCGGCGCGCCCAGATCGAATACGGATGCTGGCGCTCGACCTCGTCGAACAGCGCCGCGGCCTCCTTGTAGCGGCCCTGGTCGAGCCGCTGCTTGGCCGCCGAATAGAGCGTGCCGACGTCGCGCGCGACGTAGGGCAGATCGGCGCGGTTGCGCCCGCCGCCGGCACAGCCAGCGAGCGTGACCGCCAATGCGGCGACGACCCCGACGGCGATGGAGCGGGAAGGAAGCGGGCGAAAGGTGAGGGTACGCATCGTCCCGGCTCTTAGCTCACACCCGGCCCTGCGAACAACGGCTTTCGCGCGGGCGCAACACTGGCTAGCGAAGGGGCGTTGATGCGACCGTCAGCGACCCGAACCGAAGGACATATGCCATGCCCGCCACCCTGCTCGCCACCAAGCGCGTCGAGAAGCCGTGGGGGCGGCACCACCTGTATCCCGGTTTCCCCGATCCGGCGCCGGGCGGCGAGCCGATCGGCGAGGTGTGGTTTCAGTCGCCGCATCCCGAAGAGCCCGAGCTGCTGATCAAGTATCTCTTCACCAGCGAGAAGCTGTCCGTGCAGAACCACCCGTCCGACGAGGAAGCGCACAAGCGCGGGCTGCCGCGTGGCAAGGACGAATGCTGGACGATCCTGGCGGCCGAGCCCGATTCGACGATCGCGGTCGGGCCGCTCCAGCCGATGACGAAGGAGGAGCTTCGCGCCAGCGCCGAGGACGGCAGCCTGGAGCACAAGCTCGACTGGAAGCCGGTCAAGGCGGGTGACTTCTATTACTCGCATTCCGGCGTGATCCACGCGATCGGCGCCGGCCTGACCCTGATCGAGGTGCAGCAGAATTCGGACACGACCTACCGCCTGTTCGATTATGGCCGCCCGCGCGAGCTGCACCTGGATGACGGGGTCGCGGTCGCGGAGTTGACGCCCTATGTCGCGCCGCCGCAGCCCGGCGAGGTCGCGCCCGGCCGTACGATCATGGTCGAAGGGCCGAAGTTCGTGCTGGAGCGCTGGACCGGCGGCAAGCGCGACATCGCGCTGCCCGAGGGCAAGACCGGCTGGCTGGTGCCGATCCGCGGCGAAGGCGTGGTAGCGGGCGTGGCGTGGAAAGCGGGCGAGTGCGTGACGGTGACCGGCACCGAGGAACTGCACGCGTCCGAAGACGCCGACCTGATTTTCGCCTATCCCGGCGATCGTCGCCTCTGACGCCTGATATCCGGGACGGCGGAGCACGGCCGTCCCGGCTGTCCATGTACGACCATATAGGTGTTGCCTAACCGGGATACCCTTGGAATCCTGTCGTTCACCGCACGCGATCGGAAAAGGCGCGGCGGCAAAAAGGGTCGTTGGGGGCAATACGGACATGGATCGGACCGTCGGTCGTGGCGGCGCACGCGGCTTGTTGAGCTGCCTGACGGACGAACAGTTGCGCATCCTCGATGCCGACGACGACTATGCCGCGATGCTGGGCTATTCGCGCGACGCGCTGATCGGGCGCAGCGTGCTGTCGCTGACGCATCCGGACGACCGCGACATCGCGCGGCAACAGGCCGAGGCGCTGGTCAGCGGCGGCACGCCGTTTTCGATCACCAAGCGCTATGTCGCCGGCGATGGGCATGCCTTTTGGGCGACCAGCCATGTCAGCCTGTTCCATGCCGGTGCGAACCGGCGGATAATGGCGACGGTCGAACTGCTCGACAGTGTACCGGCGGACGACGAGCGGCGTGTCCTCCGCCTCGCCGCCGAGCGTATCCTGGCCAAGCGGCGGCTACGCCACCAGTTCTTCGACGAGGATCTGTTCGGCGAGCCGGCGTTCGACCTGTTGCTCGACCTCTATGCGCAGGCGCTGGCGGGGCGCGCCACCTACACGACCAGTGCCGCGGTCGCCTCGGGCGCGCCGCTCACCACCGCGCTGCGCCAGATCGCGACGCTGGTCGACCGCGGGCTGGTGGCGCGGGAGGCCGATCCGGTCGACCGGCGTCGCGTGCTGCTGTGCCTGACCGACGAGGGATCGCACCGGATGCGCGACTACCTGCTGGCGGCGGAGCAGATGTGAGGCGCGCCTGGCGGATCGGTCAGGCGTACGGGTGACCACCGCGGGTTAGCGCAGCCGTTCGATCGCCTGCGCCAGCGCGACGTACAGCTTGCCCATATCCGACGACAGCAACGTCACGCCCAGCGGCGAGCCGTCGCGCTGCGCCAGGATCGTGCGCAGCATCGCCTCGAAATCGTGGATGTAGCGGTTGACCTGCTCGCGGAAGCCGGCGTCGTCGTCATAGAGCCGCGCCACGTCGCGCTGCTCGCTGCCGTCGAGCAACCGGACCGCGCGGCGCGTGAAGACGCCGCGGTCGCCCTTCAGATAGGCTGCCCAGGCGCTATCGGAGATTTCCGGCGCAAAGGTACGCGTGAGGTCGATCGAAGCCGAGTTGAGCGATTCGATCAGCAGCGAGGCACGGCGCGCGAAGGTGTCGCGCTCGTTTTCCTCGCCCGCTTCACGCGCTTCCTCCAGCCGCTGGTCGATCAGCGCGATCGTCGCCTCGATTCCTTCCAGTTGCACCTGCAAGCGTTCGCCGGCGCGGTTCGCCGCGACGACTGCGGTTTCGGAAAGGCGCGCGACCTGCTGGACCTGTCGCTGCACGCCGCTCTCGACCGCCCGCTCCAGCGCGGCGACCCCGGCGCTTTCGAGCGCATCGGCCGCCTCCGGAATGACGCGCGCCAGCGCTTCGCGCGCATGATCGGCCGCGGCCGCGGCGGTCTCGCGGACGCGGAGCAGCGCTTCCAGCAGCCGCGGTGCGGCTTCCTCGGCCAGATCGTCGGCGCGGCGCGTGACGTCCTCGACCGCGTCGCCGATCAGCCCGGCCTGCGCGCGCCCGCGCTCGAGTCCCTCGCTCAGCCGTGTCGTCAGCGTCTCGACGGTCTGCCGCTGCTCGGCGACGACCTGCGCGACGGCCTCGATCGCGTCATGGGTGCTCTCCGCCGCGGTGACGAGCGCGAGCAGTTCCGGCTTGGCGGCGACGATCACCTGCTTGGTCGAGCCGACCCGCGATTCGAGCCTGGCGATCGCGTCTGGCATCGTTTCGTCCATCTCGCGCGCGGCGGCGTCGAGCGCGACGAGCAGGTTCTCGGTGGTGACGATCGTACGCTCGGCGGAGCCGTTGCCGTGATCCATCGCCGCGGTCAGCGCTTCGGTGGAGGCCTGCAATGCGCTGATCGTGGCGGCGAGTTCGCGGCTACGCTCGGTCCCCTGCCGATGCAGCGTTTCGAACCGCGCCGCAGCCTGGTCGATCGCATCGTCGAGCGTGCTGAACAGCATCTCGCCTGCGCCGCGTTGCGAATCCAGCCGCGCGGCGATCCGCTCGATCACCACCTCGACCAGTGCGATCCGCTCGCCGAGCGCCTCGGCGCTGCCGCGCGCGGCGTGGTCAAGCGCCTGCTGGCCGGCGTTGACCATCGCCAGCATCGCCTCGCCCTGCGCGACGATGCCCTTGCGCGATTCGTCGATCGCGCTGGCAGTGCGGTCGAGCAGCGCATCCACCGCGACCGCCGCGTCGGAGGTCACCGCCTCCAGCCGGGCGCCGGCCGTCGCACTGGTCGCCTCCATCCGCTGCATATAGGCGGCAAGCTTCTCGGCGGCGCCGCCGGCAACCGTTTCGGCCTCGCGCCCGCGCGCAGCGAGCGCTGCGACCTGCGCGTCGAGCGCGGCGCTGTGTTCGTAGGCGACCAGCCCGGCCTGGTCGATGGTGGTGGCGAGCGTGCGCGTCTCGTCGGTGGCACGCGGCAGCGCGGCGAGCAGCGCGTCGAGCTGCTCGTGTGCATGGTCGGTGACGTTCGAGAGTGCGCGGGCATGCGCATCGGCGCGGGCGATCTCTCCCGACAGGTCCTCGCCGATCGTCGCCAGCCGTGCGGTCGCCGCCTCGCCCAGCGCGGTGAGCAGCCGTACCTGTTCGGCCAGCGCGGTGCGGCGCGCCTCGATCTCGTCACCCAGCGCCGCGACCGCGCTTTCGAGCGCTTGCGATTCGGCGCGCATCGCACGGGCGGTGGCGCCGAAACGACGCGCCTCGGCATCGCTGGTGCGCAGCGCCAGCAGCCAGACGATACCCGCGAGCGCCGGCACCATCGCGGCGGCAGCCCCGAACTGTGCCAGCGCGAGCGGCGGCATCGCCGCGAGGTCGCCGCGTGCCATCCACAACAGTGCCGCCACCCAGACCAGCGCCAGCACCACCGCGACCCATCCCAGGGCGGCGCGGCGCCGCAGCGGCGCGGCGGTCGCCTCGTCGTCGGAAAAGACGGGATCGGTCACGTACTGGAGCGGCTCCGCAGGCAAGGTAGGGACGATGGATGCTGCCGGCGTCTCGGCGCCGGCCGGTCGAATGTCGAAAATGGAAGACGGCCCCCCGTTCATCGCGCGGGTGTATCACGTTTGCCGCGCGCGAAAAGCCGTTTCCGGTCAATCCGCCGGCTCGGTTCGGCGCGCAGCGGGGGCGTGTCGGGGATTGTTGCCAGCCGTCCGCGTCGCCCGTAACAGCCGTGACCATGCTGGCTGGCCTATTATTCGCGACCCACGAGGCGGAGGATCGCTCCGGAATGCTCGCGGCGACGCTGCCGTTCGCGGCCGCCACGCTGATCGAATATCAGGCGCGGCTGCTGGTGGCGTGCGATGCGGCGCAGATCGTCGTGGTGGTGTCGCGGCTGACCCCCGAGTTGATCGGCGCGCTGGCGCGGATCGGGCGGCGCGGGGTGGCGGTGGACACCGTGCGCAGCGCCGCCGACGCGTTGGCCAAGCTGCACCCGCTGGCGCGCGTGGTGATGATCGCCGACGGGCTGGTGACGACCGAGGACGTGGTCAGCACCATTGCGGGCGAGCCGGGGGACGCATTGCTCGTCGTGCCGGGCGCGCAGGCGACGCCGGGCTTCGAACGGGTCGGCGGCGGCGCGGCGTGGGCAGGCGTGGCGCGGATCGAGGCGGGGCGGGTCGCCGACGCCGCACGGCTGCCCGAGGATTACGACCTGCAATCCACGCTGGTCCACACTGCCGAGCAGGCCGGGGCGCGGCACGTCGTGCTGCGGCTCGACGATGTCGCGATGGGGCACGGGATCGAACGACGTGCGGTCGCGCTGGAGGAGCGTGGGCGTGCGGTGCTGTCGGCCTCGATGGCGGTGCGGCCGAGCTGGTTCGAGCGGCTGGTGCTGCGTCCGCTCGCCCGGATGGCGATCCCGTGGATCGCGCGGCACGGTATCGGCACCGAGGCGTGCACCGCCGGCGCGGGCGGCGCCATGCTCGCCGGTCTGGTGACGATCGGATCCGGGCTGACCGCGACCGGCCTTGCGCTGATGCTGGTCGGCGTGCTGGCGGCCGAACTGGCCGGGGCGCTGGCGCTGTTTCGCGACGAGCCGGGGCTGCTGAAGGCGAACCGCGCGGCGATCCTCGTTGCGCCAGCGGCGGCGATCCTGTTGCTGGCGCATGTCGTCGATGCGCAAGCCGCGACCACGACCGCCCGATTGCTTGCCCTGTTCGCGCTGGTGACCGGGGGCGTAGGGGAGCGCGCTGCGGGCGCGGCCGGGCGCCGCCCTTGGTGGGGCGTTGCGCCGGCGTATCTGGCGTTGCTGACGCTGTTCGCGCTGCTCGGCTTTCCCACCGCGGGAATGGCGATCGTCGCGGCATATGCGACGGCAACTCTGGCAGCCGCGGTGGAGCGCCTACGCAAGGCTTAGCCGTGCGTTAAAGAAAATGCGTTAAATGGGCCGTTATGTCGGCCACTTCTCCTCGCGCCAGCGTTCTCGGCGATCCAGCGCGACTCCGCTCGCATGCGGCCGACGCCGAGCGTTTCGCCGCGGATCGCCTGGCGGTAGCGATCGAGGATGTCTTCCTGTCGCAGCCCGGGCGACTGGATGACCGGGCGCGCGCCGCGACCTTGCGACTCGCCGAGACGACCGTGGGAGCCATCGAGCGGCAGGTCGCGGGCAATGCCGCCCGCGCGCTGGCGGCGACCGGCCGGCACGAGGCGGCCGCGGCGCTCCAGTCGAACGAGGCGATCGCGTGGCCGCGCCTGCGCGACGCCGGGCTGATGCACGATGCCGAGCTGATCGCTGAACTGATCGCGCAGGCACGCATCGACCTGCTCGACGAATCGCTGGCGATGCTGCGCGTCCACGAGAGCGGACCGACGCTGGCCACCACGCTGGTCGAGCGCGGCACGGCCGCGCAGCGAGCGGCGGCGATGGCATATCTGATCGCCGACGGCACACGGCGGCTGGCGCTGGACGGCCGGCAGGCCGCCCTGCCCATGTCGCTTCATGCGCGGGTCGTCTGGTGGGTGGCGGCGGCGCTTCGCGAGCGGGTGGGCAGTGCCGCCGGGATGGAGGCGGACGTGGCGCTGTGCGAGGCGGCGCAGCACCATATCGCGCTTCATGACGAGGCGCCGGTGGAGGATACGGCGGCGGCACTGGTCCATGCGCTTGACCCGACGCCCGACGAGCGGGTTGTTCTGATGGTGCAGGCGCTGGACAGCGCACGGTTGACGCTGTTCGCGATGCTGCTGGCGGCGGCGCTGGGTATCGACGCGGCGGCCGCGCGCGCGCTGGTGCTCGATTCGTCGAGTGACCGGCTGTGGCTGGCGCTGCGCGCCGTCGGGATGCCCCGCGATTCGATCGCGCATGCCGGGTTCCTGTTGTCGGAGGCGGATCGCGAGCGCGATCTGACGATGTTGATCGAAACGCTCGACGCGCTGGCGGCGCTGGAGCCGGCGGCCGCGGCGCACGCGCTGGAGGCGTTGCGGCTGCCGCACGATTTTCGCGCAGCGATGCGTGCACTGGCGCGGCCTACGGCATGACGCGCGGCGCCTTCCACGCCTTGGTCGATGCCGACGACCGCGTGTTGAGCGGTGACGCGCGTTTCGCCGAGCTCAACGACCGCGCGGCCGGTTGCAGCGGCGCCGGGCTGGCGCTGGCGACGGTGGGCGCGCTGGTACGCATCGCGCGGGGGCTGCGCGTTCCGGTCGCGCGGACGCTGACGATCGGCGACGAGCATGTCGACGGCGACTGGCACGTACGCGCGGTGCCCGGCGAGGACCATACGGTCGCGCTGGCCGCGACGTTGGTCCGCGAGCGCCCGATCGCCTCGCCGGCGCCCGGCGCGGTGGTGGCCGTCGAGCCACCGGTCGGGGCGGCCTGGACATGGGAGGTCGACGCCGGGCTGCGCGTCGTGCGCGTCGGGGCGGAAGCCTTGGGGCGGGAGGGCCTCGATCCGGTGGCGATCATCGGGCACCCGCTGACCAGCCTGTTCGTGCTGGAGGCGCGTGACGACGGCGCGATGCCGCTCCTGGAGGCGGTTTCGACCGTCCGTGACTTTGCCGGGCAGGTCGCACGGCTACGCGCGAACGGCGTGCGGATCGCGCTTGCCGCTTCGGTACGGCGCGACGCCGCCGGTGCGTTCGCGGGGTTCGTCGGCGGTGTTTTCACGGTTGTTCCCGACGTAGGCGAGACGCGGCTGACCGGCGAGTTCAACACGCGGCTGCACCGCGTGCTGCGCACGCCGCTCGGCGAGATCATCGCGCGTGCCGAGAGCATCCGCGCCGCCGACGCCGGGCCGGTCGACGCACATTACATCGATTATGCCGCCGACATCGCCAGCGCGGGGCGGCACCTGTTGGGGTTGGTCGACGATCTGGTCAACATGGAGGCGATCGAACGGGCCGATTTCAGCACCGTACGCGACCGTATCGACATGGCCGAGGTGGCGCGCGAGGCCGCCGGGTTGCTGGCGGCGCGCGCGGCATCGCGCGAGGTAACGATCGCGCCGCTTGCCGGCGAAAGCTCGGCGCTGGCGACGGGCGAATATCGCCGGGCGTTGCAGATCGTCGTCAATCTGCTCGGCAATGCCGTGACCTATTCGCCCGCCGGCAGCATCGTGCGCATGCGGCTGAAGCGGCGCGACGGCCAGATCCGACTGCTGGTCGCCGACCAGGGCCGCGGCATCCCCGTCCACGAGCAGCAGCGCATCTTCGACAAGTTCGCGCGCGGCGACGACAGCGAGCCGGGCGGCAGCGGACTGGGGCTGTATATCGCGCGACGCCTGGCGCAGGCCATGGACGGGTCGCTGACCGTCGAGAGCGAGCCGGGCGAGGGCGCGACCTTCCGGCTGGATCTGCCTCCGGCCGCCTTATAGCCGGCGCGCGAGCAGGATCATCAGCAAGCCGAAGATCGTCAGCCCGCTGCCGTAATCCGCCCACTCGCCACGCCCCAGCATGAAGCTGGAGCGCGGCCAGTTCACATAGCCCAGCCCCTGCGCGATCCACAGCACTCCCATCAATGCGCAGAGCACGCCGACGACGGTCAGGATCGGGCGGAGCCGGGCCACGTCGGGGCTTAGCGCTGGCCGACGGGAACGTACGGGCGCTGCGTCGGACCGGTGTACAGCTGACGCGGACGGCCGATCTTCTGGTCGGGATCGGTGATCATCTCGTTCCACTGCGCCACCCAGCCGACGGTGCGCGCCAGCGCGAACAGCACGGTGAACATGCTGGTCGGGAAGCCGATCGCCGACAGGATCACGCCCGAATAGAAGTCGACGTTCGGGAACAGCTTCTTCTCGACGAAGTAATCGTCGTTCAGCGCGATCTCCTCCAGCCGCAGCGCGGTCTCGAACAGCGGGTCCTGCACGTTCAGCGCCTCGAATACCTCGCGCACCGTCTTCTGCATCACGGTCGCGCGCGGATCGTAGTTCTTGTAGACGCGGTGGCCGAAGCCCATCAGGCGGAACGGATCGTTCTTGTCCTTGGCGCGGGCGATATATTCCGGGATCTTCTCGGGCGTGCCGATCTCGTGCAGCATGTTGAGCGCCGCCTCGTTCGCGCCGCCGTGCGCCGGGCCCCACAGGCAGGCGATGCCGGCCGCGATGCACGCGAACGGATTGGCCCCCGACGAGCCGGCGAGACGCACGGTCGAGGTCGACGCGTTCTGCTCGTGATCGGCATGGAGGATGAAGATGCGATCCATCGCCTTTTCGACCGCCGGATTCACCTCATACGGCTCGGCCGGCACGCCGAAGGTCATGCGCAGGAAGTTGCCGGTGTAGCTCAGCGAATTGTCGGGATACAGGAACGGCTGCCCCACGCTGTACTTGTAGGCCATCGCCGCGATCGTCGGCATCTTGGCGATCAGCCGGTGCGATGCGATCATGCGCTGCTGCGGATCGTGGATGTCGGTCGAATCGTGGTAGAAGGCCGACAGCGCGCCGACGACGCCGCACATGATCGCCATCGGGTGCGCGTCGCGACGGAAGCCGCGGAAGAATTGCGCCAGCTGCTCGTGCACCATCGTGTGGCGGGTGATGGTCCGCGAGAAGGAGTCGAGCTCGCCCTGATCGGGCAATTCGCCGTTCAGCAGCAGGTAGCAGACCTCCATGAAGCTGGACTGTTCGGCCAGTTCGCCGATCGCATAGCCACGGTGGAGCAGCACGCCCTCGTCGCCGTCGATATAGGTCAGCTTCGACTGGCACGAGGCGGTCGAGGTGAAGCCGGGATCGTAGGTGAAGGCGCCGGTCTGGCCGTACAGCTTGCGGATGTCGACCACATCGGGGCCGACGGAGCCCGAGAGGACCGGGTATTCGAGCTCCTTGCCCGACAGCGTGAACTTGGCGGCTTCGGTCATGATCTTCTCCTGTCAGGCCCCGATGGGGGTCATGTGGTCCGCGATGCGGGCCAGGCTTTCCGCGCGTCCTAGAAGGACGAGTACGTCGAAGATGCCCGGCGAGGTCTTGCGGCCGGTCAGTGCGACGCGGAGGGGCTGGGCGACCTGGCCGAGCTTGACGCCCGCCTCCTCGGCCACCGAACGCACCGCCGCTTCGGTGGTCTCCGTATCCCAGTTGTGCACCGCGTCAAGCGCCGTGTGCAGGCGCGCGAGCAAGGCGGGCGCCGCGCCGTCGAGCAGCGGCTGCGCGGCCTCCTCGATCGCGAGCGGGCGCGTGGCGAAAAGGAACGCGGTCGCCTCGCTCAGCTCGTTGAGGTTCGCCGCGCGCGGCTTGAGCGACGGCATCGCCGCCAGCAGGATCGAACGCCGGGTATCGTCGTGATCGAGCTCGAGTTTCTCGGCGACGAGATCGGCCAACCGCGCGTCATCAGACGCGCGGATGTAGTGGCCGTTGAGGTTCTCCAGCTTCTTCAGGTCGAAGCGGCTGGGCGATTTGCCGACCGCGCCGAGATCGAACCACCGGATCGCCTCCTCGCGGGAGATGATCTCGGCATCGCCGTGTCCCCAGCCGAGGCGGAGCAGGTAATTGTCGAGTGCTTCGGGCAGGATGCCGAGCTCGTCGCGATACGCCTCGATCCCGACCGCCCCGTGCCGCTTCGACAGCTTCGCGCCGTCGCTGCCGTGGATCAGCGGAATGTGCGCGTAGACGGGGTCCGGCCACCCGCCTTCCACCGCATCCATCGCGCGGTAGATCGGCAGCTGGCGGAAGGCGTTGTTGAGATGGTCGTCGCCGCGGATGACGTGCGTCACCCCCATGTCGTGATCGTCGACGACGACCGCGAGCATGTACGTCGGCGTGCCGTCGGAACGCAGCAGGACGAGGTCGTCGAGCTCTGCATTCTGGACGGTGACGCTGCCCTGGACGCGATCCTCGATCGTCACCGCGCCGTCGCTCGGCGCGCGCAGGCGGACGACATAAGGCTTGTCGGCGGGATGATCGGTGCGGTCGCGCCACGGCGAGCGGATGCGCAACGGCTGCTTGGCGGCCTGTGCCGCGGCACGCATCGCCTCCAGTTCTTCCTGCGTCAGGTAGCAGCGATAGGCGTGGCCGTGTTCCACCATCGTCTGCGCCACCGCCGCATGACGATCCGCGCGCGCGAACTGATAGACTTCTTCGCCGTCCCAATCGAGCCCGAGCCAGCGCATGCCGTTCAGGATCGCGTCGATCGCAGGCTGGGTCGAGCGTGCGCGGTCGGTGTCCTCGATCCGCAGGCGGAAGGTGCCGCCGTGATGGCGCGCGTAGAGCAAGTTGAACAAGGCGGTGCGGGCGCCGCCGATATGAAGGAACCCCGTCGGCGACGGGGCAAAGCGGGTGACGACGGCGCGGCCGTCCGCGCTGGCGGTTTTGTCGGTTGCGCTCAAGCGCGCTTGCTCCCAGGCTGGAAATTCGAATGGCCCATTCAGCCGCGCCCGCCTCTAGCAAAGCATCGTCGGCGCTTCAAATGCGCGCACGGCAGGGCATCGCTTTGATACAGGACGGCATTGAGCGACGTCTGGAGGCGGAGCGCGACCAGCTGGTGCTATGGGTGCCGGTGGCGCTGGGCGCGGGCGTGGCGGCGTGGTTCGTGCTGGGCGATCCGCGCGCGTGGAGCGCGGCGCTGATGGTGGCGCTGGCGACCGGGCTTGCGGCGCTGGCGGGCGCGCGCGGCGGCCGTGCGGCGGTGCTGGTGGCGGGGTGCGCGCTGGCGGCGGCGATCGGGCTGGCGATGACCTGGGCGCGCGCCGAGCGGGTCGCCGCGCCGGTGCTGGCACGGCCGGCGATCGCGTGGATGACCGGCGTGGTGGAGCGGGTCGAGCCGCTGCCGGCGCGCAAGCTGACGCGCGTGACGCTGGTGGTGCAGGCGTGGGACGGCGCCGGCCCGGCGCCGGCGCGGGTGCGCGTCAATCTGGATAGCGCCGCGGTGCCCGACGAGCTGGGGGCGGGGGCGACGATCCGGATTCGCGCGCGCCTGATGCCGCCTGCGCCGCCGGCGGTGCCCGGCGCCTACGACTTCGCGCGGGTCGCGTGGTTCCAGGGGCTGGGCGCAAGCGGGCGCGGGTTTGTGCCGGTGACGGTGGTGCGCCCGGCGGCGGACGATCGCGCAGAGGTGCGCGCACGCTTGGCCCGCCATATCGAGGCGCGGCTGCCGGGCAGCGCGGGCGGGGTCGCGGCGGCACTGGCGACCGGCGACACCGGCGCGATCGCCGAGCCCGACGCCGAGGCGATGCGCCAAGCCGGACTGGCGCATCTGCTGTCGGTCAGCGGGCTGCACATCGCCGCGGCGGTCGGGCTGGTGATGTGGTTGACGCTGCGGCTGCTGGCGCTGTCGCCGCGGCTGGCGCTGACCGGGCGGCTGCCGCTGATCGCCGCCGCGGCGGGGGCGGTGGCGGCGATCGGATATACCTGGTTGACGGGCGCGCAGGTACCGACGATCCGCAGCTGCGTCGCGGCGCTGATGGTGCTCGCAGCACTGGCGCTGGGCCGCGAGGCGCTGACGCTGCGGCTGGTGGCGGCCGGCGCACTGGTCGTACTGCTGGCCTGGCCCGAGTCGCTGGTGGGCGCCAGCTTTCAGCTGTCGTTCGCGGCGGTGACCGCGATCGTCGCGCTGCACGAGCATCCACGCGTGCGCGGCTGGTTCGCGGCGCATGACGAGCCACGATGGCGCGGGCTGATGCGCGAGCTCGCCTCGTTGCTGCTGACCGGCGTGGCCGTCGAGCTGACGCTGATGCCGATTGCGATCTTCCACTTCCATCAGGCCGGATTGTACGGGGCGCTCGCCAATATCGTTGCGATCCCGCTGACGACGTTCGTGGTGATGCCCGCGGAGGCGGCGGCGCTGCTGCTCGACGGCGTGGGGCTGGGTGCGCCGGCATGGTGGATCGTCGGGCAGGGGCTGGCGGTGCTGCTGCGGATCGCGCGGGGCGTGGCAGCGGCGCCTGGCGCCGTGGCGGCGGTGCCGGTGATGCCCCACGCCGCGTTCGCTGCGATCGTGGCCGGTGGATTGTGGCTGGCGATCTGGCGGACGCGGTGGCGCCATGCCGGATGGCTGCCGATCGCCATCGGGGTCGCCTGGACGGTGGCGACGCCGGTGCCCGACCTGATCGTCACCGGTGACGGCCGGCATCTGGCGCTGCGCGACCAAGCGGGCGGGGTGGCGGTGTTGCGCGACCGCACGGGCGACTACATGCGCGGGCTGCTCGCGGAGGCGGGCGGGCTGGACGGCGAACCGCACCTGCTGAGCGAGGCGAGCGGTGCGCGGTGCAACCGCGACTTGTGCTGGATGGAGCGGCGGGTCGATGAACGACGGTGGCGAGTGCTGGCGACGCGCAGCGGCTATCTGGTGCCGGCCGCGGCGCTGGTGCCGCTATGCCGGCAGGCGGATGTGGTGATCAGCGAGCGGCGACTGCCGCGGCGGTGCCGCGGGCGGTGGCTGACGCTCGACCGCGCGACACTGGCGTACACTGGCGGGGTGGCGGTGACGTTCGCCACCGGTCGGGTGACAACGGTGCGACGCGCGGGCGATGCGCATCCGTGGGTCGTGGCGGCGCGCACCGGCGATCCGGACAAGTGACCGCGGCGCCGCGCATCGGATGCTTGCACCGGTCCGTGCGATTGTCGAAGCTGCGTGCGGATGGTGTCATCGAACGTGCGAGAACGGCCACCGGAGTCCAGCGGCGACATCGTGACAAGCGATGGCGTCGAGGCGCTCTTTCCAGGCATGCCGCTCGGATGCTTGCAGAAGTCGCGTACGCGGCCCTGTTTGAACGTATCGCACGACGGCAATCGCGCCATCCCTCCACCAGCTTCGACTAAAGTTTTGCCGCACACAGACTAGGTCTGCGCATCCCTTACGCCCCTAAGAGGGGCGACGAGATCGTCTGTGTTCAGGAATAGCGGCGCAGCAGCCCGGCGAGCTTGCCCTGAACGCGGACCTGCGCAGGAGCATAACGTTGCGGGTCGTAGGCGCGGTTGGCGGGATCGAGGCGGATCATCCCGCCTTCGTGGCGGAAATACTTCAGCGTCGCCTCGCTGTCCTCGATCAGCGCGACCACGATCTCGCCGTCGCGCGCCACTTCCTGGCGGCGGATCAGCGCATAGTCGCCGTCGAAGATGCCCGCCTCGACCATCGAATCGCCGGCTACCTCAAGCGCGAAATGCTCGCCCGCGCCGAGCAGCGCCGCCGGGACCGGCAGCATCGTCGACCCCTCAAATGCCTCGATCGGCACACCAGCCGCGATGCGGCCGTGGAGCGGGATCTCGACCACGTCATTGGCCGGCTCGGGCATGCTGCGCTTGATCGAGGGCGGCGCGACCTTCTTCGTCTCGCCCCCGCGCTCGGGCGTCTTGAGCACCTCGAGCGCGCGGGCACGGTTGGGCAGGCGGCGCAGATAGCCGCGCTCCTCGAGCGCGCTGATGAGACGGTGGACCCCGGACTTGCTCTTGAGCTCCAACGCGTCCTTCATCTCCTCGAACGAGGGGGACACGCCACTGTCGGCGAGCCGGTCCTCGATGAAGCAGATCAGCTCGTGCTGCTTGCGCGTCAGCATGTTCCGGCGCCTCCCTAGTGAACGGATTGCGAACCTTTATGGAACATAATGCTGTCCGTCAAGCGATCATCAGGATTTCCGCCGAGTCGCCTGCGCGCGCCGTGGGAGCGTGCGGTTCGCGCACGATCAGGCAGGTCGAGCGCGCCAGCGTCCGCAGCATCGAGCTGTCCTGGATGGTCGAGGCAAAGGCGCGTCCGTCGCGCAGTTCGGCGCGCAGATAGTCGGTGCGCTCGCCGTTGGCGGGCAGGTCCTCGCCGAGGAGCGCGCGGGACACGGGCGGGAACGGCTGCGCTGCGCCGGCGAGATGCGCGACGAGCGGGCGGACGAACAGCAACGCGGTGACGAACGCCGACACCGGATTGCCCGGCAACCCGACCACCGCCATGTCGCCGCGCCGCCCGGCGAGCATCGGCTTGCCGGGGCGCAGCGCGATGCGCCAGAAATCGAGCGTGGCGCCCGCGGCGGCGAGCGCCGGGCGGACGAGGTCGTGGTCGCCGACCGACGCACCGCCGGTGGTGACCAGCACGTCGGCATCGACCGTCGCGAAGGCATGGGTCAGGCGGTCGAGCCGGTCGGGGAGGATGCCCAGGTCGACGATCTCGACCCCCAGGTCAGCGAGCAGCGCGCGCAGCAGCAGGCGGTTCGACTCGGGCAGCGCGTCGTCGGCGGTGAGGGGGCTCGCGGTGCCGGGCTCGACCAGTTCGTCGCCGGTCGCGGCCAGCGCGACGCGGACCGGCCGCGCAACCGCGATCCGCGCCACCCCGCCGGTCGCGGCGACCGCAAGCCGCGCGGGCGTCAGCCGCTCGCCGGGCGCGACCAATATGTCGCCGCACGCAAAGTCGAGCCCGCGCGGGCGAACGTTGCGACCAGCGTGCGCGGGGCCTTCGCCGGCGAGCGTCAGGATCGCGCCGTCGCGCGCGGCCTCTTCCTGGACCAGCACCGTGTCGGCCCCGGCGGGCATCGCGGCGCCCGTGAAGATGCGCACCGCCTGACCGGCAGCAACGGTGCCGGCGAACGGCGCGCCGGCGGCGCTCTCTCCTATGACGTGGAAGGGACTGGAGAGGTCGGCGAAGCGCAGCGCATAACCATCCATGGCGGACAGGTCGCTCGCGGGCTGGGTCCGTCGCGCGACGACCGCGGCGGTCGCCCAGCGTCCCAGCGCCTCGTGAAGCGGCACCTCGACGCTGTCGACCGCGCGCCCGAGCGCAAGGACCCGCGCCTGTGCCGCTGCGACGGGAAGCAGGGTCATGGCGCGCGCCAGTCGCCGGAGCGGCCGCCGCGTTTTTGGAGGATCCGAATGTCCTGAATCGTCATCGTCTTGTCGATGGCCTTGGCCATGTCGTAGACGGTTAGCAGCGCCGTCGAGACGGCGGTGAGCGCTTCCATCTCGACGCCGGTCTTGCCGTCTGTGGCGACCGTCGCGACCGCGGCGAGACCGTCGTCGGCGAGCGACAGGTCGAGAGCGACCCGCGTGATCGGGAGCGGGTGGCACAAGGGGATGAGGTCGCTGGTGCGCTTGGCGGCCATGATCCCGGCGACACGCGCGACCGCGAGCACGTCGCCCTTCTTGACCGCGCCGTCGCGGATCGCGGCCAGCGCGTCGGGCGACATGACGATCCGGCCGGTCGCGACCGCCTCGCGGCGGGTGACCGCCTTGTCGCCGACATCGACCATGTGCGCGGCGCCATCGGCGTCGAGATGGGTGAGCGCGGTCACCTAGCCGACCAGCGCGCGGGTGGCGGCGGCGACGTCGGGCTGGCGCATCAACGCCTCGCCGATCAGGAAGCAGTGTACGCCGTGCGCGGCGAGTTCGTCGAGGTCGGCGCGGGTGGTCAGCCCGCTCTCGGCCACGAAGGTGGCGTCCGACGGCGCGTGCGACAGGAGCGCATAGGTGCGGCGGAAGTCGACCTCGAAGGTCTTCAGGTTGCGGTTGTTGACGCCGATGAGGCGCGAACGCAGCCGGCCGGCGCGCTCCAGCTCGGCCTCGTCATGCACCTCGACCAGCACGTCGAGCCCCTGTTCGATGGCGGCGGCCTCGCATTCGGCAAGGCAGGCGTCGTCGAGCGCGGCGACGATCAGCAGGATCGCGTCGGCGCCGATGCTGCGCGCCTCCAGCGCCTGCCAGGGATCGACGGTGAAGTCCTTGCGCAGCACCGGTAGCGTGCAGGCGGCGCGTGCGGCAATCAGGTAGTCCTCGTGCCCCTGGAAATAGGGCGCGTCGGTGAGCACGGAGAGGCAGGTCGCGCCGCCTGCCGCATAGGCGCGGGCGTGCGCGGGGGGATCGAAGTCGGCGCGGATCAGGCCCTTGGACGGGCTGGCCTTCTTGATCTCGGCGATCAGCGCGTGGCGGCCGGCCGCAGCGGTGGCATCCAGCGCGGCGCGGAAGCCGCGCGGGGGGCTTTGCGTCGCGGCGCGGGCCGACAGGTCGGCGAGCGATACGGCGGCGCGACGCGCGGCGACCTCGGCGCGCTTGGTCGCGCAGATCTCGGCAAGGATGGTCATGACCAGGCGATCCAGCGATCGAGGAGGGTGGTGGCGTGCCCGGCGTCGATCGCTTCTGCGGCGTGCGCAGCGGCATCGCGCAGCTCGCGCTCGCGACCCGCCAGCACCAGCGCGGCGGCGGCGTTGAGCAGCACCGCGTCGCGGTATGGGCCATGTTCGCCGGCGAGCAGACGGCGCAGCGCGGCGGCGTTGTAGGACGGATCGCCGCCACGGATCGCGATCGTCGGGTGGCGCGCGACCCCGGCATCCTCGGGGACGATGCGTGCGGGCAGCGGAACATCGCCGACCGTCACGACGCGCGTCGCGCCCGCGCCGGAGATTTCGTCCAGTCCTTCCTCCCCGGCGACGACCGCGGCGGCGTCGCTGCCGAGCTGCGCCAGCGCCTCGGCATAGATCGGCGCGTAATCGGGGCGCGCGATGCCGATCAGCTGCCGGGTGACGTGCGCGGGATTGGCGAGCGGCCCCATCAGGTTGAAGATCGTGCGGCGGCCGATGCGGCGGCGGATCGGGGTGATGCGCTTCATCGCAGGATGGTGATTGGCAGCGAAGAGGAAGCAGATGCCGAGTTCGGCGAGCGTCGCCTCCGCCTGCGCGCCGGCGCGGTCCATGTCCAGCCCGAGCATCTCCAGCGTGTCGGCGGCGCCGGCCTTCGACGAGGCGGCGCGATTGCCGTGCTTGGCGACCGGAACGCCGCACGCGGCGACCACGAGGCTGACGGCGGTGGAGACGTTCAGCGTGTGCTGCCCGTCGCCGCCGGTCCCGCAGACGTCGATCGCGCCGGCGGGCGCGCTGATCGGGATCAGCCGCTGGCGGAGCGCGCGTGCGGCCTCGGCGATCTCGATGCTGGTCTCGCCGCGTTCGGCGAGGCGGACGAGGAAGTCGGCGACCGCCTCCTCGCTGGTGCGCGCGTCGAGGATGTCGGCGAACGCCTGCGCCGCCGACTCGCGCGACAGGGGCGAGGCGGGATCGGGCAGCAGCGCAACCGTGGTCACGCCGCGATCCGGCCCGCGTGGTTCACGCCGGCGAGGCGCAGGAAGTTGGCGATCAGGTCGTGGCCATGCTCGGTGGCGATGCTTTCGGGATGGAATTGCACCCCGTGGATCGGCAACTCGCGGTGGCGCAGCCCCATCACCGACGCGTCGGCGGCGGTGGCGTTGACGACCAGATCGTCCGGTACGTCGGTGACGATCAGCGAATGATAGCGGGTGGCGGTGAAGGGGGAAGGCAGCCCCGCGAACACGCCGGTGCCGTCATGGTCGACCGGGCAGGTCTTGCCGTGCATCAGCCCGCCGCGCACCACCTTGCCGCCGAAATGCTGGCCGATCGCCTGGTGCCCCAGGCACACGCCGAACAGCGGGCGGCGGGCCTCTGCGCAGGCGGCCACGAGGTCGAGGCTGACCCCGGCCTCGTTCGGGGTGCACGGCCCCGGCGAGATCAGGATCGCGCGCGCGCCCGTCGCCAGCGCCTCCGCGGCGGTGAGCGCGTCGTTGCGGACCACGCGAACCTCGGCGCCCAGTTCCATGACGTAATGGACCAGGTTCCAGGTAAAGCTGTCGTAATTGTCGATCACCAGGATCATGGCGCCGCCATAGCCGATGCGCACAGCATCGCAACCGTCGAGCGACCGGGTGCGCGCAAGGATTATTGCAGGCCAGCCAACAATCGACATGCGCGTGCGACAATTGCAGCGGATAAAAGCAGCAGTCGGCGCGTTCGCTGGCAGGAGGAGATCGTCGATGCGTCGCCAAGCCGTCACCCTTGTGTTTGCCGCCATGCTGCTGCCGAGCGCCGTGTCGGCGCAGGTCGAATCGGCCGGTGAGACGGGCCGTGCCCCGCAACGGGTGCGCAGCGTGACGCTGCAGGGCAACGAGGCGTGCCCGAAGGCGCAGGGCGACGAAGTGGTGGTGTGCAGCCGCATCAACCCGGACGAGCAGTTCCGCATCCCCAAGCCCTTGCGCGACAGCGCCGAGCCGGCGGCGAAGAACCAGGCGTGGACGAACCGCGTCGCGGTGGCCGACCAGGCGAGCCGCGTCGCGGCGGGCTTGCCGGACACATGCTCACCGGTCGGGTCGGGCGGGCAGACCGGCTGCGCGCTGGCGATCAACCGCGCCTGGGCCGCTGAGCGGCGCGCGGCGGAGAAGAACGATTCGATGATCCCCGGCGGGCGGTGAGCGCCGCGACGGTAGCGGCGGCGGGATCACCTCAGTCTCGTTCAGTTGGCCGGCGTGTGCTCCGGCCGAATGACGTCGAAATAATTGTTGCCGCCTTCATCGGCTTGGCACCCGATCACCCGAAGGCCGGCCGCAGCGAGGTGCTCGGCATAGGCCTCCGTGCCCAGCGACAGCGATGGTCGGCGGGTCAGCGTATCGCGCCAGCGGCACGCCTGAGCGGGCGCGGTGAAGAGGAACCGTCCGCCTGGCCGCAACGCCCGGCCGACGTTCTTCAGCAACTGGCGCTGCTCACGCTCGCCCAGAAGGAAGATCAGCCCGATCGCAATGACGCCAGCGAAGGTGCGGTCGAAGAACGCGCTCGTCTGCGCGGCTTCGCACGCGGCCCGCATCTCCGGCAATTCTCGCCGGAAGGCCGCGATCAGCCGCGGCGCGGCGTCGACGCCCCAGACCCGGAAGCCGTCCTCGACCAGCGCGGTGGCGATCGGTACGCCGGACCCGCATCCGACATCGAGGATCGTCGCCGCCGCGGGGAGGCAATCGGCCGCCCACGAGCGGACGAGGGCCGTGCCGACAGCCGATCGAACGGCCATGAACTGCTCGGCCACTTCGTCCCATCCGGCGGAAGCGTCGGTCGTCATTGGCACCGCCCCCATCGCCTCGCCCCGACCGGTCGGGCGTACGCGTCCGGTCGAGCGAACCGCACCGCTGCGGCCTACTGCCCGAAGTCGGGTGTCCCGGCCTGGCGAAGCGCCTCGCGGGCGGCAGCGAGGATCGCGCCGGCCTTCGCTTCGCACTCGCGCTGTTCGTAGGCGGCGTCGCTGTCGGCGACGATCCCTGCGCCGGACTGGACGTGGATCGTGCCGTCCTTGACCACTGCGGTGCGCAGCACGATGCACGAATCCATCGACCCGTCCGGCGAGAAATAGCCGACGCCGCCGGCATACGCGCCACGCTTCTCGCCCTCCAGCTCGGCGATGATCTGGCAGGCGCGGACCTTGGGCGCGCCGCTGACCGTGCCGGCGGGGAAGCCCGCGAACAGCGCATCGATCGCGTCGTGCGCAGACGACAGCCGGCCGACGACGTTCGAGACGATGTGCATGACGTGGCTGTAGAATTCGATGCCGTAGCTGTCGGTGACCTGCACCGTGCCGGGTGCTGCGACGCGGCCGACGTCGTTGCGGCCGAGGTCGAGCAGCATGAGGTGCTCGGCGCGCTCCTTGGGATCGGCGAGCAAGCTGTCGCGGTTGGCGGCATCCTCCGACGCGGTGCGCCCGCGCGGGCGCGTGCCGGCGATCGGGCGGATCGTGACCTCGCCGTCGCGCGCGCGCACGAGGATCTCGGGGCTGGAGCCGGTCAGGGCGAAGCCGGGCAGGTCGAGATGGTAGAGGAACGGCGACGGGTTGATGCGGCGCAGCGCGCGGTACAGCTCGAACGCCGGGAGCGGGAAGGGCGCCGTAAAGCGCTGCGCCAGCACGACCTGGAAGATGTCGCCGGCGGAGATGTATTCCTTTGCCCGTCCGACCATGGCGGCATAGGCGCCCGGCCCCAGGACCGGGGTGAGATCGGGCAGCGCCGCGTCGGCGCGCGCGCGCGGCGGGAGAGCGGCGGCGGCGAGACGCGCCTCGACCGCATCGAGCCGTTCCTCGGCAGCGGCGACCAGCGCGGCCGGGTCACGCGTCGCATCGGGCCACACCGGCGCGACCAGGAACAGTTCGTCGGCGAGACGATCGAACGTCAGGATGACGGTCGGGCGCACGAACATCAGGTCGGGCAGCCCGAGCGCATCCTCCTTGGGCGGGGGCAGCTTCTCGACCAGCCCGATCGTCTCATAGCCGAAATAGCCGACCAGGCAGGCGAAGGCGCGCGGCAGCTCGGCGGGTACGTCCATGCGGATCGAGGCGACGAGATCGCGCAGTGCGGCGAGCGTCGGCACCGCGCACGGTGCGAAAGCGTCGCGATCGTCGAGCCAGCGCGGGTTCACTTCGGCGCGGTCGCCCTGCGCGCGCAGCACGAGATCGGGGGCGAGCCCGATCATCGAGTGACGACCGCGCACCGCGCCGCCCTCGACCGATTCGAGCAGGAAGTCGCCGCGGCCGGGCTCGATCAGCTTGAGCGCGGCGGCGACCGGCGTCTCCGTATCGGCGATCCGCCGCCGCCAGACGAGCGCGGGGCGGCCGGCGGCGAGCTGCGCGACCGCCGCCGCGGCGGTGTCACTGGCCGGTGTCGCCACCGAGCAGGTCCTTCTTCAGCTGGGCGATGGCGTCGGGGTAGCGCTTCGCACCCTGCGCGGCGGCGACGGCGTTGGCGAATTGCTGCGCATATTCGCCGCCGATCGCCCGGCCCAGGTCAAGGCGGGTCGCCTGGATCGCGGCGGGTTGCTTGCTGGCGTCGCCGGGCACGATCGTGTCGACGCGCAGCACCAGCCAGCCGCGACCGTCCGGCGCCTGCATCGCGCGCGCGCTGCCCTGCTTCATGCCGAACATCATCGCGAGCACCGGGTTCACCTGACCCTGTGCGGCGGTGATCTGCGCGCGCGTGGCATCGACGCGCTCGACCGGCGCCTTGACGCCGGCCTGCGCGATCGCAGCGGCCAGCGGCGTGCCGGCGTTGACCTTCGCGACGACCGCGTTCGCGGCGGCCTGGGCGGCGCGGCGCGCCCGGTCGGCGGTGAGGTCGGCGACGACCTTCGCGCGCGCCTGTGCCAGCGGCACCGGCGTGGCGGGGACGATGCGGTCGAGCGCGGCGATCGCGAAGCCGCCGTCCTGCCCGATCGGCACGGTGGTCGGCGTGTCGCCTTCCTCCGCGGCGAAGGCGGCGGCAACCACCGGTGCGAGCGTCGCGTCAGGCTGCGCCTGCGGCTGGTCGGGATTGATGCCGCTCGACAACAGTGCGGGGGTCGCCTGCACCGTCAGCTTCTGGTCGCGGGCGACCTCGGCGATGTTGGCGTTGTCGGCCAGCGCATCCTCGACCGCGTCGCGGACCTTCCCGATCGCGTCGGCCGCCTTCTGCTTGGTCAGGGCGGCGACGATTTCGGGACGCGCCTGCGCCAGCGTCTTGCCCGCGTCCTGCGTCACCTTGTCGACGCGGGCGACGACGAAGCCGATCGCGCCGCGCAGCGGGCCGACGACCTGGCCTTGCGGTGCCGCGAACAGCGCCGCGGCGACCGCGGGGGCGGTCTGCGTCGAAAGCGACGACTGCTCGGCGGCCGCGACGGTGCGCGCCTCCAGCCCGGCGGCGCGCGCGGCGGCGGCCAGCGGGGTTCCGGCCTTCACCTTGTCGGCGAGCGCCTGCGCGGCTTTCTGGTCGAGGACGGTGACAAGCGTCACGTCGCGCAGCGGCTTGGCCGCGTACTTCGCCTTGTCGGCATTGTACGCCTGCTGGATCTCCGCCTCGCTGGGCACCGCCTGCGCGGCGACCTGCTGCGGGGTGACGAGCGCATAGCGGACGACGCGGCGCTCGGGCGTGGTGTAGCGGGCAACGTTGCGCTTGTACCAGTCCTGCACCTGCGCGTCGGTGGGGGCGGGGCCGGCGACGGTCGCGGGGATCAGCGCCGCCTCCCCGGCGCGCTTCTCGAGCAGCAGCGAGGCATATTGCAGCGCGAGGCGTTGCGGCACCTGCGTCGCGCCCACCGTCGGTACGACCAGGAATTGCGCCATCGTCTCGCGCGCGATCTCGCGCTGCACCTGCGCGTCGGTCATCCCGCGCTGCGCGATCAGGCGGAGGTATGCCTGCTGGTCGAACTGCCCGGTGGCGCCCGCGAAGGCGGGGATCGCCTTCAGCTCGCTGCCGACCAAGGCGCGGCTGACGCGCATTCCCTGTTCCTCGCCGAACGTCTCCAGCGCCAGGCCGGTCAACGAACGGGTGATGAGGCTCTCGACCCCGCCGGCGTTGACGAAGCCCGCCATGTCGAGGTCGGGCTGCTGCTGGCGCGCGGCGCGGATTTCGTCCTGCGCGCGGCGGCGGATGTCGTCGGCGGTCACCTTCTCGCCATCGACGCTGGCAAGCGGATGGCCGAGCAGCCCGCCGGCCGCGTTCGACAGGCCGGTGACGTCGCCGGCCGCGAACGCCAGCGCGATCACGATCAGGACGCCGAAGGTGACGACCATCCCGACCTTCGAATAGATGATCCCGCGAAGAGAGCTGAGCATGTGAGGCGAACGACCGGTAAGGAGTGAAGTGCGCCGCTTTAGGGTCTGTCGTCAGTCGCAGCAAGGTCGCGACATGCAGTGCCCGTTGTCCCGTTCCGGCTGGCGTTGCGCGCCAGTTTCGTATAACACGTTAAACAAGTCACGGGAGAACGTCGGTGCGGCGCAAGCTGGTAGCGGGCAATTGGAAGATGAACGGCAATCTGGCAATGCTGGCCGAGCTGGACGTGATCGCCGCGGCCGCCGCCGCACACCCGGGGGTGGACGTCGCGGTGGCGGTGCCCGCAACGCTGATCGCGGCGGCCGCGTCACGCGTGCCGACGCTGGCGATCGGCGCGGAGGACGTGCACGAGGCGGAGAGCGGCGCCTATACCGGCTGCGTGTCGGCGGCGATGGTGCGCGAGGCCGGGGCGCGCTTCACGATCGTCGGCCATTCGGAACGGCGCGAATATCAGAACGAGACCAGCCAGGACGCCTGGGCGAAGGCGGCGGCGGCGCGGCGGCAGGGGCTGTCGGTGATCCTGTGCTGCGGCGAGACCGGGGCGGAGCGCGACGCCGGACGTGCCGAACGGGTGGTGCAGGCGCAGATCGAGAAATCGCTGCCCGAGGGCGCGAGCGGCGACTGGCTGACGATCGCCTATGAGCCGCGCTGGGCGATCGGGACCGGGCGGACCCCGACGCTGGAGGACATCGCCGCGATCCACGCGATCGCGCGCGCGAAGATCCGGCAGCTGATCGGCGCGGCGGCGGACGACGTGCGGATCCTGTACGGCGGATCGGTGACCGGCGACAATGCGCGCGCGATCATGGGCGTGGCGGATGTCGACGGCGCGCTGGTGGGCGGCGCGAGCCTGACCGCGGCGAAGTTCGTGCCGATCATCGAGGGGGCGGTTTGAGGTGAGCGCGCGCCCCTGCGCAGGGGCGACGGGATGAAGCGTCTTCCCGGCGGACGCTGGGATTTCGTGCCGCGAGGGCGACGCTGGCGCCTCGGGAGGCCCGAGCTTCCGCTGGCGCGACGTTTGGGGCCTAGCCGAAGCGCTGCTTCACCAGCGCCCATGTCGCGCGCAGGCCACAGGCGTCGCCCCCGCGCGGACGACCGGGTCGCGCCGAGGGGCGCCACGCGAAGGTGTCGAGGTGCGCCCACGGCACGTGTCCCGGCACGAAGCGGCGCAGGAACAACGCGGCGGTGATCGCGCCCGCGAAGCCACCATCGGGGGCGTTGACCATGTCCGCCACGTCGGACTTCAGCATGTCGTCATAGCCGTCCCACAGCGGCAGCCGCCACAAGGGATCGCGCACCGCCTGGCCCGCGGCGAGCAGCTCGGCGGCGAGCGCCTCGTCCTGCACGAACGTGGCGGGCAGGTCGGGCCCGAGCGCGACGCGCGCCGCACCGGTCAGCGTCGCGAAGTCGATCAGCAGGTCGGGCGCTCCCTCGACCGCCTTGGTCAGCGCATCGCCCAGGATCAGCCGCCCTTCCGCATCGGTGTTGGTGTTCTCGACCGTCAGCCCCTTGCGCGTCGGGAGCACGTCCCCGGGGCGGAAGGCGTTGCCGGCAATGGCGTTCTCGACCGCGGGGATGAGGAGATGGAGCCGGACCTTCAGCCGCGCCTCCATCACCAGCGCGGCCAGCGCCAGCGCGTGCGCGGCGCCGCCCATGTCCTTCTTCATCAACCGCATCCCCGAGGACGGCTTGATGTCGAGTCCGCCCGAATCGAAGCACACGCCCTTGCCGACCAGCGCGAGCCGCGGCTGCGACGGGTCGCCCCATTCCAGCTCGATGAGCCGGGGAGCACGGTCCTTCGCCGCGGCCTGCCCGACCGCGTGGATCATCGGATAGCCGGTCGCCAGCGCGTCGCCACGCGTGACGGTGACGGTCGCGCCGTGCTGCGCCGCGAGGGTGTCGACCTCCGCCTCCAGCTCGGCGGGGCCGAGGTCGCTGGCGCCGGTGTCGACCAGATCGCGGACGCGCGCGGTGGCGGCGGCGAGGCGCACGATCTCCTCGATCCCCGCGACGTCGGCGGTCAGCAGGACGCGGGGTGCGGCGGGCTCGGCCTTGCGGTAGCGCGTGAAACGGTGCTGCGCGAGCAGCCAGCCCAGCCCGGCGGCACCGATCGCCCCATTGCCGGCGAGCCGGTACGTGCCCTCGGGCAGGCCATCGCCCAGCGACGCGATCCGCCACGGCGAATCGAGCGGCTCGTCGCAGACCAGCAGCATCGACCAGTCCTCCGCCGCCTCGCCCGGCAGGACCGCGCGGTTACCGGCACGCCCCGTCACCTTGTTCGCCGCGATCGCGGTGCGGACGCGCACGGGCTGCGTCGCCAGCCACGTGGCGAAGCGGTCGGGATGGACGACGTGGATGTCGCGCGCGGGCTGGCCGCGGTCGGGCTGAAGAAGGGCGGAGAAGTCGGTCATGGGCGGACCAAAGCAGGACTTCGCGCCGCACGCAACGCGCGGTTCCCTTGTGCGCATCGCCATCCTACATCCGCGCGCATGACGACACATTCGACTCGCATGCTGATCCTGGGTTCGGGACCGGCCGGACTTTCTGCGGCGATCTATGGCGCGCGCGCCGGGATGGCGCCGATCGTGGTGCAGGGCATTCAACCAGGCGGCCAGCTGACCACCACCACCGACGTGGAAAATTACCCCGGCTTCAAGGAGGTGATCCAGGGACCGTGGTTGATGGAGCAGATGCAGGCGCAGGCGGAGCATGTCGGCACGCGGTTGATGTGGGACACGATCGTGAAGGTCGACCTGACCGCGCGGCCGTTCCGGCTGATCGGCGACGGCGGCGACGTGTACGAGGGCGAGGTGCTGGTGATCGCCACCGGTGCGCAGGCCAAGTGGCTGGGGCTCGACAGCGAGGATGCGATGAAGGGCAAGGGCGTCAGCGCCTGCGCGACGTGCGACGGCTTCTTCTATCGCGGCAAGAAGGTGGCAGTGATCGGCGGCGGCAATACCGCGGTCGAGGAGGCGCTGTACCTGACCAATCACAGCGACGACGTGACGCTGATCCACCGGCGCGACTCGCTTCGCGCCGAGCGGATCCTGCAGGAGCGGCTGTTCGCGCATCCGAACGTCAAGGTGTTGTGGAACAAGGAAGTCCGCGCATTCGTCGACGGCGGCGGCACCGCCGGGCTGGTCGCGCTGGAGCTGGAAGACACGCAAACCGGCGAGCATTCTCGCATCGCGGTCGACGGCGGGTTCGTGGCGATCGGGCACCATCCTGCGACCGAGCTGTTCCGCGGCCATCTGGCGCTCGACGAGGACGGCTATATCGCGGTCGAGACGGGGTCGACGCGCACCAGCGTGCCGGGCGTGTTCGCGTGCGGCGACGTGATGGACAAGGTCTATCGCCAGGCGGTGACCGCGGCGGGGACCGGGTGCATGGCGGCGCTGGATGCCGAGCGCTTCCTGGCGGCGGCAGAGTTCGAGGCGGTGAAGGAAGCGGCGGAGTAACCGCTTCCGCTACCGCCGCCATTCTCGCGGAGGCGGGAATCCGGACGCGCTGATCCTCGCAAGCGCCGGGGCGTCGGAGGTTCTGGATTCCCGCGTGTGCGGGGACAACGGCCGTGGAGCGTTCCGCGTAAGCCTTAGACCAGCGCCTTGCCCGCGGCGAAGGTGACCAGGGCGCCGAAGGTCTCCAGCATCTCGCCGTCAACCTCGTCGTCCTCGATCGCGATGCCGAGCCGGTCCTCCAGTTCGGTCAGGACGCCGGCGACCGCCATCGAGTCGAGTTCGGGCAGCGCGCCGAACAGCGGGGTCTCGGCGCGGAACGCCGCCACGCGCTCGGGTGACAGCGCCAGCACGTCCGCCAGCACCGCGCGCACGGTCGTCTCGATTTCGCTCGTGCCTTCCGGAATCACGCATCCTCCGCCATCTCGCGCCGCAACATGGGCGGCGATGCGGGTGGCGTTAGGCGCAAGGGGTGGATTCCGCAACGCCTGAGCCTAGAAGCGGCGGCATGGTGTCCCTTGATGCTACGCCTCGCCCGATCGACCATGTGCTGCGCGGCGCGACCGATGCGCCTGCGCTGGCCGATCGCGACGGCCAAGTGGATTATGCCGCCGCCGAGCAAGCGGTGGCGCGCTTGGCGGGGTGGCTGGCGGCACGGCGGCTGACGCCGGGCGCGCGGGTCGCGACGTGGCTGCCCAAGACGCGGGTCGCCTGCTGGATGCCGCTGGCGGCGGCGCGTGCGGGGCTGGTGCATGTGCCGGTCAATCCGGTGCTGCGCCGTGCACAGGTGGCGCATATCCTGGCCGACAGCGGGGCCGAACTGCTGGTGACGCAGGAGGCGCGCGCGGCGACGCTGGCGCCGGGCGACGTGCCGGCGGGCTGCGCGGTCGTGACCGAGGTGGGGGAGGCCGATGCCCTGCCGCGTTCGGCGGCCGACCCGCAAGCGCTGGTCGCCTTGCTCTACACGTCCGGGTCCACCGGCCGGCCGAAGGGCGTGATGCTGAGCCATGCGAACCTGTGGCTCGGTGCGATCGGGGTCGCGCATTACCTCGACATCGCGCCCGACGACCGCGTGCTGGCGGTGCTGCCGCTGGGGTTCGATTATGGACAGAACCAGTTGCTGTCGACCTGGGCGGCGGGAGCGTGCGTCGCGCCGCTCGACTATCTGACGCCACGCGACGTGGTGAAGGCGGTGGCGCGGTTCGGGGCAACGACGCTGGCCGGGGTGCCGCCGCTATGGACGCAATTGCTGGAGGGCGACTGGCCCGCGGAGAGCGCGGCGCAATTGCGGCGGCTGACCAATTCGGGCGGTGCGCTGACCCCGGCGATGGTGCGCGCGCTCAGGGCACGGTTCCCGCAGGCGCGGCTGTTCCCCATGTACGGGCTGACCGAGGCGTTCCGTTCGACCTATCTCGATCCGGCGCTGGTCGACGCGCATCCGGATTCGATCGGGCGGGCGGTGCCGTTCGCGGAGGTGATGGTGGTGCGCCCCGACGGCGGGATCGCGGGCGCGGGCGAGCCGGGCGAGCTGGTCCATGCCGGGCCGCTGGTCGCACAAGGATATTGGCGGGACGACGCGCGGACCGCGGCACGCTTCCGCCCCGCGCCGGCCGGCTCGCGATATGGCGGGACGGCGGTGTGGTCGGGGGACACGGTGGTCGCCGATGCCGCCGGGCTGCTGCGCTTCGTCGGGCGCCACGATGAGATGATCAAGAGCGCCGGCCACCGGATCAGCCCGCAGGAGGTGGAGGAGGCCGCGACCGCGGGAAGCGAGACCGCCGAGGCGGTGGCGGTCGGGGTCGCGGATGCGCGGCTGGGGCAGGCGATCGTGCTGGTGGCGCGCGGCGACGGCGCGGACGAGGCGGCATTGCGCGAGCGGCTGAAGCGCGAGTTGCCCGCCTATATGCAGCCGCAGCGGATCGTGTGGCAACGCGAACTGCCGCGCAACGCCAACGGCAAGCTGGACCGCGCCGGGGTCGCGGCGGCGGTGAGGGACGTGCAGCCATGAAACCGATCGGACCGATCCCGCCCGCCTTCGCGGCGCAGAACGGCGCGCTGGCGATCGGCGGGCAGGATGCCACGGCGCTGGTCGCCGCGCACGGATCGCCGCTGTTCGTCTACGACGCCGCGCTGGTGACGGCGCAGGTGGCGCGGTTCCGCCGGGCGATGCCGGCGGGGGTCGACCTGCATTATGCGATCAAGGCCAATCCGCTGCCCGCGCTGCTGGCGCGCGTCGCGCCGCTGGTGGACGGGCTGGACGTCGCCTCGGCGGGCGAGCTGGCGCGCGCGCTGGCGGTGAAGCCGGGGGCGGCGATCAGCTTCGCCGGGCCGGGCAAGCGCGACGACGAACTGGACGCGGCGGTGGCGGCGGGCGCGACGATCAACCTCGAATCGGCCGGCGAGGCGCAACGCGCGCTGGCGGCGGGCGAGCGGCAGGGCGTGCGCCCGCGGCTGGCGGTGCGGGTCAATCCCGACCTGGAGCTGCGTGGATCGGGGATGAAGATGGGCGGACGCGCCTCCCCGTTCGGGGTGGATGCCGAGCGCGCCGCGGCGCTGGTGCGCGACGTGATCGCGGGCGGGGCGGAGTGGCGCGGATTCCACATCTTCGCCGGATCGCAGGCGCTGGATGCGGGTGCGCTGATCGAGACGCAGGAAGCGACGATCGCGCTGGCGGCGCGGCTGGCGGACGAGGCGGGCGCGGTGCCGCCGCTCGTCAACCTGGGCGGCGGGTTCGGCGTGCCGTATTTCGCGGGCGATGCCGCGCTGGACGTGGAGGCGGTCGGCGCGGCGTTGGGCGCAGCGCTGGCGACGCGCGGCGACGTGCTGCACGACAGCCGGTTCGCGATCGAGCTGGGGCGGTGGCTGGTCGCGGAGGCGGGCGTGTACCTGACGCGCGTGGTCGACGTGAAGGACAGCCGCGGCGAGACGTTCGTGGTGGTCGACGGCGGGCTGCACCACCAGCTGGCGGCGAGCGGCAATTTCGGGACGGTGGTCAGGCGCAATTATCCGTTGGCGGTGGCGGCGCGGATGGGGACGGCGGCGGCCGGCGAGGCGTCGGTCGTGGGATGCCTGTGCACCCCGCTCGACCGGCTGGGCGACCGGGTGGCGTTGCCGCCGGTCGCACCGGGCGAGGTGATCGCGATCTTCCTGGCCGGCGCGTACGGCGCGACCGCCAGCCCGGCGGAGTTCCTCGGGCATCCGGCGCCGGGCGAGATCGTGGTCTGACGTGCACCCCGCCGCAGCAGGCGGGCGCGGCCGGATCAGGCGGTGCGCACCGGAGGGTGGAAGGCGATCCGATCAGCGAAACAGCAGCGCGATCGCACCGATCAGCGTCGCACCGCCGATCGGCGCGACGATCAGGAGCACGACGTTCAGCGCGATGATCGCCGCCAGCGTCTTCTCCTGCCGCGCGGTCAGCCGCGGTCGACGCGGGCGTGGCTCCCACGGCGGCGGTGGCGGCTGGTCGCGGAAGTCGACGAACATGCGCGTCCTTTGCGGGAAGACGGGATGGTCCCCGCCTACAGCGCGCGGTCGCGCACTTCGATCCGCGGCGCGTTACGCGGCCTGCGGGATCGGATGATGGCGACGGTGGCGGATATGGTCGTCGATCGCCGCGACGATCGGGTCGATCAGTTCGGAGGGCAGGGTGTGGCCCATGCCGTCGATCTCCATGAGGCGCGCGCCCGCGATCGCCTGCGCGGTGGCGCGTCCGCCGGCGACCGGCACCAGCGGATCGGCGCTGCCGTGGATCACCAGCGTCGGCGCGGTGATGCGGCGGAGGCGATCGGTGCGATCGCCGTCGGCGATGATCGCCGCCATCTGCCGGATGAAGCCGGCCTGGCAACGGTTGCGCAGCGTTTCGGCCCGGATCCGGTCGGCCATGATGGCATCCTCGATCGGGAAGCGCCCGCCGACGGCGCGCCCGGCCATCGTACCGTGCGCGACGATCGCCTCGATGTCGTCGCTCTTGGGATGGCGCAGCAGCAACGCGGTCGCCCGCATCGTCGGGCGCGAGCAGTTCGGATGCCCGGTCGTCGACATGATCGAGGTCAGCGTGCGCACCCGCTCCGGCCAGCGTGCCGCGATCAGCTGCGCGATCATGCCGCCCATCGACGCGCCGACGACATGCGCACGCTCGATCCCCAAGGCATCGAGCAGCCCGATCGCATCCTGCGCCATGTCGGTCAGCGTATAGGGAACGGCGGGCACACGGCCGAACTGCATCTGCATCGCGGTCCACACGATGTGCGGGGCGCCCAGATGGTCGAACTTCTCGGACAGGCCGACGTCGCGATTGTCGAAGCGGATCACGCGGTAGCCATGCGCGACCAGCGCATCGACCATCTCCTGCGGCCATCGCACCAGTTGCGCGCCCAACCCCATGACCATCAGGATCGGCTGCCCGTCGCGCGGGCCTTCGTCCTCGTACTCGATCGTGATGCCGTTCGCCGTCACCGATGCCATCGCCTGCTCCGTCCGCGCCACCTCGAATGCCGCTTCGTCCAAATACACGGGTACGCTTGTACCCCTTGTCACATTAATGCAACGTTTCTGGTTCTGGTTCCGACCCTTTCCCAACCGTGCTAGCCTGGGTGTCCCATGGTAGAACGCCTTCATCTCGATCAGTTCCTGCCGTACCTGCTGTCGGTGACCTCCAACCGCGTCAGCGGGCGGATCGCCGGGGCGTATGAGACGCTGTTCGGGCTGACGGTGCCGGAATGGCGGCTGGTGACGCTGATCGCGGAGCATGCGCCGATCACGCAGGCGCAATTGTGCGAGCGCAGCCGCATGGACAAGGTGACGGTCAGTCGCGCGGCGATTTCGCTGACCGAGCGCGGACTGCTGACGCGAACGCCCAACGCGACCGACCGGCGGTCGCACCATCTCCGCTTGAGCGCGGAGGGCGAAGCGCTGTACGCGCAGGTCGCGCCGCAGGCAGCCGCGCTGGAGCGCCGGATCTTCGGTCGCTTCGACGCGGCCGAACTGGCGCAATTCACGGACATGCTGCGCCGGATCGATGCCGCCGCAGCCGAGGAGTAAGACGGAAATGGCGCAATTGCCGTTGATCGCGGGCGTGGAACTTGGCGGCACGAAGTGCATCGCGGTGCTCTCCAGCGGACCCGACGCGATCCTGGAGGAAGTGCGCGTTCCGACGACGCGGCCCGAGGAGACGCTGCCGGCGCTGGAGGCGGCGATGGACAAGTGGCGCGGGGTGGCGGCGATCGGCATCGCCAGCTTCGGTCCCGTCTCGATCGATCCGCAGTCGCCCGATTACGGCAAGATCACCTCGACCCCCAAGCCGCACTGGGCGGGCACCGACATCGCGCGGCGGCTGGCGGCGCGCTACGACGTGCCGGTCGGCTTCCACAGCGACGTGGTCGGCGCGGCGATGGCGGAGGCGCGCTGGGGCGCGGGGCAGGGGCTGGGCGACCTGGCCTATGTCACGGTCGGCACCGGCGTGGGCGCGGGGATGATCGCGCACGGTCGGCCGGTCGACGGGCTGACGCACAGCGAGTTCGGCCATGTCCGCCCGGCACGCGTACCCGGCGACGACTGGGCCGGGTCATGCCCCTATCACGGCGCGTGTGTCGAGGGATTGGCGGCCGGCCCCGCGATCGCGGCGCGCACGGGTATCAAGGGCGAGGATCTGCCGCACGACCACCCGGCATGGGAAACGGTGGTCGGCGCGCTGTCCTCGCTGTTCGCGACGCTGACGCTGACCGGCGTACCGCGGCGGATCGTGCTGGGCGGGGGCGTGATGGTCGGCAACCCCTGGCTGCTGCCGCGGCTGCGCGCCGCCACCGCGGCGAACCTGAACGGCTATGTCGCGCTGCCCGCGGTCGCCGACATGGAGACGTTCATCGTTCCCGCCGCGCTGGGCGGCAATGCCGGGCCGCTGGGCGCGGTCGTGCTGGGCGCACAGGCGCTGGAGGACCGCACGGGCCTCAAGGTGCTGGCGGGGTGAGGCCCTAGGCCAGCGCATACGCCTCTGCGGCGGCGACCTGTTCGTCGGTCGGGCGGACGCCGGTGTAGAGGACGAACTGTTCGAGCGCCTGGAGCGTCGCGATCTGCGCGCCGGTGACGACCGGCTTGCCCGCGGCCCGCGCAGCGCGGAGCAGGGGCGTCTCGACCGGCTTGGCGACGGCGTCGATGACCATGTCCGCCGCTTCGATCTGTTCTGGGGTGAAGGCCAGCGCGTCCTGATCGGCGCCGGTCATGCCGAGCGGGGTGACGTTGACCAGCAATGCCGCGCGACCGTCCGCACCCGCCTGCCAGCCGCAGCCGAGCTTGGCGGCCAGGGCGCGTCCGGCGGCTTCGTTGCGCGCGGCGATCGTGCCGTCGTTGAAGCCGGCGTCGACCAGTGCTGTCGCCACCGCCTTCGCCATCCCGCCGCTGCCGCGCAGTAGGAACGGCACGCGCGGCAGGTCGGCGATCAGGTCGCGCACCGCGCTGTAATCGGTATTGTAGCCGAGCAGCTCGCCGTCGGTGTTGACGATCGTGTTGACGCTGTCGATCGCCGCCGCACTGTCGCGCAGACCGTCGAGCATCGGGATCACCGCTTCCTTGAACGGCATCGATACCGCGCAGCCGCGGATGCCGAGCGCGCGGATGCCGGTGACCGCGCCCGCCAGATCGGTGGTCGTGAACGCCTTGTAGACATAGTCGAGCCCGAGCGCATCGTAGAGATGGTTGTGGAAGCGCGAGCCGAACGTGCCGGGCCGCGCGGCGAGCGACATGCACAGGCGGGTGGTGGGGCCGATCGGCGGCTTCATCGGGCTTTTCCTTCAATCAAGAGGCAGGGCGATCGCGGGCGATCATAAGGGCAGGGCAGGCTGCACCACATCCTCGTCGCGCAGGATCGCCGACAGCGTCAAGCCGAGCAGGCGAATCCCGCCGGGCACCGGCAGCAACGGGGCGAGCAGCCCGCGCCCGAGATCGAGCAGTTCCGCCTGCGTCGCGATCGCCCCGGCGACCGATCGCGCGCGGGTGAGGGTGGTGAAGTCGGCGCGGCGCAGCTTCAGCGTCGCGGTGCGCCCGCGCACGTCCGCCCGCTCCACCCGGACCCACGCGGCGGCGGCGACCGTCTCCAGCGCGGAGTCGATCGCGGCGGGGTCGGTCAGGTTGGTGTCGAAGGTACGCTCGGCACCGATCGACTTGGCGCGGCGCTCCGCACGCACCGGACGATCGTCGATGCCGCGTGCGGCGCCGTGCAGATAATCGGCGTGGCTGCCGAAATGCGCGCGCAGGAACTCGATCGGGCGATCGCGCAGATCGGCACCGGTATGGATGCCGAGCCGCGCCATTTTCTCGGCGGTGACCGGGCCGATGCCGTGGAAGCGCTTGACCGGCAGCGCGGCGACGAACGCCGCCCCCTTCGCGGGCGGGATCACGCACAGGCCATCGGGCTTGTTCTGGTCGGAGGCGAGCTTGGCGATGAACTTGTTGTAGCTGACCCCGGCCGAGGCGGTCAGCCCGGTGTCGGCCTTGATCCGCGCGCGGATCTCGGCGGCGATCGCGCTGGCCGAGCCGAGCGCGCGACGATCGGCGCTGACGTCGAGATACGCCTCGTCGAGCGACAGCGGCTCGATCGCATCGGCGTAATCGGCGAAGATGGCATGGATCTGCCGGCTGACCGCGCGATAGACGTCGAAGCGCGGGGGGACGAAGACCAGCTCCGGGCAGCGCCGCGCCGCAACGACCGAGGGCATGGCCGAGCGGACGCCGAACGCGCGCGCCTCGTAGCTGGCGGCGGCGACGACCCCGCGCGCGCGATTGCCGCCGACCGCCACAGGCCGCCCGCGCAGCTCGGGCGCATCACGCTGCTCGACCGACGCGTAGAAGGCGTCCATGTCGATATGGATGATCTTGCGGGGTGGGGTCACGCTGTCGGATCGTGTCGTCAACGACTTGCGCGATAGCATGGCCTGTTCGCCGGCACCACCGCCATGTGGAACAAAGCGGGTATATGGTCGTCAGCGCAGCGCGCGCACCGCCGGCGTGTCGAGGCAGGCGAGCACCGCGGACGGCGCGGTCGTGCGCGGCGGCGGGACGGCGCCCGCGACCGGCACCTCCATCGTGCCGCCGATCGGCGCCGCGTCGAAGCCGGTGCGGTTCAGGCAGCGCATCGCCGCCGCCAGCATCCGCGGCGGGGTATCGCGCGCCTCGTAGGACAGGCGGAACGTACCCCAATGGATCGCGAGCGCGCGGGCGGCGCGCAGCCGCTCGAAGACCAACGCGGCGTGCGCGGGGCCGATGTGCGCGCCCGACACCATCTGTCCCTGGACGAACCGGAACGCGCCGATCGGGAGCAAGGCGAGCCGAATCGGGCCGAGCGCGGCGGCCTCGGCCGGCCAGCCGCCGTCGCCGAAGCCGGTGTCGCCCGCGAAGAACAGGTTGCCGCCCGCGGGCAGCTGCACCACGAAGCTCGACCACAATGCGCGGTTCCGGTCGGCGAACCAGCGGCTGCCCCAATGATGGTTGCGCGTCACGATCACGCGCACTCCCGGCTTCACCTGCACCGCGCCCTGCCAGTCGAGCGCGGTGGCGCGCGCGCCGGTCTGCGCGATGACGCTGTCGTTGCCGAGGCTGGTGACGATCGTCGGGCGGTCGCGCTGCCACAGCCGCGCGAGCGTCGCCTGGTCGAGATGGTCGTAGTGATTGTGGCTGACCAGCACGAGGTCGATGCGCGGCAGATCCTCGAGCCGCACGCCCGGCGCGGCGACGCGGCGCGGGCCGAGGCCGAACGGCCCGGCGCGTTCGGCCCACACCGGGTCGGTCAGGATGTTGAGCCCTTGCGTCTGGACCAGCACCGTGGCGTGGCCGATCCAGGTCACCAGCATCCGCGTGCCCGCGACCCGCGCCGGCGGTCGCGTGGGCGTGACGCGTACGGTATCGGGCCACGCCGGGCGGTCGTCGTCGCCGGTCAGCTGTCGCCAGAGGAAGCTGGCGCGACTGCCGTCAGCGGGCGGGGCGCCGGTGTCGTCGCCATCGGGGTTGAAGAAGCGGGCGCCGTCGTAATGGCCGCTGGGCGGTCCTTCGTAATAGCGGCGGTCGAGGAATCGCGGCACGATCGTGATCGCCAGCCCGATCGCGATGACGAGCAGGAGGACGGCGTAGAACACGGCCCTGGCGATCCTGGCGATGACCGGCACGCGTCCGTCCTGACCGTTGAGTGAGGCTGACGGAATGATCGCGCGAGGGTTTCGATCCACCTCCGTTGGCCGTCACCCCGGCGTTCGCCGGGAGGACGGCTGTCCGGTCAGTCCAGCTGGATTACTGACACGCCAGGCATTCGTCATAGTCGGTCGTCTCGCCGATCGAGAATTTTGGCGTGGCGATCGTGTTGTCGGCCTCGACCCCGCCCGAGCCTTCCGAGCCCGCGAATCCGGCGCGCTGCACCGACTTGGAGCGCAGGTAATAGAGCGACTTGATGCCCAGTTCCCACGCGCGGAAGTGGAGCATCAGCAGATCCCACTTCTCGACATCGGCCGGGATGAACAGGTTCAGCGACTGCGCCTGATCGATGTACGGCGTGCGATCCCCGGCGAGTTCGAGCAGCCAGCGCTGGTCGATCTCGAACGAGGTCTTGTAACAGTCCTTTTCCTCCTGGCTGAGGAAGTCGAGGTGCTGCACCGACCCGCCGTGCTCGAGGATCGAGTTCCAGATCGTGTCGCTGTTCTTGCTCTTCTCGCTCAGCAGCTTTTCCAGATACGGGTTCTTGACCGCGAAGCTGCCCGACAGCGTCTTGTGGGTGTAGATATTGGCCGGGATCGGCTCGATGCAGGCGCTGGTGCCGCCGCAGATGATCGAGATCGACGCGGTCGGCGCGATCGCCATCTTGCAGGAAAAGCGCTCCATGACGCCGACGTCGGCGGCGTCCGGGCACGGCCCGCGCTCCGCGGCGAGCGTCATCGACGCCTGGTTCACCTGCGCGTTGATGTGCTTGAAGATGCGCAGGTTCCAGCTCTTGGCCATCGCGCCCTCGAACGGCAGCCCGCGCGCCTGCAGGAACGAGTGGAAGCCCATGACGCCCAGCCCGACCGAGCGCTCGCGCGCCGCGCTATACGCCGCGCGTTCCATGCCGGGTTCGTGGCGGTCGATATAGTCCTGCAGGACGTTGTCGAGGAAACGCATCACGTCCTCGACGAAGCCCTTCTCGTCCTTCCACTGGTCCCACGTCTCCAGGTTGAGCGACGACAGGCAACAGACCGCGGTACGGTCGTTGCCGAGATGGTCGCGCCCGGTCGGCAGCGTGATCTCGCTGCACAGGTTCGAGGTCGACACCTTCAGTCCCAGCTCGCGGTGATGCCGCGGCATCGTCGAGTTCACGTGGTCGGAGAAGACGATGTACGGCTCGCCGGTGGCCAGCCGGGTTTCGACCAGCTTCTGGAACAGCGCGCGCGCGTCGACGGTCGCGCGCACCGACCCGTCCTTGGGCGAGGTCAGCTGCCACTCGGCGCCGTCGCGCACCGCGTGCATGAACGCGTCGGGGATCAGCACGCCGTGGTGCAGGTTCAGCGCCTTGCGGTTGAAATCGCCCGACGGCTTGCGGATCTCCAGGAACTCTTCGATTTCCGGGTGCGAAATGTCGAGGTAGCAGGCCGCCGAGCCGCGGCGCAGCGACCCCTGCGAGATCGCGAGCGTCAGCGAATCCATGACGCGGACGAACGGGATGATGCCGCTGGTCTTGCCGTTCAGCCCGACCGGCTCGCCGATCCCGCGCACGTTGCCCCAATAGGTGCCGATCCCGCCGCCGCGCGACGCGAGCCAGACGTTCTCGTTCCAGGTCTGGACGATGCCGTCGAGGCTGTCCGGGACCGAGTTGAGATAGCAGCTGATCGGCAGCCCGCGCCCGGTGCCGCCGTTCGACAGCACCGGCGTGGCGGGCATGAACCACAGCTTGGAGATATAGTCGTACAGCCGCTGCGCATGCGCCTGATCGTCGGCATAGGCGCTGGCGACGCGGACGAACAGGTCCTGGTAGCTTTCTCCCGGCAGCAGGTAACGGTCCTTCAGCGTCTCCTTGCCGAAATCGGTCAGCAGCGCGTCGCGGCCGTGGTCGACGTCGAGCGGATAGGGCGCGGTGCGCGCGCCGTGGCGGCTGATCGTCTGTTCGGCGGCGGCGGTGCTCGCCGCCTCGATCGTGTCGGTCGCCATCGCCTCGGCATCGGTGGTGGTGAAATTCATGCTCTGGCCCGCCTGTCCATGGTGCGATCCATCGACGGATCGACTGTTCCAAACCCGGAGCCGGGTCGCGCCATCGGTAGGTGCGGCGTGCGCCACCTTACCACCGATAGCGCCGACGTCCGGCTGCTACCTCTACAGATTGTGGCAGAAGCGACCGGGCGGCAAGACCTCGCGATAGTACCGCTGCCGACCCTATCGCGGCGACGCACGGGAATCCGCGGAGTTTGCGGAATGCAAGTCGCCAAAAATTTTTTGCGCGCCGCGGCCCGGTTCAGCGATCGCCGATCTGATCGGTAATCATCCGCTCGATGAACGCGCGCTGCGAGCCCGCGAGATGCGCGTCGTCATGGTAGAGCGGTCGACCGCCTTCCATGATCCGGCACGTGCCTCCGCGGCAGATCGCCGCCGCCGGGTCGATCGCCAAGACCCCAGGGTGCCGCGCCAGCGCCGCGGTCAGGAATGCGAATCGCGCCCGGTGCTCGGCCAGCGAATAGGCGAGCGGCCACTGGCGGTGCAGCATCGCGTCGCGCGACAGCGTCAGCGGGACCGAGCGGCGCGCGCCCGGTACCGGCAGCCACAGGTAGACGAGGCGACCGTTGGCGCCGTTCGCCGCGACGGTGCGATCGAACATCCGGTCATGGGCGGCGATCGCCGCGGCGCCGGTCACCACCGCGCCGTCGGGATCGGTGTAGCCGGGCTCCAGCGCCTGCCGCCACGTCGACACCATCATGACGCGCGTGACGCCGGGATGCTGCGCCAGGAACGCGGCGACCCCGGCGTTGAAGGCACGGCAGCCGGCGTCGCCGCTGTTCCGGAGCGGAAGGCAGCCGGAGCGGAAGGTGAAATAGCCGCTTTGTCCGCGTGCGCGCAGCACCGCCTGCATCGCAGGTGCGATCGCATCGGCGTGCGAATCGCCATACACCAGCCATGTCGCCGGCGCCGCTGCGGCGCCGATCGGGCAGGGCGCGCCCGCGCGGTTCTCGCAGGCGCGGAACGATGCGTCGGCGTCGTCGCTGGCGGCGGCGAGCGTGCGTGCGGCCGGGGTCAGGCGCGCGGGCCACCCGCCGCTCGCGATCGTCGCGGTCAAGGCCGCGACCATCGCGAGCGTGGTGGCGGCATAGACCGCGATCAGCGCACGGTCGCGCGCCAGCACGCGCCGTCCGCGCACCGGCGCCTCGACGACATGGTAGATCAACGCCGCCAGGGGAAAGCACAAGGCGAAGGCGGCGACACGCGCCGCCAGCGTCATGTCGAGCACCAGCAGCGGCGCCAGGATGTGGACCGGCCAGTGGACCAGATACAATTCGTAGGAGATGCGCCCGACGTAGACGGGGACCGGCCGGCTCGCCGCGCGCGTCCACAAGCCGCTCGTGTCGGTGCCGGCGATCAGCAGCGCCATCGTGGCGACCACCGGCAGGATCGCGAACCAGCCGGGGAAGATCATCGTCGGCTGGTGGATCGCCAGCGCAACCGCCAGCGTCGCGACGCCGATCGCGGCGAACATCCATGACGGGATCCGCCGCCCGGCGCACCACGCCGCGATGCCGGGCACCAGTGCGCCCGCCGCGAATTCCCATACGCGGGTCGGCAGCAGGTAGAAGGTCGCCTCGGGCTTGCGGTGCATCATCCCGATGTTGAGCAGGAACGACGCCAGCAGCGCCGCGACCAGCAACGATGTCACCCGGCGCGGCGCCACGCGTGCCGCGATCCACAACAACGCAGGGAAGACGAGGTAGAATTGCTCCTCGACCCCCAGGCTCCAGGCATGGAGAAAGAAAGCGAGATCGGCCTGCAAGCCGAAATAGTTGAGGTAGCGCCAATAATAGATGTTCGAGGCGTAGAGCTGCGCGGCGAGCAGTTCCTTGCCCAGCTCCTTCAGTTCGACCGGCGTCAGCAGCACGAGCCCGACGCCGAGCGTCGCGACGCTGGTCGCCAGCAGCGCGGGCGCGAGCCGCCGGACCCGCCGCGCATAGAAGGTGCGGAAGCGGAAGCGCCCGGTGGACAGGTCGCTGCGGATCGCGGGCACGATCAGGAAGCCCGACAGGACGAAGAACATGTCCACGCCGATGAAGCCTGCCCCCAACGCGGGCGTCAGCGTGAAGTGGAACGCCATGACCATCAGCACGGCCAGCGCGCGCAACCCGTCGATGTCGGGGCGGTAATGACCGCGCGCGACCGGCGGCCGGCCGGCGGGCGTCGCGCCCGCGGTCGTGCTCGGCGGCGCCGCGCCGACGGTCTGCTCGTTCAACGTCACTGCTGTCCCCAAACGCCGTGCGGCCCCGCCCCCGCGTACCGCGTCCCTGTCCGTAGAGGCTAAGCGGAAGGCGTGAAAGGGCGGTGAATGCGTCGACGGCGATGTTGCCCCGCGGCGGCACGCCTTATAGAGCCTTCGCGCATGACGACCGTGATCCGTACCGCCGACCTGATCGAGAGCGTCGCCGACGCGCTCCAGTTCATCAGTTACTATCACCCGATGGATTACATCCGCGCGCTGGGCACCGCGTACGAGGCGGAGCAGTCGCCCGCCGCCAAGGATGCGATCGCGCAGATCCTGACCAACAGCCGCATGTGCGCGGAGGGGCATCGCCCGATCTGTCAGGACACCGGCATCGTCAACGTCTTCGTCAAATGGGGCATGGACTGCCGGCTGGACGACAACAGCCGGTCGATGCAGGAGGTCGTCGACGAGGGCGTGCGCCGCGCGTACCTGCACCCGGAGAACAAGCTGCGCGCCTCGGTGCTGGCCGACCCCGCGTTCACGCGTCGCAACACCCGCGACAACACGCCGTGCGTGCTGCATGTCGAGATGGTGCCGGGTAGCACCGTCTCGGTCGATGTCGCGGCCAAGGGCGGCGGCAGCGAGAACAAGTCGAAGTTCAAGATGATGAACCCCAGCGACTCGATCGTCGACTGGGTGATCGAGATGCTGCCGCAGATGGGCGCCGGCTGGTGCCCGCCCGGAATGCTCGGCATCGGGATCGGCGGCACCGCCGAGCATTGCGTGCTGCTGGCCAAGCAGGCGCTGATGGAGCCGATCGACATGGGGCCGCTGAAGGCGCGCGGGCCGAAGAACGACATCGAGGCGCTGCGCATCGAGATCTTCGACAAGGTCAATGCGCTCGGCATCGGTGCGCAGGGGCTGGGCGGTCTGTCGACGATCCTCGACGTCAAGATCAAGGACGCACCGTGCCATGCCGCGGGCAAGCCCGTCGCGATGATTCCGAACTGCGCCGCGACCCGTCACGCGCACTTCACGCTCGACGGCAGCGGGCCGGCCTATCTTGAGGCGCCGAAGGTGGCGGAATGGCCCGACGTCAACTGGACGCCCGACAAGGCGGCGATCCGCGTCGACCTCGATACGCTGACGCCGGAGGTGGTGCAGTCGTGGAAGCAGGGCGACCGGCTGCTGCTGAACGGCAAGATGCTGACCGGCCGCGACGCCGCGCACAAGCGGATCGCCGACATGCTGGCGAAGGGGGAGGAACTGCCCGTCGAGTTCAAGGGCCGCGTGATCTATTATGTCGGCCCGGTCGATCCGGTCGGCGAGGAAGTGGTCGGCCCGGCCGGCCCCACGACCGCGACGCGCATGGACAAGTTCACGCGCATGATGCTCGATCAGGGCCTGCTGGCGATGGTCGGCAAGGCGGAGCGCGGCCCTGCCGCCACCGACGCGATCCGCGAGGCCAGGAGCGCGTACCTGATGGCGGTCGGCGGAGCGGCCTATCTGGTCGCGCGCGCGATCAAGGGCAGCAAGGTCGTCGGGTTCGAGGACCTGGGCATGGAGGCGATCTACGAGTTCGAGGTGTCCGACTTCCCGGTGACGGTGGCGGTCGATGCGGAGGGCAACAACGTCCACCAGCTCGCACCTTTGGTCTGGAAGGAGAAGATCGCGCGCGAGGGGCTGCTGGTCGGCGCGTGATCGCGCGCGGGTGACAAAGCTGAGCCGTTCGCGCTCAGCTTTTCGAAACACGTGCCCCGGAACACGCCCTTCGAAAGGCTCAGGGCGAACGGTTGAGGCAGTCCCCGCTGACACAGGCGCGTCGTGCGTGTGCCAGCTTCGTCGATGCAGGGTATGGACATGGCCCTGCCTGTGCAGGGTCGGCCTTATAGTTGCGGCCCGTTTTCCTTCAGTTCCGCCAACCACGGCGCCGCCGTTCCGTCGGACGGCGCGCGCCAGTCGCCGCGGGGAGACAAGGCGCCGCCCGCCGATACCTTCGGCCCGTTGGGCAGTGCCGATCGCTTGAACTGGCTGGTCTGGAAGAAGCGCACTAGGAATCGCTCCAGCCAATGCACGATCGTCTCCAGGTCGTAGGCGGTCCGCGCCGCTTCCGGATAGCCCAGCGGCCAGCGCCCCGCAGACGCATCGTGCCACGCATGCCACGCCAGGAACGCGACCTTCGACGGCGCCTGGCCGTGGCGGATCAGGTAGTGCGCGAAGAAGTCGTTGAGCGCGTACGGGCCGATCTTGCTCTCGGTGCTCTGCAATTCCTCGCCGGGGACCAGTTCCGGGCTGATTTCCTGCCCCAGGATCGCCTCCAGTACCGCGTCGGTCTCGCGATCATATTGATCGGTGCCGATCGCCCAGCGGATCAGGAACTGGATCAGCGTCTTCGGGACGCCGGCGTTGACCGCATAATGGCTCATCTGGTCGCCGACGCCGTACGTGCACCAGCCGAGCGCCAGTTCGCTCAGGTCGCCGGTGCCGACTACCAGCCCGTCGCGCTGGTTGGCGATGCGGAACAGATAGTCGGTGCGCAGGCCCGCCTGTACGTTCTCGAACGTCACGTCATAGACCGGCTCGCCGCGCCCGAACGGATGCCCCATGTCGGCGAGCATCCGCGTTGCGGCCGGGCGGATGTCGATCTCCTCCGCGGTGATGCCCAGTGCGCGCATCAGCTTCCACGCATTGCCCTTCGTTCCCTCGCTGGTCGCGAAGCCGGGCATGGTGATGCCGAGAATGTCCGACCGGGGCCGCCCCAGCCGGTCGAGCGCCTTGGCCGCGACGATCAGCGCGTGGGTGCTGTCGAGCCCGCCCGACACGCCGATCACCAGCCGCTGCGCGCGCGCCGCGACCAGCCGCTTGGCGATCCCCTCGACCTGGATGTTGAACGCCTCGTAGCAATCCTGGTCCAGCGTCGCGGGCGTGTTGGGGACGAAGGGAAACCGGCGGAGCTCGCGCCGTAACCCCACATCCGCGAAATCGGGCGCGTGCGCGAAGCCGATCCGGCGGAACCGTGTCTCCGGCTGCCCGGCGAGCGCGGCGGAATCGTTGAAGGTGCCGTTGCGCAGCCGCTCCTGCACCAGCCGTTCGGTATCGACGTCGGCGATGGTCAGCGAGGGCTCGTGCGCGAAGCGTTCCGATTCCGCGAGCAACTCGCCCAGCTCGTGGACGCTCCCCTGACCGTCCCAGGCCAGGTCGGTGGTGCTCTCGCCCGGCCCGGCGGCGGAATAGACATAGGCGCACATCGCACGCGCCGATTGCGATGCCGACAGCATCATCCGCTCGCGCGACTTGCCGATCACGACGTTCGACGCCGACAGGTTGGCGCAGATCAGCGCACCCGCCAGCGCACCGACGGTCGAGGGCGGGGTGGGGGCCCAATAATCCTCGCAGATCTCGGCATGGATGACGAAGTTCGGCAGGTCGTCGGCGGCGAAGATCAGGTCGGTGCCGAACGGCACCTCCTGCCCCCCGATCGCGATCGTCAGTCCGGTCAGCCCGGCGCCGCTCGCGAACCAGCGCTTTTCGTAATATTCGCGGTAGTTGGGCAGGAAGGTCTTGGGCACCACCCCCAGCACGCGGCCGCGCGCGATGGCGAGCGCGCAATTGTACAGCCGCCCGCCACGCTCCAGCGCCGCACCGACCAGCAGCAGCGGACGCAGCGCCGCGCTGGCCTCGACCACCGCCGCGATCGCCGCGCGGGTCGCGCGTTGCAACGCCGATTGCAGATGCAGGTCGTCGATCGCATAGCTGCTCAGGTTCAGCTCGGGATAGACGACCAGATCGACCGCGGCGTCGTGCGCGGTGCGCGCGATCGCGATCGCGGCCTGCGCATTGGCGGCGGGATCGCCGACCGTGGCGGGCGGCGTGGCGGCGGCGACGCGCACCAGACCATGGCGATGCAGCGAGCGGAAAGCAGGGTTCATGGCCTGCAAATACCGGCCAAACGAACGCTTTGCCAGCTGTTCGCCGTCATGCACCTGGGCTAGATCAGAAGGTTATGGGGGGAGTGCATCCAGGGGTAGACGATTTTGCGGCGGCGCTGGCCGCCGGTGGCGACATGGGGCGGCGGATCCTGGCGATGGACTGGTCGGCGTCGCGGCTCGGCCCCCCTGCGGCATGGCCGGCGGCGCTGCGCAGCGCGTTGATCCTGTTCCTGCCGTCGGCGGCGCAGATCGCGATCTTCTGGGGGGAGGATCACCTTACCTTCTACAACGACGCGCATGGTGCGGCGATGGGGACGATGCATCCGGCCGCGCTGGGGCGGCCGGCGCGTGAGTGGATGGGGCCGGCCCTGTGGGCGCAGGTGGGCCCGTTGCTGGAGCGCGCGCGCATGACCGGCCAGACCGTGTCCGACCGCGACCGCGCCTTTCACCGCGAGGGGCATGACGGGCCGGAGCGGATCCACTTCGACATCTCCTATTCGCCGATCATGGTGGACGGCGACGTCGGGGGCGTGCTGTCGATCGTGTCGGAAACCACCGACCACGTCCGCACCGTGGAGACGATGGCGCAGGAGCGCGAGCGGCTGCGCGCCATGTTCGACCAGGCGCCGGGCTTTATCGCGGTGCTGCGCGGCCGCGATTACGTGATCGAACTGGCCAACGACACCTATCGCCGCATGGTCGGCGGGCGGGCGCTCGTCGGGCGGCGCTATGCCGAGGCGCTGCCCGAGGTCGCCGGGATCGGCTTCATCGAGCGGCTGGACGAGGTGCGCCGCACCGGCGAGCCGTTCCGCGCGGTGGATATGCCGGTCAAGCTGCCGACCGAGGAACCGGGCGTACTGCGCGATTATTGGATCGACTTCATCTGCCAGCCGATCGTGGACGCGAGCGGAGAGGTGGCGTCGATCTTCATCGAGGGCATCGATCGCAGCGACCGGCATCGCGCGCGCGAGGCGTTGGCGCGCGGACGCGCCTCGCTGGAGCAGGCGACCGAGGCGGGCGAGATCGCGATCTGGGAATATGATCTGGTCCGCGACCGCTTCTTCTGTTCGCCGCGCGGCCTCGCCTTCTACGGCCTGCCGCCCGACGGGCGGACGCTGACGATGGCGGAGTTCGCCGCGCTGATCGAAGCGGACGACGTGCCGATGATGCGCGCATCGTTCGCTGCCACGGCCGACCCGGCGCGGCGTACGGTGTTCGACGTGGAATACCGGGTCGTGCGGCGTGGCGGCCCCGTCCGGTGGCTGTCGGCGCGCGGGCGCGGCATCTTCGACGGCGACAGCTGCGTGCGCATGGTGGGCACGGTGGTCGATATCACCGCGCGCAAGTTGCAGGCCGAGGCGTGGCGCGAGAGCGAGGAGCGCTTCCGCGCGCTGGCGGACAGCCTGCCCGCGCTGGTGTGGATGACGGAGCCCGACGGGCGCATCTCGTTTGCCAGCAAGGGCTTCGAGACGATCATGGGCATCGCGCCCGAGGCGGTGGCGGCGCGCGGATGGGCCGGTTTGCTGCGCGCCGACCGGCGCGAGGATGCGATGCGACGACGCGCGATCTGGCTGGCCGAGCCGCAGTCGATGAGCGGCGAGCATCCGCTGGTGACCGGCGACGGCGAGGAGCGCTGGATGCATGTCGAGGCGCGCCCGCGCTTCCTGGGCGACGTCTTCCAGGGCTATACCGCCTGCGCGATCGATGTCACCGAAGCGCACCTGGCCGGGGAGCGGCTGGAGGCGCGGGTCGCGGCGCGCACCGCGGAGCTGACCGAGCAGATCGCCGAGCGCGAGCGCGTCGAGGAGACGCTGCACCAGATGCAGCGGCTGGAGGCGATCGGCCAGCTGACCTCGGGGGTAGCGCACGATTTCAACAACCTGCTGACGGTCGTGCTGGGCAATGTCGACGTGCTGAGCGCGGCGGGGCGGCGCGGGCTGGTCGACCAGCGCCTGTTGCCGCGCTTCGACCATATCCGCATCGCGGCGGAGCGCGGCGCCGCCCTGACCGCGCAACTGCTCGCCTTCTCGCGGCGCCAGCGGCTGGAGGCGCGCGTGGTCGAGCTCGACCGCACGATCACCGGGCTGCTCGACCTGCTCGGCAGCACGCTGGGGCGCGGGATCGCGATCGAGACGCGCAGCGCGGTGCCGGTCTGGCCGGCGCTGGTCGATCCGACGCAGATGGAGCTCATCATCCTGAACCTGGCGATCAACGCGCGCGACGCCATGCCGGGCGGGGGACGATTGGTGCTGTCGGTCGAGAACGTGACGCTGGACGCGCCGCGCCGGGCGGAGGAGCCGCCGCCGGGCGACTATGTCCGGGTCGCGGTGGCCGATACGGGAACCGGCATGTCGGAGGCGGTGCTGGCGCGCGCGTTCGAGCCGTTCTTCACGACCAAGGAGGTCGGGAAGGGGTCGGGGCTCGGGCTGGCGCAGGTCTTCGGCTTCGCCAAGCAGTCGGGCGGCGGCGTGCGGATCGACAGCGTGCCGGGGCAGGGCACCACGGTCAGCGTGTTCGTGCCGCGCGCCGTTGCGGCGGAGGCGGCCGACTCCGTCGTGGCGGCGCCGGATACGACCGGATCGCTGGAGGGCGCCACGGTCATGGTCCTCGACGACGACGATCGCGTGCGGCAGGTCGCGGTGGAAATCCTGCGCGAGGCGGGGTGCCCCGTCGTGGAGGCGGGCGACGGCGCCGCCGCGCTCGACGCGCTGGAGCACGAGCCGGACGTCGCGCTGGTCGTCACCGACATCGCCATGCCGGGGATGAACGGGATCGAGTTCGCCGAGCGCGCAGCGCAGGCGCATCCGCATGTCGCGATCCTGTTCGTGACCGGCCATGGCGACGCCGCGCAGATCCCCGGCGTCGCGGAGGACCGGCTGATCCGCAAACCCTATGCGCGCCGCGTGCTGCTGCACCATGTCGGCACGCTGCTCCCGCGCGACCCCGGAGACGAGCTTTCAATCGGCTGACGACGCGGTTCAGTATTCGTTGTCGGAGGCGGGCGCATAGCCGCGGGCACGATGCGGCGGAGGGATGCGCGATGATGAAGGCGTTGGTGGCGGGATTGTTGTCGATGACGGCGCTGGTGCCGCCGGCGCTGGCGCAGGAACCGCGCGCGATGGATCGCGGCCAGTGGCGCCGCGACCGCGCCGAGCGGCCGGTGCCGGTGCAGGACGGGCCGGTGCGACCCGCCGAGCAGCGCGGGTGGGAACGTGCCGGTACGCCCGGGCGGGCGGAGGCCGACGCCCCGCGGCCGGATCGCCCCGCGTCGCCGGAACGTGACTGGCGCGGCGCACGCGGCGCACGCCGCGACGGGGTACCGCGGCCGCCGGAACCCGGGCGCGGTGACGACTGGCGACAGGAGCGCGGCGGGCAGGATCGCCGCGACGGCATGCCGCCGATGGCACGACCGGCGCCCGATGCCGACTGGCGCAGCGAACGGGCCGAACCGCGCCGCCGCTACGACGGGCGCGACCGCCCGCCGCCGCCGCCGTCGTCGGCGTGGCGCTCGGGACGGGACGATCGCTGGGACCGCGACTGGCGCCGCCAGCCGCGCTACGACTGGAACCGCTACCGGGCCGAGCGGCGCTCCGCCTTCCGGCTGCCGCGCTACTACGCGCCTTACGGCTGGGACGGCGGGTACCGGCGGTTCGGGATCGGCACGGGGCTGGCGCCGATGCTCTACACGCCACGCTACTGGATCTACGACCCTTATGCCTACCGGCTGCCGGAGGCGGAGGAGCCGTACCGCTGGGTGCGCTATTACGGCGACGCGCTGCTGGTCGATATCGAGGACGGTACGGTCGTCGACGTCATCCACGGCATCTTCGATTAGGGCCTTGACCCAGGTCACTTGAAACGCGGGCGCGGGCGGGCGAGACAGGCGCGATCATGTCGATCGCGCATCTTCCCCCCGGCCAGCCCTCGTCCGTCCGCGCGCAACAGGGGGCGGCGGTCGCCGCGCGGCTGGATGCCGATCCGCGGATGCAGCGGCTGCCGAGCGATGCGATCACGGCGTGGCGCTGCCCGGACTTCCTTGATGCGGCGAACTGCGACTGGCTGGTGCAGGTCATCGACGCCAACCGTCGGCCCTCGACCTTGTTCAGCGATCGCGGCGGACCGGGCAGTCGCACCAGCGACAGCTGCGACATGGACCGCAACGCCGACGGCATCCGTCAGATCGATCAGTATATCGCGGCCTCGCTCGGGCTCGCACCCGAACTCGGCGAGACGATGCAGGGGCAGCGCTACGCCCCCGGTCAGCTGTTCCGCGCCCACCACGATTATTTCCACGAGGCCGAAAGCTACTGGCCGGCGATGCGCGAGAACGGCGGACAGCGGACCTTCACCGCGATGATCTACCTCAACGATGTCGAGGAGGGCGGGGCGACGTGGTTCCCGAAGGGCGGGGTTCGCGTCGCGCCGCGCAAGGGCATGCTGCTCGCGTGGAACAACATGGCGGCGGACGGCAGCCCCAACACCGCGACGCTGCACGAGGGGATGGCGGTGCTGGAGGGCACGAAATACATCATCACCAAATGGTTCCGCGAGGAACCATGGGGGCGCCGCCCGCGCGCGGCGGCGGTGTCGGCATGACCGAGCCGCTCCACGGAATCCCCGCAGGCGTCGTGGAGACCGCGCGGCGCGTGCTCGACGCGGCCTGCGCGCGCGACATGTCGATCGTCACCGCGGAGAGCTGCACCGGCGGGCTGCTCGCCTCGCTGCTGACCGACATCGAGGGCGCGAGCCACGCGTTCGAGCGCGGCTTCGTCGTCTATTCGGCCAAGGCCAAGTGCGAGCTGCTGGGGATCGCCGCGGAGAAGATCGATCGCTGCGGCGCGGTGAGCGAGGATGTCGCGCGCGCGATGGCGGAAGGGGCACTGCTCCATTCGGACGGCGACCTCGCGCTGGCGATCACCGGCTTCGCCGGGGCGGGGGCGCCGGGCGACGAGCCCGGGCTGGTGCACCTGGCCTGCCGCCGGCGCAGCGACGACATGGTCTGGCACCGCGAATGCCATTTCGGCGATATCGGCCGCGGTCCGGTGCGCGAGGGCGCGCTGGAGGTCGCGCTCGAGCTGCTGGAAGGCGCGCTGCGTTAGAGTTTGATCCACTGACGTGTAAGCGGGCCGGTGCCGCCCTCTGATCCAGCGTCGCTGGATCGAGCTCTAGAGCCCAGCGCGCGCTTTCCTTCGCGCCTCCGGGTGCGTAGAAGGCGCCATGTTGCAGGCAAGCCCGGGTTTCTCGCTCTCCACGCGTCCGGCGGCGATCGCGCGCTGGCTTTATTGGGTCGCGGCGCTGATCGTGGCGATGGTGGTCGTCGGCGGGATCACGCGGCTCACCGAATCGGGGCTGTCGATCACGCAATGGAAGCCGGTCAGCGGGGCGATCCCGCCGCTGACCCAGGCGCAGTGGCAGGCCGAATTCGCCAATTACCAGCGCATCCCCGAATATCAGCAACTGAACCGCGGCATGACGCTCGACGGGTTCAAGGCGATCTTCTTCTGGGAGTATCTTCACCGGCTGCTCGGGCGCGTGATCGGGCTGGCGTTCGCGGTGCCGCTGATCTGGTTCGCGGTGAAGCGGCGCATCCCGCGCGGCTACGGCTGGCGGCTGACCGCGCTGCTCGCGCTCGGCGGCCTGCAAGGCGCGATCGGCTGGTGGATGGTCGCGTCCGGCCTTTCGGTCCGCACCGACGTCAGCCACCTGCGACTGGCCACCCATCTGGGCACCGCGCTGTTCATCCTCGGCGGGATCGTGTGGACGGCGCGTGACCTGAGCGTGCTCGCCAACAACCCGACGGCACGCCCGGCGCGGCTGCGCATCGGCGCAGCGCTCGTCATCGCGGCGCTGGCGGTACAGATCGTGCTGGGCGCGCTGACCGCCGGGCTCGACGCGGGCTATGCCTTTTCCAGCTGGCCGCTGATGGGCGACGCGTGGTTCCCCGCCGACGTGCCGATGCTGACCCCGGCGTGGAGCAACGTGGTCGACAACCCGATCGTCGTGCAATTCCTCCACCGCTGGATCGCCTTTGTCGCCGCGGCGGCGCTGCTGTGGCTGGCGTATCGTGCGCGGGCGGTGGGTGCGATGCGCGCCGCGGTGGCGGTCGGCGGGCTGGTCGTCGTCCAGATCGCGCTCGGGATCGCGACCTTGCTCTCGGGGGTGGAGATCGTCGTCGCGGTCGCGCACCAGGCCAATGCCGCGCTGCTGCTGATCGCCACCGTCGTCGCAGCGCACGCGGTCAGCCGCCGCCGCGCGTGAGGGCACTGGCGCTCGCCGTCGTGCTGGCGAGCGGCGCGGCCGAGGCACGCTTCGCGCCAAGGCTGGACGCACCCTACCGGCTGCTGCGCGTGCAGGAACATGAGGATGCGCGCGGCGCGCGCCGGTTCGACAGCGCGCGGCAAGTCATTTTCACGCGTACGACGGACGGCTATGTCGCGCGGGTCGCGCTCGACGACACCCGCGACAGCCAGCCGGGCAGCGACTATGCGATGCTCGCCGCCGCCCTGGACGGTCAGGCGATCTGGGTAGAACTCGACCGCACCGGACGGCTGCGACGCATCCGCGATCTCGACGCGATCTGGGCCAGGCTGCGCGTCGCGATCGGGCGGGCGGCGACGCGCGACGACCTGCGGCTCGCCTTGTGGCGGCTCCACGATGCCGCGACCACGGCGGCGCGCGAGCAGGTGGTGGCCGGCGTCCTGCTCACCGCGCTCGCCCCCGACGACGCGGAGCGGCGCCCCGGCGAACGTACCGTCACGCTGCCGTCAGCGGGGGCAGGGCAGGGCGACGTGCTGACGGGCACCGAGCGTGTCGGCCTCACCGGGCACTACGCGACGCTCGACACCCGGGCGGCCGGGCTGCGCGGCACGCTGTCGCGCCGCCGCGTCGTCGATCGTCGCACCGGCCTGCTGGTCAGCCAGAACGACGAACAGCGCGCCACCGCGACCGTGGCCGGCACCACCTACGCGATCACCGACCGCACCACCATCTCGCTTGTCCCGGTATCATGATACCCGTCAGCAAAGCCGCGGAAACCTTGACAGGATCGCCCCCGCGCGGCATTGCGCCGCCATCGACGCGTGCACCCGGCGGGGTGGCGCGTTTTTTCTCTTTCGACGCGAAATGAAGGTCACCAGGCACCATGAAGGCGCTGATGAAGACCACCAAGGCGGCCAAGCCGCACGAGGTGGAAAAGAAGTGGCACATCGTCGACGCCACCGACCTCGTGGTCGGCCGGGCGGCGGTGGTGATCGCCAACGTGCTGCGCGGCAAGCACAAGACCAGCTTCACCCCGCACGTCGATTGCGGTGACAATGTCATCGTCATCAACGCCGACAAGGTGCGGTTCACCGGCAACAAGCTGGCCGACAAGATCTATTACAAGCACACCGGCTATGCCGGCGGCATCAAGGGCGTCACCGCCGCCAAGGTGCTGGAAGGCCGCTTCCCGGAGCGCGTTCTGGAAAAGGCCGTCGAGCGCATGATCCCGCGCGGTCCGCTGGGCCGTCAGCAGATGCGCAACCTGCGCATCTTCACCGGTTCGGAGCACCCGCACGAGGCGCAGAACCCGGAAGTCCTCGACATCGCGGCCATGAGCCGCAAGAACAAGGTGGGCGCATAATGTCCGACAACCGCCAGTCCCTTTCCGACCTGGGCGCGGCGCTCCAGCAGCAGCGCGAGACCGCGGTCGAGCAGGCCGATGCGTCGGCCGAGGCCTATCTCTCGGGCCAGATCGACGAGCCGGTGCAGCGTGCGCCGCTGCGCGCGCAGGAGCTCGACAAGTACGGCCGCGCCTATGCGACCGGTCGCCGCAAGGACGCCGTCGCGCGCGTATGGCTTAAGCCGGGCTCGGGCAAGATCACGATCAACGGTCGTGACCAGGAAGTCTATTTCGCGCGTCCCACGCTGCGTCTCGTCATCAACCAGGTGTTCGGCATCACCGAGCGCGAGGGCCAGTATGACGTGATCTGCACCGTCAAGGGCGGCGGTCTGTCGGGCCAGGCCGGCGCGGTGAAGCACGGCATCAGCCAGGCGATCACCCGCTACGAGCCGGCGCTGCGCGCCCCGGTGAAGGCCGCAGGGTTCCTGACCCGCGACCCGCGTGTCGTCGAGCGCAAGAAGTACGGCCGCGCCAAGGCACGCCGCAGCTTCCAGTTCTCGAAGCGCTAAGACGCGGGCGGCTCCGGGTTGCCGAGGCAATCCGGAGACCCGCCACGGCGGGCGGCAGCGCCGGCAAGGCCGGCGATGTCCGATGGCGTGGCGTTCCGGCCGACGGTTGCGAAGGGGCGGTCCGGCAACGGGCCGCTCTTTTCGTGCGGGCGCTCCTTCTCCGTTCGTGCTGAGCCTGTCGAAGCACATGCCCCCGGGCACTCCGCCGAAGCGGGCGACTCGGGTAGGTCCTCTATGAAGACCCGCGCTCCCCTGCCGTGCCGCGCAGCACCAGATACCCCAGCGCACCCGACAGCAGCGATCCTCCCAGCACGCCGAGCTTCGCCTCCGTCTGCAGCAGCGGCTGCGCGGGAAAGGCAAGCAGCGTGATGAAGATGCTCATCGTGAACCCGATCCCGCACAGCAGCGCGATGCCGAGCAGCTGCGGCCGCGTCGCGCCCGCCGGCATCTCCGCCAGCCGCAGCCGGATCGCCAGTGTCGCCGCGCCGAGCACGCCGAGGACCTTCCCCGCAAGCAGCCCGAGCGCGACGCCCAGCGTCACCGGCGCGACCGCCGCCGCAGCGGATAACCCAAGCAGCGGCACCCCGGCGTTGGCGAGCGCGAACAGTGGGACCACGACGAACCCGACCGGCAGATGCAGCGCACGCTCCAGCCGGTGGAGCGGGCTGCTGCCGCTGCCGTCGCTGCCGGCGCGCGCACGATCCATGGGGATGGCGAGCGCGAGCATCACCCCGGCCAGCGTGGCATGGACGCCCGAGCGCAGCACCAGCACCCACAGCACGGCGCCGACGAGCAGATAGGGCGCGATCCGTCGCACGCCGGCGCGGTTGAGCGCGACCAGCACGACGAGCGCGCCGATCGCCCCGGCGAGATCGGGCAGCGAAACATGCGCGGTATAGAAGAACGCGATGATCGCGACCGCGCCCAGATCGTCGACGATCGCCAGCGCGGCAAGGAAGACACGCAGCGATCGCGGCACGCGCTCGCCCAGCAGCGCGACGACGCCGAGCGCAAAGGCGATGTCGGTCGCCGCCGGGATCGCCCAGCCGCCCGCGGCCTCGCCCGCGCGGTTGAACGCGAGATAGATCAGCGCCGGGATGGCCATCCCCCCCGCCGCGGCCATGCCGGGCAGCGCACGGCGACGCCAGGTCGACAGCTGCCCGTCGACCAGTTCGCGCTTGATCTCCAATCCGACCAGCAGGAAGAAGACCGTCATCAGCCCGTCGTTGATCCAGTGCCCGAGCGACAGCGGGCCGAGCCCGGCGTGCAGCATCCGTTCGTACGCGGCCGCCGCCGCCGAATTGGCGAGGATCAACGCCAGCGCGGCGGCGGCGAGCAGGACGATGCCCGGTGCCGCGGGGGCGTGGAGGACGGTGCGGAGCGCGCCGCGGCGCGCAGGGGCGTGATGATGCATGAACGGAGGTCCGGCGACGATCGGCGTCGCTGGCGGCCCGACCAGCGCACGATACCTGCCCGTCATCGTCTTCGACGACCGACACCCGCCGCCGCTATCGCACCGGATGTGACGTGGGACAAGCGCGCACGGCCGCCGTCGCAGGCCGCCGGGACCCGTTACGCGGCGCAAACCATGTCATTGCCGTATCATTTCATTGCAGCCATAGCGCGCCGACGATGCGCATCCCCCCGGCCCGACCTTCACGATACTGGCGGATCGCCGGCGCCGTCGCGGCCATCGTCGCGGCCGGCGTCGCCCCCGGCGCGGCTGCGCAGCAAGAGGACGAGCAGCTCTGGCTACAGATCAACACCAACGTTCCGGTGGGCGAGAACACGCGGGTGACGCTGGAGCAGATCGGGCGGTTCAGCGACCGGCAGGACGGTCTTTATCAGACCGAATTCGGGGCGCTCCTGTCGCGCCGCGTGACGCGCGGGGTCGAGATCGGCGTCGGTTATCGCAAGGTCGGGGCGCATAACCTCAACACCGCGGCGAACGAGGATCGCGTTCGGCAACAGGTGGTGGCGAGTTTCGGGTCGTTCGTCACGCGCTTCCGCGTGGACGAACGCTTCCATCCGCGCGGCGGCGAGGTCGGCTTCCGGGTGCGCCCGCTGATCCGCTACAACCACCGCCTCGGCCGTCGCGGCACCGCGCTGTTCGTCAGCCACGAGAGCTTCTGGCTGCCCAACACCACCGACTGGGGCCAGCGCAGCGGGTATGAGCGGATGCGCAACATCGCCGGCGTCATGATCCGCCCGCTCGCCGACACCAGCCTCGACATCGGTTACCTCAACCAGTTCCGCCCCGGCCGCGACGGCGCCCGCGGGCAGATGGATCATGCGCTCACGCTACAGCTGACCATCAACCTCCATGCGGCCGAGGCGGCGACGACGCACGACTGACCCTAGGCGGTCCCGACCCCCGCCACGAACGCGCGCAGCCGGTCGGCCATGTCCTGCAGCGTGACCTGCCCGATATCGTCGGCCCCGTCGCCGGTGCGCAGCAGGTCGGCGATCGCGAGCTGGATCTGCGTGATATGATCGATCCGTTGCAGGCTCCCCATGTGGCGGCGCAGCGTGTCGCCGTCGCTCCCCAGGTCATAGGCCAGCTCGGCCAGCATGCTCGACGCGAGCACCAGCTCGGCGGCAAGCGCCTGTGCCAGCGGGCGGGGCACGCCCGCCGCCGGCACCGGCTCCACCGCCGTCCCCATCGGCAGGGGCAGCCCCGCCGCGGCGCTCATTTCGAGCACATCTTCATGACGCCCGCGACCAGCGCGTCGGTGGCGACCGGCTGCGACACCATGCCGCGCGTCAGCGTGAAGCCGCCGCCGCTCTCGGCCGGTGCGAAGGCGTAGCCGCCCGCCGCGTTCAGCGCGCGCAGGCCGCCGGCACCGTCTTCGTTGGCGTCGAGCAACAGCACGCCGACCGCATTCGCCGCCGCCGCCTTCGCCGCGGAGGCGAACAGCAGCGAGATCGACGGGCGCTCGCCCGCGACCGGGTCCTTGGGCAGCAGCCGCAGCGTGCCGTTCGGCCAGCTGTCGATGACGAGATGCGCGTCGCCATGCGGCGCGAGGTAGATCGTGCCCTGTTCCGGCTTCATGCCGTCGGCGGCGACCACCACCTTGGGGGCGCATTGCTCGGCCAATTTCTCGACCATGCTCTCGACCATGCCGGGGCCCAGGTGCTGGACGACGACGGTCGGCGGGCAGTTGGCCGGGAAGGCGGCGAACAGGTCGAAGATCGCCTTGGTGTTCGATGCGTCGCCACCGACCAGCAGCACGCGGCCGTTCCAGTCGATCGGCGGCGCCTTGGCGGCCTTCGGCGCGCTCTTGGGCTTCAGCTCGGCCTTCTTCGCCGCCTTCAGCCGCTTGGCCAGCTTGGCGATGATCGCGTCCAGCTCGGCGGGCGCGGCAACGCGCGGCTTAGGGAAGCAATCGATCGCGCCGAGCCGCAGCGCCTCGATCGATTCCGCCGCGCCGTCCTGCGTGCGGGTCGAAAACATGATGACCGGCATCGGCTTGGTGTCCATGATCTCGGCCAGATATTCGAGGCCGCTCATCCCCGGCATCTCGACGTCCAGCGTCATCACGTCGGGCCGTGCGCTTTCCACCAGCCCGCGCGCTTCCGCTGCGCCGTCGGCCATGCCGACCACTTCCACGCCCGGGATCCGCTCCAATGCGCCCGAGATCAGCGCGCGCATGGTCAGCGAATCGTCGACCACCAATACTTTCGTTCCAGCCATGACCCTGTCCTACTTCACGCGCGTTAACTATGTGTTGCCGGCCGTCGCGGGCTCAGGCGGCGTCCGCCATCGCCGCGCGCTCGACCAGCCGGTCCAGCGCCAGCACCAGGATCAGCCGCTGGTCGATCGTGGCGAGCCCGTCCAGGAACTGCTGCGCCGCGGTGTCGCCCATGTCGGGCAGCGGCTGCATGTCCTCGGTCTGCACGGTGACGATGTCGTTGACCGCATCGACGATGATGCCCTGCAACTGCTCGCCGATGCGCACGACGATGATGACATGGCGCGCGGTCGGGTCGGTCATGCCCCAGCCCAGGCGGTGGCGCAGGTCGAGCACCGGCAGCACGACGCCGCGCAGGTTCACGACGCCGCGCACGTGGCTCGGCACGTTGGGCAGGGGGGTCGCGGGCGACCAGGCGCGGATCTCGCGTATCGCCATGATGTCGACGCCGAGGTACTGGTCGCCGAGCTGGAAGGTGATGAGCTGACGGGACATCGGGTTCGTTCCTTGTAGCATCAGTGCAGCACGCGCCGGATCGCGGCGGCGAGCTTCTCGGGGTGGAAGGGCTTGACGATCCAGCCGGTCGCGCCGGCCTGGCGCGCGCGCTGCTTCTTCTCGTCGGAGCTTTCGGTGGTCAGGACCAGGATCGGCAGCGTGCGGCGGCCGTCGGCGCGGACGTTCTCGATCAGCCCGAACCCGTCCATGCGCGGCATGTTGATGTCGGTGATCAGCAGGTCGGGCTCGTCCTCCTCGTCGAAGCTGGCGAGCGTCTCCAGCGCATGCACGCCGTCCTCGGCCTCGACGACGTGGTAGCCGAGGTCGGTCAGCGCGGCGCGCAGCAGCATCCGCATGCTGGGCGAGTCGTCCACGGTCATGATCGTCTTGGTCACGGGTTACGGCTCCTGGGCAGAAATCAGGGTCATCATCAGAAGAATTCGACGTCGCCGAGCGACGCGGGCGGTGGCGGCGGCGGGGCGGGGCGCGGGCGCGCCACCGGGGCCGGGATCGACTGTTCGGTCACGACTCGGCACCGCGCGAGGCCCAGCGCCGGACGGAATTCGACCCGGCGTGCGCCACTGCCGCCGACGTCCTCGCCGACCAGCGGGATGCGCTCGTCGCGCAGGAAACGGCGCGCGAAGGCGATGTTGTCGCCGCCGATGTCGCGGAACCCGCTGCGCATCGTGGCGCCGCCGAAGATCCGCGCCTTGAGCCGCGTGCGCGCCGCGCCCATCGCCAGCATGGCGTTGATGAGCACTTCCATCGCATAGACGCCGTAGCGCTGCATCGAGGCGGGGTCGTTGGCATGACCCCCTTCCGCTAACAGATAGTGGTTAATACCTCCTACCTTGGCGACCGGATCGTAGAAGCAGGCGGCGATGCAGCTGCCGAGCACGGTGGTCAGCACCACGTCCGCCTCGTCGCTGACGCGCGTCTCGCCCTGTGCCACCGTCAGCCGGCGCAGCCCGTCGCGAAGCGTGAGGCCGTTCATGCGCGGCACTCCTGGAGCAGGCGCGCGGCGATCCGGCGCAACGGCATCTGCTGCACGACCGCGCCGATGCGGTGCGCGACCGCGGGCATGCCGTAGACGACGCTCGACGCCTCGTCCTGGCCGATCGTCACCGATCCGGCCTGGCGCATCGCCAGCATCCCCTCGGCGCCGTCGGCACCCATGCCGGTCAGGATCGCGCCGACCGCATCGGCCCCGGCGATCCGCGCGACCGAGTGGAACAGCACGTCGACCGACGGCTGGTGCCCGCTCATCTTGGGGCCCGGCAGCAGGCGGCAGTAGCGGCGCGTCGCGGGGCCGGCGATCTCGAGATGCTGGTCGCCGCCGGGGGCGAGGTAGACCTTTCCGACGCGCAGCACCGCACCGGCGCGCGCTTCCTCGACGCTCGGCTTGCACAGCCGGTCGAGCCGGGCGGCGAAGCTGGCGGTGAAGCTGGGCGGCATGTGCTGCACGATCACGGTCGGCGGACAGTCGGCGGGAAAGCCCGACAGCAGCTCGATTAGCGCCTCGACCCCGCCGGTCGATGCGCCGACCGCGATCATCGCCTGATCGCGGGGCACGTAATCGGCGGCTGGCGCGCTCTCGGGCACGCGCGGCGCCGCCGCGGCGCTTCGCCCGCGCGAACCGGAGGCGGCGCGGACCAGCGCCGGCAGCCGGATCGCCTCCTCGGGGCGGCGCAGGGCCAGCTTGTCGAAACACTCGAACGCGCCCAGCTCCAGCGCCGCGATGCTGGCGTCGGCGCCCTCGGAGGTCAGCGTCGAGAGCATGACGACCGGGGTCGGCCGCAGCCGCATCAGCCGCTCGAGGAAGTCGAGCCCGTTCATTCCCGGCATCTCGATGTCGAGCGTGACGACGTCGGGGTCGAGTTCCTTGATTCGCGCGCGCGCCTCCTCGGCGCTCGATGCGGTGCCGACGACCTGGATGGCGGGATCGCTGGCGAGGGTGCGCTGGATCAGCGCCTGCATGGTCAGCGAATCGTCGACCACGAGGGTGCGGACGCTCATGCGCGCACCTTCAGATAGGCGGTGCGCCCCACGCACTCGAACCGCTTCGCCACGTCGGGCGACAGCCGCTCTGAATGACCGATATACAGCATCCCCCCGGTCTCCAGATGATCGGCCAGCCGCCCTTGCAGCTTGGCCTTCGTTGGTTCGTCGAAATAGATCATGACGTTGCGACAGCAGATCGCATCGAACCGCCCCTTCATCGGCCACGGGCCGAGCAGGTTGAGCGGGCGGAACGAGATCGCGTCGCGCAGCAGCGGGTCGACGGTCAGCCGGCTGTCGACCCACGTCGCGCGCAGCTTGGCCGGGACGGTGCGCAGCGTGTCGGCCGAGTAGCGACCGGCCCGCGCGGTATCGAGGACGCTGGGCGACACGTCGGTCGCCAACAGCCGCAGGTCGCCCTTCAGCAGCCGCTGCGCTGCGTTCTTGTCGCTGCCCAGCGCCGCCATCAGCCAGGTGTACGGCTCCTCGCCACTCGAACACGCCGCCGACCACAGCCGCACGCGCCCGCCGCTCGCCAGCCGCTGCGCCAGCGTCGGCCACATCCGCTCGACGAAATCCTCGAAATGGTGCGCCTCCCGGAAGAAGCTCGTGTGGTTGGTGGTCAGCGCGTCCAGCATCCGGCCGCGTTCCTCGTCGTCCTGCGCGACGATCCGCAGATACTCCGACACGCTGGCGACGCCGCAGGCGCGCACGCGCGGCGCGACGCGACCGTAGACCAGTTGCGCCTTGCCCTCGGGCAACAGGATGCCGAGCGTGTCGTAGACGATCTTGGCGATCGCCTGATGATCCGCGGGCGCGAAGTCGAATTCACGCCGGCTTCCGGCCGCCATGGCCGCGGCCGCGCTCATGCCGCGTGCGCCAGCTGGCCGCGGCGCGCGCGCTGCGACGTGAGCGCGTCGACGTCGATGATCAGCGCGACGCGACCGTCGCCCAGGATCGTCGCACCGGCCAGGCCGTCGATCGCCTGGTAATTGGCTTCCAGGCTCTTCACCACGACCTGCCGCTGGTCCTGGATCGAGTCGACCAGCAGCGCCGCCTGACCCTGGTCGCCCTCGACCACGATCAGCACCGCCTTCTGCGGATCGCGTTCGCCGCCGCCGATGCCCAGCTGCTCGGCAACCGGATAGATCGGCACGTAGGAGCCGCGCACGTCGAGCACCGCGCCGCTGATACCGATCCCGGTCACCGCGCGATCGGACGGGCGCAGGCTCTCCACGATATGGCTGAGCGGGATCACGAACGTCTGGTCGCCGACCGTGACGATCATCCCGTCGACGACCGCCAGCGTCAGCGGCAGGCTGAGCGAGAAGCTGGAGCCCGAGCCGAACCGCGAATGGATGCCGATGCGGCCGCCCAGCGCCTGGACGTTCTTGCGCACCACGTCCATCCCGACGCCACGCCCCGAGATGTTCGAGACGGTCGCGGCGGTCGAGAAGCCGGGCGCGAAGATCAGGTTGTCGACTTCCTCGTCGCTCAGCACCGCGTCGGGCAGGATGATCCCGCGCTCCACGGCCTTGGCGCGCACGCGCGTCCGGTCGATCCCGCGCCCGTCGTCGGCGACGGTGATGACGATCCGCCCCGAATGATGCGCGGCGGACAGGGTGACGACGCCCGTCTCGGGCTTGCCGGCCTTGATGCGCTCCTCGGTCGTCTCCAGCCCGTGGTCGACCGCGTTGCGGATCAGGTGGGTCAGCGGTTCGCCGATCCGCTCGACCACGGTCTTGTCGACCTCGGTCATCTCGCCTTCGATATCCAGGCGGACGCGCTTGCCGGTTTCGCCCTCCAGTTCGCGGATGATGCGCGGCACGCGGCTGAAGACGGTCTTCATTGGCTGCGCGCGGATCGCCATCGTCGATTCCTGCAGCTCGCGCGTCAGGTGGTCGAGGTCGGTCAGCTCGGAGATGCCGGCCATGTCGTTTTCGCTGAGGCGCTGCGCCAGCATCGCTTGCGTGATGACCAGCTCGCCGACGAGGTTCACCAGCCGGTCGAGCTTGTCGAGGTCGACGCGAATCGTCTGCGCGGCGGGGGCCGCTGCTGGCGTCGGTGCGGCGGCCGGGCGCGGCGCGGGCGGAGCCGCTGCGACGACCGGGGCAGCGGCTGCCGCCAGCGGTACGGCGGCGGGCGCGGGTGCGGGAGCAGGGGCAGGTGCAGGGGCAGGCGCCGGGGTCGGCGCCGCCACCACCGGCTCGACCACGATCGTCGGCGCCGACGGCACCGGCATCGGACCGTCGCCGCGCAGCAGCGTTACCGCGCAGCCGTCGGTGAATTCGAACACCGCGCGGATATCGTCTTCCTCGACCGTGCCCGGCACCCCGATCTGCCAGGCCAGGTACGATATCTCGGGATCGAGTGCGGCGAGCGTCGGCAGCGAATCGGCGTCGCACGACAGCACGACCCCGCCCATCCGCAGCAGTTCGCGCACCAGCAGCAGCGGCTCGGCGCCGTGGTCGAATGCGTTGCGGGTCGGGCGGAACGTCACCAGCCACGCCGGCGGGACCGGCTCGGCCGCCGCGGGCTCGGGCGCGGCGGCGGCACCGCCGACATCGTCGAGCATGGCCATCAGGTCGTCGAAATCGTCGGCGATCCCCGCCGGCGCCTCGCCGGCCGAGTCGGTGGCGGCCGCGGCGGTTGCCGCCGCCGGAACCGGCGCTTCGCCGCTGGCGGCCGCGATCAGCCGCGCCAGCATCGCCGCGTCGTCGGGGGCTTCGCCGCCGTCACGCGCGGCGGCGACGTGATCGGCCAGCATGTCGAACGCCGCGACGATCAGGTCGACCAGCGGCGGGGTCAGCGCCAGCGATTCGCTGCGCAGCAGGTCGAGCAGCGTCTCGTACTGGTGGGTATAGGCCTGGAGCCGCTCGTGCCCGAACGCACCCGCGCCGCCCTTGATCGAATGGACCGCACGGAAGATGCCGTTGATCGTCTCGCCGTCATATTGCTGGTCCCGAAGCGCGGCAAAGGCGCTTTCCATGCCGGCCAGCCCTTCCTCGCATTCCTGGAAGAAGATCTGCTGGATTGCGTCGAGGTCCAAGGTCGGGCTCCTGCGCGAGAATGTCTGGAGATAGGGGGATCAGGCGGCGGTCAGCACGTCGAGCGCGGCGAGTTGCCCGGCCTCGATCATCGCCATGCTGGGCGCGGCGACCTGCCACGCCAGGCTGCGCGCCACCGCGGCGGCACGCGCCGCCGCCAGCACCTGAAGGCACGCCTGGCCGATCTGGTCGACCTCGCTGGCGTCGATCGCGATCGGCTGCCCTTCTTCGACCAGCTTTTTCAACGACTGGCGCAACGGCCCGGCGGCGGCGGTATCCAGTCGGGAGGTAAGGACGATCGACATCGCAAGGCTTCCTGTCAGGCGGCGGGAGAGCGGCGCGACGGACGTCTCCCCGATCCCCTTCGTGATCGCCGGCCCTCTCGCCCGGAAGGCAAGGGAACGGCGGGTTGTGCGCTTATGTGCCCGTGCGGTCCTAAAATGACGTTAATCACGGAGATCACGGGAAAAGCCCCCTGCGGGCCTGCGGCCGGTTAATCCGATAACAACCAATCGCCACCATTGAGGGGCCAGGGGCAATCCTGCCCAGCGGACGGGTCCACTTGTTCACAGCGTTGAAACCGATCGAAGCGGAGAGGGAAGTGGGCGAACTGGGGCGCCAGTCGATCGTCATGCGGGCGATCGGCTCGCCGTTCGTCGCGGACGTGCTGGCCGCGGCCGAGCGGCAGCTGCATCATGCGCCGCTGACGCGCGCGATGCTGGCCGACTGGCCCGGCGATCCCGCCGCCGCAGCGGTCGCCAGCCGCTTCAACGCCGCGCTCCACGCGCTGGCGCGGCGCGACACGCCGGCGTCGCTGGGGGCGCTCTATCGCGGCGCGCACGACGATGTCGACGGCGCGGTCGCCGCCGCGCTGGCCGCGCACGATGGCTTCATCGCCGCGTGGATGCGCGACACGCCGCAGACCAACGAGGTCGGGCGCGCCGCGGCGATCCTGGCGGCGCTGATGACGGTGCGGCAGCGCTTCGCGATGCCGGTCGAGTTGCTGGAGATCGGGTCCAGCGTCGGACTGAACCTGAACCTGGCGCATTATGCCTATGACCTGGGCGGGGTCGCGGCGGGCGATCCTTCGTCGCCGGTGCGGATCGCGCCGGAATGGCGCGGTGCACCCGCGCCCGACGCGCCGGTCGAGATCGCCGCCGCGTGCGGGGTCGACCTTCACCCGCTCGACGCGCGCGACGCGGCGACCTGCGAGCGGTTGATGGCCTATGTCTTCGCCGACCAGCCGGCACGATCGGCGCGGCTGGCGCATGCGCTGTCGATCGCATGCGTACACCGTCCGGCGGTGACCCGCGGCGATGCGGTGTCATGGCTGGCGGAGCGGCTGGCCGAGCCGCAGCCGGCCGGGCGGGTCCGCGTCCTCTTTCATTCGATGGTGCTGCAATACGTCGAGCCAGAGCATCGGCGCGCCGGGCTGGCGACGATCGCCGCCGCCGGCGCGCGCGCCGATGCGACGCGCCCGCTCGCGCGGATCGGCTTCGAATGGAATGCGACACGCAGCGAGGTCGAATTGCGGCTGACGTGCTGGCCGGACGGAAACACGTGCGTCCTCGCCACCTGTCATCCCTATGGCAACTGGATCGACTGGCGGGCGTAAAACGCGTCGGTTTATTCTAATTTAACTGATCAACATTATGCCCCTCGAACAATAAGCAGCATCATAAAAGAGGGACCTTCGTGCAAAATCGCTTTCTTCTTTCCGTCGTTTCCCCACTCGCCCTCATGATGTCGCTTCCCGCCTTTGCGGAAACCAGCCCAGAGCCGGACTCAACTTCCGCCGCCGGCGCCGTACAGGACAAGGATACGATCACGACCGGCGTCGCTAAGGGACGCGATCGTCTGGACAGCGCGACCTCGACCAGCGTCCTGCGTCCCGCCGACATCGAGCGATTCGGCCCACGCTCCGTTGCCGATCTGCTGCGCGACGCGCCCGGCATCCGGTCGGAGGCCTCGACCGATGACGGGCAGAACAGCTTGTCGATCCGCGGGCTGCCGATCGCCACGACCGGCGCCAAGTTCGTGCAGCTCCAGGAGGACGGCCTGCCGATCCTCGAGTTCGGCGACCTGCTGGGCAAGTCGGCGGACAGCTACCTGCGCCTCGACATGAACCTGGCGCAGGTCGAGGTGATCCGCGGCGGCTCGGCATCGACCTTCGCGTCGAACTCGCCCGGCGGCATCATCAACTTCCAGTCCAAGACCGGCGAGGTCGAGGGCGGCGCGATCGCGGTCACCGCCGGGCTCGATTACAAGTCGTATCGCTCGGACTTCGATTACGGCGCGCGATTGAGCGAGAACCTGCGCTTCCACGTCGGCGGCTTCTACCGCCAGGGCGAGGGGCCGCGCCGCGCCGGGTACGACGCGCAGAAGGGCGGCCAGATCAAGGTGAACGTCACGCGTGACTTCGCCGGCGGCTATATCCGCTTCTATGGCAAGTATCTGGACGATCGCACGCCCCATTACGATGCGGTGCCGTTCCTGGCGACCGGCACCGACGCCGATCCCAGCTTCGGCGCGCTGCCCGGCTTCGACGGGCGCCGCGACACCAGCCTGTCGCGCAACATCCGCTCGAACCTGGTGCTGGACCAGAACAACAATCCGGTGCGCCACGACGTGGCCGATGGGCAGCGCGCCAAGGCCGCGACCTTCGGCGTCGAAACCCGCATCGATCTGGCCGGATGGACCATCACCGAACGCTTCCGCTACGCGTCGCAGTCCGGCACGCTGATCGCGCCGTACACCAGTGTGTTCGCGCCCGCGACGGCCGCGTCGCAGCTGCTCGGCGGTCCCGGTGCGCGGCTCAGCTATGCCAACGGTCCGCTGGCCGGGCAGGCGATCGCCGACCCGCAGGGGCTGAACGGCAACGGCCTGCTGACGCTGATCAACATGCTCGACCTGCGGGTCAACGATTTGAACAACTTCACCAACGACATCCGCGGTAGCCGCGTCTGGGACGTCGGTGGCGGCGATCTGACCGGGACTGCCGGCTTCTACGCCGCTCGTCAGACGGTGGACGAAAGCGTGCTGTGGACGACGCAGGTGTCGGACGTGCGCGGCGATGGCCGTGCGGCGCTGATCGACGTGACGACCGCCGCCGGCGTGCCGGTGACGCAGGACGGCTATTACGCCTATAATCTGGCGCTGGTGGGGGGCGGCCGGCGCTTCCACGTCGCGGTCGATTACGCCGTCAACGCGCCCTTCGCCTCGCTGAACTACCACATCGGGCGCGTGGCGATCGGCGGCAGCATCCGCTACGATTACGGCAGCGCGCAGGGACAGGTTGCCGGTGCGAACCTGACCGGCGGTGTCAACACCGTTACCCGCGACATCAACGGCGACGGCGTGATCACCGCACCGGAAACGCGGGTGGGCGTGTTGCCGCAGACGCGGGCGGCGCTGGTCGATTACACGTACAACTACCTCTCCTATTCCACCGGCATCAACTTCCGCATTTCCGAGCCGCTGGCGGTCTTCGCCCGCTACAGCCGAGGTGCGCGCGCGCCCGGCGACCGCCTGCTGGTCGGCGGCGGCGTGAACGCGAACACCGGCAAGCTGGTGCAGGAGCGGGCCGCCTATGATCCCGTCAAGCAGGCCGAGATCGGGGTGAAATATCGTACCGAGCAGGTGACGCTCAACCTGACCGGCTTCTGGGCCAAGACCCAGGACACCAACACCGATCCGGTCATCTCGGCGCTGATCTCGCGCGACTACAAGGCCTATGGGCTCGAGTTCGAAGGCGGGGTGCGCCGCGGAATCTTCCAGTTGAACGGCGGGGCGACCTACACCCATGCCGAGATCGACAAGGATCAGGTGACCCCCGCGCTCGAAGGCAACACGCCGCGGCATCAGGCCAAGTTCATCTTCCAGGCGACGCCGCAGGTGATCACCGGCCGGTTCAGCGTCGGCGCGGTCTTCGTCGGCACCACCGGATCGTTCGCGCAGGACAGCAACCTGCTGCGCATGCCCGGCTACGTGACGACGAACGGCTTCGTGCAGGTCCGCCCCGCGGACCGCCTGACGCTGTCGCTGAACGCCAGCAACCTGTTCGACACGCGCGCCTTCGTCGCGATCGACGACGCGACGTTGCCGGCGTCGGGGATCGTGCGCGGGCGCGTCCTGAACGGTCGCACCGTGTCCGCCACTGCCCGGTTCGACTTCTGACATGGCGGCGGCGCACCACACCGGGCGGTGTCGCGCCGCCGCACCCATCACCCCTGCATCCGGGAAAAGAGACGGCTGATGTTCAAGGCTCTTAGCATTCCGAGGAAGCTGGGCGTATCCTTCCTCGTGATCAACGCTTCCGCGGCGATCATGATGGTCGTCTTCTTCGCGAACGTGTGGATGATCCGCACGGCGACCGCGAACAACAACCACAGCCAGGAAGTCTATGCCAAGGCGTTGACGCTGGAGACGTCGATCCTGCGCGAGAACAGCCAGCTGCGCGGCTATCTGGTGACCGCGGACTCGTCGTACCTGAAGTCGTACAACGAGGCGCGCGACGAGTATGACGAGACCACCGTCGCGCTGGAGAAGCTGCTGCCGGACGAGGCCAAGCGCGACCTGGTGCTGAAGTCGCGGCAGGAAACCGCGAAGTGGCGGCGCGACTGGAGCGACCGGCTGGCCGCGATGGTCAAGGCCGGGCAGCGCGAGGCCGCCGAGCAGGCGGTGCGCGACGCCGGCAAGAAGGTGCTGACCAGCGCGGTGGTCCTGCCGCTGCGCGACCTGCGCGATCAGGAAACCGCCGCGATCGAGCAGAATGCGGCGAAGCAGGAACAGGCGCTGACCACCGCGACGATCGCGCTGGTGCTGGGCGGTCTCGCGCTCATCGGCATCGCGGTCATGTTGCAGATGGCGCTCAGCCGCAGCATCGCGCGTCCGATCACCGCGCTGACGCGGCGGATGGCCGATCTGGCGGCGGGCAAGAACGACGTCGACGTGCCCGATGCGGGCCGCGCCGACGAGCTGGGCGACATGGCGCGCGCGGTGCTGGTCTTCCGCGACGCCGCGCAGGCCAAGCTGACCTCCGATCAGGAGCGCGAGCAGGCGATGCGCGCGATCGGCGACGGGCTGCACCGCCTGTCGGATGCCGACCTGACGGTGCGGCTGGGCGCGCTGCCGGGCTCGTTCGCGGCGCTGGCGCAGGATTTCAACGATGCGGTCGGCAAACTGTCCGACCTGACCTGCAACGTGCGGCGCAGCGTCGAGACGATCAAGCAGAACGCCGACGAGATCAGCCAGTCGGCGCGCGACCTGTCGGCGCGCAGCGAGCAGCAGGCGTCGTCCCTGCGCGAAACCGCAGCGGCAATGGACGAGATCACCGGCACCGTGCGCGAAGGCGCGGCGAACGCGGCGGATGCGAACAAGGCGATGGCCGAGGCACGCGACGCCGCGGAGCACGGCGGCGAGGTCGTCCGGAAGTCGGTCGCGGCGATGAACGGCATCGACCAGGCCAGCCGCGAGATCGCCGACATCATCAGCGTCATCGACGGGATCGCCTTCCAGACCAACCTCCTCGCGCTGAACGCCGGGGTCGAGGCGGCGCGGGCCGGCGAGGCGGGCAAGGGCTTCGCGGTCGTGGCGAGCGAGGTGCGCGCACTGGCGCAGCGCTCCGCCGACGCCGCGTCGGACGTCAAGACGCGCATCATGTCGGCGATCCACCACGTCCAGTCGGGGGTCGAGCTGGTCGATGCGACCGGGCAGGCGCTGCACCGGATCATCGACCGCGTCGGCAGCGTCAGCGTCATCATGGACACGATCGCGCGCAATTCCGACCATCAGGCGCAGAGCCTCGGTCAGGTCAACATCGCGATCAACGAGATGGACGGCGTGACGCAGCAGAACGCCGCGATGGTCGAGGAATCGACCGCCGCCGCCAACCTGCTCGCGCGCGAATCCGAGCAGCTGGCGGGTGCGGTCGCGATCTTCACCGTCGAGGATGCGCCGCTCCGCACCGTCGCCGCCACCCCCGCACCGCGCGCGCGCCACATCACCGCCCCGCCGCGCGCCGTGCGCGCCGCCCCGCGTACGCTCGGCAACACCGCGCTGGCGACCAGCGAGGACGACTGGTCGTCGTTCTGAGCGAAGCCACCGCCCGTCACCCCGCAGAAGGCCGGGGCGACGGGCGACGGGGCGATCCAATCCGTTCGCACTGAGCCTGTCGAAGTGCGTGTTCCAGACGCGGCGCACGATGCACGAGCTTCGACAAGCTCAGCACGAACGGGGGTTGGACCGTTTCGCTACCTCACCCCGTAAACGCTCCGATATCGGCCACCGTCAGCGTCCCCGCCGGTACCGCCGTCGCATCGAAGCGCAGCCGCAGGAAGCGCGCGCGCCGGCCTGCGAACGCCACCCGCTGCGTGGCGAGCGCATAGGCGATGTTCCCGAACTCGCCGGTCGCCGCCGGCGTCCACACCCTTCCGTCGACGCTCGTCTCCGCGACATAGCCGCGCGGCGGCGCGGTATCCTTGGCGATCGTCCGCGATGGCGTCAGGCTGAACCCGGCGAGCGGCAGCGCACGCCCGAGGTCGATCGTGACGCTCGCGGGCGCAGCGACGGTCGGCGCGGGCACCGTCCAGCGCGTCTGCGCATCGCCGTCGATCAGCGCCTCCGCGCCCGCGCCGCTTGCCGCCGCGATCTGCCAGCCGTCGCGCGCGATGATCGTCGGATCGCTCACCTTCGGCGCGGCCACCGCCACCGGCTGCACCTGCCGGAACAGCGCGATCTCGCTGATCGCCGGACAGGCGGGCGCCTCCAGGATCCGCAGCCGCACCCGCCGCGCCGACGACAGCTGCGGCAAGCGCACGATGCGCTGCGCACCGATGCATTCATGCTCGGCGACCGTCTTCCACGCGCCGCCTTCCTCCAGGTCGATCGCGAAGCGCGTGACGCGCACGCCGAGCGGCAGGAACTCGCGCACGCGGATCAGGTCGAACGACCGCCCCGGCGGCAGGTCGAGCGTCAGCGTCGGCGTCGTGTCGCGATCCGGGGTCGACCAATAGGTATCGCGGCGGCCGTCCAGCACGCGCGACGCCGCATACGCCGTACCGCGCTCCGCGCTGGCATGCGCGACCGCGCCCTGCGCCAGGTTTCGCGCATAGGTCGCCGCCTGCGCCTCGCCGAAGCTCCTGAGCACCGCTGCATCGTGATCCGCGATGCGCCCGCGCCGGTCGGGCGGGATGTTCAGGTGCATGTTGGTCCCGCGCGCCACGGACTCGTCGAAATACCGCAGCAGCCGCGCCGGGCTCTTCACCTTCGCATCCTCGTCGGCGTGATAGAACCAGCCGGGGCGGATCGAGGTGTTGGTCTCCGCCGGCCACCACAACGGCGCGCCGCGCACCCCCGAATTGCCTTCCGACTGGACATACGGATGGTCGGGCATCGTCGGCCAGCACGGATCGCCCGCGATGCCGTCCTCGTTGCCGACCCAGCGGATGTCGGCGCCCAGCGGGTCGAAGGTGCACGCCATCGGCTGATGCCGGTGCACCAGCGCGATGATCGACGGCCAGTTGTAGTATTTGGGCGCATCGATCTTCCGCGTCTCGCGCGCGCCGCCGTAATAGCCGTCGCCGCCGTTCGCGCCGTCGAACCAGAATTCGAACAGCTCGCCGTAGCGCGTGCACAACTCCACCACCTGCTTGCGGTAATAATCGATATAGGCCGGGCGCCCGTATTCGGCGTGGTTGCGATCCCATGGCGACAGGTACAATCCGAACGCCAGCCCGGCGCGCCGCGTCGCGCGCTCCATCTCGCCGACGATGTCGCCCTTGCCGTTCTTGTACGGGCTGTTGCGGATGCAATGGTCGGTCAGCATCGTCGGCCACAGGCAGAAGCCGTCGTGATGCTTGGCGGTCAGGATGATCCCGCGCATCCCCCCCGCCTTCGCCGCGCCGACGATCTGGTCGGCGTCGAAATCGCTCGGGTTGAACAGCTTGGGGCTCTCGTCGCCATAACCCCATTCGCGATCGGTGAAGGTGTTGATCGAGAAATGGATGAAGGCATATTGCTCGCGCATATGCCACGCGAGCTGCCGCTTCGACGGCGTCGCCCCCCACGGTGTCGGCGCGGCGGTCCCTTGCGCCAGCGCGGGAAGCGCGGTGGTGGCGGCGCCGGCGGCCAGCAGCGCGCGTCGGGTGAGGTCGGTCATCGATGGCTCCTGAAACAATCGCGCGTCACCCCGGCACCCGTCCGAACGACGGCGGACGGTCCGCCAGCGCGCGCCCGAAGGCCGGGTTCGGCGTCGAGCTCATCGCGAACCGCAACGTACCGCCCTTCACCAGATCGGCATGCGCGATCCAGCTCTTCGTCCACGGTCGCCCGTTCCACGTCACCGCGGTCACATACGGCGTCGCTTCGGTATTCCCCGGCGCCTCGACCACCAGCCGCTTGCCGCCCGGCAGCGCGACCGTCGTGCGCTCGAACAGCGGCGAGCCGAACACATACGCCGCCTCGACCGGATCGACCGGATAGAAGCCGAGCGACGACAGCACGAACCACGCGCTCATCTGCCCGCAATCGTCGTTGCCGATCACGCCGTCGGGATCGTTCCTGTACATCTCGGTGCACAGCCGCCGCACCATCTTCTGCGTCTTCCACGGTGCGCCGGTGAAGGCATAGAGATAGGCGACATGCTGGTCCGGCTCGTTGCCGTGCGCATATTGCCCCACCAGCCCGCTGATGTCGGGCGGCGCGTTCTTGGGCAGGGTGGAGGGCGCGGTGAACAGCGCGTCCAGCTTCGCCTCGAACTTGGCGTCGCCACCCATGTGCGCGATCAGGCCGTATACGTCGTGCTGGTTCAGGAACGTCGCCTGCCAGCCGTTCGCCTCGGTATAATCCCGCCACCAGGGCTTGGGCATATGGCCGAGCTGGATGGGATCGTACGGCGTCCACCAGCTGCCGTCGTCGAACTTCGGTCGCGCGAAGCCGATCGAGGGGTCGATTACGTTGCGCCAGTTGCCCGATCGCTTGAGCAGCCGCGCCGAGTCCGCCGTTGCCCCCGCCGCCGTGGCGAGCTTCGACGCCGCCCAGTCGTCATAGGCATATTCCTGCGTGCGGCTGACGCTCTCGAACCATTTGTCGGCGGGGACATAGCCCTTGGCATCGTACAGGTCGCGGCCCTTGCTGTTGTCGAGGTCGGGGGCGGTGAAATCGAACGAGCGCTTCCGGATCCCCGGCCACGCCGCGGCATAATCGGCGGGGATCCCCTTGGCCTGCGCCTCGGCCAGCACCGGGACGGCGTGCCAGCCGATCATCGTCCCCGTCTCGACGCCCTGCAACGGCCACACCGGCGGGCCATACGGGCTCTGCTGCGTCTGGCGGATCAGGTCGTCGACCAGCGACTTCACGCGATCGGGCGCGACGATCGTCAGCAGCGGATGGAGCGCCCGGTACGTGTCCCACAGCGAATAGGTCGAATAGGCGTGCTGCCCGGCCGGCACGGTGTGCACCTGCCGGTCGAGCCCGACATAGCGCCCGTCGACATCCGAATAGAGCGTCGGGGCCACCATCGCGTGATACAGCGCGCTCGCCATGATCGTGCGCTGGTCGGGTGTCCCGCCCTCGACCGTGATCGCGCCCAGCGCCTCGGCCCAGCGCCGCGCCGCCGCCCGCCGCACGCCGTCGAAGTCGCCACGCGCCGCCTCGGCGTTCAGGTTCGCCCGCGCCCCCGCGACGTCGACCGCCGAGATGCCGCAGCGGATCACGATCGGCGCGGCTCCGGCATCGTCGTAGAACAGCACCGCCTTCACGCGCTTGCCCGCGACACTGGTCGCGCCCTGCGGCTGTGCGGCATCCTCGTCGCCGTAGAAGGCGATGCGATCGGGCTTGCGCGACAGTTGCATCGCGAAATGGATGCGCCGCCCCTTGGCCCAGCGATGGACGCGGCGGCTGCCGGTCAGCACGCCGTCCGTGCCGATGGCCAGGCTGCCGTCGTCGATCAGCGGCGGATTGTCCCATTTGTCCAGGATCATGTGCGCCATGTCGATCAGGATGTGCCCCGCGCCCTTGGGGAAGGTGTAGCGGTGCCAGCCGGTGCGGTCGGTCACGCTCAGCTCGGCCCGCACCCCGCTTTCCAGCGCGACGCGGTAATATCCCGGCTCGGCATGTTCGTCCGAATACCGCTGCCGGTACCCCGCGTCGGGGTTCTCGATCGGCCCGGGCTGCAACTGCACCGGCCCGCGCGTCGGCACCACCAGCACGTCCAGCATGTCGCCGATCCCGGTGCCGGACAGATGCGTGTGGCTGAACCCCATGATCGACCCGTCGCCGTGGTGATAGCCCGAGCAGGTATCCCAGCGCGCGACATCGGTGTCCGGCGACAGCTGCACCATCCCGAACGGCAATGTCGCGCCCGGATAGGTGTGCCCGTCGCCGCCGGTGCCGACGAACAGGTTCGGCGTCGTCCGCGCGGGCCGCGCGGCGAAGGCGGGCAGGGGGGTGACCGCGACGGTGGCGGTGGTCGCGAGCAGCGCGCGGCGGCTGATCATCAGAATGCTTCCTTCAGGATCGCAGGGTTCGTGCGGGCAAGGCGCACGATCAATTCGCCGAACAGGCCGTTGGCCCAGGCGAACCAGTGCCGGGTCCATGTCGTCGGATCGTTCATGTCGAAGCTCTCGTGCATGAACCCGGTACCGGCATCGGTATCGCGCAAGGTCTTCAGGCACGCTCGGATCGTCGCCGCGTCGGTCGTCGACAGTGCGCGGACGATCAGCGACATCGGCCAGATCTGCCCCAGCCCGACGTGCGGCCCGCCGATCCCTTCGCCGGCGCTACCCTTGAAGAAATACGGATTGGCCTCACTCCACGCCGCCGCCTGCGTCCGCCGCCACAGCGCGTCGTCGGGCGCGACGCAGCCGAGATAGGCCAGTCCCGACAGCGACGGCACGTTGGCGTCGTCCATGAACAGCGCGTTGCCGAACCCGTCGACCTCATACGCCCACACCTCGCCGCCGTCGCGCAGCCGCATCGTGCCGTACTGGCGCAGCGCCGCCTCCACCTCGGCGGCCAGCGCGGTGGCGTCGCTGGCGAGCGCCGCGTCGTGCGCCGCCTCGTTCGCGACCGCCGCCAGCTGGCGCAGCGCGGTGACCGCGAACAGGTTCGACGGGATCAGGAACGGATATTGGCACGCGTCGTCCGAGGGGCGGAATCCGGAGACGATCAGCCCCACGGGGCGCATCGGGTTGCCCCAGCCCTCCAGCGGCATCGTCTCGGTATTGCGGTTGGAGGTGCGCAGGAAGCGGTACGGCCCACGCCCGTCCTTGCGCTGCTGCTCGCGAAAGGTGCGGATGCTCGCGCGTGCCGCCTGCGCCCAGGTCGCGTCGAACGGCCGCGCGTCACGCGTCGCCTGCCAGTAACCGTGCGCGAGCCGCATCGGGTAGCACAGCGAGTCGATTTCCCACTTCCGCTCCGCCACCCCGGGCTTCATCTCGGTTTGGTCCTTCAGCGACCATTCGAGCTGCGTCATCGCCCGCGGATCATGCGTATAGGCATTGGCGTAGGGATCGATCAGGATCGACCGCGCCTGCCGCGCGATCAGTCCGCGGAACAGCTCGCCCAGCTTCGGGTCCTCGCGGACGAGGTGCAGGTACGGCGTGACCTGCGCCGAGCTGTCGCGCAGCCACAGCGCGTCGATATCGCCGGTGATGACGAACGCATCGGGCTTGCCGTCGACCGTCGCCATCTTGACGGTGGTGTCGAGCGTGTTGGGATAGCAATTCCCGAACATCCACCGCAGCTTCGGGTCGGCGATCTGCTTCGCCACCCGCGCCAGCTCGCGCTCGACCGCGGGCGAGGTGAAGCGCCGGTCGGCCGGGGCAGGGCGCTTGCTGGCATAGCCGGCGGCGGGCGCAGCGATGGCGGGCGTCGCGGCCAACGCGGCGGTCCCGGCAAGGAAGGCGCGGCGGTCGATGGTCATGCGGGGGTCCTCGATTGGCTGAACATGCCTTCACCCCACCCACCACCGTCACCCCGGCGAAGGCCGGGGCCCAGTCGGGAAGGGCGTCGTAAGGGAGCGCTGCGCGTCGTCATCAACGTTCCGCAGCTGGACCCCGGCCTTCGCCGGGGTGACGAGCAGGAGGTGAGGTCACCACCAACATCACTTCGGCAGCTCCACGTCCTGCCCGGTCACCGCAAACTCGGTCCACTGGCCCGCCGCGCTCCCCGGCTGCCCGCCCCCGATCCACAGGCGATACGCCCCCGGCACGATATGCCGCCGCCCGTTGCGGTCGACGACGCTCATCATCCGCGGATCGATCGTGAACCGCGCGGTCGCGCTCCTGCCCGCACGCAACGGCACCCGCTGGAATCCGACCAGCTGCCGTTGCAGCACCGGCGCGGTGAACCCGCCGCCTGCGACCTTCGGCGGCACCAGATACGCCTGCACCACCTCCTCGCCGTCGCGCGCGCCGCTGTTGGTCACCCGCGCCGAGACGCGCAGCGGCTGCCCGCTCGCGACGCTCGGCGCCGCCGCCACCTGGTCATAACCGAACGTGGTATAGGACAGCCCGTGCCCGAACCCCCACAGCGGGGTGCCGGTGAAGTAGCGATAGGTCCGCTCCTTCATGCCGTAGTCGACGAACGCCGGCAGGTCGGTCGTCGCCTTGTAGAAGGTTATTGGCAGCCGCCCCGACGGATTGACCGCGCCCGACAGCACGTCGGCCAGCGCCGTCCCGCCCGCCTCGCCCGGATACCACAATTCCACCACCGCATCGGCCGCCCCGGGATCGACCGCCACCGCACTCCCGCTCGCCAGCACCAGCACAACCGGCTTGCCCGTGGCCTTCAGCGCGCCGAGCAGCCGTTGTTGCGCGAACGGCAGCGCGATGTCGCTGCGGTCGCCGCCGACGAAGCCGGGCACCTGCACCTGCAACGCCTCGCCCTCCAGATCGGGCGACAGCCCGCCGACCATCACCACCACGTCCGACGCCTGCGCCGCCTTCACCGCCTCCGCGATCAACGGCGCCTCGGGCGGCAGCCACAGCAGCCGGAACGTCTCGTCCTGGCTCGCATGGTTCAGCACCAGTTCCAGCGGCTGCGCGCGTCCATCGCTGTCCCATGCGATCTCGACCCGCCCCCTGGACAGCGCGCCGTCGTGCAGCACCCGGCCGCCCAGCGACAGCGTCGCGGTGTCGTGGGTGCTGCAATCCTTCCAGCATTGCGCCTGATCCAGCACCAGCCGGTACGCGCCCGGCCCCGGCGGGGTCAGCGTGCCCGTCCAGCGCGCGACATAGCCCTGCACCGGCAGCCCCGGCGCCGGCGGCACCCGCGTTAGGTCGAGGTCGACCCGCCGCTCCGCCCGCCGCAACACCTCGCGCCCGTCGACGCTGTAGCTGGCGGTCAGTCCCGTCAGCGCCGTCTCGGGCAACACCACCGGCGCGCCGTCCGCCAGCACCGATCCCTGCGCATAGGTCACATCCGCGAACCGCCGCCGCAGCCCCTCCAGCGGCGTCACCGGCGCCACCGCGGTGCCGTGGTAATTGCCCTGCAACACCCCCAGATCGTCGGCGTTGGCGCCGATCACGGCCAGCTTCGTGCCCGTCGCCAGCGGCAGCCGCTGGTTGTGGTTCTGGAGCAGCACGATCGCCTTGCGCGCCGCCTCCAGCGCCAGCGCGCGGTGAGCGGGCGTGTTCACCGCATCCGCCTTCACCGACGCCCACGGGCTGGTCGCCCCGAACGCGATCCCCAGCCGCCGCCGCGCCTCCAGCGAGCGGGCGAGCGCGGTATCCACCTCCGCCTCGCTCACCAGCCCGCGCTTCACCGCCTCGGGCAGGGCGGCATAGGTGTTCCCGCAATTCAGGTCGTTCCCGCCCCTGATCGCCGCGGCCGCGGCGGCGGCGGCATCCAGGCGATAGTGATGGAACAGGTGGATGTTCGCCACCGCGTCGCAATCCGACACGGTGAAGCCCGTGAAGCCCCAGTCGCGCCGCACCCGGTCGTTGAGCAACATGCCCGACGCGCACGCCGGCGTTCCCAGGATCGAGTTATAGGCGCACATCAGCGACTGCGCCTTGCCCTGCGTCACCGCCATCCGGAACGCGGGCAGGTACGTCGCCTCCAGATCCTGCGGGCTGGGATCGACGTCGAACCCGTCGCGCCCCGCCTCCGGCCCGCTGTGCACCGCCAGATGCTTCGGCGTGGCGATCACCTTGGGGTGCAGCGGGTCCGGCCCTTGCAGGCCGGTGACGAACGCCACCCCCATGCTGCCGGTCAGATACGGGTCCTCGCCATAGGTTTCCTGCCCGCGGCCCCAGCGCGGATCGCGGAAGATGTTGATATTCGGCGACCAGATCGTCAGCCCTTCGTAGATGCGCCGGTCCGCGCCCACAGGGTTCGCGTTGAACTTCGCGCGCGCCTCGGTCGCGACCACGTCGCCGATGCGATGGACCAGCGGCGCATCCCACGTCGCCGCCATCCCGATCGCCTGCGGGAACACCGTCGCATGGCCGTTGCGCGCCAGGCCGTGCAGCCCTTCGTTCCACCAGTCGTAGGCGGGCAGCCCGGCCTTCGCGTCCGCCGGCGCCGTGCTCTGCAATTGCGCGGCCTTTTCCTCGATCGTCATCGTCGCGACCGTCGCCGCGACCGGATCGGCGGCGGCGCTCGCCAGCAGCAACCAGATCATTTGCGTCCTCCCAGCGAGCGCAGCGTCAACGCGCGCCGCAATTGTGCCGGCGTCGCCGGCGACGCCACGGTGATCGTCCGGCGCTCGCCCGGCAACAGGTCGAAGCCGTCGTCGGACGGCCGCGCCGATACCGCGCCGAAATCGAGCATCACCGCGCGGGCGAGGCGGGTGGCGGTGATCGTCACCGTCCGCCCGTCCCACCGCGCCGACAGCCCCGGATCGGGCCAGCGCACGTCCTTCGGCAGCACGCGCTCGACGATGCGGCGATCGACCACCCGGTCGCCGATCGACAATTCGGCGAGCACGACACTGTCCTTCGGATCGGTCATCCCGAACATCTCGGCATCGGGCAGCGTCGCCACCTCGGTTGCGGACAGCGGCGCGAGCGTCACCGCGCCGCTACGCTCGTCGATCACATGACCATCGGTGCGCAGCGCGCGCACCCGCCAGACCGCCGCCACCGGCGCGGTCGCATCCGAGACCAGGGCGACCCGCGTCGCGCCGTCGCCGGACCCGCCCGTGTGCTCAGCGACGATCACCTGATCCGCGAAGAAGCGCCGGGCGGCATGATGCAGCAGCTTCCACCGCCCGTCATAATCGATGCTCGACCACGAGATCGCCGGCCACGTGTCATTCAACTGCCAGTACAGCGATCCCATCGTCACCGGACGGCACGCGCGCTGGTGCAGCGCCGCCATCTCGATCGCCTGCGCCTGATTGACCTGGCTCAGATAGACGTAGTCCGCCAGCCCCCGGGGCTCGCCCAGCCGCTCGCGGATGTAGAACAGCAGCCGGTCGTTGCCTTCGCCCGCCAGGAATTTCTGGTGCGCCTTCATCACCGCGTCGGTCGGCGACACGTCCAGCGTCCCCGCAAAGTCCCTGATTGTCGCGAGGTCCGGCATCGCCTGGAACCCGTATTCGGACATGAAGCGCGGGCAGGAGTTCAAATAATTCGCGACCGGCTTCGACCCCGACCATACGTCCCAGAAATGCCGGTCCCCCGCCGCATCGGTATCGACCGGGCCGTCGTAATCGGTCGACGGCGACCCCGGCCAATAGGGCACCGCCGGATCGAAGTCGCGCACCGCCTGCCGCAGCACGCCGTCGAACAGCACCGCCATCCCGGCGCCGATCCGCTCCTGTGCGTCCGCACCGACCGCCTTCTTGAACGCCTTGCGATCCGACCAGTTCTCCCAGCCGGACAGCACTTCGTTCCCGCCCGCCCACAGCACGATCGACGGGTGGCCGGCGACGCGCGCGACCTGCTGCTCGGCCTCGATCCGCACGTTCTCGCGGAACGCCGCGTCCGGCGGGGTCACCGCGCCCCCGAACATGAAGTCCGACCAGATCATCAGCCCCAGTTCGTCGGCGGCGTCGAAGAACGCGTCAGGCAGGTAATAACCGCCGCCCCAGATGCGGATCATGTTCATATGAACCGATGTCGCGTCGGTCAGGATTGCGCGCATCTTCTCCGCCGTCACGCGCGCGGGGAAATTGTCGAACGGGATCAGGTTGGCGCCCTTGGCGAAGATCGGCGTGCCGTTCACCCTGAACCCGAACGCGCCCCGATCCTGACCAGCGCCCCCGCGGATCAACTCCACGGTCCGCAACCCGATGCGCCGCTCCGCCCGGTCGCTGTCGACGCCGTTCTCGACCAGCGTCCCCGCCACCCGGTACAGCGGCTGCGCGCCATAACCGACCGGCTGCCAGCGCTGCGGCTGCGCGATCGTCAGCGGCACCGTGACGCGATTGTCGCCCGCCGCCAGCATGACCCGCTGCTCGGCGGTCACCACCATGCCGTCCGGACCGGTGACGGCTGCGCGCACCAGCGCGGGGCCGCTGCGATCCGCGACGACGTCGAATTTCGTGTCCAGCCGCGCCTCGGCTTCGTTCAGCGCGACCTGCTCGACGCGCAGCATCGCCAGCCGCGCATCGTCCCACGCCTCCAGCCGCATCGGCTGCGTCGGCCCGATGTTGATGATCCGCGGCCCCCAGTCCCAGCTCCAGTCGTACTTGGGCTTGCGGATGTAGGGCGAGGTCTGCTTGCCCTTGGGCTCGTCGCCGAACGCGGAATCATATTCGCCCGGCAGCGGATGGGCCTCGGTCAGCACCTTCGGCTGCATCGTCCTGATCGGCGACGCGAAGGTGAGGGTGATCGTGTTCTTCCCCGCCGTCAGGAAGCGTTTGGCATCGACGCGCCACTGCCGGTGCGCGTTGTCGGTGCGCAGCACCTCCTGCCCGTTGACCGCGACGATCGCGAACGTGTCCAGCGCGTCGAAGACGAGGTCGAGGTGATCGCGCGCCAGCTGCGCAGGCGTCAGCGTCAGCGTGCGCTGATACTGCCATCCGGTCAGCCCGGCCCATTGGATCGCCGCTTCGTTGGTGCCCTTGAAGGGATCGGGCACCTGTTTCGTCGCGATCAACGCCTGCTGCACGCTGCCAGTCACCGTCGCGGCAAACCATGTCGCCGCGCGCGGATGCGCCCTGGCCGCCGCCGCGTCCTGCGGGTCGATCCGCACCTGCCATCCGCTATCCAGCGCGGTCACCGTCTTCGGCGCCGCGACCGCCGCGGTCGAGGCGAGCAGCAACGGCAGCGCCAGCCACTTCATCGGCGCCGCTCCGTCAATTGCACGCTGGCGACCGCGTAATAGGGATCGCCGAGCGGGGCGGTGAACTGAAGGCAAAGGTCCTGATCCCCGGTCGTCTTCGGCAGCGTGCCGGTAAAGGTGAAGGTTTGCGGCGCGGTGGCCGGATCGGGTAGCGGAAAGGTGCCGATCGGCACGGGTCTGGCGTTCCTGGCTGCGGCCTGCTGACCGTTCGTCGACCCATTGAACGGCCCATTGACCGGAGCCGTGCAGCCGATCTGCACCAGCAACTCGCCGTGCGGCGACACCGGATAATAGTCGCGCAGCTTCGCCTGATCGTGCCCCAGCGCCCAGTTGCGCGCCAGCCGCGTCACCTCGACCGAGTAGCTGCCGGCCACGTCCAGCGGCGCGGCGGGATAGACCGCGCAGGTGTTGAACAAATTCAGGTTGAACGCGGGCGTCCGCTCGGGCGCGTCCGGGGTCAGCGGCACGCGCAACCCGAACGGCGTGCCCGCGCACGGCACCAGCGCACCGTTGCCGCGCGTCAGCAGCGCACGACGCGACGTATCGAACTGCCGCACCGCCGCGGTCGCGACGCCTGCAGCATCGAAGGCGGCGGCGCGCACCACCGTACCCGGCGTCAGCGACAATGGTGCGCGATAGGCGCGCGACCGGGCGGTCGGCGCGCTGCCGTCGGTCGTGTAGCGGATCGTCCCGTACCCGCTCTGCGTGGCGAGCGTCAGCGGCACGCGGTTCGCGCGCAGCGCATCGCCGCGGCTGCCCGCGATCGTGAAATCGACCGCGAACGCGCTGTCCGCGACATCCATCCCCGCACCGGTCCAGCGCGCCGACTGCTGCCGCACCCGTGGCAGGAACCCTTTCAGGTCGCGCTTGTCCTTCGCCGACCAGGTGATTTCGGCGATCGCGGCCGCGCGCGGGAAGATGTGGAACTGCACCGCCGCCGGCGTGACCAGATACTCGCTCCACACATTGCCTTGCGCGCCCAGCACATGGTGTGCGCGGTCGGCCGGGATGCCCGCCGGGATCGGCTCATAGCCATAGACGTCGGCCAGCGAGCTGACGACATTCTGCCCCGGCACCTCGCTGGCCAGGTTGCTCTGCACGCGGTCGAGGTACAGCGGCGTGCCCGGCGACAGCACCACGTCATGCCCCTGGTTGGCGGCGGCGATCGCGCCCTGCTCGCCGCGCCACGACATGATCGACGCCGATGCGGGCAGGCCGCCCTCCAGGATCTCGTCCCAGCCGATCAGCCGCCGGCCCTTGGTCTGCAGATAGGCGCCGAATTGGTCGATCATCCAGCTTTGCAGCGCTTCCTCGTTCGCCAGCCCCAGCGCCTTGATCTGCGCCTGCACCGCCGCGCTGCGCTGCCATTGGTCCTTCAGCGCCTCGTCGCCGCCGAGATGGACGTAGGTGCCCGGGAAGACGTCGGTCAGCTCGTCGAGCACCGCCTTGACGAACGCGATTCCCTCCGGCCCCGGATTGAAGAGGTACGGCTCGATCCCCCAGCGGTTGCCGACCGGCGGCTTGTCGCCGAGGATGCCGAGCTCGGGATAGGCCGAAACCAACGCGGTCGCATGGCCGGGCAGATCGATCTCGGGCACGATCGTCACGTTGCGCTCGGCGGCATAGGCGACCAGCGCCCGCAACGCGTCCTGCGTATAGAAACCGCCGACGCGCGTGGCGGGGGCGGGTCCGCCGATCGACGGCGGCGTCCGCCACGCGCCGACCTCGGTCAGCTTCGGATAGCGCTTCACCTCGAACCGCCAGCCCTGATCGTCGGTCAGATGCAGGTGCAGCGTGTTGAGCTTCACCGCCGCCATCTGGTCGACGATCCGCCGCAGCTCCGCCATCGGCAGGACGTGCCGCGCCGGATCGATCATCAACCCGCGCCACCCGAAACGTGGGCCGTCGTCGATCGTCATCGCCGGCACGCGCACCGGGCGCCCGACCTGCGCGTCGGGGGTCAAGAGCTGCGCGACGGTCATCGCGCCGTTCAGGAAGCCCGCCGGTGTGCCCGCGCGCACCCGGATGGCATCCCTGGCGACGATGATCCGATAGTCTTCTGCCCCGGGGCTGCTATTTTCGCGCTCGAAGCGGATCCGGGCGACACCGTCGGTGATCGCCAGCGACAACCCGCGTGTCGCCTTCACATGCTCGATGAGCACCTTGGCGGCCCCCGAAGCCTCCGGAACCGCACCGATCGTGGCCCCGTCCGCCACCGTGATGCTCCCCGCACCCCGCACGATCGACCGCGGCAGCGGCAGCAGCGACTGCGCAAAGCCCGGAACGGCGAGGCACGTCAGCGAGAATGCGGCCATTCCGGTCTTCATGCGGCGGCGCATCGCAGCTCCTTGGTTCTGTTTTGGTATTGGGCACATCATGCCGCCCGCCACCGCCCGCGTCCATGCCGCAGCTCAAAAAAAATGGGCCCCCGCGATCTGCGGAGGCCCGGGACAGGGATCGAACAACCGGTTAAAATTACAAGCGGAAAGTAATGCTGCCGACATAGGTACGGCCGTTCTTGTAGAATGCCGCCGGACGATCGCGCGTCCCGCTGTACTGCAGGTAGGTCTCGTCGAGCAGATTCTGCGCGTTCACAGTCAGCGAGATGTTCTTGGTCAGCGCCAGCGACGCCGAGGCGTCGAGCTGGTTGTACGGCGCCACCATGTCGACCGAGTTCAGGCGACCGATCGCCCGGAAATAGGAGGAGCGATAATTGTAGCTCACCCGCGCCTGGAACGGCCCCTTCTCGAAATACGGAATGACGTTGACGGTATGCTTGGACAGGTACGGCAGGTTGAGATCTCCCGTAATTCCCGGGATCACCGACGTGGAACTGTCCTGATATGCATAGTTCGCCTGAATGCCGAAGCCGCCCCAGATCTCCGCCTGACCGTTCACCAGCACGCCGTTGACCTTCGCCTTGCCGGCGTTGATCGGACTGGAGAGGCGATAGGTGTTGACCACGCGTCCCTCGAGCGAGTTGAAGAAGCTCTGGTTGGTGATGGTCGTCGACAGGATGTAATTGTCGATCTCGCGGCGGTACAGTTCGAGCGACAGCAAGGCGCCGGCACGCGGGTAGAATTCTGCGGTGATCTCGTAGTTGGTCGACTCGTACGGCTTCAGGTTCGGGTTGCCGCCGCCCGCGTCGAGCGTCGTGTCGTTCTGCGAAATCGACGCCGCCAGATCCTGATAGCGCGGCCGCGAGATCACTTTGGCCGCCGCACCGCGTACGATGAACTGCGGGGATACTTCATACGCGACGTTCAGCGCCGGCAGGAACTTGAGGTAGTCGGTCGACGTGCTGGTCGGGACCGGTACCGGGTTCGGGTTCGCCGCCGTTGGCAGCGACAGCGCGTAATAGGATACGTCGCGGGTATAGACCAGGCGACCACCCAGGTTGCCGCGCAGGCCGTTGCCGTCGAAATTGACCTGGACGTAGCTGGCGGCGGTCCGCTCCTCGACGCGGGTCGACGCGCCGACCTTGGTGAACAGCGGGGTGTTGATGCTGTTCGCCAGAATGTCGATCACGGCTTCGCGCGGCAGATTCAGATACTTGGTGGCGGTGCCCGAACCGCCGGTGCCGTCGAAGATACCGTCCGGGGTCGTGAGCGTGGTCACGCCCAGCTGATTGCCTAGCTGCGAGCTGGTCAAATAGCTGTTGATGCCGCGCGCGTCGATCCGGTTGACGTGGTCGGTGATGCGCGCGCCGATCAGGACCTGCTTGAAGAAGCCGTCGCCGAGCGGAACGACCGCGTCGAAGCCGCCGAAGATGTCGCGGTCGGTGGTGACGCTATAGTCGAGACCGCCGATCTGCGCCGCATTCAGCTGCGTACCGTTGACGTTGAACGGGCGGCCTTCGATCGTCACCAGCTGATTGCTGGGGTTGGTGAAGTAGTTCGCCGGGTTCGTCAGGTCGCCGGTGAAGTTCACCTCTGCCGTGGTCGGGGTGATCGCATAGCTGAACGGCAGCTTGGTCTGCACGTTGAACAGATATTCAGGATTGCGCCCGCCGGTGGCCTTGCTCCAGCCGCCGAGGAAGGACACCTTTGCGCCGTTGTCGCCTTCCCAGTCGGCGAAGAAGTTCAGATTGTCGGTCTTCAGCTTCGTCGAGCGGACCAGCGTGTCGAGCTGCGCATTGCGCTGGCTGGTGGCCGCGCCGAACGAGGCGGCGGTGACCAGGCCGTTGGTGATGGTGGCCGATTGCAGGTCCGCACCGCTCCACGCGCCCGGAATGGTGTACATCGACTGGCTGTAGTTGTTGTAATTGCCGTCGATGTGCAGCCCGTTCAGCGTCAGCGTCAGGTTGCTGGCCGGACGATATTGCACCGTTCCCGACACGCTGGTGCGCTCGCGCTGTTGCTGGAAATAGGCATAATTGATGCCGAACGGCAGCGTGGCGTTGGCCAGATCGTTGCGGTTGCCGCCGGTGATGGTCGCATTCGGGTTCTTCAGTACCGGCTGGCCCGACGCGTCACGCACCAAGATCGGGTTGCCGCTCGCATCGCGCGTCGGATCGCCGTTGGCGTCGTTGACGGTCTGGAAGAAGCGACCATCGCCCCGCTCGTAACCGAAGAATTCGATGCCCGAACGGACCAGCTGCTGCTTGTCATAGGTGCCCGCGACGAGGAAGCCGAACGTCTCGTCGGCGTTCTTCCAGCTGTACAGGCCCGAGCCGCGGATGCTGCCCTTCTCGGAACGGTCGTTGTAGGTGTAGCCGCCCGAGGCGAACAGCGAATTGGCGTCCAGCTCCAGCGGACGCCGCGTGCGCACGATCACCGTGCCGCCGAGGCTGCCATCCTCCAGCCGCGCTTCGGGCGACTTGTAGACCTCGAGCCGGTCGACCAGTTCCGGTGCGAGCAGCGAATAGTTGAAGGTGCGGCTCGACGGATCGTTGTCGTTGCCGCCCCAGTCGGCGGAGGCGAGGGCATGGCCGTCGAGCAGCATGCGGTTGAGCGCCGGATCGGTGCCGAGGATCGCGACCTTCTCGCCCTCGCCGAAGCGGCGGTCGATCGACACGCCGGGAATATGTGCCAGCGATTCCGCGACGTTACGATCGGGAAACTTGCCGATGTCCTCGGCCGAGATCGCGTCGACGACCGCATTGGCGTTGCGCTTCAGCTCGATCGCCTGGCGAAGGCTGCCGGCATAGCCGGTGACGACGATGTCGTCGCCGACCGCGTCTTCGGTAGACGCCGCGCCGCTGGGCGGCGTGGTCGACGGCGGCGTGGTCGTTTCCTGCGCGTGCGCCGTACCGGCAAAACCCAGCAGGGCGGTGGTGACCAGCATGTATCGACGCAAGCGCATGTCAAATCCCCTCAAAGGCGCGACACGGTCGCGCCTGTCCCTCGGTATGCCGGCGGGAGGGCGGTGCTTGTGCACCGCGTTTCCTCCCGACCAGATCCACAATTGGTAATAGGACCAAATTATACCGAAGGATATGAAAAGTTACGTTAGAATTTCATCTGCAAAATGAAATTTTAATGTTTTCGGATGGATGTGACTTTTTTGCGACACCGCAAGGGATGTCGCGGATCGGTTGTGGTGCGGGCCGCCTTTGGTTACGGTCCGGCTCCGTCGCGCGCCGGCTGTGCGTCCGAAGGAATGGGGAGCGACGTGGATGGCCTTTTCGGACGAGGTGGGACGGTTTCGTGAGGGCAATGCGGCGCCACTATATCTGCAGCTACAACAGGTTATCCGTGACGCCATCCAGGGCGGGATCCTGAACCAAGGCGACGCGATCCCCGCCGAGCGTGACCTGGCGACCGAATATGACGTGTCGCGGATCACGGTCAGGAAGGCGATCGGCGGGCTGGTCGAGGACGGCCTGCTGACGCGGCGCCGCGGGGCGGGAACGTTCGTCGCCGGCCGGGTCGAGAAAAGCTTTTCCAAGCTGTCGTCCTTTTCGGAGGACATGGCGGCGCGCGGCAAGACGGCGTCCAGCAGCTGGATCAGCCGGGTCGCAAGCACGGTGAACCCGGAGGAGAGCATGGCGCTGGGTCTGTCACCCGGCGCGCCCGTCTTCCGGTTCCAGCGTATCCGTCACGCCGACAACGAACCGATGGCGCTCGAGATGTCGGCGATCGCCGGCTATTGCCTGCCGTCGGCGGATGCGGTGCAGGACTCGCTCTACAGCGCGCTCGACAAGGCGGGGAGCCGGCCGGTGCGCGCGCTTCAGCGGCTGCGCGCGGTGCCGTTCGGGCCGGAACATGCGAAGATGCTCGGCGTCGACGCCGGGCATGCCGGGCTGCTGATCGAACGGCGCGGGTTCCGCCGCGACGGGCGTGCCGTGGAGTTCACGCGCTCCTATTATCGCGGGGACGCCTATGACTTCGTTGCGGAATTGTCGGACCTGTAAGGCGGGCAGCGTCGTCATCCCCGACGTCGCGGGGATGACGATCCAGGTCAGGCGGTAAGTACCGCCGCGTCGGCAACGAGCAGGTGCAGCGTTCGGTCGGCCGGGCGTGCCACGGCACGAACCCCCAGCGACCGCAGCGCCGCCTCGTCCACCGACGCGCCGGCGAGCGTCACGCGGACGCGGCCGGGGTGAAGGCTCGCGCCGCGAACGTTCGCAGCCCCGCCCAATGCCTTGAGCGTCTCGGCCGACAGCACGACGGGGGCTTCGCTGATCGGGTCCGCCACCGATGTCGGGGCGACCGAGACGCCGCCGGCCGCCAACGCATCGCGGATCTCCACCGCGACGACGTCCGCGATCGGGCCGAGCACCACCTGCAACGCGGTCGCGGACGGGCGGATCAGCCCGCGCGCGCCCAGCGCCTTCAATGCCGCATCGTCGACCGCCGCCTGATCGCGGACGTTGAGGCGAAGGCGGGTGGTGCAGGCGCCGACCTCGGTCAGGTTCGCGGCCCCACCCAGCGCGCGCGCAAAGGCGGCGCCGCGCTCGCCGGCCGCGACGCTCGCCGGGGCACCGGCCTCGAGCGGCTCGCGCCCCGGCGTCTTCAGGTCGAAGCGCGCGATAAAGAAGCGGAACAGCCCGTAATAAAGCGCAAAATACACCGCCCCCACCGGTAGCAGCAGCAGCGGGCGGGTCGCGCGGTTGTAGTTCAGCACATAGTCGAGCAGCCCGGCGGAGAAGCCGAAGCCCAGCTTCACGCCCAGCGCGTTCATCAGCGCCATCGACGCGCCGGTCAGCACCGCATGCACCGCGTAGAGCACGGGGGCGAGAAACATGAAGCTGAACTCGATTGGCTCGGTCACGCCAGTCAGCGCGGAGGTGAGCGCGAGGCTGAACAGCATTCCTCCGACCGCCTTGCGCCGCTCCGGCAGGGCGGCATGGTACATCGCCAGGCAGGCGGCGGGCAGGCCGAACATCATGACCGGGAAGAACCCCGCCATGAACGCGCCCGCGCTCGGATCGCCCGCGAAGAAGCGGCGGAGGTCGCCGGTGGTGCCGTGATAATCGCCCATCACGAACCACACGATGTTATTCAGCAGATGGTGCAGCCCGGTGACCAGCAGCAGCCGGTTGAGCAGTCCGAACAGGAACAATCCCGCTCCGCCGGATGCCGCGATGCCGTAGCTGAGCCGGTCGATGCCGCTGGCGATCGCGGCGAAGCCGGTGCCGATCACGACCGCGAGGACAAGGCCCGCCAATCCGCTGACGATCGGCACGAAGCGGCGGCCGCCGAAGAAGGCGAGATATTCCGGCAGCTTGATCGTGGAGAACCGATTGTAGAACAGCCCGCCGACCAGCCCGGAGAGGATGCCGGCCGGCACGTCGAGGCGCGCGATCGCCTTGGCCTTCCACGCCGCGACCGCCAGATCGGCGGAGGGCGCGGCGAGCCCGGCGGTCACGTCCGGCGGGACGGCCAGCAGCACCTTGGCAGCTTCCGTCGCGACCAGGAAGCAGACGACGCCCGCCAGGCATGCGGCGCCGTTGCCGTCGCGCGCGAACCCGGTGGCGACGCCGATCGCGAACAGGAGGCCGAGATGCGAGAAGATCGCGTCACCCGCCGCGCTGACGAAGGCGATGTCTAGCAGGTCCGGCTGGCCCAGGCGGAGCAGCAGCCCGGCGATCGGCAGCACCGCGATCGGCAGCATCAACGCACGGCCGAGCGGCTGGAGAGTGCCGAGGATTGACTTCATCGCGCAAACTCCCGTGCAAGGCGGCGGACTGCGGCGGCATCCGGACAGGCGAGCGCGGCGCGGGCATGATCGCGCGCCGCCGCCAGATCGACGTCGCGAACCAGCGCCTTGATCTCCGGCACCGCCGCCGGAGCCACCGACAATTCGGTGACCCCGAGCCCGAGCAGGATCGGGACGGCGAGCGGATCGGAGGCAAGGCTGCCGCAGACGCCGGTCCAGCGGTGCCGCAAGGCCCCACCGCGCACCGTCTCGCCGATCAGCCGCAGCACCGCGGGATGCAACCCGTCGAGCGCGCCTGCCACCGCCGCATTGCCGCGATCCATCGCCAGCGTATATTGGGTTAGGTCGTTGGTGCCGATCGACAGGAAGTCGGCCTCCGCCGCCAGCAGGTCGGCACCGATCGCTGCGGCGGGTGTCTCCACCATCACGCCCAGTTCGATATCGCGCACGCCGCCGCTCAGCCGGTCGAGCACGTCGCGCACGCGGAGCAGTTCGTCGACGCCTGCGACCATCGGCACCATGATCCGGCAGCGTCCGCGCGGGCGGACGGCGAGGATCGCCTTGAGTTGATCCTCGAGAATGTGCGGGTGCGCGAGGACGACGCGAACGCCGCGAAGTCCGAGCGCCGGGTTCTCCTCGCCGTCGATCGGCAGGTACGGCGCGGGCTTGTCGCCGCCGATATCGAGCAGGCGGACGATCAGCGGACGACCGTCCAGCGCGTCGACGACCGCCTGGTAATCGGCCGTCTGCTCCGCGATGTCGGGTGCGGTATCGCGATCGAGGAACAGCAATTCGGTGCGCAGCAGCCCGCAGCCCTCCGCGCCGTTCCTCACCGCAACGGCGGCATCCGCGGGCGAACCGCAATTGGCGAACAATTCGATCCGCGTGCCGTCGGCGGTGCGGCATTCCTCATCCGCGCGCGCCATCGCGGCGACGCGGCGGGCGGCGGCGGCAACGACGCGCGCTTCGGCATCGGCCAGCGTTTCGGCAGAGGGCGTGGCATGGAGCAGCCCGGCCCCGGCGTCCAGGATCACGCGGGTACCGGCGCCCACGTCGCGCAGCGCATCGCCCAGCGCCACCAGCATCGGCACGCCGCGCGCCGCGGCGAGGATCGCAACGTGCGAGGTCGGCCCGCCGCGCACGACCGCCAACCCGGCGAGCCGATCGAGATCGAGCGCCATGAACTGCGAGGGTAGCAAGTCGTCGGCCACCAGGATCGCGCCCTGCGGAAGCGCCACGCCCGCGTCCTCCACCCCCATCAGCCGCGCGATCAGCTGGCGTTCGAGGTCGCGCATGTCGTCCGCGCGCTCGGCAAGCCGCGGGTCACCCCCGGAGCGTAGCGCATCGGCCTGCGGCCGGATCGCGGCGCGCCACGCGAAAGCGGCGCTGCGCCCGTCCGCGATCATGGCGCGCGCGGTGCCGAGCAGCGCCTCGTCGGACAGCATCGCGGCGTGGGCGTCGAGGATCGCGCGCATCGGGCCGCTGGCGGTGGCGGATCGGGCGATCAATTCGCCGGACAGCGCGGTGCAGGCATGCGCAAAGGCGGCTTCTTCCGCCGCGATCCCGCAGCCGTCGCTCGGCACGTCGAGATCCTGCACGTCCCAGCGCGCGACCGGGCCGATCGCCAGCCCCGGCGCGGCGGTGACGCCCGCGATCGCGCCCGCGGGCACCTCGGTGTGGCGAGGCGGCGCGGCTTGGCGCGGGGGCGCGGCGGGTTCTTCGGTAATGCCGTGCAGGATCAGATCGGCGACCGCCGCAACCGCTGCCTCGGCCTGCGCGCCGGTTGCGGTGATCGTCACCGCATCGTTGTGCGCGACGATCAGTGAGAGAAGCCCGACAGGGCTGGTTGCGCTGGCGGGGGCGCCGCCCTGCTTGGCGAGCGTCACGACGGCGTCGAAGCCGCGCGCGACTTCGGCGATGCGTGCCGCGGGGCGGGCGTGGAGGCCGTGCGGCAGCGGCACGGCGATGGTGCGCGTGGCGCTCGGCCCGTCGCTCGTCGCCTGTGCGGCCGATGCCGCGCGCGGGGTGAGCGTCATGAAGGCGTCGCCGACCGCGACGGTGCCCGGCGCGACGTGCGTGTCGACCGCGAACCGCTCGCCGTTGGTGACCACGATCGGGGTCACCGCGGCGCGCGCCTCGCGCACGATCAGGTCCAGGTCGAAGCGGATCAGCGGCTGCCCGCGCGTCACATGCTCTCCTGCCGCGACCAGCGGGGTGAAGCCGCGGCCGCCCAGGTTCACGGTGTCGAGCCCGATATGGATCAGCAGCTCCGGCCCTTGGGGGGCGCGGAGCGTGATTGCGTGGGCGGTCGGTTGCACGGTGATCACGCATGCGTCGCAGGGTGCGACCAATGTATCGCCAATCGGATCGATCGCCACGCCATCGCCCAGCATCCGCTCCGCAAAGACCGCGTCCGGCACCTCGTCCAGCGGACCGGCCCAGCCGTCGAGCGGCGCGAACAGCGAAAGGGGGGCCATGGCGTCTCCGGAGAAAGGGTCAGGCGACCGGTTGCGCACCGATCCAGGTGCCGGCGGGATGGAGGTCGTGCGTCAGGATCGCCCAGTCCGCGCGCTGTCCGACCGCCAGTGTCCCGCGCTCGTCCGACAGGCCGAGGAACGCCGCCGGGCTCGTCGCCGCCAGCCCCGCCGCCGCCTCGGGCGCGAGGCCGAGCCGCGTGACCGCGCCGCGCACCGCGCCCGCCATGTCGAGATCCGAACCCGCCAGCGTCCCGTCGGCGCCGACGCAGCGGCCGCCCTCGACACGGATCGGCTTGCCCTGCAACACGAAGTCCTTCTGCGCGGCGCCGACGCACGGCATCGCATCCGACACCAGCATGAAGCGATCCGCCGGGCGCGCGCGCAACGCGATACGCAACGCGGCATCGTCGACGTGGAAGCCGTCGACGATGATCCCGCACCAGGCGCTGTCGTTGTCGAGTGCGGCGCCGACCACGCCGGGCGCGCGGTGCACGAGCGGCGACATGGCGTTGAACAGGTGCGTCACGCCGCTGGCACCCGCCGCGAAGGCGGCGGTGGCGGTCGCATAATCGGCGTCGGTGTGCCCCAGGCAGACGCGCACGCCGGCGGCGACCAACGAGGCGATCTGCTCGGCGGAGACGCGCTCGGGCGCCAGCGTCACCATCACCCGCCCACGGCGCGGCGCGGTGAGCAGGGCCAGCAGTTCGTCGTCGAGCGGCCGGAAGCGCGCCGGATCGTGGATGCCCTTGCGCGCGACACTGATGACGGGACCCTCGACGTGGATGCCGATCACACCGGGCACGCCCGCCTCGATCGCGGCATCCACCGCCTCCAGCCCGCGCGCGATCACGTCGGGCGTGTCGCTGATGAGCGTCGGCATCGTCGCGGTGGTGCCGTAGCGTGCGTGGGCGGCAGCGATCGTCGCCAGGCCGTCGACCGTCGGCGTGTCGTTGAACAGCACGCCGCCGCCGCCGTTCACCTGCGTGTCGATGAAGCCGGGCATGACCCAGCCGCCGCCAAGGTCGTGCGCGTCCGCATCGGCCGCCGCGTCGATCGCGACGATCCGCCCGTCCGCGACGGTGAAGGTCGCGTCGGTCAGCGTGGCCGAGGGCGTGACGACATGGCCGTTGGTGAAGCTGTGCCGCGTCATAGCGTGCGGGTAACCTTGCTCAGGTGGAGAGGGGCGTCGGGATCCAGCCCGCGCGCGACCGACAGGGCATTGGCCATGCGGTAGAAACTCTGGATCGCCAGAATCGGCTCGATCGCGGGATGATCGGCGAGCGCGGGCGGGTGGCTGTCGCCGTCGGCGCTCGCGTCGGCGAGCGCGACGCGCGCGCCGCGCCCCGCGAACTCGGCCGCCGCCTCGCGCACGCCGTCGCCGGCGGTGTCGGAGGTGGCGAAGGCGATCAGCGGAAAGCCTTCGTTGACGATCGCCATCGGGCCGTGGCGAACCTCGGCGGCGCTGAACGCCTCGGCATGGAGTGCGCAGGTTTCCTTGAGCTTCAACGCCGCTTCCTGCGCGATGCCGAAGCCGAGCCCGCGCCCGATCACGAACAGGTTGTTGGCGTCGACCAGCATGTCGACCACCTCGCGCCAGTCGAGCGCCCAGGCGGCGGCGAGCCGCTCGGGCAGCCGCGCGACCGCCTGACGCAGACCGTCGTCCTCCGCCCATTCCGCGACCAGCAGCGCCAGCGCGGCGAGCGCGGTGATGTAGGATTTGGTCGCCGCGACGGACTTTTCCGGTCCGGCCATCAGCGGCACCAGCGTGTCGGCGGCGGCGGCGAGCGGCGAATTGGTATCGTTGACCAGCGCGACGACGTGCGCGCCCGCCGCCTTCTGCGCGGCGACGGTGGCGAGCAGGTCGGGACTGCGCCCGCTTTGCGAGATCGCGATGCACAGCGGCGCGGCCGGGGTCTTCACCGCCGATTCGTACACCGACGCGACCGAGGGAGCGGCAGAAGCGACCGGCACGCCGACGACGGTCTCGATCAGATATTTGCCATAGGTTGCAGCATGATCCGAGGAGCCGCGCGCGCAGGTGACGACCACCGCGGGCGGCGCGGCACGCAGCAGCCGCGCAAGATCGCGCGCCGTCTTCCGATTGGCGTCCAGCATCCGCGCGACCGCGGCGGAAGCCTCGCCGGCTTCGGCGAACATCAACGTCTGGTCGGCACGAGTGGTCATGTAGAGGCGCTTCCCCGGAGCGGTCATCCCGCTGCACATCGTCCTAAGTCATAGATTGGTATTGTTCAAGCCCGCTGCGAACGCAAGATGGCGGCAAGTTCGCCGACCGTCGTTGCGTCGGTGCGCCTTTCGATCGTCGCGCTGAAGCCGAAGCGCGCGAGCGCCGGATCGCCCGCGGGGACGGCGGTGCGGCACGAGGCGTGGACCTCGCGGACGCCGGTCGACAGCAGCGCCGGGAGCGTCGCCGCCGACACGCCGCTGCCCGCCAGGATCGTGATGCGCTCGCCGGCCTGCGCGACCAGCCGCGCCAGCATCGGCAGCGCGTCGGCCACGTGAGGCGCGCCGCCCGAGGTGAGGATGCGATCGAAGCCGAGCGCGACCGCGTCCTCCAGCGCCCGGGGCAAGTCGGGCACGAGATCGAAGGCGCGGTGCAGCGTCAGCGACAGCGGGTGGCCGCGCGCCGTCCCGCGTTCGCGCGCGACCGCGACCCAGTCGGCAAGCGTATCGATGTCGAGCCGACCGTCGTCGCGGCTGGCGCCGATCACGACCCCGGCCAGCCCGGCGTCGGCGGCGGTGCGGATGTCCTCGGCGACCAGCGCACGCTCGGCGACGTCGTAAGCGAAGCCGCCAGCGCGGGGGCGGGCGAGGAGGTGGACCGGGAGCGGCGCCTGCGCGGCGGCGCGCACCAGCGAGGCGGGCGGGGTGAGCCCACCGAGGTCGAGCGCCGCGCACAGTTCGATCCGGTCCGCACCGCCGGCGACCGCCGCCGCGATGCCGCGCGCGTCCTCGACGCAGACTTCCAGCAGCGGTCCGTTCATGCCGCGAACAGCGATGCGGCCTTGTGAACCGTCGTGCGCCCGGCCGCGTCGGTGACCGCATAGGTGAAGCCGGGCAGCAGGCAGAAGGCGCCGACGCGTCCGCGCGGATCGAGCGCCAGGAAGCCGACCTGCACCCCCTTGATCGCCGGCCCGCGCAGCCGCGCGATGTGTCGGACCACCTCCTCGCACGCCTGTTGCGGCGACAGCCCGCCACGCATCGATGCGACGACGCGCGCGCTGCCGGAGACGCGGGTCACCTCCTCGCCGAGCCCCGTCGAGGTCGCGCCGCCGACGCCGCGCTCGACATAGAGCCCGGCGCCGACCTGCGGCGAATCGCCGACGCGGCCGCGCATCTTGAACGCCATGCCGGAGGTGGTGCAGGCGCCCGCCATGCGACCATCGGCGCGACGGGCGAGCAGCCCGATCGTGTCATGGTCGAGCGCACCGCCCGGCGTGACGTGCCGCCGCGTGCCGTAGGTGCCGGTCTCGCTGTTGGCGACCGGTTGATAATCGGCGGTTTTCAGCCAGTCGCGCCATGCCTGCTCGGCCTCCGGCGTGAGCAGATCCTGCTGCGGAAAGCCTTGATCCTTCGCGAACCGCGTCGCGCCTTCGCCGACCAGCAGCGTGTGCGGCGTCTTCTCCATCACGCGGCGCGCGACCGAGATCGCATGGGTCGTATTCTCCAGCGCGGCGACCGCGCCGACGCCGCCGGCATCGTCCATGATGACCGCGTCCAGCGTCACATGGCCGTCGCGGTCCGGGTAGCCGCTATAGCCGACCGAGTGGTTGTTCGGATCGGCCTCGGGCACTTTCGCGCCGGCCTCGACCGCGTCGAGCAGCGAGCCGCCGGCCGTCATCGCGGCGAAAGCGGCGTCGTTGGCGGCGGCGCCGAAGTCCCAGGTGGAGACGATGATCGCCGGGGTGGCGGGTGTGGCGCGCGCCGCCAGCGGCGCGGCGGCGCCGAGCGCCGCGATGCCGGCCATCATCGACCGTCTGTCCGTCATTCCACCCTCCACCCCGTTTCGTGCGTGCGGCTAGCATGCACGTCCTGGCGTCGGTCGCAACCAACATTGGTATGGTGAATGGTAGGGTCAGGTATGGAGGGCACGATCGGGCCGACAGGACCAATCGTCCGATCGCCGATCACGCGGGGGCGCGCCGGTACCGCAACATTGCGCTGCGGTGCCGGCACGACCGCGAAAATACCGGCGTGCGGACGTCCAACGCCGGCAAATTAACAGTGTCGATCAGCGCTGCGGCGCGCGACGGGCCAGAAACACCACCATCGCCAGCGTGCCGAGCGCGCCGACCGCACCCACGCCGATCACCATGAAGCTCGGTATGTCCATCATCCTCTCCCTGCCGCCGTCATGGGCGGCTTTTCGTTTTGTGCGTCGGAGAGTGGACGCAAGTACGGGCGGCCGCAACCGATAAGTCGCGGCGGCATGATTGTTTCGTGCGGAGGGAGGAGGGAGCGAGCGAGCCGGTGGCGCGCGCGCTCGCATGCGCGAGCGCCACCCCGCATCCAGCTTCGACCAGGTCTTCGCTGCGCAAAGATCAAGTCTGCGCGTCCCTCTCCCCTCGGAGAGGGGCGAGGGATGGTGTCTTACGTTATTCGAGATCGCTCTCGCTGACGACGATCGGCTGTGCGTCGGCGTTGCGGGCGAGCGCGGAGAGGGCAGCGTCGGCGATCGTGTCGGAGAAGCGGTTGAACATGTCGACCGCGTCGCCGTCCGGCGCGTCGCCGCTCAGCGCCTCCAGCACGTCGTACTGGACCGCGAATTCATATTCGTCGCCGTCCGCCTCGCCGGTGAACTCCACCTGCCGCTCGTCGATGTTGTCGAGCAGCGTGTCGAGGCTGATCTCAAGCCGGTCGGCCGCCATAGGTCCATGTCCTTTCGTCATCGTCGCCGTCGACAAAACGGAAGCGGCGGCGATGTTCCCGCATGCGGCGCATCGACGCCGCTTAACCATACTGGCGCGCCCCGCGCACGTCCGGTCGCAGCATGGATGGTCGCAGCGGCGGCGATGGATCAGCCATAAGCGGACAGGGGAGACGGGCGCAGCACCCCCAAGTCGCTGACGTCCAAAGGGAGATATGTTCATGCGTTACCGTTCGATCATGCTGGCCGCGTGCGGCATGATGATGCTGGGTGCCTGCGCCAAGAAGGCGCCGCCGGCCCCGCCGCCCCCGCCGCCGCCCCCGGGCGCGGTTGCGGGCAGCCACGCCGCCGACCGCGACGGCGACGGGATCGTCGACGGCTATTACACCTCCGACGGCATCTATCACCCCTATGCGCCGCCGGCCCCGCCGCCGCCGCCGCCCGCGCCGACCCGCCGCGGGGAACGGGGCTGATCGTCCGTATGCGGGGAGGGCGGCGGTGCCGCTCTCCCTTTCGGTTGCTGACGCTGTCGCTGGCGATCGCGGTGCCGATGATGCCCGCGACGTCGGCGGCTGCTGCCGTCAGGACCAAGGCTAACGTCAAGACGAAGCCCGCCGCCAAGGTAAAGCCGGTTGGCAAGGCGAACGCCGTCGCGAAGGGCAAGCGGTCGCCCGCGCCGCGCGCCGCCAAGGCCAGGGTCGATTCCGCGCGCGACCAGGCGCTGGCGGTCGCGATCCGCGCCGCCGCCGGCGGGTGGATGGCGCGCGTCTATGCGCAGCGCGGCTATCGCCCGCTGTGGACGGGCGGGGAGACGGGCGCTGCGACGATCGGCCCGGCCGCCGGCACGCTGATCGCGTATCTGAACGACGCCGACCTCGACAACCTAAAGCCGTCGTCCTACGACGTGGGCAAGCTGCGCCAGCGGATCGATGCCGCGCGCGGCGGTGCGCCCGCGGCGGTGGCCGCGGCCGAGCTGGCGCTGTCCGCCGCGTTCGTCGATTACGTCCGCGACCAGCGCCGCCCGCGCGACGTCGGCATGACCTGGGCCGACAAGCGCCTGAAGCCGAGCCGTCCCAAGCCGGAGGCGGTGTTGCGCGCCGCGACCTTTCCGCCCTCTTTCGCGACCTATGTGAGCAAGATGGCGTGGATGAGCCCGCGCTACGTCGAGCTGCGGCGCGCCTCGGCACTGGCGCGGCGCGGCGGGATCACGCCGGCGGCGCTGACGCGGCTGCGGCTGAACCTCGACCGCGCGCGGATCCTTCCGGGGCCGTGGACGCGGCATGTCGAGGTCGATGCCTCGTCGGGGCGGCTGTGGTTCTACGAGGCGGGCGAGCAGAAGGGCACGATGCGCGTCGTGGTCGGCACGCGCGAGACGCAGACGCCGATGCTGGCCGGCACGCTGCAATGGGCGATCGTGAACCCGTATTGGAATGTGCCCGACTATCTGGTCCGCAAGAACGTCGCGGTGAAGATCCTGGGCGGGCGGACGCTGGCGTCGATGAAGATGGAGGCGCTGAGCGACTGGAGCGATGCGGCGCGGCCGCTGCCCGCCGACACGATCGACTGGCGCGCGGTGGCGGCGGGCAAGCGCGACCTGCGGGTGCGGGAATTGCCGGGACCGGCCAATTCGATGGGGAAGGTCAAGTTCCTGTTCCCGAACGACGAGGGCATCTACCTGCACGACACGCCGAACCGCGCGCTGCTGACGAAGGACGACCGCCATTTCAGCAACGGGTGCATCCGGCTGGAGGATGCGCCGCGGCTGGCGCGGTGGTTGATGGGGCGTCCGCTGCGCGCGGGCGGCAAGCCCGAGCAGGCGGTGGCGCTGACCGCGCCGACGCCGGTGTATCTGACCTATCTGACCGCCGGCAGCACGGGGGCGCAGCTGGCGTTCCGCGACGATGTCTACGGGCGGGACGGGTGAAGGGCCCGGCGGGATCGGAAGCGTTCCGAAGCTGAGTCACCTGCGCCGTTCGTGCTGAGCCTGTCGAAGCACGTGAACGAGGCGGGCGTATGAAGCACGCACTTCGACAGGCTCAGTGCGAACGGGATGAGCGCTTCACCTCTGATCCGAAGGCCGGTGGCCCGGATCGAGCGCGGGGACCAGCCGTGCGGCCTCGGCCGGGTCGATGCCGGGGCGCGGTGCGGCGGGCAGGCGTTCGTCGCCGCGGATCGCGCGGCCGGCGCGCTGGATCGCCTCCACCAGCCGCGGATAGATGCCGCACCGGCAGATGTTGGTGATCGCGGCGCGGATCGCCGCCTCCGACGGGGCGGGATCGCGCTTCAGCAGGGCGGCGGCGGCCATGGTGATGCCGGGAATGCAATAGCCGCATTGGGGGACGTTGCAGGCGATCAGCGCAAGCTGCACCGGGTGGGTGCGGTCGCGCGACAGCCCCTCGATCGTGGTGACGAACGCGCCCTCCGCCTGTCGCAGCGTCACCTGGCACGACCGCAGCGCGCGTCCGTCGACATCGACGGTGCACGCCCCGCAGCTGCCGGTGCCGCAGCCGTATTTGGTGCCGGTCAGGTTGGAGGCATCGCGCAACGCCCACAGCAGCGGAGTGTCCGCGGGCAGGCGATATTCGACGGCCTCGTTGTTGACGGTCAGGCGGGTCATGCCGCCTTCCCTACGAAGCGACCGGGGCAGCGGCAATATGCGCGCGCGCGACGGTCAGGGTCGGTTCGGAGATGCGCTCAGCTGTCGCGGCGGCGGTAGGCGTGCTGGATGTTGCTGATCCAGCCCGCGCTCGCCTTCACGTTGTTGGCGCCGCGTTCGCGCGGGCGGCGCGCCTCCGCGATGTCGATCGCACCGTCGCTGAAGTGCAGCCCGGCGAGCGCCGCGGAGGTCCACATCACCTCGGCCGGGAGCGCGACCAGCGTGCCCATCGTCACCGCGACCTGATCGCCCTGATGCAGTTCGCCCGGATTTTCGATGCAGGCGCCGGTGGCGGACAGATTGCGCACGCGGACCTCGACCGCCCGGTCGACATGGTCGATGCGGGCATACAGGATGACGCTGCTGCGCGGTTCACGGGGTGTCGAATCGGACATCGCCGATGTCCCTTAGCATGACGGCGCGCGATGGAAGATAGATTGTTTCGTCACCGTTTCGGTTGTACGTACCCAAAAAGTCATGAGTTTGACCCGCGGTGGTTGCCAGCGGCGGGCGTCTTGTCCTAGTGGCCGGCGATGGACCCGCAAACGGCGTCGGAGGGCGCGCTTCTTCCGGACGCTGCCGAACTCACGCCGTGCGATCGTGAGCCGATCCACCTGTCGGGCGCGGTTCAGCCCCACGGGCTGATGCTGGTCGCCGACCCGCGCACGCTGCGTGTCGTCGCCGGGGCGGGCGCGATCGAGGACAAGCTGGGCGACGACTGGCTGGGGCAGGACCTGTCGGTGCTGTTGCGGCAGGATGTCGCCGCGGTGGCGCAGGCCGCGCCGGTCGGCCCGGGGGGCACGGTGCTGGCCGCGCCGCTGCTCGGGCACGACGTCGCGCTGCACCGCGCCGGGCCGTGGCTGATCGCCGAGCTGGAGCCGATCGAGGAACAGCCGGGCAGCGTCGCCGCGACGCTGGGCTGGCTCGACGCGATCGCCGCAGGGTTCGAGCGCGCCGGCACGCTGAAGATGCTGTGCGACCGCGCCGCGGCGGCGTTTCGCGCGCTGACCGGGTTCGACCGGGTAATGATCTACCGCTTCCTCGACGACGAGGCGGGGTGCGTCGTTGCGGAGGACCGCGACCCGGCGTTGTCGTCGTTCCTCCACCACCATTTCCCGGCGACCGACATTCCGCGGCAGGCGCGCGCGCTGTACGTGCGCAACCGCACGCGCGTGATCCCCGACATAAACTACACGCCCGCCGCGCTGCGCCCGGCCGGGTTCAAGACCGTCGACCTGAGCGACGTCGCGATCCGCAGCGTCTCGCCGGTGCATGTCGAATACCTGCGCAACATGGGGGTTGCGGCGTCGGCGTCGATCTCGATCGTCAAGGACGGGCTGCTGTGGGGACTGGTGGCGTGCCACAATCTCACCCCCCGGCTGATGCCGCGCAGCATCCGCGCCGCCGGCGCGGCGATGGCGAGCGCGCTGGCGCGGCAGATCCTGGCGAAGGAAGAGGCGGAGGCGTATCGCACCCGGCTGGCGCTGCGCAGCGAGGAGGACGCGCTGCGGCAATTGCTGGCGGACGACGGCGATCCGTTCGCGACGCTGACCCGGCGTGCCGACGAGTTGCGGCGGATGCTGGATGCCGACGGCCTGGTGCTGATCCGCGACCGGACGCTGGCGTCGAGCGGCGTGGTGCCCGCGGACGAGGACGTGCTGGAGCTGGTTCGCGGCCTGCGGCTGCGCGAGGATGCCGCGCCGTTCGCGACGCGCGAGCTGGCGGTCGACTGGCCCGCGGCCGGGCGCTTCGGCGCGAACAGCGGCGTGCTGGCGATGCGCGTCGACGACCGGCAGGTGCTGGTCTGGACGCGCGTCGAGCAGATCGAGGAGATCGAATGGGCGGGCAATCCGCACAAGGCGGTCCCGCTCGACCCGCAGGCGACGCTCCACCCGCGCGCCTCGTTCGAATCGTGGCACGAGACGGTGCGCGGGCGCGCGCGGCGCTGGACGCTGGAGCAGGTGGAGGGCGCCGTGCGGCTGCGCCGGCTGCTGCGCGAGGCGCGCGCCTCGACCGAGCTGCGCCGGCTGAACCAGGAGCTGGAGCGCGCGGGGGCGGAGAAGGACGCGTTGCTGGCGCAGAAGGACCTGCTGATGCGCGAGGTCGACCACCGCGTGCAGAACAGCCTTCAGCTCGTGTCGTCGTTCCTGGCGATCCAGGCGCGCGACGCCGGGCCGGGGGTGGTCGCCGACCAGCTGCGCGAGGCACGCTCGCGGCTGTCGGCGGTGGCGCTGGTGCATCGCCGCCTGTACCGCGACGACCAGATCGAGACGATCGACCTCAGCCGCTACCTGGGCGAGCTGATCGACGATTTGAAGGCGTCGCTGGGCGACGAATGGTCGCGCGCGATGACGCTGTCGCTGGCGCCGGTGCTGATCCCCGCCGATCGCGCGGTGAACATCGGGCTGATCGCCGCCGAACTGGTCATCAACGCGACCAAATATGCCTATCCGGGGCAGAGCGGCGGGCCGATCGAGATCGTGCTGGAGCAATATCGCAACCGGCTGCGCCTGATCGTCGCGGACAACGGCGCCGGCAAGCAGGGTGACGGCGAAGGGTTCGGCAGCCGCATGATGCGCGCGGTGATCCAGCGGATCGACGGCGAGATCGATTACCTCGACAACGCACCGGGGTTGCGCGCGGTGCTGACCGCACCGATCGAGGCGGACTGAGGGGCGGACCACCCGTTCCGTTCGTGCCGAGCCTGTCGAAGCACGCGCGTCCGGGCACGGCGGCTGAGACACGCACGTCGACAAGCTCGGTGCGAACGGCTGGGTGGGTCGGCCGGCGCTAGGGAGAAGCGCCCGGGATCAATCGTCCCGCGCCGCCGCGGCGTAGAGCGCGAAGGTGGCGAGCGCGCCGGCGATCATCCGGCCGGTCCAGTCGGCGTCCTGCCCGGCGGCGGCCTCGTCCAGCGCCGCGCGAACCGCCCGCCACTGGCCGGGGGCGTGGACCGCGCCCAGGTAGCGGCAGGGCGTGCCCGCGGGCACCTGTCGCGCCAGCAGCGCGCCGCCGAGCCGCGATCCCTCCACGACGTACAGCACGCCCCAGCGGCTCGCCGCATCCTCGCCGGGCGCGAAGGGCAGGGGAGCGGGCAGCGCCGCGCCGAGATCGGCGAGATCCGCGGCGAGCAGCGGGGTGCGCGGGGGAAGCGTCGCGGCGAACGGCAGCGCGGCCATCGCCGCCTCGGCGACCGGCAGCGCGCGGGCGTGGGCCAGCAGGAACGCGCGGTACGCCGCGGGCGCGGCAAGGTGGTGCGCGCCGAACGCGGCATCGACCTGCTCGTGCGCCGCGCCGGTGGCGTCGCGCAGCATCGTCATCGCGGACACCGGCGTCAGTCCAGTCCGCGCTCCAGGAAGCGTTCCGCGACCGCGCAGTGCATCGCCACGCCGGTCGCCAGCACGTCCTCCTCGATCGTCATGCGGGTGTTGTGGAGCGGCGGGTTGGTGCGCCAGTCGCTGCCCGGTGCGGCGACGCCGAGGAACGCCATCGCGCCGGGTATTTCCCGCAGCACGTAGCTGAAATCCTCGCCGCCCATCATCGGCGCGGGCATCGCGGTCCAGCCGGCGCCGCCGGGCACCTGCGACGACAGATCGCGCAGCAGCCGCGCGGCGCGGCGATCGTTGACGGTGACCGGATAGCCTTCCTCGATCGACGTGTCCGCGACGCAGCCGTGCGCGGCCGCGATCCCCTGCGCGATCCGGTGGAACGCGGCGCGCATCTGCTCACGGGTCGCCTCGGACAGCGTGCGCAGCGTGCCCATCAGCTGCACTTCGCCGGGGATGATGTTGTGCGAGGAGCCGGCGTGGATCTGCGTCATCGTCAGCACCGCGGGATCGGCGACCGGCACGCGGCGCGCGACATGCTGTTGCAGCGCGGTGACGATCGCGCAGGCGACCGGGATCGGGTCGATCGCCTCGTGCGGCATCGCGGCGTGACCGCCCTTGCCGCGGATCGTGGCGAGCACGGTGTCGGTGGAGGCGAGCATCGCGCCGTCGCGCCCGACGAACATGCCGGCGGGGGCGTTGGGGAGGATGTGGAGCGCGAACGCCGCCTCCGGCCGTGCGATGTCGAGCAGCCCGTCGGCGATCATGTGGCGCGCGCCGTGATGGCCTTCCTCGCCGGGCTGGAACATGAACACGATCGTTCCGGACAGCTCCTCGCGCCGCGCCGCCAATGCGCGCGCCGCGCCGGCCAGCATCGCGGTGTGCGCGTCATGGCCGCAGGCGTGCATCCGGCCCGGAATGGTAGAGGCGAACGGCAGCCCGGTCTCCTCGGTCATCGGCAGCGCGTCCATGTCGCCGCGCAGCAGCACGGTGCGCCCGTTCGACCCCGCGCCCGCGCGCCCGCCGCGCAGGATCGCGATGAAGCCGGTGGTGCTGGTGCTGTCGTGGATCTCCAGCGGCAGTCCGGCGAGCGCTGCCTTCGCCTTGGCGGTGGTCAGCGGACAGTGCAGCCCGACCTCGGGCTCGGCATGGATCGCGCGGCGCAGGGCGACGATCTCGGCAAGCTCGGCGGCGCCGATCGCGCTCCAGTCGGTTCGGTCGGCGAGCGTGCTGGTCATGGACGGACTCCTTTGGGTGGCCGCTGTAACCGATCCGTCACCCACGCGGAAGCGCGTCAGGGCAGGCGTCGCGCCGTGACGATGCGGATCGCAGGTGCCAGCATCTGCCCCTTCATCGCGCCCTCGCCGAGCGTCGGGGAGGTCGGCGCGGCGAGGATCGTGCGGATGACGTCCATCCCCTCCAGCACGCGGCCGAAGGCGGCGAAGCCGGGCTGGCCGTCCGCGGCGTCCATCGATGTCAAATTCCCGACCGTCACGAAGAAGTCGCCGGTCGCGGTGCCCGGCGCGGCCATCGCCATCGAGATCGTGCCGTCGGTGTGGCTGAGCCCGGTCTGCGTCGTCGGCTCGTGCTTGATGGCCGGCAGCGTGCGCTTGGGATCGTTGCGGGTGCCGAACTGGACGAGGCCGTAGCCGTCGCCGACCTTCACCGCGCGGTAGAAGTTGGTGCCGTCCAGCCGCTTGCCGTCGACATATTTGAGGAAGTTGGCGGCGGTGACGGGCGCGGCCTTCGTATCGACGCCGATCACGATCGGGCCGGCGGCGGTGGTGAGGACCACGCGGGTCAGCGTCGCGGGGACCGGAGCGGCGGGGGACGGGGGCGCAGCGGGCACCGACGTCGCGGCGGGCGCGGGCGGAGGCGGCGCGGGCGCGGTGACCTGCGGCGCGGCGAGCAGGAGCGCGAGGGCGGCGATCATGCCGCGGCCCGCCGTGCCGGGGCGATCAGGACCGGGAGCACGGCGGCCTGCGCGCCGGTCAGTTGCAGGACGTAACGCCCGGGTGCGAGGGAATAGTCGACGATCTTGCGGATGCCGCTGCACGCCGGGCCGTGCGCGTGGGTGGCGGCGGGCAGCGCGCGACCGGCGCGGACGACCTCGATCCACGCCGGTGCGCCGAGTGCGATGCGATAGGTGCCGGCGCGCGCGACCTGGAACAGCGCCATGCCGGCGTTGCTGCCCCCCTCGACCGGGCGGGTCGGCGGGGCGGCGGGAGTGAGCCGGTCGGTGGGCACCAGCCGGAGCTCGGCGGCGCGGCCGATCACGATCACGGGAGCGCTGCGCGTGCCGGCGCCGGCCTCGACGGGCATGCGCGTGTTCCAGCTCTCGAACCCCGCCGGCAGGAGCGGGCGGGCCGCGGTGCAGGCGGCATCTGGCAGCGGGGCATCCTGCGCGCGTGCCGGCAGCGACGCCATGGGCAGCGACAACAGCAGCATCGGTGCCAGCAGGAGGGCGGGTTTCGGCGCGAGCGGGAACATGGCGCTTCCATAAACCCGTCGTGCCGCTTCGGCCAGCCCGGCGCGACGATCCGCAGCAACCAAGCGCCGCCTTGCCGGGTTGAGCGCGGACAGGCAGCCTGCCGCAACGGCAAGGGGAGAACGACGATGACCGACCAGCGAAACGAGACGGGCGCGGACCAGATGGGCCGGGCGGCGGCGGATGCGGCGCAGCAGGCGACCGACCGGCTGCGCGCGTCGGGCCAGCATATGGTGGAGAGCGGGCAGACGATCAGCAGCAAGATCCTCGATCAGGTCGAGGCCAACACGCAGGAAGCGTTCGCCGCAATGCGCGCGGCGTCGCAGGCCAAGGACCTGTCGCAGGTGATGCAGATCCAGAGCGACTATCTGCGCAGCCAGGGCCAGCGATCGATGGAGCAGGCGCGCGAGATCGGTCAGCTGATCATGCAGTTCGGCCGCGCGGCGGTAACCCCGGGCAGCGGCGGGAGCGGCCAGCAGGGCTGAGGATCACCCGGCGGCGTGGTGCGCCAGCACGACCAGGTCGTGCGGCGTGCCGCTGCCGTCGCGGACATGGTCGCGCAGCCGCGCCTCGACGACGAAGCCGAGGCTGTCGAACAGGGCGAGCGTTCGCACGCGGTCCGCGGTCATCGCGACGGTGAGCTTCGCCAGCCCGTGCGTGGCGGCGATCTGCATCACCGCCTGGAGCAGGTCGTGGCCGAGCCCGGTGCCGCGGCGGTCGGGGGCGACGAGCAGGCGGATCTCGCCGACGTGCGCGCTCCAGCTCAGCGGATCGCGGACCAGCGCGGCGGTGCCGACGAGCGCGCCGTCCTCCTCGGCGACCAGCCCGTCGATCCAGCCTTGCGCGATCGCCTCCAGCCAGGCCGCGATCACGCGCGGCTGGCGCAGGTCGCGACCCAGGAACAGCAGGTCGTGTTCGGGGACGCCGGCGGCGAAGACCTGCGTCGGCAGCCGGTCGCGTTCCTGAAGGCGGCGTATGCGGGTTTGCGGCATCGGCGCGGTCCTTGCCGTGAGGGCGGCGAACATCGTTCCCGCTGGCGGCGGGGAGGTCAAGTCGCTCTGGTAGCGGCGAGTTTTCGCCGCCCCTCCACCGGTCGCCCCGAGCTTGTCGAAGGGCGTGTTCCGGGCACGTGCTTCGACAGGCTCAGCACGAACGGGGGACTATCGATCACGATCCTGGGGCAGGGCGGACCGCCGCGCTCCCGACCGGCCTCGGCCCCTGATCCGTCGCGTCGAGCAGCGAGTCGCCGCCCAGCGTGCGGTAGAGGGTGACCAGGTTGGTGGCGCGCACGAGTTGCGTGGCGACCAGCGTGCGTTGCGCCGAATAGAGCTGCCGTTGCGCGTCGAGCGAGGTCAGATACGTGTCGATGCCGCCGCGGTAGCGCGCGTTGGTCAGGTTCAGCGTGTCCTGCGCCGCGACATAGAAACGCTGGTTGGCGGCCAGCTGCTCGGTGATCGTGCCGCGGCGGGCGAGCGCGTCGGACACTTCGCTGAACGCGGTCTGGATCGTCTGTTCGTAGGTGGCGAGCGCGGCGTCGCGCTGCGCCACGCTGTATTCGACGCCCGCGCGCCCGGCGCCGGCGCGGAAGATCGGGTAGCTGGCGTTGGGCGCGACCGACCAGTTGAACGAATCGCCCGCGAACAACGTGCGCAGCGCGGTGCTGGCGAAGCCGACCAGCCCGGTGAGCGTGATGCGCGGGAACAGCGCCGCGCGCGCCGCGCCGATCTCGGCATTGAAGGCGCGCAGCGAATATTCGGCCTGCACCACGTCGGGACGGCGCAGCAGCACGCCCGAGTCGATGCCGGCGGGCAGTTCGCCGATCGTCTGCGCCGCCTGCTCGATCCCGGCGGGCAGCAGCGCGGGGTCGACGGGCGCGCCGACCAGCAATTGCAGCGCATTGACGTCCTGCGCCAGCAGCGTGCGCTGTTCGGCGAGGTCGGCCTCGGCGGTGGCGAGGATCTGTTCGGCCTGGCGCACGTCGGTGCGCGGCGACACGCCGCCGCGCCGCCGCGCGTCGGTGAGCCGGACGCTGATCCGCGCGGCGGCAGCGGTCTGCTCGGCGACGGTCAGCAGGCTCTTGTCGGCGGCATAGGTGAGCCAGGCGTTGGCGATGTCGCCGATCAGCGTGAGGCGGGTGGCACGCGCGGCGGCTTCCTGCGCGAAATAGCGCGACAGCGCCGCGCCGGTGAGCGAGCGGACGCGCCCGAACAGGTCGATCTCGAACGCGGTGACGCCGAGCTGCGCCTGAAAGGTGCTGTTGGAATTGGAAACGACCGTGGTGTTGCCGGTGCCGCCGGTACCGGTGCCCGTCCCGCCGGTGCCGGTGCCGGTGCCGCCCGTGCCGGTGCCCGTCCCGCCGGTTCCGCCACCTGCGCCGGTGTTGATCCCGGTGGTGACCCCCGAGCGGCTGCTCTCGCGATAGCTGTAGGCGCCGGTGGCGTTGAGCTGCGGGAACAGGTCGCCGCGCTGGATGCGATATTGCGCGCGCGTCGCGGCGATGTTGGCGACCGCGACGCGCAGGTCGCGGTTGTTGGCCAGCGCCTGGTCGATCAGCGCCTGGAGTCGCGCGTCGCGGAAGATGTCGCGGTAGGTGACGCTGGGCAGCGTCGCCTCGCTTTGCCGCAGGTAGGCGTCGCCGACCGGCCAGGAGGCCGGGATCGGCGGCGTCGGGCGGACATAGGTGGGCGCGAGCGAGCAGCCGGCGAGCGCGGCCATAGCCGACATGGGCGCGGAAAGGGCGGCGATACGGCGGAACATCATGCCCCCTCCGGCGCGGGCAGCGCGGGCTTGTCGATCGGACGCGGCAGTTGCTTCGGCGCGTCGGGTGCGGCGTGGCCGCCGTGGTCGTGCGGGCCGTCGTCGTCCGGGCCGGAATCAGGGCTGGGATCGGCGCCGCGGCGCAGGCCCTTCCAGCCGTCGCGGAAGCCGCGGCGCACCAGCACGAAGAACAGCGGAATGTAGAAGATCGCCAGCACGGTCGCGGTGATCATGCCGCCGATCACCGAGGTGCCGATCGCGATGCGGCTGTTCGCGCCCGCGCCGGTCGAGATCGCGAGCGGCAGCACGCCGAAGATGAAGGCGAGGCTGGTCATCAGGATCGGGCGCAGGCGGATCCTGGCGGCGGCCAGCGCCGCGTCGATGACGCGCTTGCCCTTCTTCTCCTCCTGCTCGGCGAATTCGATCATCAGGATCGCGTTCTTCGCCGCCAGCCCCATCGTCGTCAGCAGACCGATCTGGAGGTAGACGTCGTTGACGAGGCCGCGCAGCGTCGTGAACAGGATCGCGCCGATCAGCCCGAGCGGGATGACGAGCAGCACCGCGAACGGGATCGACCAGCTTTCGTACAGCGCGGCAAGGCACAGGAAGACGACGAGGATCGACAGGCCGTAGAGGAGCGGCGCCTGCCCGGCGGACAGCCGTTCCTGGAACGACAGGCCGGCCCAGGACACGCTGGTGCCGGGGATCTGGCCCGCGAGTTCCTCGATACGCGTCATCGCCTCGCCCGAACTCTTGCCCTCGGCGGCCGAGCCCTGGAATTCGTAGGACGGGATGCCGTTGAAGCGCGACAGCGTGACCGGCGCCTGGCTCCAGCCGATCTGCGCGAAGGCGGCGAAGGGCACCATCTGCCCGGCCGACCCGCGCACGAACCACTGGTTCAGGTCGGTCGGCGCGGCGCGGTACGGCGCATCGCCCTGCACGAACACGCGCTTCACGCGGCCGCGGTCGACGAAGTCGTTGACGTAGCGGCCGCCCCAGGCGGTCGACAGCGTGGTGTTCACGTCGGCCTGCGTCAGCCCCAGCGCGGCGAGCTTCTGCTGGTCGATGTCGACCTTCAGCGTCGGCGTATCGGGCAATTCGGTGAGGCGCACCGATTCCAGTTCGGGATCGGCATTGGCGGCGGCGAGCAACTTGTCCTTCGCCGCGGCGAACTGCTCCTGCGTCAGCCCGCTGCTGTTCTGCAATTCCATCGTGAAGCCGTTCGACTGGCCGAGGCCGCGCACTGCGGGGGGGACCAGCGCGAAGACGCGCGCGTCGCGCAAGCCCCGGAACGCCGCGGAGGCGCGCGCGACGATGGCGTCGGCGGTGTTCTCCTTGCCGTGGCGATCCTCCCACGGCGCGAGGTTCACGAAGCCCTGCCCGGTGTTCTGGCCGCTGGCGCCGCCGCCGCCGCCGCCGCTGACGGTGAACATCGTCCGGACGTTCGCGCCCTCGCTGGTGGCGAGATAATCCTCGACCTTGTGCTGCACCTCCTCGGTGCGCGAGCGGGTGGCGCCGGCGGGGAGCTGGAACTGGACAATTGCCGAACCCTGGTCCTCGGTGGGCAGGAAGCCGGTGGGCATCCGCAGGAACAGCACCGCGAGCAAGGCGACGGTAGCCAGGTAGATCAGCAGGAACAGCGCCTTGCGGTCGATCACCCGCCGCACGCCCGCGACATAGCGCGCCACGCCGCGGTCGAAGGTGTCGTTGAAGCCGTCGCGCGCCCGCTCCAGCGCGTGCGCGACGCGCGGGAACTTGCGGCCCACCCAGCTCTGCTCGATCGGATCGCCGTGTTCGTCGTGCGTCTGCTTGAGCAGGGTCGCGGTCAGCGCGGGCGACAGGATGACCGCCACCAGCACCGACAGCACCATCGCCGAGACGATCGTCAGCGAGAATTGGCGGTAGATCACGCCGGTCGACCCGCCGAAGAACGCCATCGGCATGAAGACCGCCGACAGGACGAGCGCGATCGCGACCAGCGCGACCGTGATCTCCTTCATCGATTCGATCGTCGCCTCGCGCGGGGTCATGCCGGGGTTCTCCTCCAGCAGGCGCTCCACGTTCTCGACGACGACGATCGCATCGTCGACCAGCAGGCCGATCGCGAGCACGAGCCCGAACAGCGTCAGCGTGTTGATCGAGAAGCCGGCGACGTAGAACACCGCAAAGGTGCCGAGCAGCACGACCGGCACCGCGATGGCGGGGACGAGCGTGGCGCGCCAGCTTTGCAGAAAGACGAACATCACGATGACGACGAGGATGATCGCCTCGATCAGCGTCTTGACCACTTCCTCGATCGACAGCTTGATGAAGTCGGTGGTGTCGTTGGCGAACGCGTAGGTGAGGCCGGGCGGAAAACCCTTCGACGCCTGCTCGACCTGCGCCTTGACCAGCTCAGCGGTCTTGAGCGCATCGGCGCCGGGCGCGAGCAGCACCGCGATGCCGGCGCCGGGGTGGCGGTTCACGCGGCTGAACGCGTTGTAGCTTTCCGCGCCCAGCTCGATCCGGCCGACGTCAGACAGGCGGACGGTGCCGCCGTCCTGCTCGGTCTTGAGGATGATCTGCGCGAATTGCGCCGGCGTCTGGAGCCGCGACTGCGCGGTGACGACCGCGTTCAGCATCTGCGTCGCGGGGCTGGGCTGTCCGCCGATCTCGCCGGCGGCGACCTCCGTATTCTGGTTCTGGATCGCGGTGACCACGTCGCCGGGCATCAGCTGGAAGCTGTTGAGCCTGGCCGGGTCGAGCCAGATGCGCATTGCATATTGCGAGCCGAAGACGTTGGTGTCGCCGACGCCCTGGATGCGCCCGAGCGGGTCCTGGAGGTTGGAGACGAGGAAGTCCGACATGTCCTGGTTGGTCAGCTTGTCGGTGGTGTCGTACACGCCGACGATCAGCAGGAAGTCCGGGTTGGACTTGCGGACGACGAGGCCCTGCTGCTGGACCTGTTGCGGCAGGCGGCTGAGCGCCTGTTGGACCTGGTTCTGGACCTGCACCTGCGCGATGTCGGGATCGGTGCCCTTGTCGAAGGTGGCGGTGATCGTCACCGAGCCGCGGCTGGACGAGCTCGACTGGAAATAGAGCAGCCCGTCGATGCCGGTCAGCTGCTGCTCGATCACCTGGGTGACGCTGTTCTGGATCGTCTGCGCATTGGCGCCGGGGAAGGTGGCGCGGATCGAGACCTGCGGCGGCGCGACGTCGGGATATTGCGCGATCGGCAGCGACAGGATCGCGCCGACCCCGGCCAGCATCACGATAATGGCCAGCACCCATGCGAAGATGGGGCGGTCGATGAAGATGCGGGACATGGCCGGTTAGCCTGCCTTGCCCTTGGTACCGCCCATCTTCTCCATCTGTTCGGGCGAAGGCGCCTTTACCGGTTGCGGCGCGTTGGCGGGCACCGCGCGGATCGCGGCGCCGGGGCGCAGGTTGGCGAGCCCCTGCGTGATGACGTGCTCGCCGCCCTTCAGCCCGTCGGTGACGACCCAATATTGCCCCTGCGTGCGGTCGGCCTTGATCGAGCGCTGCTCGGCCTTGCCGTTCGCGCCGACGACGAACAGCGTCGCATTGCCCTTCGCATCGCGGCTGATCGCGACCTGGGGCACCAGGAAGGCGTTCTTCTGGATGGCCTGCGCAAAGGCGGCGCGGACGAACATGCCGGGCAGCAGCAACCCCTGCGGATTGGGGAAGCGCGCGCGCAGCGTAACGGTGCCGGTGCTGGGGTCGACGACGACCTCGGCGAACTCGACCGTTCCCTTGATGCCGTAGTCGGTGCCGTCCTCCAGCTTCAGCGTCACCTCGGCGCGCGCCGGGGCGGCGCCGCCGGCGGCGAGCGCGCGGCGCAAGCCGAGGAGGTTGGCGCTCGACTGCTGGATGTCGACGAACATCGGATCAAGCTGCTGGATGGTCGCGAGCGGATCGGCCTGCGTCGCGCTGACGAGCGCGCCGACCGTGAACAGCGAACGGCCGATCCGCCCGGTGATCGGGGCGGGAACGGTGGTGAAGCGCAGGTTGACGCGCGCGCTGTCGAGCTGCGCGGTGTTGACGCCGATCTGCGCGGCGGCCTGCCGCTGCTGCGCGACCGCATCGGTATAGTCCTGCGCGCTGATCGCCTCCATTTCGGCGAGCGGCTTGTAGCGGTCGGCGCGGATCTTGGCGGCGGCGAAGGTCGCCTGCGCGTTGGCGACGTTGGCGCGCGCCTGATTGGCGGCGGCGCGGTAGATCGAGGGGTCGATCTGGTAGAGCGGCTGGCCGCGCCTGACGAGCGCGCCCTCGGTGAAGAAGCGCTTCTGGATCACGCCGGTGATCTGCGGGCGGACCTGCGAGCTTTCATAGGCGACGGTGCGGCCGGGCAGTTCGCTGACCGTCTCGACCGCGGTCGGTTGCACGACGACATAGCCGACGGTGGTCGGGCCGCCGCCCGGGCCGCCGGGGCCGCCCTTGCCCTTGCCCTGTCCGCTGCCTTGCCCGCCCTCGCTGCCGCTGCCGCCGCTGCATGCCGCAAGCGCAAGCGCCGCCGCAAGCGTCACCAGCCCGGCCGCGTCGCGCGCCCGCCGTCCCATCATCGCTGTCGCCACTCTGTGCCTTGTCCGAACCGGGGGAATGCACCGGCTAAGCGCTATTTGTCGCAAATGTTTCGCAGCGGCGACCTTTTATTTGTCAGCCGCGGCGGAAATTGCCCGCGCGGCGCTCGGCAACCGCCTGCAATCCCTCGCGGAAGTCCGCGGTCTGCATCAGCCGGTCCTGCTCGGCGCGCTCGTGCTCGGTGCGCTGGCGGACCGCCTCGGCGATGTCGGCGCGCAAGGTGGCGCGCGTCGCCTCGACCGCCAGCGGCGCGTTGGCGGCGATCTCGGCGGCGAGTCCTTGCGCGGCGGCGCGGACCTCGGCGAGCGGCGCGATCTGGTCGACGAGGCCGTAGCGCAGTGCCTCCTCGGCCTTCACGCGGCGGCCGGTCAGCAGCATCAGGCTGGCGTGCTGCACGCCGACGACGCGCGGCAGGGTCAGGCTGATCCCGAAGCCGGCGTGGAAGCCGAGCGCGACGAAATTGGCGGAGAAGCGCGCCTCCGCGGCGGCGACGCGGAAGTCGGCGACGAGCGCGAGGCCGAGCCCGGCGCCGACCGCCGCGCCCTGGATCGCGGCGACGATCGGCTTGCGGGCGGAGAACAGCCGCACGGCGCCGCGATAGAGCGCAGGGGTCTCGCTCTCGCCGTGCTCGTCGACCAGCGGCGTGTCGCCGGTCAGGTCGGCGCCGCCGCAGAACACGCGGCCTTCGGTGGCCAGCACCACCGCGCGCACCTCGGGATCGGCGTCGCACGCGTCGAGCACGTCGGCGAGCGCATGGATCAGCGCGGCGTTGACGTGGTTGTGCGGTGCGCGGTCGATGACGACGGTCGCGACATGGCCGTCGCGCGTGACCGAAATATGCTGCTTCATGCGCGGGTTCCCAGGAGGTTGCGGGCGACGACCCAGTTGTGGATCTCGGTCGGGCCGTCGTAGATGCGCATCAGGCGGATGCGCGCCGCCATCTGCGCCAGCGGCATCTCGCGCGTCATGCCCATCGCGCCGAACGCCTGCATGACGTGGTCGAGCACCTCCCACGCCATTTCCAGCGCGAAGCTCTTGAGCATCGACACCTCGGTGCGCGCGTCGCGGCGCTGGTCGATCTTCCACGCGCAGTCATAGGCCATCAGCCGCGCGGCATGGATGCGGATCGCGGCGTCGGCGACCCAGTTCTGGATCGTCTGGCGCTCGCTGAGCGGCTTGCCGAAGGTCGTGCGCTGCGGCGCATAGTCGACCAGCATGTCGAGCGCGCGGGCGGCCATGCCGATCGCGTTGGCGGCCATCTCCGCCCGCCGGGTGTTGAGGCGCAGCTGCATCGGCGCGAACCCCTGGCCCTCGGTGCCGAGCAGCTTCCATGCGGCGACGCGGCAATCGTCGAGCGCGACCTCATAGGTCGTCTCGCCCCCGATCATCGGGATCGGGCGTACGACCGAGAAGCCCGGCGCGTCGCGATCGACGAGGAACGCGCTCATCCCGCCGCGCTGGCGCTTCTCCTTGTCGGTGACCGCGATCACGATCGTGAAGTCGGCACGATCGGCCTTGGTGATCCAGATCTTGCGGCCGTTGAGCACCCAGTCGTCGCCGTCGCGCACCGCGGTGGTCTTCATGCCCGCCGGGTCGGACCCGGCGCCGGGCTCGGAGATGCCGATCGCCGAGATCGTCTCGCCGCGGACATACGGCGCCAGATACGCCGCGCGCTGGCGATCGTCGACGGTGGCGGCGAGCATCCGGAGGTTGGGCGAGTCGGGGGGCAGGGTCCACGGCACGATCGTGCGGCCGAGCGCCTCGTTGACCGCCACCATCGCCACGGCGGGAAGGTCATGCCCGCCGACGTCCTCGGGCGCGTCGAGCCCCCACAGCCCCAGGTCGCGCGAGACGGCGTCGATGCGCGCGCGTTCCGCGGGCGTCAGTTCGAGACCGTGGCCCTGGCTCTCGCGCTCCAGCAGCGCGTTTTCGAGCGGCACGAGTTCGTCGTCGACGAAGCGGCGCGCCAGCTCCGCGATCATGCGGTGATCGTCGTCGAGATCGAAGTTCATGCGCTCTCCCAGCCGTCGTTGCCGACCTCCTACGACCTCCCTTCGCGATGCGCCAGCCGCGTTGCCGGTCGCAGGCGCGCAACCGTTTCGCGTGTGGATCGTTGGCACCTGACGCGGAAACGTACCGGAATGCCGGCGTTTGCTCGCGCAAAGGGGCGTCATACTTGGCTTTTACGGTTCGTCACTCCCGTCTGCTCCTGGCCACCGCCGGGTTCGCGCTGGTCGTGGGACAGGCGCAGGCACAGATCCAGACCCCGGGTACCGCGCCGGCGCGGGGCCCGGATGCACCGCGCGATCCCGCCGGCCCCGACAGCCAGGGCAATGCGCCGATCGTGCCCGACGCCGAGTTCGACCAGGCGCTGCCGCCGCTGTCGGGCGATATCAACGCGCCGCTGGAGCCGATGCCGGCCGATGCGACGCGCACCACGACCGCCCCCGCGACCAGCACCGCGACTCCGGCGCCCGCCCCGGCGCAGGACGCCGCGCAGGCACCGATCACGCCGGGCACGTTGCCGCCCGCGCCGCCCGCCGATCCGGCGCTGGCGCAACCGCTGGAGCCGTTGTCGGCGTTCAATTCCACGCCGTTGCAAAGCGTCGCGGACGTGAAGGGCGAGGACGCGCCCGACATCCGCTATGTCAGCGAGGTGCGCGGGCTCGATCCGCTCGGGCTGACCGACGAATTCAACGCGCTGTCGGCGCTGCGCGAGGGCAAGGGCAAGGCCGACAATGCCACGCAGGTGGCCGCGCGCGGGCGCGAGGACGAGCAGCTGGCGGTGCGGCTGATGAAGTCGCTCGGCTATTACGACGGCACCGCGATCTCGCGGATCGAGAATGTGCCGGGCGAGAAGCAGCAGGTGAAGGCGATCGTCAGCGCGACGCCGGGGCAGCTCTACAAGCTGGGCACGATCACCGTGCAGGCGCAGCCGACGACGCCGCCCGACCTGGTGCGGCGCGAGCTGCCGCTGAAGACCGGCGACCCCATCGAGGCGGCGCGGGTGCAGGGCGCGGAGGCGAACGTCAGCCTGAAGCTGCCGCAGCAGGGCTATCCGTTCGTGAAGGTCGGGGAGCGCGACATCCTGCTCGACGAGCAGACCGCGCGCGGCGACTATACGCTGCCGGTCGACACCGGGCCGCGATCGTCGTTCGGGGTGCTCAGGACCGAGGGCGACCCGGTGTTCGACCTGAAGCATCTGAACGTCTTCCCGCGTTTCGAACAGGGGCAGCTCTACGACAACCGCAAGGCGGACGACCTGCGCGAGGCGCTGGTCGCGACGGGGCTGTTCAACGGCGTCGGCGTGCAGCCGGTGCGGACCGGCACGATCCTGCCCGACGGGACCGAGCAGGTCGACCTGATGGTGCGCCAGACGCGCGGACCGGCCAAGAGCCTGTCGGGCGGCGCGGGGTTCCAGACCGGGCAGGGCGTGACCGTGGAGGGCACGTTCACCAACCGCAACCGCTTCCCGCCCGAAGGCGCGCTGATCCTGGGCGCGATCGCGGGCACGCAGCAGCAGGGGATTTCGGGTACGTTCCGCCGCCAGAACGCCGGCAAGCGCGACCGCACCGTGACGCTTGTCGCCAGCGCGCTGCGCGCCAATTACGATGCGTTCGAGGCGTTCACGGGGACGCTGTCGGGGCGCATCTCGTACGATTCGACGCCGATCTGGCAGAAGAAGTTCACCTATGCCTATGGCTTCGAACTGGTCGGCACGAACGAGAGCGTGTTCGACTTCGGCGAGAACGACCGCGTGCGCCGCACCTACGGCGTGCTGGCGCTGCCGGGGCAAGTGCAGTTCGACACGTCCGACGACCTGCTCAATCCGACGCGCGGCTATCGCCTGAAGCTGAGCCTGAGCCCGGAAACCTCGGTGCAGGGGTCGGTGCGTCCGTATGGCCGCAGCCTGGTCGAGGCGACCGCTTACTACCCGGTGTCCGACAAGCTGGTGATCGCAGGCCGCGTGCGCGCTGGCAGCATCTTCGGGATCGCGCGTGACGATATCGCGCCGTCCAGGCGGTATTACGGCGGCGGCGGCGGATCGGTGCGCGGTTATGGCTTCCAGCGGCTCGGGCCGCTCGAACCGGAAAGCTCGCTGGTGCCGGGTGACGAGGATCGCGACGAGGTGAAGGACCTGCGCCCGATCGGCGGACGCAGCCTCAACGAATTCTCGATCGAGGCGCGCTATCGCTTCGGCAACTTCGGGATCGTGCCGTTCCTCGACGCCGGCAATGCGTATGAAAGCACGCTGCCCAACGCCAGCGACCTGCGCTTCGGCGCGGGCATCGGCGGGCGCTTCTATACCAATTTCGGGCCGATGCGCGTCGACGTCGCGACGCCGCTCAACCCGCGTCCGGGCGATGCCAAGGTCGCTTTGTACATCTCGATCGGGCAGGCGTTCTGATGGCTGACGACACGCTGGCGCCCCGTGGCACGGAAGGCGAGAACGTGGTCGTGCAGGAGCGGCACCGGCCGCTGTGGCTGCGCATCCTGAAGTGGATCGGCATCGCGCTGCTGGCGCTGTTGATGCTGGTGGTGGTGATCGTGCTGGGGATCAACACCGATCCCGGCCGGCGGTTCGTGGCCGACCAGATCGGCGGCTATACGACGGCATCGGGGCTGAACATCAAGGTCGGGCGGATCGACGGATCGCTCTACGGCCGGATGCGGCTGAGCGACGTGCGGGTCAGCGATCCCAAGGGCGTGTTCCTGACCTCGCCGCGGCTGGACGTCGACTGGCGACCGTTCGCGTTCGTGAACAACCATGTCGACGTGCGCAGCGTCGGTAGCGAGCTGATCACGCTGCGACGCAACCCCGAGTTGAAGCCGTCGACCGAGCCGACCGATCCCAACGCACCGCTGCTGCCCGATCTCGATATCGACATCGGCCGCTTGCAGGTCGCGCGGTTCGTGATGGAGCCGGCGGTGTCGGGCGCGCGGCATATCGCGCGCTTCGACGGGCAGGCGCATATCGCCGATCGCCGCGCGCAGCTGACGGTCGACGCGGTGGCGCTGCGCGCGCCGGGCGTCGCGGGCGGCGACACGGCGCGGGTGAAGATCGACGCGGTGCCCGACGACAACAAATTGGACGTAGACGTGCGGCTGGCCGCGCCGGCGGGCGGCGTCGTCGCGCAGCTGGCGGGGTTGAAGGCGCCGCTGACCGCGACCGTCACCGGGCGTGGTAGCTGGGCGTCGTGGCAGGGTCGCGCGCTGGCGACGCTGGGCGGCGGTGAGCTGGCCAACCTGTCGCTCACCGCGCGAAACGGGCACATCGAGGTGCGCGGGCCGACGCGGCCGGGGCTGTACCTGGAGGGCCCGGTCGAGCGGCTGACCGCCCCCGCCTTGCAGGTCGCGGCCGACGTGACGCTGGGCGAGCGCAGCGCCGACACGCGCATCAAGCTGGCGTCGAGCGCGCTGGCGGTCGACGCGGGCGGGATGCTCGACCTGAAGAACAGTCGCTTCGGCAATTTCGCGGTCGACGCCAGGCTGCTGACGCCGGGTGCGATCGCGCCCAATCTGCGCGGACGCGACGTGCTGGCGCGCGTGGTGCTGAACGGCGCGTTCGCGACCCCGACCGTCGATTACAAGGTGCGGGCGACCTCGCTCGGCTTCGGCGCGATGAGCGTCGAGAATCTGTACGCCGAGGGACTGGCGCGCGTGAACAGCGACCGCATCCTGGTGCCGGTCCATGCGCGTGCGAAGCGCATTGCGGGGCTGAACCCGGCGCTGGGCGGCCTCACCACCAACGCGCGCGTCGACGGCGATCTGGCGATCCAGATGCCCAACATCCTGTCGGACAATCTGCGCATCCGGTCCGACACGATCGATGCCACCGCGATCATCGCGGCGAACATGCAGACCGGGCGCTACACCGGCGGGTTGCAGGGGCGCGTCAACAACTTCCGCGTCGACAGCGTCGGCATCCTCAATATCCAGACCGATGCCAAGCTGGTGCCCGGTGCGCGCGGCGGGTTCGGGATCACCGGCCGCGTCGCGGTGCAGACCAAGCAATTGTTCAACGAGGGCGCGCGCACCTTCCTGGGCGGCAATGCGGTGCTCAGCACGCGTTTCGGCTATTCGCCCGAGGGGGTCGTCACCTTCGAGAGCCTGAAGATGAATGCGCCGCAGTTCCGCATCACGCGCGGGCAGGGGCGGTTCGATCCGGCGAGCGGCGCGTTGCTGGTCGATGCCGACGCCTATTCGACGCAATACGGCCCGCTGTTCGCGCGCGTGACCGGATCGGCGACCGCACCGGTCGTGCGGCTGCGCGCGCCGCGACCGGGTGTCGGGATCGGGCTCGCCAACCTCGATGCGCGGGTCGTCGGGCGCGGGGGATCGTATCAGGTCAACGCGACCGGCGGCACCAATTACGGGCCGTTCACCGCCGACGTGCTGGTGACGCCGGGCCGGCAACTGGCGGTCGACATCCGCCGCGTGCTGTTCGCGGGCGTGCAGTTCGCGGGACGCGTCGTGCAGACCGCCGCGGGGCCGTTCGCGGGCCAGGTCCGCTTCAACGGGCAGGGGCTGAACGGGCTGGCGACGCTGGGCGCGCAGGGCAAGTACCAGCGCGCCAGCGTCAACGCGCGGGCGCTGTCGGCAAAGATCCCGGGCATGGTCGACTTCACGATCGGGCGCGCGCTGATCAACGCCGACGTGGTGCTCTATGACAAGCCGCAGGTGCGCGCCGATGCGCAGGTGGCCGACCTCCGCTACGGGGCGACGGTGCTCGACAAGGGGCGGGTGCGCGTGAACTATGCCGGCGGATCCGGGACCGCGCAGGCGTTCCTGACCGGGTCGAACAGCGTGCCGTTCCGCCTCGCGGCAAACGCGCGACTGTCGCCGGGCCAGTATCTGGTCGCGCTTCAGGGCGCGGCGAACGAAGTGGCGTTCCGCACCGCCGCGCCGGCGCGGATCGTCGCCGAGCGTGGCGGATACCGGTTGCAGCCGGCGCGGATCGACTTCGACAAGGGCTCGCTGCGGGTCGCCGGGCGGTTCGGCGGCGGTGCGACCGAGGCGCAGATGCGGCTCGACCGGCTCGACCTGTCGCTGATCAGCGCGCTGGTGCCCAATATCGGCGTCGGCGGCCAGGCCACCGGCAGCGTGGACTATGTCCAGGCGGCGGGCGAGGCGTTCCCGCGCGCGGACGCGCGGCTGAACATCGCCAATTTCACGCGCTCCAGCCTGACCTCGGTCTCGGAGCCGGTCGACATCGTGTTCCAGGGCCGGCTGACCAGCGCGGCGGGCGAGGGACGTGCGCTGATCAAGCGTGGCGGCACGCCGGTCGGGCGGATGGTGGCGACGCTGACGCCGAGCGGCAGCGGTAGCTGGACCACGCGGCTGATGCAGGGGCCGCTGTCGGGCGGGATCCGCTACAACGGGCCGTCGGGGGTACTCTTCAGCCTCGCCGGGTTGGCGGAGCAGCAATTGTCGGGGCCGGTGGCGATCGCCGCCGACTTCGGCGGAACGGTCGGCGCGCCGCGGATCAACGGCCTCGTGCGCGCGGACAACCTGACCTATACCAACGAGACCTATGGCACGCGGTTGACCAACATGCGGGTCGCGGCGCGCTTCAACAACGACCGGCTGGAACTGTCGCAACTGCAGGCACGCGCGGGGCAGGGCACGGTGCAGGCGCAGGGCAACGTCAGCCTGGCGGCGGCGCAGGGCTTCCCGCTCGACGTGCGGGTCGCGATGCGCAATGCGCAGCTGGCGCGCTCCGACGCGCTCGGCGCGACCGCCAGCGGCGACATCCGCATCCAGAACGGCGCAAACGGCGGGCTGATCTCGGGCGATATCCGCGTGCCCAATGCGCGGTACGAGATCATCCGGCAGGGCTCGGCCGAGGTGCCCGAGCTGACCGGCGTACGCCGCAAGAGCGACATTCGCGCGCCCAAGCCGACCGACCGGCCGACACCGCCGCCGGTGGGGCTGTTCAAGCTGGACCTGCGCGTGCGCGCCGACAACCAGCTGTATGTCTCGGGCATGGGGCTGGAGAGCGAATGGTCGATGGACCTGCGCATCGGCGGCACCAGCGCGGCGCCGACGATCGCGGGCGGGCTGGACCTCGTGCGCGGCACCTACTCCTTCGCCGGCAAGCGCTTCGACGTGCAGCGCGGGCAGGTGCGGTTCCGTGGCGGCGCGGCGCTGACCGATCCTGACATCAACATCCTGGCGACGACCAGCAACGACGGGGTGACGTTCAACATCAACATCACCGGCACCGGGCAGCGCCCGCAGATCGCCTTCACCTCCACCCCTTCGTTGCCGCAGGACGAGGTGCTGAGCCGCCTGCTGTTCGGGACCAACCCGGAGAATCTGTCGGCGACCGAGGCGCTGCAACTCGCCTCCGCGCTCAACTCGCTGCGCGGGTCGGGCGGCGGGCTGAACCCGCTCGGCAAGCTGCGCTCGGCGACCGGGTTCGACCGACTGCGCATCCTGGGCGCGGACGAGGCGAGCGGGCGCGGATCGGCGCTGGCGGCGGGCAAGTATCTGACGAACGATATCTATATCGAGATCGTCACCGACGCGCGCGGCTTCACCGCGACCCAGCTGACGATCGCGCTGACCAAGTCGATCAGCATCCTGTCGCAGGCCGGGTCGTTCGGCGGGTCGAACGTGCAGGTACGGTATTCGCGCGACTTCTGAGGGGCAGGGCGCGCGGGGATGATGCGGCCACGTTTTTGGTCACGTCCTTCCGTCTTCCCGCGTAAGCCGGGAAGACGGTGCCCGCAGGGCCCGAAAGTCCCGAGTGTGCGGAGCGGTGGACCCTGGCCTGCGCCGGGGCGACCGACGTGACCCTCATCCGCCGTTCGTTCTGAGCGTGTCGAAGGGCGTGTTCCGGGCACGTGCCCTTCGACTACCTGTCAAGGCAGGCGCTCAGGACCGGCTTCGACAGGCTCAGCACGAGCGGAGGGGGCGTGCCTCGATCTTATCCCGAAGGCGGGCGCAGCGCCGCAGCGAGCGAGGCACCGGCGCTGCCGCGGCGTGCCGGCTTGGGCTGGTCGGGCGACGGCGACCAGCCGGTCAGGAAGATGAGGTCGAAGCGCTCGTCGGTGCGGCCGTCGGGGCCGCTGCGCGCGGCGAAGGCGGCGGCGGCGCGCGCCAGGGCGTCGCGGCGGAGCGGATGACGCGAGGCGAGCAGGTTGCTCCCCGCCATGCCGCGCAGATCGTCGAGCAGGCGACCGAACGAGGCGTAGCGGACCGTCAGCGTCTCGCTGTCGGCGACCGGCAGCGTCAGGCCGGCGCGCACCAGCAGGTCGCCGGCCGAGCGCAGGTCTACCATCGGGTGGAGCCGCGCGACCGGGCGGTCGCCCTCCGCCTCGCGCAGCACCGCCCGCAACGTCGACAGGCTGTTGCCGCCGACGAACGCGCCGAGGAACAGGCCGTCGGGGCGGAGCGTGCGGCGAATGAGCGTGAGCGCGCCGGGCAGGTCGCCGACGCTGTCGAGCGTGCCGGCCGCGACCACCAGGTCGAACGCGCCGTCCGCGAACGGCAGCCGATCCTCGTCGGCCTGCACTCCGCCGCCCGCCTTCGCGAAGCCGAAGCCGGGATCGAGCCGGGCGACGCGGGTGCCGGGCGGCGGGACGAAGGCGGCGTCGAAACAGCCGAGGTCGAGCACGTCGGTGAAGTCGCGCGTGACCGCACCCAGCCGGTCGGCAATCCCGTCGAGCATCGCGGCGCGCAGGAAGTCGTGCGCGCCGTACCCGGCGGCAGCGCGGTCGCGGCGTCGGCGGCGCGCGGAGCGATCGAAGATGTCGGGCGAGGCCATGGCGATGCGGCGACTTGTGCCCGTTCGCGGGCGCCGCCACAAGGGTGGGCGTGCTCCACCGGCTGATCGACCTTGCGCTGCCGCCGCGTTGCCCCGGCTGCGGCGCGACGGTGGCGGGGCAGGGGCGGTTCTGCGCCGGCTGCTGGTCGAGCCTGCGGTTCCTGGGACCGCCGTGGTGTGCGGGATGCAACCTGCCGTTCGAGCATCATCGCGGCGACGATGCGCGCTGCGGCCAGTGTCTTGCCGATCAGCCGGCGCACGACGGGGTGCGCGCGGCCGTCGCCTATGGCGCGGTCGCGCGGACGGTGGCGTTGCGACTGAAATACGGCGGGCGGACGGCCTATGCCGAGGCGATGGCGGCACTGATGCGGCGGCACTTGCCCGAGCGACCGGCGTTGCTGGTGCCGGTGCCGCTGCATCGCCGGCGGCTATGGTGGCGCGGGTATAACCAGGCGGCGCTGATCGCGCGGGCGCTGGGGCGCGGGACGGGAATGACGGTCGCGTTGCATGCGCTGGAGCGACATCGCGCGACTCCGCCGTTGCGCGATCGTTCCCCGCGCGAGCGGCGCGCGACCGTGGCAGGGGCGTTCCGGATGACGGACGCGGGACGCGACGCGGTGCGGGGGCGCGCGGTGGTGCTGGTCGACGACGTCTACACCAGCGGCGCGACGGCGGAGGCGTGCGTGCGCGTGCTGAAGACGGCGGGAGCGGCGTCGGTGACGATCCTGGCATGGGCGCGCGTGATCGGCGATTGACAGCGCGGGGTGGCGATCACACCTAGGCGGGATGGCACGGGTCGAGATCTACACCAAGGCGTTCTGTCCGTATTGCGCGCGCGCGATGAACCTGCTGGCGTCGAAGGGCGTCGCGGTCGAGGAGACGGACATCGGCATGAACACGGCGAAGCGCGGGGAGATGATCGACCGCGCGAGCGGGCGCACCACCGTGCCGCAGATTTTCATCGACGGCACGCATGTCGGCGGCTCCGACGATCTCGCGGCGCTGGAGCGGGCGGGCAAGCTCGATGCGATGCTCGGCCGCTGACGCGGCGCGCGCGGCGTGATCGTCTTCGACCTGCGGTGTGCGCGCGATGGGCATGTGTTCGAGGCGTGGTTCGCGTCGTCGGCGGCGTTCGACGAGCAGAAGGCACGCGGGCTGCTGAGCTGTCCCGCGTGCGGCGCTGGTGAGGTCGAGAAGGCGCTGATGGCGCCGAATGTCGCCGCCAAGGGCAATCGCGGCGTGATGGCGGCGGAAGCGAAGGCGCTGCTCGCGAAGGTCGCGGCGGCGCAGAAGCAGGCGCTGGCCGGGTCGCGGTGGGTCGGCAGTGACTTCGCCGCAGAGGCGCGGGCGATGCATGTCGGCGAGAAGCCCGACGCGCCGATCCACGGGCAGGCGAGCTTGGCGGAGGCGAAGCAATTGGCCGACGAGGGCGTGCCGATCGCGCCCTTGCCGCTGCCGGTGGTGCCGCCCAAGGCGGTGAACTGAAGCGGCGCCAGGCTTTCGGCCCGTGGTGTGTGCGGCACGTGCTTCGACAGGCTCGGCGCGAACGGGTGAAGAGATGACGCAAGGGTAACTCGTCGTCGCTCCTGCCTGCGCAGGGGCGACGAAGGTCATCCGATCGCGCGGCCGCCTTTCCACATCGCCAGCACGCGGCCCTGCACGGGCAGGCCGTCGAACGGCGTGTTGCCGGCCATGCCGGGCAGGTCGTCGGCGTCGATCCGCCACGGCGCGTGCTCGTCGATCAGGATCACGTCGCCCGACATCCCTTCGGCGAGCGTCCCCGCCTCCAGCCCGAGCAGCGTCGCGGGTGCTTGCGCCAGGAGCGCGAAGAGGCGCGGGAGCGTCAGCCGGCCGTCGCGGACCAGCCCGAGCGCGAGCGGCAGCAGCGTCGCGGCGTCGGCGGCGCCGGGGCTGGCGTCGGCGAACGGCAGGCGCTTCTCCTCCGGCCCGCGCGGGTCGTGCCCCGAGCAGAGCAGGTCGATCGTTCCGTCCGACATCGCCGCGAGCGTCGCCTTGCGATCGTCCTCGCTGCGCAGCGGCGGCGAGAGGTGCGCGAAGGTGCGGAAGTCGCTCATCGCATTGTCGCTGAGCAGCGCATAGGCCGGCGTGGTCCCGCAGGTGACGCGCACCCCGCGCGCCTTGGCGGCGCGGACCAGCGCAAAGCCGGCGGCGGTGGTGACGCAGCGCAGGTGGAGACGCGCGCCGGTCTCCTCGGCGAGCATCAGGTCGCGCGCGATCGCCAGCGGCTCGGCAAGCGATGGCGCAGAGGCCAGGCCGAGGCGGGTGGCGGTCTCGCCCTCGGTCGCGACCGCGCCTGCCGCGAGACCGCCGTCCTCGGCATGCGCGACGACCGTGACGTCGAGGTCGCGCGCGTACATCAACACGCGGTGCATGACGCCGGAATCGGCGATCCAGCCGCGCCCGGTGCCGACCGCGCGCGCGCCCGCCGACAGGCAGACCGCCATCTCGGCGAGATCTTTGCCCGCCAACCCGCGCGTCGCCGCCGCGATCGGGTGGATCCACAGATCCGGCCGGCCGATCAGCGCGAGGCGCTGCACCGCGCCGGGTTCGTCGAGCACCGGATTCTGGTCGGGCATCGGCGCCACCCGCACCACGCCGCCGGCGCGTGCCGCGGCGCGATCGATCCGCGCGACGCCGACGTCGATGATGCCCGGTGCCAGCAGCTTGCCGCGGCAATCGACGCGCTCGGCATGGCTCGGCGCCTCCCCCGCGGCGATGATGCCGTCGACGATCAGCAGGTCGCCGGTGCGCTCGCCGCCCGCCGGGCAGACGATGCGGGCGTTGGTGAGGGCAAGTGCCTGCGTCATGCCCATCCCTCCACCCCGCGCGCACGCCGGGTGAGTACGTCGAGGCACGCCATGCGGACCGCCACGCCCATCTGCACCTGCTCGGTGATCGCGGATTGCTCGACATGGTCGGCGACGGCCGAATCGATCTCGACCCCGCGGTTCATGGGGCCGGGGTGCATGACCAGCGCGCCGGGCGCGCGGGTGTTGAGCCGCTCCAGCGTCAGGCCGTAGCGCAGGTGATATTCGCGGGTGGAGGGGACGTAGCCGCCCGCCATCCGCTCGGTCTGGAGCCGCAGCATCATGACCACATCGGCGCCCTCGATCGCCTTGTCGAAATCGGTGAAGGCGGTGACGCCGAAGCGTTCGATCGCCGGCGGCATCAACGTCGAGGGCGCGCAGACGCGTACCTCCGCCGCCAGCGCGGTCAGCGCCAGGATGTTCGAGCGCGCGACGCGGCTATGCAGCAGGTCGCCGCAGATCACGACGCGCTTGTTGGCGATCCCGCCCAGCCGGCGGCGGATCGTCAGCGCATCGAGCAGCGCCTGCGTCGGATGCTCGTGGCGCCCGTCGCCGGCGTTGAGCACCGGGCAATCGACCTTGTCGGCGATCAGCCGCACCGCGCCCGACGACATGTGGCGGATGACGATCACGTCGGCGCGCATCGCGTTCAGCGTCATCGCGGTATCGATCAGCGTCTCGCCCTTCTTCACGCTCGACTGCGCGGCGTGCATGTTGACGACATCGGCGCCCAGCCGCTTGCCCGCGATCTCGAAGCTGAGCAACGTACGGGTGCTGTTCTCGAAGAAGGCGTTGATTTGCGTGAAGCCGGCCAGCCGCTGATCGGGGGCGGCGCGGGTGCGGTTCGCCGCCACCCAGGTTTCCGCCTCGTCGAGCAGGAAGGTGATCTCGTGCGGTTCGAGACCTTCGATGCCGGTCAGGTGACGGTGCGGAAACACCGCGCCTCCGGGGATCAGCGTGGCGGGGCGGTGGTCCGATCGGGTCATCAAGGCCGCTGCCTAACCGGCGCGGGGGGGCGGTGCAAGCGGGGGCGGGGCGCTCACAGCCAGATCGCCGCCCACGCCGTTCGTGCCGAGCCTGTCGAAGCACATGCCGCTAGCGCGTGGTTTGTGACACGCCCCGTTCGACTGCCTGCCAAGGCAGGCGCTCAGGACAGGCTTCGACAAGCTCGGGGCGAACGGCAGGGTGTTACGCCTCCGCCATCTCCCGCACCAGCTCGCCGGTGCGCTCCAGCCGGGCGAGCGGGTCGTCGATGCGCTCGCGCAGCAGGAAGCGGCGGTCCTTCTCCTCCAGCCCGAACGCGGCGGCGTCGATCGCAGTGCCGTTGTGCGGCTCCAGCGCGACCGCGGCGGGACCGGCGCTGATCTTCGCGATGCCGGCGGCGCGCGCATCGACGCGCATCCGCGCGGTCGCCAGCAAGGTGCGCGCCTCGTCGGGCAGCGCACCGAAGCGGTCCTCCAGTTCGTCGGCTAGCGCATCGAGCGTCTCGCCGTCGGTGATCCGCGCCAGCCGGGTGTAGAGGGTGACGCGCAGTTCCTCGTCGGGGATCCACGTCTCGGGCAGGCGACCGTCGATGCCGAGGTGCAGCTCGGGCGTCCAGCGCTCGACTTCCTCGCCACGGGCGCGGCGCAGCGCGCCTTCCAGAAGTTGCTGGTAGAGGTCGATGCCGATCAGCTTCATGTGCCCGGCCTGCGTCTCGCCCAGCAGGTCGCCTGCGCCGCGCATGTCGAGGTCGCGCGCGCTGATCGCGAAGCCGGCGCCGAGCCGGTCGAACGCCTCCAGCGTACGCAGCCGCTTGAGCGTGCGCGGCGCGATCGCATGGTCGGGATCGGTGAACAGCAGCACCTGGCCGCGCCGGCTGCCGCGCCCGACCCGCCCGCGCAGCTGGTGGAGCTGCGACAGCCCGAAGCGGTCGGCGTGGACGATCACCATCGTGTTGGCGCGCGGCACGTCGAGCCCGGCCTCGATGATGTTGGTCGCCAGCAGCACGTCGCCCTCGCCCGCGCCGAAGCGGACCATCGCGGCGTCGATCTCGTCGGCCGGCAGCTTGCCGTGCGCCTCCAGCACCTCGAGCTCGGGGACCAGCCGGGCGAGTTGCTCGCCAAGCGGCGCCATGTCGGCGATGCGCGGCACGACGACGAAGCTTTGCCCGCCGCGGCTCTTTTCGCGCAGCAGCGCCGCGCGCAGCGTCTCGGGCGCGAACGCGCCGACCGCGGTGCGGATCGGCTGGCGACGTGCGGGGGGCGTGGCGATGATCGAGAGTTGTTGCAGCCCGACCAAGGCGGATTGCAGCGTCCGGGGGATCGGGGTTGCCGACAATGTCAGCACGTGTCCGGCCGAGAGCGTGCGCAGCTTGTCCTTGTCGGCCGCGCCGAAGCGCTGTTCCTCGTCGATGACGACGAGCGCGAGGTCCTTGTAGACGACGCCCTTGCCCGCGACCGCGCCGGTGCCGACGACGATCTGCACCGAGCCGTCGGCGAGCGCCGCCTTGACGCGCTTCTTCTCCGCGGCGCTCGACAGCCGCGAGAGGCCGGCGACCGCGATACCGGAGCCTTCGAAGCGCGCGGTGAAGGTTTCGAGATGCTGGCGCGCGAGCACGGTGGTCGGCGCCGCGATCGCCACCTGCTTGCCGGCGAGCGCGGCAAGCGCGGCGGCGCGCAGCGCGACCTCGGTCTTGCCGTAGCCGACGTCGCCGATCACCAGCCGGTCCATCGGGCGGCCGGCGGCCAGGTCGGCGCGGACCGCGGCGATCGCTTTGGCCTGATCGGCGGTTTCGGTGAAGGCAAAGCCGGCGGCGAAGCGTTCGTAGGCGGCGGTGTCGGGCTCCAGCGCGGGCGCGTCGCGGCGGCTGCGTTCCTCGGCGAGCGCGGTCAGGTCGCGTGCGCTTTGCGCAATGGCCGCGTCGATTTCGCCCCGGCGCTTCTGCCAGCTCGATCCGTCGAGCCGGTCGAGCGTGACCGCATCGGCCTCCGCGCCGTAGCGCCAGATGCGATCGGCCTCGCCGACCGGCACCAGCCGCACGCCGTCATTGGCATAGGTCAGCTTGATCGCGTCGCCGCCGTCGTCGGGCAATCGCTCCAGCCCGGCGACGACGCTGATGCCGTGATCCTCGTGGACCACCACGTCGCCGATGCGGATCTCGCCCAGGTCGAGCAGGGTCGGGTCGGCCGGCGCGCCGGCGATCTGTTCGCGATCGGCGCGGCTGCCGAGCAGGTCGGCGGCGGCGATCGCGAGCACGCCGTCGCGACGGAAGCCGCGGTCGGCGGCGAGTTCGAGCGCAAGCAACGCGCCCGGCCTGGCCTCCGCGACCGCGCTCCACGAGGCGACAGTGGCGGGGTCCTCCTTCAACGCCTTGGCGACGCGGCGACGCAGGAAGCGCAGGTCGCGCGCGCTGCCGAGCAGGACGACGCGCTCGCCTTCCTCGCGCGCCTGTCGGGCGAGGGTGGCGAAGGCGCGCAACGGCGCCTTCTGTTCGGCGAAGCGCGGGGGCGGGTCGCCGGCGCGCGCGGGGGTGACCAGCGTGCGCGCGGCGACCGCCTTCTTCCAGGCGGCGTCCTCGATCACGTCGCGCGCGGCGCGCTTGCGGGCGCGGCGGGTGGCGTCGTTCACGAGCGCGAGGAAGCGGCGGCGGCGGTCGTCGGCGGCGTCGTCGATGACGACCCGCGCCTCGGGCAGGTGATCGAGCAGGGTGGTGCGATCGTCGCCGAGCGCCGGCTCGGCGACGCGGCCCAGCTCGCGCTCCGCCACATCGTCGATCGAGCGCTGGTCGGCGGGGTCGTAGCAGCGCAGCGACACGACCTTGCCGTCCGCCACCTCGATGCGCAGCGGCAGCGCGGCGTCGGCGGGAAAGACGTCGAGCACCTGTCCGCGCAGCGCGATCTCGCCGGGTTCGTCGACGCGTTCGTCGGCGATATAGCCGAGGTCGGCCAGCTCGGCGTGAAGCGCGGCGAGATCGAGCGCGGTGTCGATCTTCACCGTCGGCGGCTCGGCATCGAAGGCGGCGGGCGGCGGATAGGCGCGGGCGAGCGCCTCGCCGGTGGTGACCAGCGCGATCGGGGCGCGTCGCTTCGTCCCGGCGTGGCGGCGCGCATGGCGCAGCGCCGACACGCGCTGGCCGACGTTGGCGGGGGAAGGGGGCGCGTCCTCGCCGGGGAGTGCGTCGCTGCCCGGGCAGAACAGCACCATGGCATCGGGCATCGCCGCCTGCAGCGACTGCGCCAGCGCGGCGGCGCGGACGTCGTCGGCGACCGCCGCGATCACATCGCCGTCGGACAGCGCCTCGGCGAGCATCGCCGCCTGTTCGGCGATCGACAGCGGCGCGGCGGACGGCGTAGCGGATGGGGCGGGGCGGGCAGACATTAGCGAACGATCTTCATAGGTTCGTTCGAACGGCCCGCGGGCCAGCGGCGTTCCGGCACAAACCGCTTGCGCCAGATCAGGACGCCGCGTGGACAGCGGGTGGCACGATCCTATATCGGCGGGATGAAACGCCTGTTTGCCGCCGCGGCGCTGGTCGCCGCTTTCGTCGCACCCGCGCAGGCCGCATCGCGCGATCCCGATGCGGTGCTTGCCGACCTGTTGAAAGGCCGCGTCGCCGAACCGCCGGTCCGCTGCATCTCGGTATCACCGGGAATGGGGTCGTCGCAGATCGTGCGCGGCCGCGCGATCGTGTGGCGAAGCGGGGGGCGGCTCTACGTCAACGTGCCGCGCGGTCGCGCCGATACGCTGGACGACGACGACATCCTGATCACCGAGCCGTTCGGTTCGCAATTGTGCCGGAACGATCAGGTCCGGCCGCTCAATCGGCTGTCGCGCATCCCAAAGGCGGCGTTGTTGCTGGGCGACTTCACGCCCTACATCCGTCGCGCACCCAAGTAATCGTCGCGTGAAAGTAGTTCAGGCAGCCTGACGATATTCGGCGTCGTTGGCGGCGACGGCGCGCGCGCGGGCCTGGTTGCGGTACTGGGCGATCAGATAGACAAGATAAAGCATCCGGGACCTCACTGTTGCTGGTGACGTGCTGCGATGCAGCGTGTGCGCCCCATCTGGTGAAGAAAGCATGATGCAGCAATTGCAACCTGCGCGATCACGCGTGCGTCGGTTGCAAGGGCCATGCACCTCTCGCCTCGATGGAAGGCAGGGATGAAAAAAGCCGCCGCCCGGCATCCGGACGGCGGCTCTTTTCTTGGTCAGGCGGATGCCCGAAGCGAGGATCACTCCTCGTTCAGATACTCGCCGGCATCGGCATCGCTGCCGGTGCCCGAGGGAACGACGGCCGCCAGCGGATCGCTGCCGGTGCCGACGTCGTCGCGCGGGGTGCGCGATTCCTCGGCAGCGCGGGTCTGCGCCGCATTGCCCGCGGAACCCGCCGCGACCATCGCGTCCTGCAACTTGCGCTGCTGCGCCCGCAGTGCCGCGTCGCGCGACGAGGCCGCCACGCGCAGGCGGTTCATGCCCGCGCCGGTGCCCGCCGGGATCAGGCGGCCGACGATGACATTCTCCTTCAGCCCCATCAGCGTGTCCTGCTTCCCCTGGACCGCCGCCTCGGTGAGGACGCGGGTGGTCTCCTGGAACGACGCCGCCGAGATGAAGCTGCGGGTCTGCAGGCTCGCCTTGGTGATGCCCAGCAGGATCGGCTTGCCCTGCGCACGCGCCTGGCCATCCTCCAGCTTGTCGTTGATCGCGTCCATCTCCTCGCGATCGACCTGCTCGCCCACCAGCAAGGTGGTGTCGCCGGACTCGGTGATCTCGACCTTTTGCAGCATCTGACGAACGATCGTCTCGATGTGCTTGTCGTTGATCTTCACGCCCTGCAAGCGATAGACTTCCTGGATTTCGCTGACCAGATATTCGGCCAGCGGCTCGATGCCGAGCACTTCCAGGATGTCGTGCGGGTCGGGGCTGCCGCCGATCAGGTTGTCGCCACGCTTGACGTAGTCGCCTTCCTGAACGTCGATCACCTTCGACTTGGGCACCAGATACTCGACGACCTCGCCGCCGTCCTCCGGCTGGATGCCGATCTTGCGCTTCGCCTTATAGTCCTTGCCGAACACCACGCGGCCGGAGACCTTGGCGATGATGGCATTTTCCTTGGGCTTGCGCGCCTCGAACAGCTCGGCGACGCGCGGCAGACCGCCGGTGATGTCGCGGGTCTTGGCGGACTCGCGAGCGACACGGGCGAGCACGTCGCCGGCCTGGACGGTGGCATTGTCCTCCACCGACAGCACCGCACCCGGCGCCAGCAGGTAGCGCGCGGCCTCGCCCGACCCCTCGTCGAGCAGGGTCATGCGCGGACGCAGATCCTCCTTCGACTTGGACGTCGCGCGATATTCGATCACCACGCGCTGCGCGATGCCGGTCGCCTCGTCGACCTGCTCGGTCAGGGTCTTGCCCTCGATCAGGTCCTGGAAGCGCACGGTGCCGCCCGTCTCGGTGATGACCGGCATGGTGAACGGATCCCATTCGGCCATCCGGTCGCCCTTGCTGATGATGTGGCCATCATCGAACATGACGTAGGCACCGTACGGGATCTTGTGCACCGCCAGCTCGCGACCGTCCATGTCGACGATCGCGATCTCGCCCGAGCGGCTGAGCACCACGCGACGACCGCGCTGGTCCTCGATGATGCGCAGGTCGCGGAACTCGACGGTGCCGTCGACCGGCGCCTCGAGGTTCGACTGCTCGTTCAGCTGCGCCGCACCGCCGATGTGGAAGGTACGCATCGTCAGCTGCGTGCCCGGCTCACCGATCGACTGCGCCGCGATGACGCCGACCGCCTCGCCGATGTTGACCGGCGTACCGCGGGCGAGGTCACGCCCGTAGCACTTGCCGCACACCCCGACCTTGCTCTCGCAGACCAGCGGCGAGCGGATCTTCATCGCCTGAATGCCCAGCGCCTCGATCTGCGCGACCATCGGCTCGTCGAGCAGCGTGCCGACCGGGATCACGACCTTGCCGCTCTTGGCATCGACGACGTCCTCGGCCGTGGTGCGGCCAAGGATACGCTCGCCCAGCGACGCGATCGTCGATCCGCCCTGCACGATCGCCTTCATCTCCAGCGCGCGCCCGGTCCCGCAATCCTCCTCGATGATGACGCAGTCCTGCGACACGTCGACGAGACGGCGGGTCAGATACCCCGAGTTCGCGGTCTTCAACGCCGTGTCCGCGAGGCCCTTGCGCGCGCCGTGGGTGGAGTTGAAGTATTCGAGGACGGTCAGACCTTCCTTGAAGTTCGAGATGATCGGCGTTTCGATGATCTCGCCCGACGGCTTGGCCATCAGGCCGCGCATGCCCGCCAACTGCTTGATCTGCGCGGGGGAGCCACGCGCACCGGAGTGCGCCATCATGTAGATCGAGTTGATGTCCTTCTCGCGGCCGACCATCGGGCCGTCCTCGTAGTGGCGCACCGCCTTGATCTCGTTCATCATCGAGTTCGCGACCTGGTCGCCGCAACGGCTCCAGGCGTCGATGACCTTGTTGTACTTCTCCTGCTGCGTGATCAGGCCGTCCTGATACTGCTGCTCGAAGTCCTTCACGAGGTCGCGGGTCTCGTCGACCAGCTTGTCCTTGTCCGGTGCGATCAGCATGTCGTCCTTGCCGAACGAAATGCCGGCGCGGAACGCGTGACGGAAGCCCAGCGCCATGATCGCGTCCGCGAACAGCACCGTCTCCTTCTGGCCGGTGTGACGATACACCTCGTCGATGACCTCGCCGACGTCCTTCTTGGTCAGGACGCGGTTGACGACGTCGAACGGCACCTTGTGGCTCTTGGGCAGGCATTCGCCCAGCAGCATGCGACCGGGGGTGGTCTCATAGCGCTTGAGATACTGCTTGCCGTTCTCGTCGGTCTGCGGAACGCGGCTGACGATCTTGGTGTGGAGCGTCACGGCGCCCGCGTAGAGCGCCTGATGCACCTCGGCCATGTCGCCCAGCATCATGCCCTCGCCCGGCTCCTTCTGCTTCTCCAGCGAGAGATAGTAGAGGCCCAGCACCATGTCCTGCGACGGAACGATGATCGGCTTGCCGTTCGCAGGGGACAGGATGTTGTTGGTCGACATCATCAGGACGCGCGCTTCCAGCTGCGCCTCAAGGCTCAGCGGAACGTGCACGGCCATCTGGTCGCCGTCGAAGTCGGCGTTGAACGCCGAGCAGACCAGCGGGTGCAGCTGGATCGCCTTGCCTTCGATCAGCACCGGCTCGAACGCCTGGATGCCGAGGCGGTGGAGCGTCGGCGCGCGGTTCAGCAGCACCGGATGCTCGCGGATCACCTCGTCCAGGATGTCCCAGACTTCCTTGCGCTCCTTCTCGACCCACTTCTTGGCCTGCTTCAGCGTCATGCTGAGGCCCTTGGCGTCGAGGCGCGCGTAGATGAACGGCTTGAACAGCTCGAGCGCCATCTTCTTGGGCAGGCCGCACTGGTGCAGCTTCAGCTCCGGACCGGTCACGATGACCGAGCGGCCCGAATAGTCGACGCGCTTGCCGAGCAGGTTCTGGCGGAAGCGGCCCTGCTTGCCCTTCAGCATGTCGGACAGCGACTTCAGCGGACGCTTGTTGGCGCCGGTGATCGTGCGACCGCGACGGCCGTTGTCGAACAAGGCGTCGACCGCTTCCTGCAACATGCGCTTTTCGTTGCGGACGATGATGTCCGGCGCACGCAGCTCCATCAGCCGCTTCAGGCGGTTGTTGCGGTTGATGACGCGGCGGTACAGGTCGTTGAGGTCCGACGTCGCGAAACGGCCGCCGTCCAGCGGCACCAGCGGGCGCAGCTCGGGCGGGATGACCGGCACGACCTCGAGGATCATCCATTCCGGACGATTGCCCGATTCCAGGAAGCTCTCGACGACCTTCAGGCGCTTGATGATCTTCTTGGGCTTCAGCTCCGACTTGGTCGTGGCCAGCTCTTCCAGAAGCTGCACCTTCTCCCCCTCGAGATCGAGGCTTTCGAGCATGATGCGGACCGCTTCCGCGCCGATCCCGGCCGAGAACGCGTCCTCGCCATACTCGTCCTGCGCCTCGAGCAGCTCATCCTCGGTGAGCAGCTGATACTTCTCGAGCGGGGTCAGGCCCGGCTCGATGACGATATACGCCTCGAAGTACAGCACGCGCTCCAGCTGCTTCAACTGCATGTCGAGCAGCAGGCCGATGCGGCTCGGCAGCGACTTCAGGAACCAGATGTGCGCGACCGGCGCGGCGAGCTCGATATGGCCCATCCGCTCGCGGCGGACCTTCGACACCGTGACCTCGACACCGCACTTCTCGCAGACGATGCCCTTGTACTTCATGCGCTTGTACTTGCCGCACAGGCATTCGTAGTCCTTGATCGGACCGAAGATGCGCGCGCAGAACAGGCCGTCACGCTCGGGCTTGAACGTGCGATAGTTGATCGTCTCGGGCTTCTTGATCTCGCCGAACGACCACGAACGGATCTTGTCCGGCGACGCGATCCCGATCTGGATCTGGTCGAAGGTTTCCGGCTTCGCGAGCGGATTGGCGAAATTGGTCAGTTCGTTCATCTTGATGAACCTCTTTGCATCTTTAGCCCTCTCCCAGCGGGGAGAGGGTTGGGTGAGGGGCCGCCGCAGGCGCTGGTCTCGGTGAGACACCTACCCCTCACCCCGGCCCTCTCCCCGGCGGGGAGAGGGAGGATGGGCGTTCGTTACTCCGCGGCCTCGGCCAAGCCGTCGCCTTCCGACTCTTCCATCGACCGGAGGTCGACGTTGAGACCCAGCGAGCGCATTTCCTTGACCAGCACGTTGAAGCTCTCCGGGATGCCGGCCTCGAACGTGTCGTCGCCCTTGACGATCGCCTCGTAGACCTTGGTGCGGCCGACCACGTCGTCCGACTTCACCGTCAGCATTTCCTGGAGCGTGTACGCCGCGCCATACGCCTGGAGCGCCCAGACTTCCATTTCGCCGAAGCGCTGACCGCCGAACTGCGCCTTGCCACCCAGCGGCTGCTGCGTGACGAGCGAGTACGGCCCGATCGACCGGGCGTGGATCTTGTCGTCCACCAGGTGGTGCAGCTTGAGCATGTAGATGATGCCCACCGTCACCTTGCGGTCGAACTTGTCGCCGGTGCGCCCGTCGAACAGGTCCGACTGGCCCGACGGATCGAGACCCGCCAGCTCCAGCATGTCGGACACGTCGCGCTCGACCGCGCCGTCGAACACCGGGGTGCCCATCGGAACGCCCGGGGTCAGGTTCTGCGCCAGCTCGACGATCTCGGCGGCATCGCGCGAGTCGATGTCGTCGAGATAATGTTCGCCGTAGACCGTCCGCAGCCGCTCCTTGACCGCGTCGGGCATCTCGCCCGCCGTGGCGTCCGGATTGGCCTCGCGCCAGTCCTCCAGCGCGTGCTTGATCTGCTGACCCAGCCCGCGCGCCGCCCAGCCCAGGTGCGTCTCGAAGATCTGCCCGACGTTCATGCGGCTCGGCACGCCCAGCGGGTTGAGCACGAGGTCGACCGGGGTCCCGTCGGCGAGGAACGGCATGTCCTCCGCCGGCAGGATGCGGCTGATGACGCCCTTGTTGCCGTGACGGCCGGCCATCTTGTCGCCCGGCTGCAGCTTGCGCTTCACCGCCACGAACACCTTGACCATCTTCAGCACGCCCGGCGGCAGCTCGTCGCCACGCTCCAGCTTCTCGCGGCGATCCTCGAACTTGTCGCGGATGCGCTTGGCGGCTTCGTCGTACTGGCCCTTCACGGCCTCCAGGTTCGCCTGCACGGCATCGTCCTGGACCGCGAACTTCCACCACTCATGGCGCTCGACCGAGTCGAGCACGTCCATGTCGATGGTCACGCCCTTCTTCACGCCCTTCGGCGCGCCCGTGGCGACCTGACCCAGCAGCATCTCGCGCAGCCGCGACCAGGTGGCACGGTTGAGGATCGTGCGTTCGTCGTCCGAGTCCTTCTTCAGGCGCTCGATCTCCTCGCGCTCGATCGCCATCGCGCGCTCGTCCTTGTCGATGCCGTGGCGATTGAAGACGCGAACGTCGACGATCGTCCCGGCAACGCCCGGCGGCAGGCGCAGCGACGTGTCGCGCACGTCCGACGCCTTCTCACCGAAGATCGCGCGGAGCAGCTTCTCTTCCGGCGTCATCGGGCTTTCGCCCTTCGGCGTGATCTTGCCGACCAGGATGTCGCCCGGCTCGACCTCGGCGCCGACGTAGACGATGCCCGCCTCGTCGAGGTTGCGCAGCGCTTCCTCGCCGACGTTCGGGATGTCGCGGGTGATGTCCTCCGGCCCGAGCTTCGTGTCGCGGGCCATCACCTCGAACTCGTCGATGTGGATCGACGTGAACACGTCGTCCTTCACGATCCGCTCGCTGATGAGGATCGAGTCCTCGTAGTTGTAGCCGTTCCAGGGCATGAACGCGACGAGCGCGTTGCGACCCAGCGCCAGCTCGCCGAACTCGGTCGACGGGCCGTCGGCGATCACGTCACCGGCGTTGACCACGTCGCCCACCTTCACCAGCGGACGCTGGTTGATGCAGGTCGACTGGTTCGAACGCTGGAACTTCATCAGCGTGTAGATGTCGACGCCCGACTTGGCCGAGTCGATCTCGCCGGTCGCGCGGACGACGATACGCGCCGCGTCGACCTGGTCGACGATGCCCGCACGCTTGGCCGAGATCGCCGCGCCCGAATCGCGCGCCACGGTCTCTTCCATGCCGGTGCCGACGAACGGCGCCTCGGCGCGCACCAGCGGCACGGCCTGACGCTGCATGTTCGAGCCCATCAGCGCGCGGTTCGCGTCGTCGTTCTCCAGGAACGGGATCAGCGAGGCCGCGACCGACACCAGCTGCTTCGGCGAGACGTCCATCAGCGTCACCGTTTCCGGCAGCGCCATCAGGAATTCGCCCGCCTGCCGTGCGGAGACCAGCTCCTCGGCGAACGAACCATCCGCGTTCAGCTCCGCCGACGCCTGCGCGACGGTGTGCTTCTGCTCTTCCATCGCCGAAAGGTAGACGACCTCGTTGGTCACCTTGCCGTCGACGATCTTGCGGTACGGCGTCTCGATGAAGCCGTACTTGTTGACGCGCGCGAAGGTCGACAGCGAGTTGATCAGACCGATGTTCGGGCCTTCCGGCGTCTCGATCGGGCAGATGCGGCCGTAGTGCGTCGGGTGGACGTCGCGGACTTCGAAGCCCGCGCGCTCACGCGTCAGGCCGCCCGGCCCGAGCGCCGAGACGCGACGCTTGTGCGTCACTTCGGACAGCGGGTTGGTCTGGTCCATGAACTGCGACAGCTGCGACGAACCGAAGAACTCGCGCACCGCGGCGACCGCAGGCTTCGCGTTGATCAGGTCGTTCGGCATCACGGTCGAGACGTCGACCGACGACATGCGCTCCTTCACGGCGCGCTCCATGCGGAGCAGGCCGACGCGATACTGGTTCTCCAGCAGCTCGCCCACCGAACGCACGCGGCGGTTGCCGAGGTTGTCGATGTCGTCGATCTCGCCCTTGCCGTCCTTCAGGTCGACCAGGGTCTTGACCACCGCCAGGATGTCCTCGGTGCGCAGCGTCGTCACCGTGTCCTCGGCATCGAGGTCGAGGCGCATGTTCAGCTTGACGCGGCCCACCGCCGACAGGTCGTAGCGGTCCGGATCGAAGAACAGGCCGGCGAACAGCGACTCCGCGGTCTCCAGCGTCGGCGGCTCGCCGGGGCGCATCACGCGGTAGATGTCCGACAGCGCCTGCTCGCGCTCCTCGGCCTTGTCGGCCTTCAGCGTGTTGCGGATCCACGGGCCGGTCGCGACGTGATCGATGTCGAGCAGTTCGATGCGGTCGATGCCGGCCTGGTCGAGCTTCTCGAGATTGTCGGGGCCGATTTCGTCACCGGCCTCGACGTAGATCTCGCCGGTGCTCTCGTTGATGAGGTCGTAGGCCGAATAGCGGCCGTAGATCTCGTCGGTCGGGATCAGCAGCGTCTCCAGACCGTCCTTGCCGGCCTTGTTGGCGGCGCGCGGCGTGATCTTGGTGCCCGCGGCGAAGATCACCTCGCCCGACTTGGCGTCGACGATGTCGAACGTCGGCTTCACGCCGCGCCAGTTCTCGGCCGCGAACGGGATCTGCCAGCCGCCTTCGCCGCGCACGAACGTGACGCGGTTGTAGAAGTGGTTGAGGATCTCCTCGCCGTTCATCCCGAGCGCGTACAGCAGCGCGGTGACCGGCAGCTTGCGCTTGCGGTCGATACGGACGTTGACGATGTCCTTGGCGTCGAACTCGAAATCGAGCCACGAGCCGCGGTACGGGATCACGCGCGCGGCGAAGAGGTACTTGCCCGACGCGTGCGTCTTGCCACGGTCATGGTCGAACAGCACGCCCGGCGAGCGGTGCATCTGGCTGACGATGACGCGTTCGGTGCCGTTGATGAAGAACGTGCCGTTCTCGGTCATGAGCGGCATGTCGCCCATGTACACGTCCTGCTCCTTGATATCGAGCACCGAGCGGGTTTCCGTATCCGGATCCACCTCGAACACGATCAGGCGCAGCGTGACGCGCATCGGCGCCGCATAGGTGATGCCGCGCTGACGGCATTCCTCGACGTCGAACTTCGGCGGCTCCAGCTCATAGTTGACGAAGTCCAGCTCCGCCGTGCCCGCGAAGTCGCGGATCGGGAACACGCTGCGCAGCGTCTTCTCGAGACCCGAGACATAGCCGATCGACGGATCGGAGCGCAGGAACTGTTCGTAGCTCTCGCGCTGGACCTCGATCAGGTTCGGCATCTGCACCACTTCGTGGATGTTGCCGAATACCTTGCGGATGCGACGCTTGCGCGTGCCCGCCTTCTCGGTCCGCGCGGTGCCCGCGTCGATCGGATTGGTCGCCATAAAAGCCTGTGCCTCGTCAGCCGTCAAAATGCAGGCGCATCGAACGCATAAAAGCCGATCGCAACGAGGTGCGTCGGCTTTCGGCGTCCAAGAACCAGCGGCTTCCCAATCCGATCGACCCGCTGCGCGACGGCGAGGCGTTTCCCGGAAGCTGTGGTGAGGATCGGGATATAGGGGGTAGGGGCGGGTGTGTCAAACGCGGGGGCTGCCGCGAGGCGGGCCGCCCGATCCATTCAGCACGAACGGGTAGGGGGGATCCGCGCCCGGCACAAAAAAGGGGCGGCACCCGAATTGGGTGTCGCCCCTTTTTGGCTGGTGGCCGCGTCATGGGGCTGAACCCCTGACGTCGAACGAACGGGCTGCGCCGTTCGTCGGCCGGCCTCGTGTGAGGGGCTTGCCCCTCACACGTCGGCTTACTTCAGCTCGACGGTCGCGCCGGCTTCTTCCAGCTGCTTCTTGACCTTCTCGGCCTCGTCCTTGCTCACGCCTTCCTTGACGGGCTTCGGCGCGCCTTCGACGAGCGCCTTGGCTTCGGTCAGGCCCAGGCCGGTGATCGCGCGGACTTCCTTGATGACGTTGATCTTCTTGCCACCGTCGCCGGTCAGGATCACGTCGAACTCGGTCTTCTCTTCAGCGGCCGGGGCGCCAGCGCCACCGCCAGCTGCCGGAGCAGCCGCAACCGCCGCAGCGGCCGAAACGCCCCACTTCTCTTCGAGCAGCTTCGACAGCTCGGCCGCCTCGAGGACGGTCAGTTCGCTCAGCTGGTCAACCAGCGCGTTCAGGTCTGCCATGATCTTACTTCCTATCAAACGGGGACAGGTGCCCCATATTCCAACACATCAACAGGATGCCGCCCGAAATCAGGCCGCCTCCTTCTCCGAATAAGCTGCCAGCACGCGCGCGATCTGCGCGGCCGGGGCCTGGGTGATGGTCGCCAGCTTCGTGGCGGGTGCCACGATGAGGCCGACGATCTTCGCACGCAGCTCGTCCAGCGACGGCAGCGTGGCCAGTGCCTGCACGCCCGCCACGTCGAGCGGGGTCGCGCCCATCGCACCGCCGACGATCTCGAACTTGTCGGTCGTCTTGGCGAATTCGGCGGCAACCTTGGCGGCCGCGACCGGATCGGTCGAGGTCGCCAGGCCGACCGGGCCGGTCAGCATGTCGCTGATCGAGCCGTAATCGGTGCCGTCGAGTGCGATCCTGGCAAGCTTGTTCTTCGAGACCTTGTAGGTCGCGCCGGCATCCCGCATCCGGTTGCGCAAGTCGGTCGACTGCGCCACCGTCATCCCCAGGTTGCGGGTGACGACCACCACGGCGACCTCGGAGAAGGTACGGTTGAGCTCGGCGACGGCCGCGGTCTTCTGACTACGATCCATGCCATTCTCCACATTGGGAAGGGACGTGCCGGGGCACGCGCCCTTCCGGGTACGAACCGCCTGTCGCGCGGATGCGCGACCTGCGGCATTGTCCAGCGATGGGGAATGACCGGCTGCCGGCCACGCTGGAACAGCGCGGGCGGGAAAAGCATCGATCCTGTCCCCGTCTCGGCGGGGAATTAAGGCCGCGAAGGCCACCCGCTGTCTCGGACGGTGTGCCGGGTCCGCGAGCGGATCGGCGACGCGGCGGCCTATAGCGGATCGGCACGGCCGGTCAAGCACGAACCGCGTGTCACGAAAGTGCCGCGGCGATTTCATCTATCGGTCACCGAAGTGCAACCGCGGTGCCGCGCATTGCCCCCAAAGGGCGGCGATCCAAAGCGGGGAACAGCAATGACCGAGATGACCCTTGTCGAATCCGTCGCGTACGACGACGGCGACATCGACACCAATCCTTCCACTTCGACGCACCTCAACGAGTTGGTCGCGCGCCGTTATTCGCGCCGCTCGCTGATGGGCGGAATGAGTGCGATGACGACCGCGGTGTTCGGCGGCGCGCTGCTGACGGGGTGCAGCGACGACGATGACGGCGACGTGGTGACCGTGTCCGACGGCACGACCGTGCAGACGCAGGGCGGACGCGTGGTGACGCTGAGCGCCACCGCCAGCAGCAACGCCACCACGACCAGCTTCAAGCAGGTGGCCGGCCCGACCGTCGCGGCCGTCACCAGCGGCAATTCGATCACCTTCGTGGCGCCCAACGTCGCGCAATCGACCGCGCTGGTCTTCGAGTTCAGCGCCAGCAACGCCAGCGGGACCAGCAGCGAGCGGACGACGGTCAACGTCCTGCCGGCCACGCTCGATTTCACCGCGGTGGCCAAGAACAAGAACGACCTGGTCACGGTGCCGGCGAACTATACCGTCACCGTGCTCTACCGGCTGGGCGATCCGCTCGCCTCGGGGGTGGCCGCCTATGCCAACAACGGCACGGACACCAATTTCGCGCAGCGCGCCGGCGACCATCACGACGGCATGAGCTATTTCGGGCTCGCCGCGACCGGTACGGCGCCGGATGCGACCAGCAACACGCGGGGCGTGCTGGTGATGAACCACGAGAACATCACCGAAAGCTACCTGCACGCCAACGGCCCGACCGGGCTGACCGGCACCGGCGTCCGCCCGGAGGCCGAGGCGATCAAGGAGATCGAGGCGCACGGCGTCTCGGTGGTGGAGGTCACGCGCGCGGGCAACACCGGTGCGTGGAGCTATGTGCAGGCCAGCACCCTCAACCGCCGCATCACCCCGAACACGCCGATGCAGTTCAACGGCCCGGCCCGCGGCAACGCGGCGCTGCGCACCCGCGTGTCGAGCGACGGCACGCGCAGCAACGGTACGATCAACAATTGCGCCAACGGCCAGATGCCGTGGCAGACGTATCTGACCTGCGAGGAGAATTGGGCCGGCTATTTCACCCGCGCGGCGGGTGACGAGGCCGCGCGCACCGCGGCGAATGCGGCCAAGCAGAACGTGTCGCTGCGCCGCTACGGCATCGGGCAGGGGCGGACCGGCAACTATCGCTGGACCACCGTCACCCCGGCGGATGCATCGAGCACCACCTTCTCGCGCTGGAACGCCAGCGTGCTGGCGAACGCCGCGGCGGACGGCACGCAGGATTTCCGCAACGAGCCGTTCACCTTCGGCTGGGTGGTCGAGATCGACCCGTTCAATCCGCAGTCGACGCCGCGCAAGCGCACCGCGCTCGGCCGCATGAACCACGAAGGCTGCTGGCCGGGCCGCACGATCGCCGGGGTGAAGCCGGCCTTCTACATGGGCGACGACGCGCAGAACGAATATATCTACAAGTTCGTGTCGAACGTCGCTTGGGCGGCGGCGGACGCCACCGCTGCCGACCGGCTGGCGATCGGCGATAAGTATCTCGACGCCGGCACGCTCTACGTCGCGAAGTTCAACGACGACGGCACCGGCACCTGGCTGCCGCTGGTCTTCGGGCAGAACGGGCTGACCGCGAGCAATACGACCTATCCCTTCGCGGATCAGGCCGACGTGCTCATCAACACGCGGCTGGCCGCCGACGTGCTGGGCGCGACCCCGATGGACCGGCCGGAATGGACCGCGGTGAACCCGGTCAACGGCGAGATGTATTGCACGCTGACCAACAATTCGTCGCGCCGCCCGGTGGCGAGCGGAAGCCAGCGCGCGGTGGATGCTTCCAACCCGCGCGCCTATGTCGACCCGCGCACCACCGGCACCAGCACGACAGGCAACGCCAACGGCCATGTCATCCGTCTGCGCGAAACCGGCGACACGACGGAGGCGACCACCTTCACCTGGGATATCTACGCGTTCGGTGCGGGCTCGGACCTCGATCCGGTCAACATCAACCTGTCGTCGCTCGACGCCACCAACGACTTCTCGTCGCCCGACGGGCTGTGGTTCGGGCTGTCGACCAACGCCAGCGGGCAGGTCGCGCCGCTGCTGTGGCTCCAGACCGACGACGGCGCCTTCACCGACGTGACCAACAACCAGATGCTGGTCGGCATGCCCGGCCGCGTCGGCGACGGCGGCACGCGCCAGGTGACCAGCACGGTGGCCGGTGCCAGCGCCACCGTCACGACGCGGATCGGCGCTGCGCCGGGCGCGAAGCTGAAGCGCTTCCTCGTCGGCCCGGTCGGGTGCGAGATCACCGGGATCAGCTCGACCCCGGACGGCCGCTCGGTGTTCGTCAACATCCAGCATCCGGGCGAGGGCGGCGAGGTGTCGAACATCACCTCCAACTGGCCCGCGTCGCAGGCCGGCACCGCCGCGGGCGTCCGCCCGCGCTCGGCGACGATCGTCATCACCAAGAACGACGGCGGCGTCGTCGGGCTCTGACGTCAGCGACCCGCATCGTCGCGCCCGGCTGGTGAAGCGGCGCGGCGGTGGCGGGCCGCCATACGCGAACGGCGACCGCAGCGGGGGGCTGCGGTCGCCGTTTTCTCGTCGGTGCTGCGGTGGGCCGCCGTCACCGCCGCGGGCGTGGTGCCCCGCGTGCGTGGCCGCCGCCGTGGCGGCGCTGCGGCGGGCCGCCGGCATTGCGGATCGGGACGGTGCCGCTCGGCATCGGCTCGATACGGACGCCGCTCTCGTCCTCGCCGTCCGCGTTCGCGGTCGCCTTGACCGCGGCGGCGAAGCGCCCGGCCAGCGCGCGCGGCACCTGGAACTGCGTCTCGGTCGCGCCGATGCGGATCGCACCGATCTCCGCCTTGGTCACATGCCCGCGACGGCACAGCAGCGGCAGCACCCAGCGCGGGTCGGCGTTCTGGCGGCGGCCGACGTTCATGTGGAACCAGACGACATCGTCGAAGCCGTCGCGATGCCCCTTCTGCTGGCGTTCGCTCAGCTCGCTGCGATCGGCCAGCTCCTCGGGCGCGGGCAAGGCAGCGCGCTGCGCGGCGACCAGCGCGGCGGCGATGTCCTCCGGCGTGCGCTGCGCCAGCAGCTCGGCGGCCAGCGCACGGTCGTCGTCGTCGACCTCGACCGGCGCGAGCAGCTGTTCCAGCAACCGCTCGCGATCCTTGGCGCGGATCGCCTCGGCGCTCGGCACCTCGCCCCATTCGGCGGCGATGCGCGCACCGCGCAGCATCATCTCGACGCGGCGACGACGCGGGTAGGGGACGATCAGCACCGCGGTGCCCTTCTTGCCCGCGCGACCGGTGCGGCCAGACCGATGCTGCAACACCTCGGCATCGCGCGGCATCTCGACGTGGATCACCAGGCTCAGCGTCGGCAGGTCGATCCCGCGCGCCGCGACGTCGGTGGCGACGCAGACGCGCGCGCGGCGATCGCGAAGCGCCTGCAACGCATGGTTGCGCTCGTTCTGCGAATGCTCGCCCGACAGCGCCACCGCCGCGAAGCCGCGCTCGACCAGCCCGGCATGCAGGTGCCGGACATTGTCGCGGGTCGCGCAGAAGAGAATCGCGGTCTCCGCCTCGTAGAAGCGCAGGAGGTTGATCACCGCATGCTCGATCTCGGACGGCGAGACGGTCACCGCGCGATAGGTGATGTCGCCGTGCCCGCGCTGCTCGCTGACCGTCGAGATGCGCAGCGCGTCGCGCTGATACGCCTTGGCCAGCGCCACGATCGGGCGCGGCAGCGTCGCGGAGAACAGCAGGGTGCGGCGCTCGGCAGGCGTCTGGTCGAGCAGCGCCTCGAGATCGTCGCGGAAGCCCATGTCGAGCATCTCGTCGGCCTCGTCGAGGACGGCGGCGCGGATCTGCGCGAGGTTCAGCGCGCCGCGCTCGGCATGGTCGCGCAGGCGCCCGGGCGTGCCGACGACGATATGGGCGCCCTGGTTCAGCGTGCGACGCTCGCGGCTGGCGTCCATCCCGCCGACGCAGGTCGCGATCCGCGCGCCGGCGTAGAGCCACATCAGCTCCTTGGCGACCTGCAACGCCAGCTCGCGGGTCGGAGCGATCACCAGCGCCAGTGGCGCGCCGGCGGGCGGCAGGTCGCCGCCGTCCGCCAGCAGCTGCTCGGCCATCGCGAGGCCGAAGGCGACGGTCTTGCCGGAGCCGGTCTGCGCGGAGACGAGCAGGTCGCGGCCGTGCGCGGCGTCGGCCGTCACCTCGGCCTGGACGGGGGTAAGCGTGGCGTAACCACGCGCGGCGAGCGCGCTGGCGAGCGCGGGGGGGAGGTTCGGAAAGTCCATGAAGATTCCCACATGGGCCTTTTATCGGCAAAATGCCAGCGGGAACGCGGTCCTATAACGAGGCGTTCGGCCGATAAGTTGAAATCACGGGAAAATTCGCATGACTCTCCCCGCCGATCCGGTGTGGTTCATCACGGGTTGCTCGACCGGCTTCGGGCGCGAACTGGCGCGGCTGGTGCTCGCGCGCGGGTGGCGGGCGGTGGTGACGGCGCGCGATGCGGGCCGCGTCGCCGATCTGGCCGACGGGCATGACGACCGCGCCCTCGCGCTGGCGCTCGACGTGACCGACGATGCTGCGATCGCCGACGCCGTGGCCGCCGCGCAGGAGCGGTTCGGGCAGGTCGACGTGCTGGTGAACAACGCCGGCTATGGCTATCAGTCGAGCATCGAGGAAGGCGAGGACGCCGAGATTCGCGCGCAGTTCGACGCCAACGTCTTCGGGCTGTTCGCGATGACGCGCGCGGTGCTGCCGGGAATGCGCGAGCGACGGCAGGGGGCGATCGTCAACATCACCTCGGTCGCCGGGTTGGTCGGCTTCCCCTCGTCGGGCTATTATGCCGCGTCCAAGCACGCGGTGGAGGGTTTCTCCGACGCGCTTGCCGCGGAGGTGGCGCCGCTCGGGATTTCGGTCACCTGCGTGGAGCCGGGGCCGTTCCGCACCGACTGGGCCGGGCGCTCGCTGCGCCAGACCCCCAGCCGCATCGCCGATTATGCCGAGACGGCGTCGGCGCGGATGGCCTCGACCAAGGGGTATTCGGGCAATCAGCCGGGCGATCCGGTCCGCGCGGGGGAGGCGATGATCGCGGCGGTCACGCGCGCCGCGCCGCCGCGGCATCTGGTGCTGGGCAAATGGGGCTTCGACGCCGTGACCGAACGGCTTCGCACCCGCGTCGCGGAGATCGAGGGGCTGCGCGACGCGGCGCTCGGCGCCGATTACCCCGACGCTACCAGCGATAGTTGAAGCTGACGCTGATCCGCTCGGCCCTGGCGGTGCTCGGCATCACTTCGTGGCGCAGCCAGCTTTCCCACAGAAACAGCGATCCGTCCTGCGGTTCGGCATAGACGAAGGTGCCGTCGCGCGGCGGCGCGGCCATCAGCATCGGGAGGCGAGGGTCCTCCAGCTTCAGCGCACCCGACCCTGGCGGCACCGCGACGTAGAAGGTGCCGGAGACGACGCTGTGCGGGTGGAGGTGCCCGGAATGGGTGCCGCCGGGCTTCATGACGTTCACCCACAGGCTGTCGAGCTTCAGCTTGCGGCCGCCCAGGTCGAACCCGGCCTCCCTGGCAAAGGCGGCGACGTGGCGGTCGAGCAGTTTCTTGAGGTCGGCGAACGCGGGATCGCGCAGCGGCAGGTCGTTGAGCGAGGCGTAGCTGGTATAGCCGCGGTAGCCGTGCGCCTTCGACCAGCGCTTGCCGGCGACATCCTCATCGGCGAGCGCACGGCACGAGGCGTCGAGCTCGGCGAGCAGCGCGGCATCGTTCAATCGGGCTTCGTAGAAGAGCGTGGGGAAGAGCTGGCGGGTCGGCATGGTCGCGTCGGCTTAGGGCAACCGATCCGTCATTGCGAGCGGCAGGAGCATGCTCACCCCAGCCGCAGCGCCACGTCGTTCATGAAGCGCACGTCGTCCCCGTCCGCCAGCCACGCCGCCTCCGCTGCCACTGCGCCCAGCAGGTCGCTCAGCGGATCGATCTCGACCTTGGCGTAATTGCCCAGCACATGCCCGGTCACGCGGTCCTTGTGCCCCGGATGCCCGATGCCGATCCGCACGCGGCGGAAGTCCGGCCCGAGATGCTGGTCGATCGAGCGCAGCCCGTTGTGCCCGGCGGTGCCGCCGCCCTGCTTCACCTTCACCTTCATCGGCGCCAGGTCCAGCTCGTCGTGGAACACGGTCAGCGCGTCGGTGCCGAGCTTGTAGAAGCGCAGCGCCTCGCCGACCGAGCGGCCGCTGTCGTTCATGAAGGTGGCGGGTTTCAGCAGCAGCACCTTGCTGCTCCCGATGCGTCCTTCCTGCACCCAGCCCTGGAACTTCTTGGCGGGCGCGCCGAAGCCGTGCACCTCGGCGATCGCATCCAGCGCCATGAAGCCGACATTGTGCCGGTGCATCGCATATTGCGCGCCCGGATTGCCGAGCCCGACCCATAGCTGCATCGCATGTGCTCCTTAGGCGAAAAGGAAAGGGCAGGGGAGCGTCGCCGCTGCCCTGCCCCCGAACATCCATCCTCCGCCAGGCGGCGGAGCGGCGATCACTCGCCCTTGTTCTCGTCCCCGGCGTCGTCGCCGCCAGCCGCCTCGGCGGCCTGCGTCTCGGCGATCTCAGCCTCGAGCGCATCGTCCGCGGCGGTCGGGACCGTCGGCGGCACGATCGTGGCGATCGCGATGTCGCCCTCGGCGGCCGGCTGCGCGCCCTTGGGCAGCGCCACGTCGGCGAGGTGGATCGTGTCGCCGATATTCAGGCCCTTGAGCGAAACGGTGATCTCGCTGGGGATCTCGGCGGCGTCGACGACCAGCTCGATCTCGTGCTTGACGATGTTGAGCACGCCGTTGCCCTGCTTGATGCCCGGCGCGTCATCCTCGTCCGCGAACACGACCGGCACCGCGATCGTCACGGTCTCGTGCTCGCCGATGCGCAGGAAGTCGACGTGCGTCGGGCGGTCGGTAACCGGGTGGAACGCGACGTCCTTGGCCAGGGTGCGCGTGCCGCCGACCATGATGACCGAGTTCATGAAGTGACCCGTCATAAGCGCCTTCACCAGCGCCTTCTCCTCGAGGTGGATCGAGGTCGGTTCCTTGTTCTGGCCGTAGATCACGGCGGGGACGCGGCCGTCGCGACGCAGTGCACGGGAGGCTCCCTTGCCAACCCGGTCGCGCGTCTCGGCTGCGAGCGTAATGGTGTCGCTCATCTGAAATGCTCCGAAAACGGTGATATGCTTCCCGGCCACGCCTCCAGGGATGACCATGACCGGAAGCCGGCGCGCATAGCCCGGCGCGGGGAGAAAGGCAAGGAGTGGGTCGGCGCCCCTCCCGCCAGACCGTCACCCCAGCGAAAGCCGGGGTCACTGGCGAATGGAGCGGCCCGCGGCAGGGGGCTCCAGCTTTCGCTGGAGCGACGGCTGAGGATAGTGACAGCCTCAATACCTGACCCGCACCGCCTTCAGCCGGTACGCGCGCAACTGGTCCTGCACGCTCCCCTTGCCCGCCAGATGCCCCGCGCCGACCGCGACGAACACCGTCCCCGGACGCTTCATCCGCTCGGCGATCCACGCTGCCCAGCGCTTGTTGCGGTCGGTCAGCAGCGCCTTCGTCACTTCCGGCGAGTCCCGAAGCGAGTCGTTCATCTCCTTCGCCACGCCCTCGGGCTTGCCGGCCGCCCACGCATCGACCAGCGCACGGAACGTCGCGTCGACCTTGGGCAGTTCGTCGAGCGTGCTTTCCAGCAGCTGCACCTGCGCGGGCTGCGGCAGCGTCTCGAAGATGCGCAATTGTCCCTCGAACGTCTCCAGTCCCTGGATCGGCTTGCCCGCGGCCTGCGCGGCGGCGGTCAGCACCTTTTCCGGCCCGTTGGCAGGATCGTAGCCCAGCTTCTGCACCGGCAGCAGCGACAGCGTGACCGCCGCGAACCACGGCCGCATCCGGTCGTACAGCGCCGCCGGCACCTTGCCCTCGCTCATCGCCTTCGTGAACGCCGGGCGGTAGTTCGGCGGCAATTGCTCGGTCAGCGGTGTCCCGCCCGGCGCAAAGGCGGTCGCCGTCACCACCTTCTGCTGGGTCGCCGCATCGGGCTCGACCATCTCCAGCACCAGCGTCTGCGAGCGATCGAACGCGCTTTTCACCGCCTCGTCGAACCACGACAGGCCGGGCTTCAGGACGTGGATCGTCCCGAACAGATAGACGGTCGTGTCCTTGTCCTTGACCACCCACAGCGCCGGATCGGCATCCTGCTCCGCCGCGGCGGGTGCTGGGGCCTGCTGCGCGCAGGCGGGAAGGGCGAGCAGCAGCGCGAGCGCGGTGGCGGCGATCTTCATGCGCCCTCCATGGCGAGCCGGCGCGCGAAAGGGAAGGGCGACGGCTTTGTTGATTCCGCGCCGCCCTTGCGCCAGAGACCGCGCCTGTGACCGACATCAGCGCTCCCCGCCCGCTCAGCTTCCAGGCGATGATCCTGCGGCTCCACCAATATTGGTCGGAGCGCGGCTGTGCGATCCTCCAGCCCTATGACATGGAAATGGGCGCGGGGACCTTCCACCCGGCCACCACGCTGCGCGCGCTGGGGCCGGACACGTGGAACGCCGCCTATGTCCAGCCATGCCGCCGCCCCACCGACGGCCGATACGGCGAGAACCCCAACCGGCTCCAGCATTATTACCAGTATCAGGTGATCCTGAAGCCCAGCCCGCCCGACCTGCAGGAACTGTATCTCGGCAGCCTGGCGGCGATCGGCGTCGACATGGGCCTTCACGACATCCGCTTCGTCGAGGACGATTGGGAAAGCCCGACGCTCGGCGCCTGGGGACTGGGCTGGGAGGTCTGGTGCGACGGGATGGAGGTGACGCAATTCACCTACTTCCAGCAGATGGGCGGTTTCGACATGAAGCCGGTCGCGGGCGAGCTGACCTACGGGCTGGAGCGTCTCGCGATGTACATCCAGAACGTCGACAACGTGTACGATCTGGCCTTCAACGATGCCGGCGTGAGCTATGGCGACGTGTTCCTGGAGAACGAGCGGCAGATGTCGACCTGGAACTTCGAGGTCGCCGACACCGACGCCTTGTTCGACCTGTTCCGCAAGGCCACCGCCGAATGCGAGCGCAGCCTCGCCGCGAAGCTGCCGATCCCCGCCTATGAACAGGCGATCAAGGCCAGCCACACCTTCAACCTGCTCCAGGCGCGCGGCGTGATCTCGGTGGCGGAGCGGCAGGCGTACATGGGCCGCGTCCGCGATCTCGCGAAGGCGAGCTGCGAAGCGTATATGGAAAAGAACGGGTGGGCGGCGTGACGGACTTTCTTCTCGAACTCCGCTCCGAGGAAATCCCGGCACGGATGCAGGCCAAGGCGCGGGAGGATCTCGCACGGCTGTTCGCCGCCGAGCTGGCGAAGGCCGGCCTGACCGCCGGCGCCGGCGTCACCTACGCGACGCCGCGCCGCCTGACGCTGATCCTGCGCGACCTTCCGCAGGCGACCGAGGCGGTCGCCGAGGAAGTGAAGGGCCCGCGCGCCTCCGCCCCGCCGCAGGCGCTGGAGGGCTTCCTTCGCAAGACCGGACTGACGCGCGAGCAGCTGACCGAGCGCGACGGCGTGCTCTACGCCGTCACCGAAAAGCCCGGCCGCGCCACCGCCGACGTGCTCGCCGAGACGATTCCGGCCGTCATCCGCGCCTTTCCGTGGCCCAAGTCGATGCGTTGGGGCGCGGCGTCGCTGTCGACCGAGAGCCTGCGCTGGGTCCGCCCGCTGCAAGGCATCGTGGCGCTGTTCGGCGATCAGGTCGTGCCGGTCACGATCGCGGGCGTCGAGAGCGGCGCGGCGACGCTCGGCCACCGCTTTCACCATCCGGGCAGCATCACGATCGGCTCGGCGGCGGATTACGTCGAGAAGCTGCGCGCCTGCCACGTCATCGTCGACCAGGACGAGCGCGCCGCGATCATCCGCGATCGTGCCGCCGCGCTGGCCGCCGAGGCCGGGCTGGTGCTGGTCGAGGACGAGGGACTGGTCGCCGAGAATGCCGGGCTGACCGAATGGCCGGTGCCGCTGCTCGGCCGATTCGACGCGGAGTTCCTGTCGGTTCCGCCCGAGGTTATCCAGCTGACCGCGCGCGTGAATCAAAAATATTTCGTTTGTCGCGACGCCGCGGGCACGCTCGCCAACGCGTTCGTCTGTACCGCTAACATCGTCGCGCACGACGGCGGCGCGAAGATCGTCGAGGGCAACCGCAAGGTCCTGGCCGCCCGCCTGAGCGACGCGCGCTTCTTCTACGACACCGACCTGAAGGTGCCGCTGGAGGACCAGGCGCAGAAGCTCGACCGCATCGTCTTCCACGAAAAACTGGGGACGGTCGCCGACAAGGTCGAGCGCGTCGCGAAGTTGGCCAAATGGCTGGTGGAGGAGGGCGTCATCAAGCCCTCTCCCCGCCGGGGAGAGGGTTTGGGTGAGGGGCAGGTGTCTCACCGAGAGCCCGGTCTCGATGAAGAAACCAAGCACCTCGCCCAACAAGCCTATCGCGCCGCCAAGCTCGCCAAGGCCGATCTCGTCACCGGCATGGTCGGCGAGTTCCCCGAGCTGCAAGGGCTAATGGGCGGCTATTACGCCGCTGCGCAGCGCGAGGACGAAGCCGTCGCGAACGCGATCCGCGACCATTACAAGCCGGTCGGGCAGGGCGACGACGTACCGACCGACCCGGTGACGGTGGCGGTGGCGCTGGCGGACAAGCTGGATAGCCTCCAGCAGTTCTTCGCCATCGGTCATGCGCCGACCGGGTCGAAGGATCCTTTCGCGCTCCGCCGCTCGGCGCTGGGGGTCATTCGCCTCATCACGGGGAACGGTTTGCGTTATCGTGTGCCCGCCGATCTCCTCGACTTCTTCGCCGACCGCCTCAAGGTCCAGCAGCGCGAGGCCGGCGTCCGCCACGACCTGATCGACGCCGTCTTCGCGCTCGGCGGCGAGGACGATCTGGTCCGGCTGCTCGCCCGCGTCCACGCGCTCCAGTCGTTCGTCGGTACCGACGACGGTGCGAACCTGCTCGCGGGCTACAAGCGCGCCGCCAACATCCTCAAGAAGGAAGGCGTCGCCGCCGACGCCCCCCCGGCGAAACAAACGCTGTCCTACACGCCCGAAAAGGACGAAGCTGCGCTGATCGCGGCGCTCGACGCCGCCGAGCCTGCCGCGGCGCAAGCGATCGCGCGCGAGGATTTCGAAGGTGCGATGGCGGCGCTGGCGACGCTGCGCGCGCCGATCGACGCGTTCTTTGATAGCGTTACCGTAAATGATGCCGATCCGCAAAAGCGCACGGATCGACTAAACCTGCTGGCGTGGGTGCGTGCCGCAGTGCACAAGGTCGCCGATTTCTCGAGAATCGAGGGCTGACGAACAACCCCGCCAGCGTCTCAACTTTCGCAACATTCGCGTCGACCGACGTCGCGAAATCAAGGACTTGGCACGATGACCCAGCGTTACGTCTATCGCTTCGGTGGGGGCGTCTCCGATGGGGGAAAGGGCGACAGGAACCTGCTCGGCGGCAAGGGGGCGAACCTGGCCGAAATGGCGTCGATCGACCTGCCGGTCCCGCCGGGCTTCACGATCTCGACCGCGATGTGCACCCGCTATTACGAGGAAGGCGAGCGCTTCCCGGACTCGCTGAAGGCCGAGGTGGCCGAGGGGATCGCGCATATCGAGCAGGTGACCGGCAAGCGATTCGGCGACGCCGCCGATCCGCTGCTGGTCTCGGTCCGCTCGGGCGCGCGCGTCTCGATGCCGGGGATGATGGACACGGTCCTCAATCTGGGGCTGAACGATGCGACGGTCGAGGGGCTGGCCGCGGCCAGCGGTGACGAGCGCTTCGCCTGGGACAGCTATCGGCGCTTCATCCAGATGTATTCGGACGTCGTGCTCGAACTCGATCACGGCGCGTTCGAGGAAGCGCTGGAGATCGCCAAGGAAGATCGTGGCTACACGCTCGATACTGAGCTGACGGCGGCCGACTGGCGCGAACTGGTCGCCGAATACAAGGGGCTGGTCGAGAAGGAATGGGGCAAGCCGTTCCCGCAGGACGTTCATGATCAATTGTGGGGCGCGGTCGGCGCGGTGTTCGGATCGTGGCAGTCCGAGCGTGCCAAGGTCTATCGCCGCCTGAACCACATTCCCGGCGACTGGGGCACCGCCGTCAACGTGCAGGCGATGGTATTCGGCAACATGGGCGACACCAGCGCCACCGGCGTCGCCTTCACCCGCGACCCCGCCAAGGGCGACCGCGCCTATTACGGCGAATTCCTCATCAACGCGCAGGGCGAGGATGTCGTGGCGGGCATCCGCACCCCGCAATATCTGACGAAGGCGGCGCGCGAGGAGGCGGGCGCCAAGCCGCTGTCGATGGAAGAGGCGCTGCCGGAGGTGTACGGCGAACTCGCGGCGGTCTTCGACAAGCTCGAGACGCACTACCGCGACATGCAGGACATCGAGTTCACGGTCGAGCGCGGGAAGCTGTGGATGCTCCAGACGCGCTCGGGCAAGCGCACCGCCAAGGCGGCGTTGAAGATCGCGGTGGAGATGGCGAGCGAGGGGCTGATCACCCGCGAGGAAGCGATCGCGAGGGTCGAGCCGCAGGCGCTCGACCAGTTGCTGCACCCGACGCTCGATCCCGAGGCGGCGCGCGACGTGCTGACCAAGGGCCTGCCCGCCTCGCCCGGCGCGGCCAGCGGCCTCGTGGTCTTCGACGCCGACACCGCGGAGCGGATGGCGGCGGACGGCAAGGCGGTGATCCTGGTGCGTACCGAGACCAGCCCCGAGGACATCCACGGGATGCACGCGGCCAAGGGCATCCTGACCGCGCGCGGCGGCATGACCAGCCACGCCGCGGTGGTCGCCCGCGGCATGGGGCGGCCGTGCGTGTCGGGGGCGGGATCGCTGTCGATCTCGGCCAGGGACAAGGTCTTGCGCGTCGGCGCGCGTGAGGTGCGGGAAGGCGACACGCTGACCATCGACGGCGCGACCGGCGAGGTGATGGTCGGCGAGGTCGCGACGATCCAGCCCGAACTGGCGGGCGATTTCGGCACGCTGATGGAATGGGCCGACGGCGTCCGCCGCCTGAAGGTGCGCGCCAATGCCGAGACGCCGCTCGATTGCCGCACCGCGCGCGATTTCGGCGCGGAGGGCGTCGGGCTGTGCCGGACCGAACATATGTTCTTCGACGCCGCGCGCATCACCGCGGTGCGCCAGATGATCCTGGCGGAGGACGAGGCGGGGCGCCGCGCCGCGCTGGAGAGACTGCTTCCGGAGCAACGCGCCGATTTCACCGCGATCTTCGAGGTGATGGCCGGGCTGCCGGTGACGGTGCGGCTGCTCGACCCGCCGCTCCACGAGTTCCTGCCGCACGAGGAAAACGAGTTCGCCGAGGTCGCGGCGGCGGCGGGGATCGCAGTCGAGCAATTGAAGCGGCGTGCCGGGGAATTGCACGAATTCAATCCGATGCTCGGGCATCGCGGCTGCCGGTTGGGCGTGACCTATCCCGAAATCTACGAGATGCAGGCGCGTGCGATCTTCGAGGCGGCGATCGATGTCGCGGAAAAGTCCGGCGAGGCGCCGATCCCCGAAGTAATGATCCCGCTGGTCGGCACCAAGCGCGAATTGGAGTTGATGAAGACGGTCGTCGATGCCGCGGCCAGGGCGGTGTTCACCGAGCGCGGGCGGACGATCGACTATCTGGTCGGTACGATGATCGAGCTGCCGCGCGCCGCGCTACGGGCGGGCGAGATCGCGGAGGCGGGCGAGTTCTTTTCCTTCGGCACCAATGACCTGACCCAGACGACGCTCGGCGTCAGCCGCGACGATGCCAGCCGCTTCCTGGGCGCGTATGTCGAGAAGGGCATCTACGCCCGCGACCCGTTCGTCAGCCTGGATGTCGAGGGGGTGGGCGAGTTGGTCGAGATCGCCGCGGAACGCGGGCGCGCGACGCGGCCGGGCATCAAGCTGGGTATCTGCGGCGAGCACGGCGGCGATCCGGCGTCGATCGCCTTTTGCGAGCAGGTCGGGCTCGATTACGTCTCCGCCTCGCCGTACCGCGTGCCGATCGCGCGGCTGGCGGCGGCGCAGGCGGCGCTGGCGGCACGCGCGTGATCGTTCGCGGATTGGTAGCCGGCGTCGCGATGGCGGCGGCGGTGCCGGCGTCGGCGGCGGTCACGATCGGGACGCAGATCGTGGATACGCGGCTGTCGGGAACGATCGGCGGCGCGCCGGTCGCGTCGGACGGCAGCGATGCCGCGGCGGGTTCGGGGACGATCAGCGCGGCGGCGCAGCTGGTCAAGCGGCCGGCGGGCGGGTTCCCGATGGTTAGCGGGGTGTCGACCGTGGTGGCGGAATTGACGGGCGGCGAGCGCGGCCGGGTGACGTTCCGTCGCACGCTGACCCCGGGAATGGCAGCCTCGGTGCAGGCGTCGGCGGCAAATTACCGCTACTTTTTCACCACGGACGCGCCGGGTGCGTTCGACGTCAACTGGGGCCTCTCGTCCTACGGCAGCGGCGTGGGCGGCGCGACGCCGGGGCAGGCGCTGTCGCTGGCCGTGCGCGGCAGCGGGGACACGTTGCTGGCGCTGGATCTGCCGGGCGACGGCGCAAGCGGATCGCGGTCGGCGGCGCTGGCGGCGGGAAGCTACGAGCTGCGGATTTTCGATATGGTGGCGCCGATCGCTCCGGCGGGGACCACAAGCGGGTTGTCGAGCCAGTACAGCTTCACGATCCGCAGCGTCCCTGAGCCGGCGACATGGGGGCTCCTGCTGACCGGGCTCGCGGCGACCGGGATGGCGCTGCGAAGGCGGCGGGCGAGCGTGGCGGCGTAACAGAGGTCGGCAGGGATCGGGCGAAACCCTGCCGGCGTCGGTGGCATGCCGGAAGCCGCCAGTCGCCCCAGCCTTCGCAGGGACGACGTTTCGGTCGGGGATCAGGCGAGGTGGAAGTGGACGGTCAGATGAAGCCGCGGTCGCGCGGGTGGCCGGGGGCGAGCCGGTCGTCTTTGACATAGCGGTCCCCGGCCAGCGGGGGGTCGCCGGCGAGCGGGGGCGAGAGGCGGCTGTTTTCGCGTTCCAGTTCGTCGTTCTCGCGCTTCAGCTCTGCGATACGTGCGTTGGCGGCGTCACGCTCGCGCTCCAGTTCCGTGATGCGAGTCGCGGCCGTGCCGTGATCACGCTCCAGCTCGGCGATGCGGGTCGACGTCGTCCCGTGATCGCGCTCCAGCTCGGCGGCACGCTTCGTGGCGGTGTCGTGGTCGCGTTCCAGCTCGCTCACGCGCTTGTTGGTGACGGCGTGGGCGTCACGCTCGGTGACGTAGCGTTCCTTCCACTTACGGCCGCCGGGATGGCTCGCCAGCCCGAATAGCCAGCCGGCGACCAGCGCCACCGCCAGTGCGATATATTGCGTCGTGGTAGTGAACAGCATGGCGGTGCTCCGGATCGTTTCGCCAGTGAACGACGCAGCGACCGCGCTGTTCCTACGGCCCGGCGTTGATGAACGAGTCGTTGAGCGAGCAGGCAGCCGGCCCGAGGATGACGACGAACAGCACAGGCAGGATGAACAGGATCAGCGGCACCGTCATGATCGCAGGGAGACGCGCGGCCTTTTCCTCGGCGCGCATCATGCGTTCGTTGCGGAACTCCGCCGACAGGACGCGCAGCGCGCTGGCGAGCGGGGTGCCGTATTTCTCGGTCTGGATCATCGTCGTCACGACGCCGCGCACCGCATCGAGATCGACGCGCGCGGCGAGATTCTCGAAGGCGTGGCGGCGATCGGTGAGGAAGCCCAGCTCGATCGCGGTGAGCGCGAACTCCTCGCCCAGTTCCGGATACGCCTTGCCCAGCTCGCGCGAGACGCGGTGGAAGGCGGCGTCGACGGTCAGGCCCGCCTCGGCGCAGATCACCAGCAGGTCGAGCGCGTCCGGCAGCCCCTTGCGGATCGCGTCGCTGCGCTTCGTGATCTTGTTCTTCAGGAAGATGTCCGGCGCCTTGTACGCGATCACGAAGGTGCAGGCGACCAGCGCATAGCGCTTCAGTGCGCCCCATTCGGGAAAGGCGTCGAGCAGATAGACCCAGACGACCATCAGCCCGCCGAACGCGATCGGCAGCACCAGCCGCCCGAAGATGACCGCCACCGCCCATTCCTTGTTGCGGATGCCGGCCTGCAACAGCTTTCGCTGCGCCTCCTTGAGCTGTTCGTCCTGAAGCACGCGCAACGACGACAGCACGCTGCGCAGCCGGTCGGCGGTATTGCTCTGGTGGACCAGCTTGGTGCGGCGCTTCGCGGTCGATGCGGTGATACCCGCCTTCAACTGCTCGCGGCGGTCGTTGAGCGCGCGGACGCGCCGCGCCATCGGATCGCGCAATCCGCGCAGCGCATAGACACCGACCAGCAGCGCCGCGGCGAAGGCGGGCAGCAGGGTGGCGAGCATCAGGGCGTCGAGGCCGAAGATCGTGGGCATGTCAGATCTCGAAGCTCACCATACGGGACATGATGAAGGCGCCGATCCCCATCCACGTGAAGCCGCCGGTCGCGACGATCATCAGGCGCGTGTCGCTGAAGAAGGTCATCATGTAGGGCGGGTTGATCGTGTAGATCAGCCCGAAGACGATGAACGGCAGCGCGCCGATAATATAGGCCGACGCCTTCGATTCCGACGACATCGCCTTGATCTTCAGCTTCATCTGTCCGCGCTGGCGCAGGACGGTGGCGAGATTCTGGAGCGTTTCGGCCAGATTGCCGCCGGTTTCACGCTGGATGGCGATGGTGATGACAAAGAACTGGAACTCGGGCGTCATCAATCGGTCGGCGGTTTCCTGAAGCGCGACGTCCATCGAGCGGCCGATGCGCATCTTGTCCGACACCGCGCGGAATTCCTCGCCGACCGGGCCGGGCACCTCGGCGCCGACGACCTGCATCGTCTCCGAGATCGGCAGGCCGGAGCGCAGGCCGCGCACCAGCAGCTCGATCGCGTCGGGAAACTTGGCGATGAACGCCGCCACGCGCCGCTTGATGAGATAGCTCAGCACCAGATGCGGGATCGCCGCGCCGAGCAGCCCGCCGACGAACAATGCGACGAGCAGCGGCACGCCGTACAGCCACAGCATGGCGAAGGCGACCAGCGCGATCGCGCCGGCGCCGATCCCGTACTGTCCGGGCGTCCAGCTGGTGCCCGACATCGCCAGCCGCTTCTTCAGCTCGGCCTCGTTGGGCAGGATGCGCATCACCGCCATGTCGGCCTTGGTCGCGCGCCGCCCGGTGATGCGGCGCATCTGCGCCTCCATCGTGTTGGTGGCGACCACGACGTGACGATCGCGCACGCCCGCGAGGCGGCGAGCGCTCGCCTTCTGGGTCGAGGGCGCCGACAAGGCGAAGCCGATCAGCCCGAGCGTCAGGGCCGCAGCGACGAGCAGCAGGATCAGCGGCGACATGGCGGCTCCGCAGGCAAGGGGGCGGTAGGGATCACTTCTGCGCGGGCTTCTTGCTCACCAGCTCGGTGATCCGCGCCAGCAGCGAGCCGCCGCGCGCGCCGGCCGCGGCGAGCGGCACCGGATCCTCCCCGGTTGCGGCGAGCAGGCGATCGGCCAGCTCCGCGAGCGGCGCGACCGTCTTCGATCCCTTGCCGGCGGCGGTCAGCGGCTTGCCGAGCTTGGCGGCCTGCACCGCCAGCTTGTGATCGTAGGGGATTGCGACATCGACCTTGCGCTCGATCGAATTCTCGAAATCCTTGCGCATCACCTCTTGCTGCGGCCCCGGATGGACGCGGTTGGCGACGATGCAGAGCTGCGCCTGCGGGGCGTTGGTGCGCAGCCACGAGACCAGCCGGATCGTATCGCGTGCCGCCGCCAGCGTCAGCTCGGTGACCAGCACCACCGCCTGCACCTCGGCCATCAGATGCGGATGCTGGATCAGCATCGCGCGCGGCAGGTCCATGACGCTGATCTCGAACGCGCCGCGCAGCTCCTCCTGGAGTTGGTAATAGGCCGCGCCGTCGGTGACGACCGGGTTGCTGATCGGCGCCTCGGCCGACAGCACCGACAATTTGTCGGAGGCGCGGACCAGGGCGCGTTCCAGGAACAGCCCGTCGATGCGGCTGGGATTGTCGATCGCGTCGATCAGCCCGCGTCCCGGCTCCAGATCGAGCGCGAGTGCGTTGGTGCCGAAATGCACGTCGAGGTCGAGCAGCGCGGTGGATCGCTTGCCCGCCTCGCTCATCTGCCAGGCGAGCGAGGTCGCGATCGTCGAGGCGCCGACGCCGCCGCGGCAGCCGATCACCGCCAGCGCGGCGTGCGGGCGCTCGCTTCCCGCGTCGGTGAGGCGCGGGGCATTGAGCATCGTCTGCGCCGAGGCGAAGGCGTCGCGTACCGCGTCGACGCCGAGCGGCTTGAGCAGATAGTCGTGGATGCCGCTGGCGAGCAGGTCGCGGTACAGCCGCACGTCGTTGACCTGCCCGGCGGCGATCACGATCGTGCCGGGTTCGCAGACCTCCGCAAGGCCGTTGATATCGCCCAGCGGGTCGCTGGTCTCGCTCAGGTCGACGAACAGCAGCTGCGGGCTGGAGCTGACCGCTAGCGTCTGCACGGCCTGGCGCAGGCCGCCCTTGTAGACGTTCTCCTGCGGCCAGCCGAGGTCGTCGACCACGGTGCGCACGGTCTCCGACGCGCTGTCGTCGCAGCAGAAGGCGAGAAACGGGGCGCGCGCGGCGGCACCGGCGACTTTCCACGGCGCGTTCATCTTAGCGGCTTCCTCCGGTCGATTCGCTCTTCAACACCGTTCCGCCGCCGCCGCTCGGGGCAGCCTTGCGCCAGATCGTGACCGCCTTGGCGGCGGTGCCGGCGCCGTATGCGCCGTCGTCGGTCTTGCCGCGGATCAGGTCGTTGGGGTCGGCGACCATCGCCGCCAACGTGCCGTTGACCGCGCAACCGAAGCTGCTGCTGGTGTGCGCGTCGAAATTGACGAGCGCGGTGCGTTCGGCGGGCGTCTGGCAGCTGGGGACCGAGACGGTCGCGCGCGTGACGACGACGCGCAGCATGCCCGACGCGGGGGGCGCAGCCTGTGCAGCGACGACCGGCGCCACGCGCAGGCCATGCTCGGCAGCGGCGGCGGCGATGTCGGCACGGGCGGCGGGCGACGCGAACGGATCGTCGAGCGCGATCGCGCTGCCCGGGGCGGCGGCGAGCACGTCGAGCCAGCCGCGCAGCCGCTGCGCCTCGCCGCCGGCCAGTCCGTCGGGACCGGCGAGCAGGTCGAGCGTGTAGTCGGTCTGCGCGACGACCGGCTGGTGGACGGTCTCCAGCCCGCGATAGTCGCCGCACGCGGCGAGCGGCAGCGCGGCGCCGAGCAGGAGGGCAAGCGGACGCAGGGTCATGGGAAGCATCCTCAGTTGATCGAGAAGCCGGGCGTCGGCGCGGCGGCACCGCGCCGGGCCGGAGCCGACGGGGTTGCCGGAGCGGGGGCCGGGGCGGGCGGGGCGAGCTGGGGCGTGGGGCGGGTATCGGCGCGGTTGCCGCTCTCCAGCTTGCCCAGGAACACACGCTCCAGATCGGTTGGCGCCTTGTAGCCGTCGGTCGGCAGCTTGATGTCGGCCGGGTTGTTCACCGGGCGGACGAGATACGGGGTGATGACGATCACCAGCTCGGTCTCGTTGCGTTGGAAGCCGTTGGAGCGGAACAGCGCGCCCAAGATCGGCAGGTCGCCGATGCCCGGCGTCTTGGTGTAGCTGTTGTTGTGCGTGTTCTGCATCAGGCCGGCGATCATGAAGCTCTGGCCCGAGCCGAGCTCGACCGTCGTCTCCGCACGGCGCGTGGTGAGCGCCGGGATGCGCCCGTTGCCGACCGACACGGCGTTGCCATAGTCGAGCTGCGACACTTCCGGCTTCACGCGCAGCGAGATGCGCCCGTCCGACAGCACGGTCGGGGTGTAGGCGAGGCTGACGCCGAATTGCTTGTACTCGATCGAGTTGGTGCCGAGCGCCTGCGCGATCGGGATCGGGATCTCGCCGCCGGCCAGGAAGGTGCCCGTCTCGCCCGACAGCGCGGTGAGATTCGGGCTGGCGAGCGTCGTCACCTGGCCCAGCGTCTCGCCGAGGTCGAGCGCGTTGATGTAATCGGTGCCGAGCAGCCGGCCGAACAGGCTGAACGTGCCGCCGCCGTTGGTGATGCCGGGCAAGGTGAACAGGGTGTCGCCGGGTCGCGCATTGTTCGCGTCCACGACGTTCGTGCCCGGCACGCCCGGGACGGTCGTGATCGATCCCTGTCGCCCGAATCCGACGCCCAGTTGCGGGTTGCCGCGGCCCAGACCGCGCGTGGTGATGTTGTTGGCGATGTTCTTCAGGAAATTGCGGCTCACCTCGGCGAAGCGCACCTGCAGATTGACCTGCAGCGGCGTCGGCACCTTGATGCGGTTGATGATGCCGATCTTCAGCGTCGCGCCCTCGGCGGTCGGGTCGACGCCGGGGTTGAGCAGCCCGGTCACTAGCCGCTGCGCCTGTTCGGCGTCGGCGGGGGAGGCGGCGGTGCCGTTGAGGACCGCGATCTGCCCGACGAGCGTGACGTGGAAGTCGGTGCCCGGCAGTGCGGCCTGCAACATGCGGTCGACCTGCGTCGCATTCTGCGCGACGCGCACGGTCGCGGAATAGACCAGGGCGCCGGCGCGGTCGGTGGCGAAGATCGTCGCCTCGCCGTTCGCCTTGCCGAACAGGTGGATCTGCCGCGGATTGGCGACATAGACGTCGGCGGTCTCGGCGTTCGAGGTCCAGACCTCGGCGACCGCGGCGGGCAGGGTGATGAGTTCGCCCTCGCCGATCGACAGCCACTTCTCGATGCTCGGCTTCGTCGTGCCGACCGGCGGCAGACCGACGCGCGCGGCGGTGCGGGCGGTCGCCGCGGCGGCGGCACGCGGGGCGGCGGCGGCGGGCGCGGTCGCCGCGATCAGCGCCGCAGCGAGCGCGGTACCGTGCGCGAGGGGAAGGAGGATGCGCATCTCAGTTCTTTCCTGCGACGGAGACTTCGGTGACGGCATTGCCGCGCGTGACGCGGACCCGCGGACCGACCGGCACCGCGCCGGCGGCGGCAGTGGCGACCGGCATACCGGGCGCGGCGGGAGCGGCCGGAACGGCACCCTGGTTCTGGCGCGGCGGGGCGGTGCGGCGCTGGAAGCGCGACACGTCGGCGCCGACCGCATAGGTGGTGTTGCCGGTCTGCGGCGTGTTGGCGAGGCGATCGAGCATCGCCTCCTCCGCGCCCGCATCCTTGCCGTCCCCGACCGAGACGCTGCCCGAGGCGATCGCGCGGTCGAGTTCGGAGGCATTGTCGGCCAGCGAGCGCAGTGACAGCGAGAGCGTGCCGATCGTCTGTGCGACCGCGATCTGCTCGGCGATCTTGGGCGTCGCCTCGACGGTGATCGTGGAGAAGGTCTGGACGATCGTATTGCCCTTGTCGTCCTTTTGATCGGTGGTGCGCTGATCGGTGGCGAGCACGCGCAGGTTGCGCATGACCGTCTCGCTGGCGCGCAGCGGCGGGCCGTCGCCCTCGACCGACTGGGTGAGGATCAGGTCGATATGGTCGCCCGGGAAGACGAAGCCCGCGACGCTGGTCTGTGCCGACACCGGCACCGTCACCGCGCGCATCCCCGGCCCGAGCGCCGCCGCCAGGAACCCGCGGTCGCCGGGCTTGACCAACTGCCCCTGCGTCACCGGTTGCCCGGCGGTGATCGGCAGCCGCACGACCGTGCCGATCAGCTTCGACATGTCGGTGCCGGTGCGAAGGTAGTAAGCGTTTTCGACCAGTTCCTTGGGCCACGGCTGAAACTTCAGCGCGGACGCATCGAGGATCGTGCCGACCGGCAGCGCGCGGGTGGCGACCAGCACCTCGGGGCCGTCGACCTGCACCGGCGCGGGCATGGCCTGCGCCTGGGGGGCGGGCGCGCCGGCCAGCAGCGAGCGGGCGGCAAAGGCGGTGATCGCCGCCACCATCAGCGCACCGACCAGCAGAATGAGCTTGCGACTGTCCATGAGTGAGCCTGTCCTCGCACGACGCCCCCGGCGCCGATCTATCGATGCTTATTGGGTAAATTGGTTAAGGAGCGGTTCGCGAAGCGCCAGCAGCCCGGCCAGCGCGATGGCGACGCCGTACGGCACCTCGATCGCGGCAGTGCTGCGCCGTACGCGCCGTTCGATGAGCATCGCGAGCGTCAGCGCGCCGCCGATCACCGACATCGCAAGCAGCATGTCGAGCACGTGAAGCGGCGCGAGCCACAGCGACAGCGCGCCGATCAGCTTCACGTCGCCGCCCCCCATCTGCCCGAGCGCGAACGCCCCGACGAAGAGCGCGAAGACCAGCGCGGCGACGAGCAGCTGCACCGCCATGCCGGGCCACGGATCGAGCCCGATCGACCACCACCACACGGGAGCGAGCAGCGCAATCGCGGCGTTCTTGGCGTTGGCGATCTCGCGCGTCCGCACGTCCTGGATGCCCGCCGACAGCAGCAGTGCGCCCATTACCGCGGGGAGCAGCCAGGTAAGAAAACCTACGTCCATGCCGCATGGCGCTAGACGGAATGGTTTGAGAAACCGTAACCATGCCCGCGATGCCGACGACGATCGATCCCGCTGCGGTGCGCCGCACCCTGCCGGCGGAGGCGCAGCTGTCGTTCGACACCGCCGCGGACGGCTGGCGTCTGCGGCGATTCGCCCGTGGCGGCGCGGGGCGCGGGGCGCTGATGTTCCAGGGCGGGCGCGGCGACATGATCGAGAAATATCTCGAAGCGTTCGCGGACTGGCATGCGCGCGGCTGGGCGGTGACCGCGTTCGACTGGCGCGGTCAGGGCGGGTCGGGGCGGCTGTGCGCCGACCATCATGTCGGGCATTGCGACGATTTCGCGCCGTGGCTGGACGATCTGGCGGCGGTGTGGCGCGCGTGGACCACGATCAACGATCCGCCGCACGTGATCGTCGGCCATTCGATGGGCGGGTATCTGGCGCTGCGCGCCTTGCTCGACGGAATGATTCGTGCGGATGCGGCGGTGCTGGTCGCGCCGATGCTGGGACTGCGCTCGCCGGTCGGGACGTGGCTCGGCACGCGGGTGGCGCGCGCGATGCGCCGGCTCGGCGATCCGGCGCGGCCGGCGTGGAAGAGCCACGAGCGGCCGGGGATGCTGGCGCGGCAGGCGCTGCTGACCGCCGACGACGATCGCTACGCCGACGAGGCGTGGTGGCTGGACGCGCAACCGGACCTGCGACTCGGGCCGCCGAGCTGGGCGTGGCTCGACGAGGCGTTCGCGGCGACCGCGCGGCTGCGCGCCGATCCGGCGCTGGGGCGGATGACGACTCCGGTACTGATGCTGGTGGCGGACCACGACCGGCTGGTCGACGCGCGCGCCGCGGCGCACGTGGCGGCGCGGCTGCCCGCGGCGACGCTGCTGCGGTTCGGCAAGGAGGCGGCGCACGAGCTGCTGCGCGAGGCCGATCCGGTGCGCGGGCGGGCGATGGCGGCGATCGACGCGTTTCTCGATCGGCATGCGCGATGAGATACGACATCGCGATCGTGGGTGCGGGGATCGCCGGCGCCAGCGTGGCCGCGGCGATCGGCTACCGCGCGCGAGTGCTGCTGCTTGAGGGTGAGGAGCGGCCGGGCTATCACGCGACCGGGCGCTCGGCGGCGTTCTGGTCCGAAACCTATGGCGGCCCGGCGATCCAGCCGCTGACCACCGCGTCGGGCGCGGCGTTGCAGGCGGGCGGGTACCTCGATCCCTTGGGCGCGGTACATATCGGGCGTGCGGAGGACGCAGGCGCGGTGGCGGCGCTGCTCGACGAGTTCGCGGCGACGCCGGTCCCGCTGGCGGCGGTCGATCCGCAGCCGCTGATCCCCGGGCTGCGATCGGAATGGACGCTGGGGGTCAGCGAGCCGACCTGTGCCTATATCGACGTGGCGAAGCTGCACGGCGATTATCTGGCGACGGCGCGGCGGGCGGGCGTGGTGGTGGAGAGCCGCGCGCGACTGAGCCGTGCGGTGCGCGCAGACGGGTGTTGGCGGATCGACACCGAGGACGGGCGCGTATTCTCGGCGACGGTGCTGGTCGATGCCGCGGGCGCGTGGGCGGACGAGGTGGCGGTGCGCAGCGGCGTGTCGCCGATCGGGGTCACGCCGTATCGCCGGACGATGGTGCAGGTGCAGACCGATCCCGCCGCGCCGGCCGATCTGCCGTTCGTCATCGACGTGAGCGGGCGCTTCTACTTCAAGCCCGAGGCGGGCGGGCGGCTGTGGCTGAGCCCGCACGACGAACACCCGGTCGAACCGCACGATGTCGCCGCGGAGGAATGGGACGTGGCGGTGGCGATCGACCGGTTCCAGCAGGCGGTCGACTGGCGCGTGCTCCGCGTCGAGCGGCGCTGGGCGGGGTTGCGGTCGTTCGCGCCCGACCGCTTGCCGGTGTACGGCATGGCGGCGGCGGGCTTCTTCTGGTTCGCGGGGCAGGGCGGCTTCGGCATCCAGACCGCGCCGGCTGCGGCAGCGGTGGCGGCGGCGTTGCTGTTGGGCGATGCGCCACTGGCGGGGATCGATGTCGAGCGATATGCGCCCGGGCGGTTCGGGTAGGGTTGTCCACCTGATCCGTTCGTGCCGGCCCGGCAGGGCGCATCGCCGGTTGTACGCGCTAGGAGCGCTTCGTCTCCGGCACCGCTGGCACCTGGCCCAGGCGGGTGAGCAAGGTCGGGATGTCGCCGGTGATGTAGGTGTCGGTCGGGACTCGCACGCTGCTGCGCAGGGCCTTGCCCATCATCGCCAGTCGTTCCTGACGCTCCCGCTCCCTCGCCTGCACGAACCTAGTTCCCATACGCTGTACGATGATGCCGTCCACGATCGAAACCGGCATGGTCAAAGAACCTGCGTCATATGAGGGTGTTCCATGACGCACCCGCGGTTCGTCGCATCCGCCACGCGACCGAACGCAGCGAAAATGTTCAGCGTCGCGAAACCTTTCCCGCATCGCAGCGATTGTGACGCCATTCATCACAATGGCATCGAAGGTCGCCATGCTGAAACAGTTCATGCCCCTTGCACTGGCGCTGATGCCGTTGGCTGCCGTAATCGGCGCGGTGTTCGCGGTCCCCTGAGCCATCCGTCCCCCCGAGCGTCGTCGCGCCCCCCCCCCCGAAGCGACGACGCAAAAAGGAAAGGCCCGCCCGGAGCTATCCGGACGGGCCTTTCTCTTTATCACCGGCGAAGCGGCGCGCGGGGTCAGCCCTGCGCGTCGTCCGACTGCGCCTCGGCGGTCGCGCCCGGCTCGGCATTCGGATCGTAGTCCTCGGTGAAGCCGCCCTGATCGCGGCCTTCCTCGAAGACCTGCGCCATGACGTCGACGCCCTGCGTCTGCATCTCGGCCTCTTCGGGCGAGCGTGCGACGTTGACCTTGACGTTCACCGCGACTTCCGGGTGCAGTTGCACCTTCACGTCGTACAGGCCGATCGACTTGATCGGACGGTCGAGCACGATCTGGCTCTTGGTCACCTTGTGACCGTCGGCCTGCAGCGCCTCGACCAGATCGCGGACCGCGACCGAGCCGTACAGCTGGCCGGTGTTCGACGACTGGCGGATCAGCGTGATCTGCGCGTCCTTGAACGAGCCCGCTTCCTTTTCGGCCTCGCCGCGACGGTTGGCGTTCTCGCTCTCGATGCGGGCGCGGTTCGCCTCGAACACCTTGCGGTTGGCTTCGTTGGCGCGCAGCGCCTTCTTGCGCGGCAGCAGGAAGTTGCGGGCGAACCCGTCCTTCACCTTCACCACGTCGCCGATGCCGCCGAGCTTCTCGACGCGCTCAAGCAGAATGACGTCCATCTGCTCTTCTCCTTACTTCACGACGTAGGGCAGCAGGCCCAGGTGGCGGGCGCGCTTGATCGCCTGCGCCAGCTCGCGCTGCTTCTTGGCGCTCACCGAGGTGATGCGCGACGGGACGATCTTGCCACGCTCGGACACGAAGCCCTGGAGCAGACGAACGTCCTTATAGTCGATCCGGGGCGCATCCTTGGCGCTGAACGGGCACGACTTGCGACGACGGAAAAACGGACGCGCCATTATGCGGCCTCCTCTTCACGATCGCGACGCGGGCCGCGATCACCACGCTCGCCACGGCCACCCTCGCGGCCGCCTTCACGGTCGCTGCGGCGCTCGCGGTCGCGCTCCTGCTTGCGCATCATCACGGTCGGGCCGTTCTCATGCTCGTCGACGCGGACGGTCATGTAGCGGATCACGTCCTCGTTGATGCTGGTCTGACGCTCCAGCTCGGCGACGGTGTCGCCCGGCGCGTCGATCTCGAGCATCACGTAATGCGCCTTGCGGTTCTTCGCGATGCGATAGGCGAGGCTGCGCAGGCCCCAGGTCTCGGTCTTGACGACCTTGCCGCCACGTTCCTCGACGATCTTGGTGGCGGTTTCCGCCAGCGTGTCCACCTGCGCCTGTGCCAGATCCTGGCGCGCAAGGAACACATGCTCGTACAGAGCCATGCATGTACCTTCATGTTGGCCGATCGCTGACGTACGCCCCATGCGCAACGCCCCTCCGGCTGTCGTTCCAACGGCAACGGGCGGCAAGGGTGATTCCCTTCCGCCCGACGCTGCCGCGCTATGGCCGAGTTCGGCAGGCGGCGCAACCGAATGTTGGGCTGCGAATGTTGCGAAAGTTGAGACGATAGCGCGTTGGATTCAACGTTCGCCATCCCGCGTATCCTAATGCCACAAACCGGCGCGAATCGCCAGTATGGTTGACCGGAACGGCGCCCGGGGCCTAGCAGCGCGGCCTTCAGACGGAGATCCACATGCGCGCGTTCATCTTTCCGGGTCAGGGCAGCCAGGCGGTCGGCATGGGGGCGGCGCTGGCCGACGCCTCGGCGGTCGCGCGCGAGGTGTTCGGGGAGGTCGACGAGGCGCTGGGGCAGAATCTGCGCCGGCTGATGGCGGAAGGCCCGGCGGACGAGCTGACGCTGACCGAGAATGCGCAGCCTGCGATCATGGCGAACGCGATCGCGACGCTGCGCGTGCTGACGCGCGAGGGCAACGTGCGGCTGGCGGAAAAGGCCGATTACGTCGCGGGGCATTCGCTGGGCGAATATAGCGCCTTGTGCGCGGCGGAGGCGCTGGACCTGGGGACGACCGCACGACTGCTGAAGACGCGCGGGCGCGCGATGCAGGCGGCGGTGCCGGTTGGCGAGGGCGCGATGGCGGCGCTGCTGGGCGCGGACGTCGAGAAGGCGCAGGCAATCGCGGGCGCGGCGGTCGATTCGATCCTGACCGAAACCGGCGAGACATCGGTCTGCACGGTCGCCAACGACAACGACCCGTCGCAGGTCGTGATCTCCGGGCACCGCCTCGCAGTAGAGCGCGCGGTGGCGCTCGCCAAGGAGATGGGGGCGAAGCGCGCCGTGCTGCTGCCGGTATCGGCGCCGTTCCACTGCCCGCTGATGGAGGATGCCGCGCGGGTGATGGAGGGCGCGCTGGCCGAGGCGGACCTGCGCGCGCCGCTGGTACCGGTGTTCGCGAACGTCGATGCGGCGGCGGTCGCCGATCCGGGCGCGATCCGGCGGTTGCTGGTCGAGCAGGTGACCGGGCGCGTGCGGTGGCGCGAATCGGTGCTGGCGATGGTGGACGCGGGCGTGACCGAGTTCGTCGAGTTCGGCGGCAAGGTGCTGGCGCCGATGGTGAAGCGCATCGCGCCGGACGTGGAGACGGTGAGCGTCGTTTCGATGGACGATGTCGAGGCGGTGTTGAAGCGGCTGTAACGCAGCGCCCGTCCCAAACCCGGTCGTCGCGAAGGCGCAGCCCAAGGCGCGCCTTGCGAGCGCCCGTTCAGAACACGAACCGGTCCGGCCGGAGCATCGTGCCCGGCCGCGCGAACAGCAGGTCGATCTGCACCAGCACGTCGCGCGGACGGCTGAACCCCGACACTTCGAACGGCAGAAACCCGCGTTCGGCCATGTAGTTCGTCACCACCGGCAGCAGCGGCGCGCCTTGATTGTACTGGAGCAGCGCGGTTTCGAGCTGCACGGCGGCGCAGCGCTCCAGCGTGGCCGCTCCCCCATCCAGCACATGCAGTTCCGCGCCCTGCACGTCGATTTTCAGGAACAGCTCGCGCGCGTCGGGCAGCGCCTCCGCCGCCACTTCGTCCAACGTGCGGGTGGTCAGTCGCCGCTCGGTTCGCGGCGCGTTGCTGGCTTCTGCCATGAACGACGATCCCGTGCCCATCTCGAAGAAGGTGATCCGCTCGCCGCTCTTTCCGGACAAGGGGGACAGCGCCAGCCGGACGTGCGGCTTTTCGCGCGTCAACAGCTCCAGGACTTGGCGCTTGCCCTCCTGCGCCTCCACCATCAAGGCCGGGGTAGGGCCGAACAGCCGCTGCGTCATGCGCGTCCAGTCGCCGTCGAACGCGCCGACGTCGATGATGCCGTCCGGGCGAAAGCCGCGCTCGATTAGCCGGCCGTAGGTCACTTCCTCCGCAGAACGCGCGACCAGATCGGCCCAGAGCCGCCGCGCGCGCGGCGACAGGGCGCGGTGGACGCGCGTCGTCGCTCCATCCAGGTGACGGACGATGCTCTGCTTCATGAATGGCCCCCCATTTCGCGGTGGCTGAAGCCCGCCGCAACGGAAGTTTTGCACGGTTCGCCCGCCCCGGCTACAGCGCAGCTCCCCATTCCGGTGGTCGCCAAGCCGCCCGCGACGACGGTTTTGCACGATGCCGCGGCTGCGGTTACAGCGCAGGCGACCGGTTCACGACGATTGTGACGACCGCAGCAGTTTCGGAGTAGAGAATGTTCGACCTTACAGGCATGACCGCGCTGGTCACCGGCGCATCCGGGGGGATCGGGTCGGCGATCGCGACGGGGCTGGCGGCGCAGGGCGCGCGGCTGGCGGTGTCGGGGTCGAACGTCGCCAAGCTGGAGGCGTTTCTGGCCGGGCTGGGCGGAGACGGCCATGTCGCGGTCCCGTGCGACCTGTCGGATGCCGCCGCGGTCGACGCGCTGGTGCCGCAGGCGGTGTCGGCGCTGGGCGGACGGATCGACATCCTGGTCAACAACGCCGGGGTCACGCGCGACAACTTGGCGATGCGGATGAAGGACGACGAATGGGATCAGGTGATCCGCGTCAACCTGGAGGCCGCGTTCCGCCTGATCCGCGCGGCGGCCAAGCCGATGATGAAGCAGCGCTTCGGCCGGGTGATTTCGATCACCTCGGTGGTCGGGCAGACCGGCAATCCGGGGCAGGCGAATTATGCCGCGTCCAAGGCCGGGCTGGTCGGCATGTCCAAGGCGCTGGCGCAGGAATTGGCCAGCCGCAACATCACCGTCAATTGCGTCGCGCCGGGCTTCATCCGTTCGGCGATGACCGACGTGCTGCCCGAGGCGCAGAAGGCGCAGCTGACGTCGCGCATCCCGGCGGGCGATCTGGGGACGGGCGATGACATCGCCGCGGCAGTCGTCTATCTGGCGTCCAAGGAGGCGGGTTACGTCACCGGGCAGACCATCCACGTCAACGGGGGCATGGCGATGGTTTAAGGCGTGGCGCCTGAGCCATGCGTGTGCCGAGACACACGCACGGACTTGTCAGGCGGGCCGACCGGCTCTACCTGCGTTCAGGAATTGGAAATCTACCCCCCAAATCGAAAGAGGGAAAGTTATGAGCGAGACCGCCGACCGCGTGAAGAAGATCGTCGTCGAGCATCTCGGCGTCGAGGCCGACAAGGTGACCGAGGACGCCAGCTTCATCGACGATCTGGGCGCGGACAGCCTCGACATCGTCGAGCTGGTGATGGCGTTCGAGGAAGAGTTCGGCGTCGAGATCCCGGACGATGCCGCCGAGAAGATCTCGACCGTCAAGGACGCGATCACCTACATCGACGAGCACAAGGGCTGAGCCCCTGTGTCGGGGCGGCGGGCCGGGTGAACCGGCGGACGTCCCGGCAGTCGACGGAATTTGAGCGGCTCCCCGTCCTTCGCTAGAGGATGGGGAGCCGTTTCATTTTTGATGAACCGTCCGCACGTGGGAGAGGTCGTGCGGCGCGGTAATGAAGGGAAGCCTATGCGTCGCGTCGTCGTCACTGGTCTCGGCCTCGTCACCCCGCTGGGTGCGGACGTGGAAACCGTCTGGGCCAATCTGATCGCCGGCACATCGGGCGCCGGGCCGATCACGCGCTTCGACACCACGGGGCAGAAGTGCACGATCGCGTGCGAGGTGAAGCCCAAGGATCACGAATACGGCTTCGATCCGGATCGCCGGGTCGATCACAAGATCCAGCGGCAGGTCGATCCCTTCATCGTCTACGGCATCGACGCCGCGGGACAGGCGCTGGAGGATGCCGGGCTGACCGAGATGGACGAGGCGACGCGGATGCGCGCCGGCGTGTCGATCGGATCGGGGATCGGCGGGCTGCCGGGGATCGAGATCGAATCGGTCAACCTGCACGAGCGCGGGCCGGGCCGGGTCAGCCCGCATTTCGTCCACGGGCGCCTGATCAACCTGATTTCGGGCCAGGTATCGATTAAATACGGGTTGATGGGGCCGAACCATGCGGTTGTCACCGCCTGCTCGACCGGCGCGCATTCTATCGGCGACGCCGCGCGGATGATCCGCGACGACGATGCCGACATTATGCTGGCCGGCGGTGCGGAGAGCACGGTCAACCCGCTGGGCGTCGCCGGCTTCGCACAGGCGCGCGCGCTGAACACCAGCATGAACGACCGGCCGACCGAAGCCAGCCGCCCGTATGACAAGAACCGCGACGGTTTCGTCATGGGCGAGGGCGCGGGCGTGATCGTGCTGGAGGAATACGAACACGCCAAGGCGCGCGGCGCGACGATCTATGCCGAGGTCGTCGGCTACGGCCTGTCGGGCGATGCCTATCACGTCACCGCGCCGCATCCCGAGGGCAAGGGCGCGGAACTGGCGATGCGCATGGCGCTGCGCAAGGCGGGGATGCAGCCGTCCGACATCGACTATATCAACGCGCACGGCACCTCGACGATGGCGGACACGATCGAGCTGGCGGCGGCCAAGCGCGTGTTCGGCGACGACCTGTCGGGCGCGTCGATGTCGAGCACGAAATCGGCGATCGGCCATCTGCTGGGCGGCGCGGGCGCGGTCGAGAGCATCTTCTGTATCCTGGCGCTGCGCGACCAGATCGTACCGCCGACACTGAACCTGCACGATCCCGACGAAGGCACCGAAGGCGTCGACCTGGTGCCGCTGGTCGCCAAGAAGCGGCCGGTGCGCGCGGTGCTGAACAACAGCTTCGGGTTCGGCGGGACCAATGCGTCGCTGGTGATGAAGGCGGTCTGACCGTTCCATGCGCAGGCTCGGCTGCTTCGCCCTTGTCGCCGGCCTGCTGCTGATCGCGGCCGGCGTCTGGGTCGGTTACGGCTGGAAGGGCGCGGGGCCGCTGCCCAGGGCGGCGAACGTCGAGATCGCCGAGGGGTCGAGCCTCGCCGCCGCCGCGCGGACGCTGGAGAAGGCGGGGGTCATTGCCTCCGCCGGCCGCTTCCGCTTGCAGGCGCGCGTGTTCGGCTCGGGCGCGCCGATCAAGGCGGGCGAATATGCCTTCCCCGAACATGCCAGCGCGTCGCAGGTGCTGGCGATCCTGCAGGGCGGCAAGGCGGTCCAGCGGCTGGTGGTGATCCCGGAAGGATTGCCGTCGGTGATGGTGCGCGACGCGCTGATGAAGGCAGAGACGCTGACCGGCGCCGTGGCGACGCCCGCCGAAGGATCGGTGCTGCCCGACGGCTATGCGTTCGAGCGCGGCGAGTCGCGCGCGGCGGTGCTCGCGCGGATGCAGGCGGCGATGAAGACGTATCTGGCCGCGGCGTGGAAGACGCGCTCGCCGGCGGCCGTGGTGAAGACGCCCGCCGAGGCGATCACCCTCGCCTCGATCGTCGAGAAGGAAACCGGCAAGCCGGCCGAGCGGCGGACGGTGGCGGCGGTCTATGGCAATCGGCTGCGGCTCGGGATGCCGCTCCAGGCCGATCCGACCGTGATCTATCCGATCACGAGGGGCCGTCCGCTGGGACGACGGATCCGCCAGTCGGAACTGCGCGCGAAGAACGGCTACAATACCTATGCGGAGGCCGGGTTGCCGCGTGGACCGATCGCCAATCCGGGGCGGTTGTCGATCGACGCGGTGCTGAAGCCCGCGCAGAGCAAGGCGCTGTACTTCGTGGCGGACGGGACCGGCGGGCACGTCTTCGCGAACACGCTGGCCGAGCATAACGCGAACGTGAAGAAGTGGTACGCGATCCGCCGCGCACGCGGGGAAATGTAGCGTCATCCGACGACCTGCCGATTATGGTTGGCAGTAAGCATCTTATATCGTATACGAACCTCATGGTCATGGAGGACGATGTGGTTTCTGGTTCGAGCATGTGGACGGGCGTCTATCCCGCAGCGACGACGCAGTTCGCGGCGGACGGTTCGGTCGATATCGATGCGACGCAACGCGGGTTGGTCGCGCTGGTCGAGGACGGCGTCGACGGGCTGATCCTGCTCGGCACCTGCGGTGAGAACAACTCGCTGGACGTCGACGAAAAGCACGCGGTGCTGCGCGCGGGGGTCGAGGCGGTCGGCGGGCGCGTGCCGCTGGTGTGCGGCGTGTCGGAGTTCACCACGCGGCGCGCGGCGGCGTTCGCGACAGAGGTCGAGGCGATCGGCGTCGATGCGCTGATGCTGTTGCCGGCGATGGTCTATGTGCCGACGCCGAACGAGCTCGCGACGCATTTCCGCACCGTCGCGGAAGCGACCGCGCTGCCGATCATGCTCTACAACAACCCGCCAGCGTACCGCGTGTCGGTCGATTTCAACACGCTCGAGCTGCTGGAGCCGGTCAAAAACATCGTCGCGGTCAAGGAAAGCGCGCCCGATCCGCGCCGCTTCACCGACGTCATCAACCGCTTCGGCGATCGCTATATCGTGATGGCCGGGCTGGACGATGTCGCGCTGGAGGGCATGCTGCTGGGCGCGAGCGGCTGGGTGTCGGGATTGACCAGTGCGTTCCCGCAGGAATCGGTCGCGCTGATCGCCGCGGTGGATCGCGGCGACTGGGAAGAGGCGCGGCGCATCTATCGCTGGTTCATGCCCTTGCTGCATCTGGATGCCGAGCATGACCTGGTGCAGTCGATCAAGCTGGCCGAGGAGATCATGGGTCGCGGGTCGGAGCGCGTGCGCCTGCCGCGCCTGCCGCTGGAAGGTGCGCGCCGTGCCGAGGTGATCGCGATGGTCGAGAAGTGCGCCGCGACGCGGCCGGTGCTCAAGGAGGCGCCGCTCTCCACCGTGGCCGCCTGATGCGTCACACCTTCTTCTGCATCGACGGCCATACGGCGGGCAATCCGGTTCGTCTGGTGGCCGGGGGGGCGCCGCTGCTGCGCGGCGCCAGTATGGCGGAGCGGCGGCAGGACTTCCTCGCGCGCTTCGACTGGATCCGCACCGGATTGTGCTTCGAACCGCGTGGGCACGACATGATGTCGGGCGGGTTCCTGTACCCGCCGTGCGGCGATGCGGATGCGGCGATCCTGTTCATCGAGACGTCCGGCTGCCTCCCGATGTGCGGCCACGGCACGATCGGGATGATCACCTTCGGGCTGGAGAACGGCCTGATCACCCCGCGCGAGCCCGGACGGCTGCGCGTCGAGGTGCCCGCGGGCGTGATCGACATCGACTATGTCGCGGAGGGCAACCGGGTCCGCTCGGTGAAGATCCGCAACGTGCCCGCCTATCTGGCCCGGCAGGGGTTGACGATCGAGGTGCCCGGTTTCGGTCCGCTGTCGATCGATGTCGCCTATGGCGGCAATTATTACGCGATCGTCGAGCCGCAGGGCGCCTACACGGGGCTCGACGATCTGGGCGCGGCGCGGATCGTGGAGCTCAGCCGGACGATCCGCGAGCTGGTGCGTGCGGTCTACGAGCCGGTGCACCCGCTGGAGCCGACGATCCGCGGGGTCAGCCACGTGCTGTGGGCCGACACGCCGAAGGGAGAGGGCGCGGACGGGCGCAATGCCGTGTTCTACGGCGAGCGTGCGATCGACCGCAGCCCGTGCGGCACCGGCACCTCGGCGCGGCTGGCGCATCTGCACGCGACCGGGCGGCTGGGGGTCGGGGATCGCTTCGTCCACGAAAGCTATATCGGCAGCCGCTTCGTCGGGCGGGTCGAGGCGGAGACGACGATCGGCGATCAGGCGGCGATCGTGCCGTCGATCGAAGGCTCGGCGGTCGCGACCGGGTTCAACACGATCTGGATCGATCGCGAGGATCCGTTCTTCGCGGGGTTCACGGTGGTGTGAGGCGCTCTCCGTCATTGCCGCGGCGGCGGGAATCCAGACGCGCTGGTCCTCGCAAGGGCCGGCAGGTCAGCGGTTCTGGATCCCCGCCTGCGCGGGGATGACGCTGGTGGAATAAACGACAAACGGGGAGGGGCGCATGGCACGAGGATTATTGGGGCCGCTGAAGCCCTTGGACGCGACGGACGCGGAGCCGGACCGCAAGCTGCGCAAGACGCTCAGCTGGCCGCATCTGATCGCCCTGGGAATCGGGGCGATCGTCGGGACCGGCATCTACACCCTGACCGGTGTCGGGGCGGATCGCGCGGGACCGGCGGTGATCCTGTCGTTCGCGATTGCGGGAGCGGTTTGTGCGTGTGCGGCATTGGCCTATGCCGAGATGGCGACGCTGATCCCGACGGCGGGCAGCGCCTACACCTATACCTATTCGGTGATCGGCGAGAGCATCGCCTGGATCGTCGGGTGGAGCCTGATCCTCGAATATTCGCTGGCCTGTTCGACGGTGGCGGTCGGCTGGTCCGCGTATCTGGTCGGTTGGTTGCAGAGCGTGGGCGTAAATATGCCCGCGATCCTGCTGTCGGGGCCGCATGCCGGCGGCATCGTGAACCTGCCGGCGGTGCTGGTCGCGCTGGGGATCGCAGGCATGCTGGTCGCCGGCACGAAAGAGAGCGCGACCTTCAACATCGTGCTGGTCGCGATCAAGATGGTCGCACTGGCGGTGTTCGTCGTCTTCGCGCTGCCGGCGTTCTCGGGAAGCAATTTCGAGCCGTTCATGCCTTATGGGTTCGGCAGCCATGTCGAGGGCGGCGCGACGCGCGGGGTGATGGCGGCGGCGGCGATCGTGTTCTTCGCCTTCTACGGCTTCGATGCGGTCGCGACCTCGGCGGAGGAGGCGCGCAACCCGGGCCGCGACCTGACGATCGGGATCGTCGGGTCGATGGCGGCGTGCACCGCCATCTATATGGGCGTCGCGGTCGCGGCGATTGGGGGCGGTCAGCTATGTCGACCTCGGGCGTTCGGCCGAGCCGCTCGCCTACGTCCTGCGCACGCTCCAGCATCCGTTCGCGGCATGGGCGATCGGGCTGGCGGCGCTGATCGCGCTGCCGTCGGTAATCCTGGTCATGATGTACGGACAGAGCCGCATCTTCTTCGTCATGTCGCGCGACGGGCTGCTGCCGCGCAGCTTGAGCCGCGTGTCGGCGCGGACCGGATCGCCCGCGCTGGTGACGATGGTGACGGGCGTGTTCGTCGCGGCGGTGGCGGGCTTCTTTCGCCTCGACGAGATCGCCGAACTGGCCAATGCGGGCACGCTGCTGGCGTTCATCGCGGTGGCGGCGTGCATGATGGTGCTGCGCAGGACGGCACCGGAGCTGAAGCGCGTCTTCCGCTGCCCGGCACCGTTCGTCGTCGGCACGCTCGCGATCCTCGGTTGCGTCTATCTGCTGGTCAGCCTGCCGACGCACACATTGGTGCGGTTCGCCCTGTGGAACGTCGCCGGGGTGGTCTTCTATCTGGCTTATGGCCGCGCGCGCAGCCTGGTGCGGGCGCGCGCGTGACCGATCCCGTGCTTGGCAGCGCGATCGTCATCGGTAACGGCGTCGTCGGGCTGGGCGTCGCGCTGGCGTTGCAGCGGCGCGGGACGGCGGTGACGATCGTCGCCCCCGACGCGCCGTGGCGCGGCGCGTCGTGGGGCAATGCCGGGCATATCGCGGTCGAGCAGGTCGAGCCGCTCGCCTCGCTGGCGACCCTGCGCAGCGTGCCCAAGCGGCTGTTCTCCCGCGGCGGGGCGCTGGCGCTGCCGCCGCGCGCGATCGCGGCGTGGCTGCCGTTTTCGCTGCGGATGGTGCGTTCAGCCGGCCCGGCGCGGTTCCGGCGCGGGAAGGCGGTGCTGTCGGCGATGCTGGCTACCGCGGTTCCGGCGTGGCGGCGCGTGCTGGCAGAGGCGGGCGCGGCGCACCTGCTGCGCGTCGACGGACATTTCGTGGTGTGGGAGACGCCGGAGAACGCGGCGCGCGGGCGCGCGGCGTGGATGGCGGCGGATACCGGCACCGCGACGGTGCGCGACGCCACGGCGGACGAACTGGCGACATTGGCGACGATCACGACCGTGCCGATCGCGGGCGCGATCCGGTTCGAGGGCAGCGGACAGATCGTCGATACCGGCGCACTGGGTGAGGCGCTGCTCGCGCGCTTCGTGGCCGGTGGCGGGGCGCTGCGGCACGGCCGTGTGCGGACGATTTCGGAGCGGAGCGGGCGTGCGCACGTCACACTCGATGACGGGGCGACGCTCGACGCCGATGTCGCGGTGGTGGCGGCGGGGGCGGCATCGGCACGGCTGGTCGCGCCGCTCGGATTGCGCGCGCCGCTGATCGCCGAGCGCGGCTATCATGTCGAGGGCGCGCCCGGCGACTGGCCCGCCGACCTGCCGCCGGTGGTGTTCGAGGACCGGTCCATGATCGTCACCCGCTTCGCCGACCGGCTGCGCGCCGCCAGCATCGTCGAGTTCGCGCGCATCGACACCCCGGCCGATCCGGCGAAATGGGCGCGGCTGCGCGCGCATGTCGCCGCGCTCGGGCTGAGCCTGCGCGCACCGGTCGAGCCGTGGATGGGGGCGCGGCCGACGCTGCCCGACTACCTGCCCGCGATCGGGCGGCGCGGCGCGGTGGCCTATGCGTTCGGGCACCAGCACCTGGGGCTGACGCTGTCGGCGACCAGTGGCGAGGCGCTGGCGGCGCTGCTGCATGGCGAAGCGCCGGCGTTCGACCTGGCGCCCCTCGATCTGTCCCGCTTCGGATAAGCGACAGTTGCGTCACGGTTTGTGCAGGCGCTAAGTGGCTTGCTCCGGTACGCACCCGCCGGATGAGGCTTCTTCCATGACCGGCATCATCGTCCGCAATCTTTCCGAACAGCTCGTCGACCTGGTGCGCGAGCGCATCCTGGCCGGGCAGGTCGAAGGCGACCGCGCGATCCGGCAGGATGCGCTGGCCGCCGAACTGGGTGTCAGCAAGATCCCGCTGCGCGAGGCGCTGACGCGGCTGGAGCAGGAAGGGCTGGTGCGCTCGCGCGCCAACCGCGGCTATTTCGTGCGCGAGCTGACGATCGCGGAGGCGGAGGAGGTCTATGCGTTGCGGCTGAAGCTGGAGCCGGAAATCGCCGCGCAGGCGGCGGGGCGTGCGTCGGAGGAGGAGCGCGCGGTGGCGGTGCGGACGCTGGCGCAGCTCGACGAAGTGACGCACGCGCATGGCGACGGCGTGGGAGCGTTCAACCGCGCGTTCCATCTCGCGTTGCTGCGGCCGTCGCACCAGCCGATCACGACGACGATGCTGGAGCGGCTGCACGTGCTGGGCGAACGCTACGTGCGCAAGCATCTGGAGCCGCTGGGGCGCGACCAGCGCGCCAACGACGAGCATGCCGAACTGCTCGACCGCTGGCTGGCGCGCGACACCGCCGGGGTGCGCGAGCGGATGCACGCGCATATCGAGCAGACCGTGCTCGACCTGCGGCGTGAGTTCGAGATGCTGGACCGCGCCGCCGGTTGAACGCGTGCCGGTGGGCACCGGCGCATCCGCAACACGGTGCCGCCGCAAAGGTGCCTGCACCCTCTCAACGCGCCTCATTGATGCATCTTTGCTTCACCGCCGAACCCTGATGCGAAACTTCTGATCGCCCACATCGTATAATATATTTGATGTACGTCGAAGATCGTGTATTTTCTCCCAAGAAAAAGAAGGGGTAAGGACATGATCCGGACGAAGAGGTGGCTGGCGTCGGCGGCGATGAGCGCGTTGGTGCTGGGAAGTGCGACGACGGCGATGGCGCAGGCGACGGCGGGCGCGCCGGCCGACGCGGTGCCCGCAGCGGGCGATACCGAAGGCGAGGCGATCACCGTCACCGGCACGCGGCTGGCGCAACCCGGGGTGATGAGCAACAGCCCGATCACGACCGTCAACGCCTCCGAAATCCGGTTGCAGGGCGCGACCAACATCGAAAGCGTGCTGAACCGACTGCCGCAGGTCACCGCGGACGCGAACGAGAACGTGTCCAACGGGTCGGACGGCACGTCGGCGGTCAACCTGCGCAACCTGGGCAGCAACCGGAACCTGGTGCTGCTGAACGGGCAACGGCTGTTGCCGGTGCAGGCGATCGACCTGAACTTCGTGCCGGCCTTCATGATCAAGCGCGTCGACGTGGTGACCGGCGGCGCATCGGCGGTGTACGGGTCGGACGCGGTATCGGGCGTCATCAACTTCGTGCTGCGCGACGACCTGAACGGCGTGAAGGCCGACGTGCAATATGGTTTCGCCGCGCACCACAACGACAATGCCGGCTATCGTCAGCGCGTCGGCGCCGCCGGGTTCAGCCGCGCGCCGGACTCGCCGGTCGACGGGCAGCGCTTCGACGCGAACATCGCGGTCGGCACCAACTTCGCCGAGAACCGCGGCAACGTGACCGCCTATTTCGGCTACCGCGACGTCAAGCCGATCCTGCAATACAACCGCGACGTGTCTGCGTGCGCGCTCGATCCGAACGGAGACCGCACCGACCTGATCTGCGGCGGATCGTCGAACAACGAGTTCGGCTTCTTCCTGCCGCAGCGCGACGGCGTGTCGCCGACCGGGTATAACAACACCCGCGACGGACAGAAGACCTGGGTCCCGTACGACAGCAGCTTCCGCTACAATTACGCGCCGCTGAACTACTTCCAGCGCAATGACACGCGCTACACCGCGGGTGCCTTCGCGCGGTACGAAGTGACTCCGGCCGCCGAGATCTACGGCAGCTTCATGTTCATGGACGACCAGACCAATTCGCAGGTCGCGCCGTCGGCGCTGTTCCAGGGCTATAATTATTCAATCAACTGCAACAACCCGTTGCTCAGCGCGCAACAGGGGCAGCTGCTGTGCGGCGCCGCATACGGGACCAGCGCGACGCAGGACACCTATATCGGCTATCGCCCGGTGGCCGCGCCCGCGCAGCCGCGCCGCGACGACCTGCGCCACACCGACTACCGGGTCAGCGGCGGCGTGCGCGGGCAGATCGCGGAGGGCATCCGCTATGACGCGAACGCGCTGTTCTCGACGGTGCTGTTCAACGAGACCTATCGCAACGACATCGACCCGGTGAAGGCCAACAAGGCGCTGAAGGTCGTCAACGTGGGCGGCGTGCCGACCTGCCAGTCGGTGGTCGACGGGACCGATCCGAAGTGCGTGCCGCTGAACGTCTTCCAGTACGGCGGGCCGAGTGCGGAGGCGCTGAACTACATCTACTCGCCGACCAGCACCGAGAGCACCAGCAAGGAAACCGTGCTGTCGGGCACGGTGACGTTCGACGGTGGCGCGTTCGGCGCGAAGCTGCCGTGGGCCGACTCGGGGATCGGCGCGGTCTTCGGTGTCGAGCACCGCCGCGAAAGCTTCGAATTCCGCGCCGATGCGCTGGCGCAGGCGAAGGGCACGCAGGAAGTGGCGGGCAAGTTCGACGTCACCGAGTTCTTCACCGAAGTGCGCGTGCCGCTGGTCGAGAACCGGCCGTTCTTCGAGGAATTGTCGCTGACCGGCGGCTATCGCTATTCGAAGTACAGCACCAACGACAAGGGCGTGTCGACCTTCAAGGGCGAGATCGCCTGGGCGCCGTCGCGCGACCTGCGCCTGCGCGGCGGGTACAATCGCGCGATCCGCGCCCCCAACATCTCGGAGCTGTTCTCCCCGAGCGGGCCGGGCAACGTCACCTCGCAGGATCCGTGCGCGGGCGTGGTCGACAACGATCCCAACACCCCGTCGCCGACCGCCACCGCCGCGCAGTGCGCGCTGACGGGCGTGACCGCCGCGCAATACGGGCGAGTGCCGGTGTGCCCGAGCGAGACCTGCAACGGCTTCTTCGGCGGCAACCCGGCGCTGAAGCCCGAGGAGGCGGATACCTATACCGCGGGCGTGGTGCTGACCCCGACGTTCGTGCCGCGGCTGACCCTGTCGGTCGATTACTTCAACATCAAGGTGAAGGATTATATCGGCACCATCCCGGTGCCGCTGACGATCAGCCAGTGTTTCGCGACCGGCGATCCGTTCTTCTGCTCGCTGTTCCAGCGCAATCCGCGCAACGGCGCGCTGTTCGGCGCCGATGCGACCACGCTCGGCTATGTCACCGCCACGAACCTGAATACCGGCGAACTGGGGACGAGCGGGCTCGACATCGGGGCGAGCTATTCGGTGCCGACCGGCATCGGGCGGTTCAGCGCCGACATGCTGGGCACGTGGCTGCGCGACCTGACCACGCAGTCGCTGCCGGGGCTGGCGACCTACGACTGCAAGGGGCTGTTCGGCGGATCGTGCGGACAACCGTCGCCGGAGTGGCGGCATCAGGCGCGCTTCACCTGGGTGTCGCGCGACGAAAAGGGCTCGATCTCGCTCAACTGGCGCTACATCGGCGCGACGAAGCTGTCGTACAACACGTCCGATCCGTCGCTAACCGGCGACAAATACGTCATCCACTCGCGCCTGCCGGTCGCCAATTACTTCGATCTGGCGGCGACCGCGACGGTGACGAAGGCACTGACGTTCCGCGTCGGGGTCAACAACCTGCTCGACCGCGATCCGCCGGCGATCGCGCAGGGGGTGCTGTCGTCGTTCGGGAATGGCAACACCTATCCGGGCATCTATGACGTGGCGGGACGCAGCTTCTTCGTCGGCCTGTCCGCCGAGTTCTGACGGTGAGGGTGGCGGTCGGCGCAGTGCCGGCCGCCGGCAGGGAGAGAAGAATGACAGGTCGTATCGTGCTCGCCGCGCTGGTCTCGACATCGGCGATGGCGAGCGCGACCGCCCAGATCGCTCCCGGCACGGCCCCTGCCGCGCTCGCCGAATGGGAGCGGCCCGAGGTGATCCGCATCGGCGCCGAGCCGATGCACGCGACCTTCGACGGGTATGAGACGGCCGCGCTGGCGATGCGCGGCGACGTGCGACGGTCGCGCTATCACCTGTCGCTGGACGGGCAGTGGCGCTTCCGCCGTTCGGCGACGCCGGAGACGCGGCCGGTCGGGTTCGAGCGGCCGGATTACGACGTCGGGGCATGGGGCACGGTGGCGGTGCCGGGCATTTTGCAGGCGCAGGGGCAGGGAACGCCGGTGTTCGTCGGCGCGGGCTATCCCTTTCCCATGAACCAGCCATGGATCGACCATAAGCTGAACGAGGTCGGGTCGTACCGGCGCGACATCATGGTGCCCGCGCATTTTGCGGGACGGCGGCTGCTGCTGACGGTCGGGGCGGCGGGGGCGGCCTATTACCTTTGGGTCAACGGCGTGCGCGTCGGGTATTCGGAGGATTCCAAGCTGCCGGCCGAGTTCGACGTGACGCGCGCGATGCGGCCGGGGCGCAATACGGTGGCGATCGAACTGTATCGCTATGCCGACGGCAGCTATCTGGAGGATCAGGATTTCTGGCGCGTCAACGGGATCGAGCGCAGCGTGACGCTGTATGCCGCGCCTGCGACGCACATCCGCGACGTCGACGCGCGGGCGGGGCTGGAGAACGGCTATCGCGACGGGACGCTGGCGCTGAAGGTCGCGGTGTCCGGGGTGCCGGCGGCGGTGCGGGTGCGCGCGCGGGTCATGGACGGCGGGCGCGTGCTGCTGACGCGCGAGGGGGTGCCGGATGCAAGGCGCGACGTGCGGCTGGACGGCACGGTGCCGGCGGTGCGGGCGTGGAGCGCGGAGACGCCGGAGCTTTACACGTTGCTGGTCGAGTTGCTCGACGCCGAGGGGCGCGTCGTGGAGGCGACGACGCGGCGGATCGGGTTCCGCACCGTCGCGGTCGAGGGCGGCGCGGTGCGGGTCAACGGACGGCGCATCACGATTCGCGGGGTCAACCGCCACGAACATGACCCGCACACCTTTCGGATCGTCTCCGACGCGACGCTTCGTCGCGACCTGGAGTTGATGAAGGCGGCGAACGTCAACGCGCTGCGACTGTCGCACTATCCCAACGATCCGCGCATCTACGACCTGGCCGACCAGGTCGGGCTGTATGTGATGGACGAGGCAAATATCGAGACGCACGGCTATCTGGCGAAGGCGCAAGCGAGCGGCGACTTCAAGGGGACGTTGCTCGGCTACAAGCCGGAGTGGAAGGCCGCGCACCTCGACCGGGTCGAGCGGATGGTGGAGCGCGACAAGAACCATCCGTCGATCATCTTCTGGTCGCTGGGCAACGAGACCGGGGTCGGCACCAGCTTCGAAGCGGCGGCCAAGTGGGTGCGGGCGCGCGACGATACGCGGCTGATCAGCTTTCTGGGGCATAGCATGAGCGGGTGGCGACACCCGACCAATGCGTATGTCGATATCTTCGCCCCGATGTACGACGACGTCGAGAAGCTGGTCGACTATGCCGAGCGGCCGGAGTTCACGCAGCCGCTGATCCTGTGCGAGTATGCGCATGCGATGGGCAACAGCCTGGGCAATTTCCAGGATTATTGGGACGTCATCCATGCGCACCCGAAGTTGCAGGGCGGGTTCGTGTGGGACTGGGTGGACCAGACGATCATCCGCAAGGATGCGGACGGCCGGGAGTATTGGGCGCAGGGGCGCGACTTCGTGCCCGATGGCGACGACAGCCCGGTCGGCGACGGCGTAATACGGTCGGACCGCACACCCGATCCGGAATATTTCGAGCTGGCCAAGGTCTATGCACCGATCGCCTTTGAGCGCAGCGGCGACGGTTTCGCGGTGGTGAACCGGCATGACCATATCGACCTGTCGCGGTTCACGCTCGACTATGCGGTGCTGGAGGACGGGCGCGAGGTGGCGCGCGGTACCGTCGCGACGCCGCAGGTCGCCGCAGGCGCGCGCGCACCGCTGGCGCTGGCATTGCCGGCGGCGCGCGACGCGGGGGCGGAGCGGATGCTCGTGCTGCGCGCGCGGGCGACGAAGGGGGCGATCCCGCTGGTCGCGGCGGGGCATGTCGTCGGCTACGAGCAGTTCGCGCTGTCGCCGCCGCGCGCGCTGGCCGCGCAGCAGGGAAGCGTCGTGCCGGTCGATGCGGGCGATGCGTGGCGGCTGGTGGCGGGGGGTGCCGTGCTCGAGATCGACAAGGCGACCGGGCTGGTGCGGCGCTATGCGCGCGGGGGCGCGACGCTGCTGACCGGCGGCGCGCCCGATTTCTGGCGCGCGCCGACCGACAATGACATCGGTACCGGCATGACCAAGACGCACAAGATGTGGGAGCAGTTCAGCAACAACCGCCGCGTGGATGCCATCGCGCGCGACGGCGATGCGATCGTCGTGACGCTCGACATGGGCGTGGGATCGGTAAAGGTCACCACACGCTGGACGATGGACGCGGCGGGGGTCGCGCGTGCAGCCGTCCGGTTCGTGCCCGTGCGCGACGACTTGCCCGATCCGCCGCGCGTCGGCGTGCAGTTCCGGATGCCGGCGACGCTCGACCGCATCCGCTGGTACGGGCGCGGACCGTGGGAGAGCTATGCCGATCGCAAGACCGCCGCGCTGGTCGGCGCGTGGCGCGGCCTGCTGGCGGACCAGTATCACGGCTATGCGCGGCCGCAGGAAACGGGGACCAAACAGGACGTGCGGTGGATCGACGTGACCGGCGCCGACGGCGCGGGGGTGCGGGTGGCGGGCGACCGGCCGCTGGCGGTCAATGCGTTGCCGTTTCCCTATGCCGACCTGATGGAGAAGCCGCCGGCAAAGGCGCATAGCAGCGACATTCGTCCGCATGGCGACGGCACGCTGCTGATCGACGCCGTGCAGAGCGGGGTGGGCGGCGATACCGGATGGAGCACCGACGGGCGGCCGCATATGAAATATCGCGTGCCGCTCAGGCCGATCGACTGGACCTTCACCCTGGGAGTGGTGCGATGAAGCGGATCGTTCTGGCGTTGGCGCTGCTGGCGACACCGGCGTTGGCGCAGACCGATCCGCGCGTCGCGCGCTCGATCGCGCTTCGCGAGGAATGGCAGTGGCTGACGCGCGATATCGCGTTCCCGGCGGGGTGGGACGCGGACGGGCGGCACTTCCATTATCGCAAGACGGTGGCGGGCGGGTTCGCCTTCGTCGACGTCGATGCGGCGACGCGGACGAAGGGCGCAGCTTTCGATGCGGCGGCGATCGCCGGCGCGCTCGGCACCGCGATGGGGCGGACGATCGATCCGCTGCGCCTGCCGTTCGAGGACTTCACGTTCGAGGACGGGCGGCGCGCGATCGCGTTTTCGATCGACTACGAACCGTGGCGCTGTTCACTGACCGATCATGTCTGTGCGCGGGCCGATACGCCGGGCCCCCGGCCGCGCGGGTTCGGCGTGGTGCGCGACCTGACGGTGCCGGCGCTCAACGTGCCGCATCGCTCCCCGGACGACGCGCGCGAGGCGCTGGTGGTGGACGACAATCTGGTCGTGCGCGCGGTCGGCGGCGGCGCGGAGGCGTGGCGGAGCCAGGACGGCAGCGCAGGCGACTTCTACGATCCCGAGACGATCGCCTGGTCGCCGGACGGCAAGTGGATCGCGCTATACCGCGTGCGGCCGGGATATCGCCGGATCGTGACGCGCGTGGTGTCGTCGCCGGCCGGACAGGTACAGCCGAAACTGGCCGAGCAGCTCTATCCCAAGCCCGGCGATGCGATCGACCAGGAGCGGCCGGTGATCTTCGAGGCGGCGACGGGGCGGCGCATCGACGTCGATGCAACGCTGTTCCCGAACCCGTGGCAGCTGGGCGCGATCGTGTGGCGCAAGGACGCGCGCAGCTTCGCGTTCGATTACATGCAGCGCGGGTTCCAGCATGCAAAGGTCGTGGCGGTCGACGCCGCGACCGGCGCGGCTCATGCGGCGGTCAGCGAGGATGCGAACACCTTCGTCTTCAACGAGCGGCGCTTCGCACACGACGTGAAGGGCGAGGGACGCGAGCTGATCTGGGCATCGGAGCGCGACGGCTGGCGGCACCTGTACCTGATCGATGCGCGGACCGGGCGGATCACGCGGCAGATCACCACGGGCAAGTGGGTGGTGCGCGACATCGCGCGGGTCGACGACGACGCCCGGCGCATCTGGTTTTCGGCCAGCGGCGCGACGCCGGGCGAGGACCCGTACCACAAGCACTGGTTTCGCGTCGACTTCGACGGGCGCCACCTGACACGCCTGACGCGTGGCGACGAGACGCACGAGGCACGGTTCTCGCCGGATGGCGCGACCTTCGTCGACGTGCATTCGCGCACCGACGTGCCAGAGGTCGCCGACCTGCGCGATGCGAACGACGGCCATGTGATCGCGACGCTGGAGCGTGGCGACGTGCGCGCGCTGACCGCCGCGGGCTATCGCCCGCCCGAACCGTTCGTCGCCAAGGGACGCGACGGCACGACCGACATCTACGGGCTGGTGGTGCGCCCGCGCGATTACGATCCCGCCAAGCGTTATGCGGTGATCGAGAACATCTATGCCGGGCCGCACGACAGCTTCGTGCCGAAGGGGTACTGGCCGTTCGGCGCCTTTTCGGGCGGCGACAAGGCGATGGGGATGCAGCAGATCGCCGACCTGGGCTTCGTCGTGGTCATGATCGACGGGATGGGGACGGCGAACCGGTCGAAGGCGTTCCACGACGTCGCGTGGAAGAACCTGGCCGACAGCGGCTTTCCCGATCGCATCGCGTGGATGAAGGCGCTGGCGGCGAAGGACGCCGCGATCGACCTGTCGCGGGTCGGCATCTACGGCGGGTCGGCGGGCGGGCAGAGCACGCTGAACGCGCTGCTGTTCCATCCCGAATTCTACAAGGCCGGGGTCGCCTTCGCGGGGTGTTTCGACAACCGAATGGACAAGGTCGACTGGAACGAACAGTGGCTCGGCTGGCCGGTGGACCAAAGCTATCTTGCCGCCTCGGGCGTGGTTCATGCGGGCAAGTTGCAGGGCAAGTTGCTGCTGGTGGTCGGCGAGCAGGATTCCAATGTCGATCCGGCCTCGACGATGCAGGTGGTCGACGCGCTGGTGCGCGCCGACAAGGACTTCGAGCTGCTGGTGATCCCGAACGGCGAACATGCCGCCGGGCGGTCGACCGGGCCGGTCGCATACGGTCAGCGACGCGAATATGACTTCTTCCTGCGGGCGCTGGGCGGGGCGCGTTAGCCGTCCGTCATTCACACGGAGGCGGGAATCCAGAACCTCTGCCGGTTGCGCCTCAATCGACGGACCTGCGCGTCTGGATTCCCGCCTGCGCGGGAAGCACGGGGGTGGTTAGGGCGGGGTCAGGATCACGGTCGTAGCGCCCGGTGACAGCGGGATCGTCGTGAACCCGCGTTCCGGCGTGCCGCGATCGATCGAATAGGCGGCGCCCCCCGCGGGCGCCTCGACCGACAGATGCGCCGCGGGCGTCGTCGCGGTCGCCGGATCGAGCGTCACCTCGATACGACGGCTCCCCGGCAGCCAGCGCGCGCGCGCGATCTTCCCCGCCGCCAGCGTGATCCATTGCCCGGCGGGGGCGACGAACAGGCGGGTGCGTGCGCCGTCGTGGGGGACGATCTCGATCGCGTCGCCGCGCTCCGTCACCGTGCCGCCGAAGCCCAGCCAGCCGAACGTCGGATGTCGGACGAGATAGGTGGCGGCGGCATAGGCATGGCCGAAATAGCCCATGCCATAGTCGCCGCTATACGCGTCCCAGCGCATCATGTCGGGTTCGGAGTGGAAGGCGGCCGACGCGAAACCGTCGCGATCGACATTGGTGATCCCGCCCATGAACCCGCCATAGGCGACGCGCAGCAGGTGCAGGTCGGCAGGATCGCGGCGGAAGGCGTCGAACAGCGGGACGGCGTTGAGCGCCGAGCCGTAGTGGTGAAGTTGGCGCTCGATGCGCTTTACCTTGCCGCCATACAGGAAGTCCCAATAACGGCGGGCATTGCCGTTATAGCCCCAGTGAGGGACGGTGGGGTCGTAGCCGAGGATGACGTCGCGCGTGACCGCCGCTTCGCGCGGGTGTGCGAAATGCTGCATCCAGGCGTAGACTTCCGGCTGGCCGGTCGAATCCCACGCCATCTCGCTGCCGAACGGATAGGCGAGCGTGCGCCAGTGGTCGGCGCGCGCCTTCATCAGTTTGTCGACGTCTGCGGCCTGCGTCGTCATCCCCTCGCGTTGCAGGTCGGCGAGGATTTCGAGGAAGATCTCGCCCTCCATCTGCCCGAACTGCGCATAATGCGGCGCGTCGCGCATCATCGCGATCGTTGTCCGGTATGCCCGGTCGAGGTAGAAGCGCCAGTCGTGCCGCGTGACCAGGCCGGCGTGGTGGCGGGCGAGGCGGTAGAGCACCCAATGCCCGATCGCGACATGCGGGTAGTTGTAGGAGCGGCCGAGGTCGTCGGCCTGCTTCCTGTCCCACGATGCCCATGTCGACCAGTCGATCGCCTTGTCGTAATAGCCGGCGAACGCCTTCGGATCGTAGTAGAACAGGCTCTTCTTCACGCCGCCTCCTGCGACCTGCAGCTTGCCGAGCACGGTTTCGTCGACCATCCGCTCCAGCTTCGCGATCTCGGTCGCATCCGGGTGATCGAGCTGCTTCATGGTCGCCGCCACCCATGCGCCGCCGCCGCCTTCGTCGCTCATCCCCGAAATCCAGACGCGCTGGTCCTGCGTGACGATGCGGTTCGCGTCGCGATCGTAGGTGAGGATCGACGGCGCCCGGTGGAACGGGTCGGCGGCGTCGTCGAACCATTGGCGCGTGGTCGCGAAGCGACCGAGGTCGGCGGAGACCCGATCGAGCGGTTTGGTGACGTAGTAATGCACGCTTTGCACGCTGCCGTCCGCATAGGTGATCGCGACGCGCGCGCGGCCCCAGCCCGTGCCGGTCACGCGCCAGCGGTGCCACCCGGCGGGGCCGGCGACCTTCGTCAGCGTCAGCGCGTCGGCGGGGGTGACGTCGACCCCGCGCACGGCCTGCGCGGCGCGGACGAACAGGTCGGCGGGGCTGTCGGTCGGGACGACATACCCGGGCAGCCCGATCGCGACCGGGCGGCGCTCCGCCTGCAACGTCGCCTCGATGCCGCGGATCGACGGTGCGGCGACCAGGCGGACGCCGATGCTGCGTCGCTCGCCCGGCGCCAGCGTGAAGGTGGTGGCCGGGTTCCACGGCCGGCCGGCGTCGTTCATCGCGGCGCTGGCGACCATCCAGTCGTAGAAGCCCTCGAACGTCTGCTGGCGAGGGGTGCGATCGGTGAAGATGTCGCCGGCCGGCGCGCGCTTCGCGTCGTGGAGGATACGATATTGCTCCAGCGGGGTCCGGCCGTCGGGCAGCACGAGCAGCGCCGGTCCGCGGCCGTTGAGGCGGGTGACCTGGAGATAGCCGGCGTCGTTGCCGATGTACGGGTCGACGAAGCTCGCCTTTGCATGCGCCTGTTCGAGCGTGCGGTCGGTGATGATGTTGTCGAAGACCATCGGCATCCCCAGCGCGCCGATCTCGACGGGGGTCGTGCCGCGGTTGGCGAGCGTGAAGCGCAGCACCGGCGCGCCGCGATCGCGCAGCCACGCGCGCTCGACGGTGAGCGGGATTCCGGCGCCCATGGTGGCGGTGATATCGGCGCGCGCGAGCACGTCGCCGCGGGCGGAGAGCGCGCGGACGGGCACGCGGTGGCGGGCGGAGGAGAAGTCGCGCCATGTGCCGCCGGCGGAGCGCACGCGCAGGTGGAGGTCGCCGACGTGGACATAGCCGTCGCCGCTACGCTCCGCCGCACGGCCGGAGGGGGCGAAGTCGAAGGCGGGTTCGCTGACCGGCGAAAGGCGGCGCAGCGTCTGGCTGGCGGGATCGAGCGTGAGCGTCAGCGCACCGACGACGTGACGAGCGGTGGCGGAGGCGCCGGCAGGTGCGGGGGCGCCGGCAGGGGCGGGCGCAGCGGCGTGGAGCATCGCACCGCTCGCCAGCGCCACGCTGCTCAGATAAAGTGCCAACCGCCGCATCGCCCTGTCCTTTTCCTCGGCCGATCGGTTGACTCCGAACGGCATCGAAGTATCGTATACAATATTCCGGGGAGATGGAAATGCTGGTTGGTCGTCGTGCGTTCCTGATGTCGTCAGCGACCTTGCCGATGCTGGCGCTGCCCGCAGCGGCGCAGGGCGGGGCGGGGCTGCCGACGAAGGCCAGGCCTTTCCCGCTGGCGGCGGTGCGACTGCGCCCGTCCGATTACGCGCGCGCGGTGGAGGTGAACCGCGCGTACCTGCTGCGGCTGTCCCCCGACCGGCTGCTGCACAACTTCCGCCAACATGCGGGCTTGCCGCCCAAGGCTCCCATCTATGGCGGGTGGGAGAGCGACACGATCGCGGGGCACACGCTCGGCCATTATCTTTCGGGGCTGGCGCTGACCCACGCGCAGACCGGATGCGAGGAGTGCGCGACGCGTGCGCGCTATATCGTCGGAGAGCTCGCGCAATGTCAGGCGGCGAGCGGCGACGGTTACGTCGCCGGGTTCACGCGCAAGCGCAAGGACGGGACCGTCGTCGACGGCAAGGAGATCTTCCCGGAGATCATGCGCGGCGACATCCGCTCGGCAGGGTTCGATCTCAACGGCTGCTGGGTGCCGTATTACAACTGGCACAAGCTCTACACCGGGCTGTTCGACGTCATCGACCATATCGGCCCGAACGAACAGGCGATGGCGATCGCCATCGGCCTGGGCGGTTATATCGATAAGGTGTTCGCCGCGCTTAGCGACGCGCAGGTGCAGACGATGCTGGCGTGCGAATATGGCGGGCTGAACGAGAGCTTCGCCGAACTGCACGCGCGCACCGGCGACGCGCGCTGGCTGCGGCTCGCCGAGCGTATCTACGACAAGCGCAACCTCGATCCACTGACGCAGAAGCGCGACCAGCTGGCGAACTTCCATGCCAACACGCAGGTGCCCAAGCTGATCGGGCTGGCGCGACTGCACGAGATCACCGGCAAGCCCGAACAGGCGACCGCGGCGCGCTTTTTCTGGGAACAGGTGACGCGGCACCACAGCTACGTCATCGGCGGCAACGCCGACCGCGAATATTTCAGCGCGCCCGACACGATCGCGCAGCACATCACCGAACAGACGTGCGAGCATTGCAACACGTACAACATGCTGAAGCTGACGCGGCATCTGTACGGGTGGCAGCCGGACGGCGCGCTGTTCGACTTCTACGAGCGCGCGCACCTGAACCATGTCATGGCGCAGCAGGAGCCGGTGAACGGCGGCTTCACCTATATGACGCCGTTGATGACCGGCACGAAGCGCGATTATTCGGCGCGCGACGGCGAGGAATTCTGGTGCTGCGTCGGCACCGGCATGGAGAGTCATGCCAAGCATGGCGAGAGCATCTTCTGGACCGGCGACGACGCGCTGATCGTCAATCTCTACATTCCCGCCGACGCGACGTGGGCGGCGCGCGGCGCGACGCTGGGGCTGGAGACCGCCTATCCGTTCGCGGGCGAGGCGACGCTGACCTTCGCGACGCTGGGCAAGGCCGGGACGTTCCCGGTCGCGTTGCGCGTGCCGGGCTGGGCCAAGGGACGCGAGGTGCTGGTCAACGGCAAGCCGGTCGAAGCCGCGTCGGCGGGCGGCTATGCGATCGTGACGCGGCGCTGGAAGGCGGGGGATGCGGTGACGATCCGCTTGCCGCTCGACCTGCGCATCGAGGCGACGCCGGGCGATGCGCAGACGATCGCGGTGCTGCGCGGGCCGCTGGTGCTGGCGGGTGATCTGGGGCGCGCGGATGGCGACTGGGACAAGCCCGATCCGTCGATGGTCGGCGACGACCTGCTCGCCGGGTTCGCGCCCGTCGCGGCGCAGGAGGCGCAATATGCGACGACCGGGCTGATCCGCCCGGCGGACCTGACGTTCGTGCCCTTCTATCGCCAGTACGACCGGCGCTCGGCCGTCTATTTCAAGCGCTTCACGGAGGCGCAGTGGAAGGTGGAGGAGGCCGCGTTCCTGGCCGAGCAGGCACGACAGAAGGATCTGGCGGCGCGCTCGGTCGACGTCATGCACCTGGGCGAGATGCAGCCGGAGCGCGACCATCAGCTGACCTCGGAGATTTCCTATCCGCTGGTCTATCGCGGGCGGAACGGGCGCGACGCGCGCACCGGCGGGTTCTTCGAGTTCGCGATGGCGGTGAAGCCGGGGCCGCTGATCCTGCAGGCGACCTATTGGGGCGACGAGCGCAAGCGCAGCTTCGATATCCTGATCGACAACCAGCGCATCGCCACGCAGACGCTCGATGCCGACAGGCCGGGATCGTTCTTCGACGTCGATTACCCGGTGCCGCCGGCGCTGACCAAGGGCAAGAGCAAGGTGAAGGTGCGGTTCGTGCCGCATGACAAGAACAGCGCCGGGCCGGTGTTCGGGGTGCGGATGTTCACCGCGAAGCCCGCCACGATGACCGCATGAGCGACGACGACCGGGTCCGCATGACGCTGCCGGCGGTGCGCGATTATGCGCGCGCCACGCTGGCGCGGGTCGGGCTGGCACCGGCGCATGTCGCGGCGGTGGCGGAGACGATCGTGGCCGGGGAGCGCGACGGATGCGGGGCGCACGGTCTGTACCGGTTGCTGGTCGCCGCGCATTCGGTCGCAACCGGGGTGGTGGTGCCCGATGCGGTGCCGATGCTGGAGAGGCGCGCGCGCGGCGTAGTGCGCGTCGACGGCGGGGGCGGCTTCGCGCAGCTGGCGTTCGAAACCGGGCGCGAGGCGCTGGTGGAGGCGGTGCGCGCGAACGGGATCGCGGCGCTGGCGCTCAACAATGTCGTGCATTTCGCGGCGCTGTGGCCGGAGATCGAGGCGCTGGTGGAGCGCGGGCTGGTGGCGCTGGCGGTGACGCCCAACCACGCGTGGGTTGCGCCGGCCGGGGGCACGATGCCGGTGTTCGGCACCAATCCGATCGCGTTCGGCTGGCCGCGCGCCGGGGGCGCGCCGTTCGTCTTCGACTTCGCGACGAGTGCGGTGGCGCGGGGTGAGATCGAATTGCACCGGCGGGCGGGCAAGCCGGTGCCGGCCGATTGGGGCCATGCGCCGGACGGCAGCGACACGACTGACGCCGCGGCGGTGCTGGCGGGCGCGATGCGGACGTTTGGCGGGCACAAGGGATCGGCGCTGGCGCTGATGGTCGAATTGCTGGCCGGGCCGCTGATCGGTGACATGACCAGTGCGGAATCGATCGCCTGGGACGCGGGGCGCAAGGGCTCGCCACTGGGCGGCGAATTGATCGTCGCGCTGGACCCTGCAGGCTTTCTGGGCGAGGCAGCGGCCGAGCAGATGGCGCGTGCCGAGCGCGTGTTCGCGGCGATCGAGGAACAGGGCGCGCGCGTGTCGGGATCGCGGCGCCATGCGCTGCGTCCGGTCAGCGAGCGCGAAGGCGTGCTGGTGTCGCGGGCGCTGCTGCGCGACATCGACGAAGTGACGAGGGAGAAGGCATGACGACCACGCTTGCGCTGACGCTGTTGATGGCGGCGCCTGCCGCGACCCAGGCGGCGGCGACGCCGCCGCCGACCGCCGCGAGCGCGGTGCCGGCGAGCGACGCGGCGTTCCGCAAGCTCTCGGACAGCGAATATGCGTGGCGGCGGACGCTGAACGGTCCGGACGAGGATGCGCCCGCAAGCCAGAATGCGACGCTGCCCGATGTCGGCCCGGCGGCACAGGCGGCGATGACCCGGCGCTGGACCGAGACGATGGCGGCGCTCGACCGGATCGATCCGGCGACGCTCAGCCCGGCGGCACGCGACGATTACACCGTCTATCGCGGACAGATCGCCGCGCTGCTCGCCGAGCAGCAGTTCCGCGAATATGAGAAGCCGCTGAACGCCGACACCAGTTTCTGGATGAACGTCGGCGGGATGGCGCGCGACACGTATCGCGACGAGGCGGCGTATCGCCGCTACCTGTCGCAACTGGCGAGCGTGCCGCGCTACTTCGATCAGCAGATCGTCAACATGCGCGCCGGGCTGAAGCGCGGGTTCACGCCGCCGCGAGTCACCCTGCAGGGACGCGATGCCGGGGTGGCGGAGATCGTGAAGGCCGGAGCCGGCGAGGCATCACCCTTCTACGCGCCGTTCAAGACCATGCCGTCGACGATCCCCGCGGCCAGGCAGGCGGCATTGCGCGCCGAGGCGAAGCGCGTGATCGCAGAGGCGGTGGTGCCGGCGCACCGGAAGTTGCAGATCTTCCTGCGCGACGACTACATCCCGAATGCGCGGGTGCAGCTGGCGGCCTACGACCTGCCCGACGGGCGCGCCTATTATCAGTCGAAGATCCGCGAATTCGTGACCCGCGATCTGCCGCCCGAGGAGATCCACGCGATCGGCGTGCGCGAGGTGGCGAAGATCCGCGCGCGGATGCTGGAGGTGATGGCCCAGGTGAAATGGCAGGGCGACCTGCCGTCGTTCCTGAACCATCTGCGCACCGATCCGCAATTCTACGCCAAGACACCGCAGGACCTGCTCGATCGCGCCGCGTGGATCGCCAAGACCTTCGACGGCAAGGCCGGCACCTATTTCGGGCGGCTGCCGCGCATGCGCTTCGCGATCAAGCCGGTCGCGCCCGACATCGCACCCTTCTATACCAGCGGGCGGGGTGGGCCGGGCATCTATCTGGTCAACACCTACGACCTGCCGTCGCGCGCGCTCTATTCGCTGCCCGCGCTGACACTGCACGAAAGCGCGCCGGGGCACGCCTTCCAGATGCCGTTCGCGATGGAGCTGACCGACCTGCCCGATTATCGCCGCAACGAATATATTTCGGCATTCGGCGAGGGCTGGGCGCTGTATTGCGAGGCGCTGGGCGAGGACATGGGGATGTACGAGACGCCCTATGACACGTTCGGGATGCTCAGCTACCAGATGTGGCGCGCGGCGCGGCTGGTGGTCGACACCGGCATCCATGCCAAGGGGTGGACGCGCGAGCAGGCGCAGGCCTTCCTGCGCGACAATACCGCCTTGTCCAATCACGAGATCACCACCGAGGTCGATCGCTACATCGCCTGGCCGGGTCAGGCGCTGAGCTACTACATGGGCGAGCTGGCGTTCCTGGACGCGCGCGCCAAGGCGCAGAAGGCGCTGGGCGAGAAGTTCGACTATCGCGCCTTCCACGATGCGATGCTGAGCCTGGGATCGGTGCCGCTGCCGATGATCGACGCGCGCGTCGACCGCTTCATCGCCGACAAGGGGAAGGGGCCGTACCCGATACCGTGAAAGGGGACGAGATAAGCAAAGACGATAGCGTAATTGCTTGAGTTCGCTGGCCGATCCGATCATCCTGTGCCCTAGAGCATAACGGGAGAGGCACGGATGACGATCGACCGCCGGACATGGATGGGCGGCGCCGCGGCGCTGGCGGCCGGGTTGGGCGCTTCGCCGGCCGGCGCTGCGCCGCGGACGCGCCGCCGCTCTGCCAGCGACCGCGTGAACGTGGCAGTGATCGGCGCGGGCGGCATGGGCGCGTCCAATATGGACAAGCTGACCTCGCAGAACATCGTCGCAATGTGCGACGTCGACATGGCGCATGTCGCGAAGTCCGTCGCCGATCCGAAGCGTGCCGCGCTGAAGGCCGCCTATGACAAGGCTGACAAATACGCCGACTATCGACGGATGTTCGACGCGCGCAAGGACGTCGACGCGGTCCTGATCGCGGCACCCGACCATCATCATGCTGTGGCGGCGAAATGGGCGATGGAGCGAGGCTTGCACGTCTACGTGCAGAAGCCGCTGACCTATACCGTGCGCGAGGGGCGGGTGCTGGCCGAACTGGCGCGCGCCAACCCGAAGCTGGTGACGCAGATGGGCAACCAGGGCCATTCGGGTGACGATGGCCGCCGCGTGGTCGAGATCCTGCGCGGCGGCGCGATCGGGCGCGTGCGCGAGGTGCAGGTGTGGACCAACCGCCCGATCTGGCCGCAGGGCGTCGCACGGCCGGAGCCGGTGGCGGCGCCCGCTTCGCTCGACTGGGACGCATGGCGCGGGCCGGCGCCGGTCGACTGGGGCTACAACCCGATGTACGCGCATTTCAACTGGCGCGGCTGGGCACCGTTCGGGACCGGGGCGCTGGGCGACATGGGCGCGCATCTGGTCGACTTCCCGGTGTGGGCGCTGGAGTTAGGGCTGCCGACGCGGGTCGAGACGCGGCACAGCGTGTGGGGCAATCCCAAGAATCCGGCGGACGGCAGCTATCCGCTGGCGACCGTCACCTATTTCGACTTCGGCAATGCCAAGGGCGGGCCGATCCGCATGACGTGGTACGACGGTGGGTTGATGCCGCCGACGCCGCCGGGGATGCCGGCGGGCGCGCGGATGGATCCGGGCGGGGGCGTGCTCTACATCGGCGAGCAGGGCATGTTGATGCACGAAACCTATGGCGAGAATCCGACGCTGATCGGTGACGGCGTCGCCGAGCGCGCGCAGGCGGTGGCGCAGACGCTGCCGCGCATCCGCGGCGGCATGGGCGGCCACGAGATGAACTGGATCCGCGCGATCCGCGGCGAGGAGGCGATTTCCAGCCCGTTCGCGACCGCGGTACCGCTGACCGAGACGATGCTGCTGGGCGTCGTCGCGCTGAAGGCGGGCGCCCCGATCGACTATGACGGGGCGGCGGGACGCGTTACCAACGTGGCGGATGCGAACCGTCATCTGGATCGGGAGTATCGAAAGGGATGGGAGCTATGAAGGGTATCGTGCTGGGCGCCGGGCTGGCGTTGGCATCCTCGGCCGGGTTGGCGCAGGCGCCACAGGGTGACCCGAAGGCGACCGAGCAATGGTCGCCGGCGGTGCCGGTGGTGACGCCGGGCGCGTTCGCGGGCTGGGCGGCGCCGGCCGACGCGGTGGTGCTGTTCGACGGCGCCAACCTCGACAAATGGACGGCGGTGAACACCGGCGGCGCGGCGGGCTGGACGGTCGCGAACGGGGCGGTGACGGTGAAGAAGGGCACCGGCAACATCCAGACCAAGCAGGCGTTCGGCAGCTATCAGCTCCACCTGGAATATCGCATCCCGGTCGGGATCACCGGGGAGGGACAGGCGCGCGGCAACAGCGGGCTGTTCCTGGCGTCCACCGGCAAGGGGGACGAGGGGTACGAGTTGCAGATCATGGACAGCTACAACAACGCCACCTACGTCAACGGGCAGCTGGGCGCGGTGTACAAGCAGACGCCGCCGCTCGCCAATCCGGCGCGCAAGCCCGGCGAGTGGCAGACGGTCGACGTGACGTGGAGCGCGCCGCAGTTCGGCGGCGACGGCAAGGTGACGCGGCCTGCGTTCGTCACCGCCTATGTCAACGGCGTGCTGGTGCAGAACCATACGCAGGTGCGCGGACAGACGCGCTACATCGGGCAGGCGGAATATACCGCACACGGCCGCGCGCCGATCAAATTGCAGGACCACGGCGATCCGAGCCAGCCGATCAGCTTCCGCAATATCTGGATTCGCGAGCTGAAGGACTGAATAGCCAGGCCGGACCGGAGCATCACCCCTTCGGTCCGGCGCGGCTCAGCGATGGCGAGCCGGGCAGGATGAAGCGCCACGGCACCTCCGCGGCGCGGGTGATGCCGATGCGCGGCGTGGCGGCGATCGGCGGTTCGCCGTCACGCTCGGCCCACGCGAACGGCGCGGTGTCGAGCGGCGCGGCGTTCAGCGACAGGTCGATGCCGAGCGCCCTGGCCAGCCGGCCCGGCCCGGCGCAGAGCAACGCGTCGGGTTTTGTCGTCGCGCGCCGCGTGCGCATCGCGGCGACGCCGATGGTCGGCGCCAGCGCGCGGATCAGCACCGCCGCGCCGTCGCCGCAGGTGACGTTCAGGCAATGGTGCAGGCCGTAGATGCGATAGACGTAGGCGACGCCCGCCGGACCGAACATCGCGGCGTTGCGGGCAGTGGGGCCGGCGAAGCTGTGCGAGGCGGGATCGGCAGCGTCATACGCCTCGGTCTCGACGATCGTGCCGCCGACGTCGTCGACGGTCAGCGTCATGCCGATCAGTGCGCGCGCCACCGCGACCACGTCGCGGGCGAAGAACGAGCGGTTCATCGCTGCGATATGGCGACCCGTCGCGCGATGTGAACCGCGCGGCGTTGTCGCCGCGCGACGCAGCGGTTACGCCTGCCGGCTATGTCGATCGTGTCGCGTGTCGTCGCATGGGGGCTGCCGCTGCTCGCCGCCGTGTCCGCCCCCTCATCCGTTGATGCCGCGCCGCGTGCGCCGGTGTCGGACATCGTGATGGATGCCGGGACCGGCGAGGTGCTGGAGAGCGAGAACGCCGATCGGGCGCGCCCGCCGGCATCGCTGGCCAAGATGATGACGCTGCTGCTCGCGTTCGAGGCGCTCGACGCGGGCGAATTGAAGCCGGGGACGATGCTGCGCATGACCGCAGCGGGCGAGCGGCAGCAACCGTCGCGGCTGGGGCTGCGGCGTGGGCGCTCGATCCGGGTCGATGCGGCGTTGCGCGCGGTGGCGGTGATTTCGGCGAATGACATCGCGGTGGCGATCGGCGACCGGCTGGCGGGCAGCGAGCGCGCGTTCGTCGCGCGCATGAACGCGCGCGCGCGCGCGATCGGGATGACGGACACGCGCTTCGGCAACGCCACCGGTCTGGCGCCGAGCGCGGGACGGACGACGGCGCGCGACATGGCGATCCTGGCACGGCACCTGATCCGCGCCGAGCCGAGACACTATCGGCTGTTCTCGACGCGCTCGATCAGCTGGGAGGGGCGGTCGCGGCCCAATCACAACAAGCTGCTGGGCAAGGTCGCGGGGCTCGACGGGCTCAAGACCGGTTATACCGTGGAGGCCGGGTTCAATCTGGCGGCCTCGGCGAAGCGCGGCGCGCGCCGCGTGATCGTGGTGGTGATGGGGGCGCCCTCGGCGTCGGAGCGCGACCTGCTGGTCGCGAACCTGATGGAAGTGGGGTTCAGCGAGCCGCGGCTGCGCCGCCCCCGGCGCTGACGTCAGTCAAGCAGCGCGGCGATCCGATCGAGGAAGGTCGCGATGTGATCGGGCTTGGTCACGAACACGTCGGCGCCTGCGGCCAGGCAGGCGCTGCGATCGGTCGGGCTGTCGAGCACGGTCAGCGCCATGACCGGGATCGCGCGTGTGCTGGTCGCCGTCTTCAACCCCTCGATCACGTCCAGCCCACTGACGTTCGGCAGGCGGATGTCGACGATGATCGCGGCGGGATTCAGTTCCTCGGCGACCGCCTGCGCGGTGCGTTCGTCGGTCAGTACGTGCGGATCATACCCGCCGATCCGCAGCCAGGAGGCGTAGAGCTTGCGATGGCTGGCGGTATCCTCCACCAGCATGATGCACTTCCGGTCGTTCACCGTTCCTCCCGTCGCCGACGATCTGGCGTGCGCGCTGCGCCGCGTCACTGCAAGTCGCAAACGGCAACCGCGTTCCGAAGTGCGTTGTCTTTCCGACGGAATTATCAGTGGCGCCGCGTGACGATCCGCTCCGCCTCGCGCGCCAGCGCGGCGAGTTCGTAGAGGTCCGGCATCTGGTCGCGCGGCTTGTGGTCGATCACGCACAGCGCACCGAGCGGATAGCCGGCGCGGTCGACCAGCGGGATGCCGATGTAGAAGCGGATCGGCGGCGCCTTGGCGACCAGCGGGTTGTCCACGAAGCGCGCGTCGCGCGCCGCATCGGGCACGATCATCGCTTCGCCCGGGCGATGGATCGCGTGGGCGCAGAACGACAGCGCGCGCGGGATATCCTCCGACATCGGGCCGTGCTGTGCGATCGTCCACTGCCGCGTGCGATCGATGACCGAGATCGCACCGATCGGCGTGCTCGCCAGCCGGGCGGCGCGTTCGACCACCTCCTGTAGGCCGTCCGCTCCACGCTTCGACCGCAGATCGAGCCGGTCCACCGCACGCTGGCGATCGGGCTCGTCGGCGACCATCATCGAACCTTCGCTCAAAATTTTGGTGCAGCCACTTGTTAATACAGCATTTTTGAATCCGATCTCGCGCGAGTCAAGTGCGGGCGCCGCCTGATGGCGACCGCGCGCCCGACCATGCCGCCGTCCGGCAATCGGCGCGTAAGGCCCGTGCTTGCTCATGGATCGGTAAGATTCTGCACCTTACAATAGGTTGCTCCGCGGAGGTTGTGTGCTGCCGACATCCATTTCGACTCGAGTCGCTGCCGCGTTCGGTGCCGTGCTGGCGCTGGGCGTGATGCTACTCGCAGGCGGGCTGGTGCTGGCGCGGGCGATCCAGTCCGAGAATGTGGTGGTCGGGCAGCTGACCACCTTGTTGCAGATGGAGAACCGCCAGGATCAGCTGCAACGCCGGCTGCGGCTGGGGGTGGGTGAGGTGACGCGCCTTGCCGAGCAGGGGCGTCCGGTGAAGCCCGCGCAGTGGCGCCACGTCGGGAGCGCATTGGCTGGCTTCCATCGCGGCAATGCACATCTGTCGCCCGGCTTGCCGGTTTCCGCCGATCTTCGTGCGTTTGCGGACGCACGCACGAGGGCGGAGGCACGTTTCGCCGAGCTGAGCCTGCAGCTGCTGCGCGATGCGCACGAGCAGCCCGCGGCGATCCCGGCGCACATGCCGGCGTTCCTGTCGGCGTTGCGGACCTTGGAATCGTCGCGCTCCAGCTTGCGCGGGGCGTTGGTCGACCGGATCGACGTCGAGGTGCGCGGCAGTTCGCGCACGCTGGCCACCAACCTGGCCCGCGTGCTGATCGGCGCGGGCGTCGTGCTGGCGTTATTGCTGGCGTGCATGGTGTGGTTGCGGCGACGGGTGATCCGGCCCATCGCCGCAATCGCGGAGCGGGTACGGCAGTTGAGCCGTGGCGAGGATGCGTGGGCGCGCGTGCCCGGCGCATCGCGACGCGACGAGCTGGGCGATCTGGCGCGGGGGATCGGCGAATATCGCAGCGCCGTCGAGGAGCGGCAGCGGGCCGAGCGGCGGGCGGAGTTCCTGGCACATCACGACATGCTGACCGGCCTGCCCAACCGGTTGCTGTTCGAAGAGCGACTGACGCAGGAGCTGGCCCGCGTGCGGCGTACCGGCGAGCGGGTGGCGGTGTTCGCGATCGACCTAGACGACTTCAAGTCGATCAACGACCGGTTCGGACACGCCGGCGGCGACGAGGCATTGCGCGCGGCCGCGCAACTGCTGAGCGCGAGCGTTCGTGCCAGCGACCTCGTGGCGCGGCTGGGCGGGGACGAATTCGCGATCATCCAGGTCGGCGGCGAGCAGCCGGATGCCGCCGAGGCGCTGGTCCGGCGGATCCTGCGCGCCTGCGAGGCGACGGCGGGCGATACCGTACCGGTGCAGATGAGCATCGGCGTCGCAATGTCGGGCGTCGAGCAGGCGGGCGAGGAACTCTACAACCTGGCCGACATGGCGATGTACCGCGCCAAGGCCGAGGGACGGCATACCGCCCGCTTCTTCGACGACCATTTCAAGGAGGAGGTCCGGCTGCGCTGGCGGCTGTCGCGCGACCTGGAGGGGGCGGCGGAGCGCGGCGAGCTGTATCTCGTCTTCCAGCCGATCGCCGATGCCGACACGCTGGAGGTGATCGGGCAGGAGGTGCTGCTGCGCTGGGCGCATCCTGAGCTGGGCGAGATACCGCCGGACCGCTTCATCCCGCTGGCCGAGGCGAGCGGGCGGATCGACGCGATCGGCTTGTGGATGGCGGATCATGCGATGGCGGCGGCGAGCCGATGGCCCGACGACATGACGCTGGCGCTGAACCTGTCGGCGATCCAGTTCCGCCAGCCGGCGCTCGGGCACGAACTTCTGGCGCTGGCGCGGCGGCACAAGGTCGCGCCGACGCGGCTCGAATTCGAGGTCACAGAGAGCGCGACGCTGCTCGACAACCGTCGCCAGCCGGTGCTGACCGTGCTGCGGACGTTGCAGCACCACGGCGCCCGGATCGTGATGGACGATTTCGGCACCGGTTATTCGTCGCTGGGAAATCTGCGCGACTTTCGCTTCGACAAGCTGAAGATCGATCGCAGCTTCGTGACGACGATGCTCAACCATGCGCCCTCGGGGTCGATCGTGCGCAGCATCGCGGCGCTGGGCGCCAGCCTGGGAATCCCGATCGTCGCCGAAGGGGTGGAGGAGGAAGCGCAGTTGCTTCAGCTGCGCGAGTGGGCGGTGCCGCAGGTGCAGGGCTTTCTGGTCGGGCGCCCGAGCCGCGAGGCGCTGCATTGCGCCGATCCCGCGGCGCTGGCGTGTGCACGCCCGGCATCGCCGGAATGGGTCGCGCGCCGCTGATCCCCGAATTGTCGCTCGAAACGAACCGGTGTAGGCTGCGTCATCTCGAACCGGGGGGTTGGAAGATGAACGACAGCGGTACCGTGACTCGTGATGTGCTGGCGCAACAATTGGCCGAGCTCGAGAAATTGCAGCGTGAAATGGTCGAGAAACTGCGTGAGCATGATGAGGCGCAGGAGGCGGCGCCCGTACTGCCGTGGCTGGGACGGCGCAGCGCGGTGAAAAGTGCGCTGGCGCCACGCACGTTGCCGCCGTGGCTCGCGCGTCGCGGCCGCTGATCGAAGGATCGCCAACGATCGCCACGCCGGCTTGACATGCGCCGTTCCGCAGTGTTGGTAGCGCTATCAGGTTTAGATGGTGTGGAGGGGATGATGGCTGAAGCAGCCGATGCATTCGCGTCGGGCTTGCCGCACGACTGGCGGGCAGGACGATTCGTGGGACGCGCCGCGACCGGCACGGGTCCGATCCCGCTGCTGGTCATTGCCGGTGAGGTGTTCGACATGTCGTCGGTCGCGCCGACCGTGTCGATGCTGGTCGAGCGCGGCGACCTTTCTGGCGCTGGCGGTCGGTCGCTGGGGATGTTCGACGACGCAGGACTGACGCTGCTGAGCCCGGTCGACCTGCAATGCGTCAAGGCGTGCGGCGTCACCTTTGCGGTATCGGCGATCGAGCGCGTGATCGAGGAGCGCGCGCGCGGCGACTGGTCGGCGGCGTCCGAGATCCGCGGCCGGCTGGAGGCACGCGTCGGCGGCTCGATCCGCTCGGTGGTGCCGGGCACGCCCGAGGCGGCGGAGCTGAAGCGCGCGCTGATCGAGGACGGGCTCTGGTCGCAATATCTCGAGGTCGCGATCGGGCCGGACGCGGAAGTGTTCACCAAGGCGCCGGTGCTGGCCACGGTCGGCGCGGGCGCGGAGATCGGCATCCGCTCCGATTCGAGCTGGAACAACCCCGAGCCGGAGGTCGCGCTGCTGGTGAACAGCCGCGGCGAGGCGGTCGGCGCGACGCTGGGCAACGACGTCAACCTGCGCGATTTCGAGGGGCGCTCGGCGCTGCTGCTCGGCAAGGCCAAGGACAATAACGCGTCGTGCTCGCTCGGGCCGCTCGTGCGGCTGTTCGACGACACGTTCACGATCGACGACGTGCGCCACGCCGAGGTGCGCCTGAACATCCGTGGCGCCGACGGCTACGAACTCGATGGGGTCAGCAACATGGCCGAGATCAGCCGCGATCCGCTCGATCTGGTGCGGCAGACGCTGTCCGAGCACCAATATCCCGACGGCTTCGTGCTGTTTCTGGGCACGTTGTTCGCGCCGGTGCAGGACCGGGACGAGCCCGGTCGCGGTTTCACGCACAAGATCGGCGACACCGTGACGATCGAGAGCGCGCGGCTCGGCCGGCTGGTCAACCGGGTGGTGACGTCGAAGGACGCCGCGCCGTGGACCGACGGGATCGGCGCCCTGTTCCGCAATCTGGCGCAGCGCGGGCTGCTGGAGACGGCCAAGTGAGCGGGCGCGCGATCTACCCATCGTTGAAGAACAAGCGCGTCCTGATCACCGGCGGCGCGAGCGGGATCGGCGCGGGGCTGGTCGAGGCGTTCGCCGGACAAGGTGCGCACGTCGCGTTCGTCGATGTTGTCGAGGAGGCGGGGCAGGCGTTGGCCGCGCGGCTGGGCGAGCGCGTGGTCTTCCGCCGCTGCGACCTGACCGATGTTGCCGCGCTGCCGGGCACGATCGACGCGCTTGCCGCCGACATCGGCGGTCTCGACGTGCTGATCAACAACGCCGCCAACGACGATCGGCATACGATCGCCGAGGTCACGCCGGCCTATTGGGACGAACGGATGGCGGTCAACCTGCGCCACCTGTTCTTCGCCGCGCAGGCTGCGGTTCCGCATCTGAGGACTGCCGGCGGTGGCAGCATCGTCAACTTCGGATCGATCAGCTGGCATCTGGGGCTGCCCGAACTGGTGCTGTACCAGACCGCCAAGGCCGCGATCGAGGGGATGACGCGCAGCATGGCGCGCGACCTGGGACGTGACAACATCCGTGTCACCACCATCGTGCCCGGTAACGTCCAGACTCCGCGGCAGGAAAAATGGTATACGCCGGAGGGCGAGGCGGAGATCGTGGCGGCGCAATGTCTGGACGGACGCATCCAGCCCGCCGACGTGGCCGCGCTGGCGCTGTTCCTCGCTTCCGACGACGCGCGGATGGTGACCGGGCATGAGTATTTCGTGGATGCGGGCTGGCGCTGAGCCGGACGTGACAAACGCCTGACGATAGGCGACAAAACAACGACGAGACAGGAGCGGGACGGGATGGCGACGAGAGTGATGGAGCCGGGCGACCCCGGCGCCGCGGCGCAGGTGAACATGGGCTTCATCGCCGCGATCGTGGCGGTGGCGACGATCGGCGGCTTCATGTTCGGGTACGATTCGGGCGTCATCAACGGGACGCAGAAGGGGCTGGAATCGGCCTTCGACCTCGGCAAGCTGGGGATCGGCGTCAACGTCGGCGCGATCCTCGTCGGTTCGTCGATCGGCGCATTCCTCGCCGGGCGGCTGGCGGACCGGATCGGGCGGCGCGGCGTGATGATGCTGTCGGCGGTGCTCTTCCTCGGCAGCGCGCTGCTGGCGGGAGCGGCGAGTGCGTCGGCGATCTTTATCTTTGCGCGCATTATCGGGGGGTTGGGCGTCGGTGCAGCCAGCGTCATCTCGCCCGTCTACATTTCCGAGGTGACGCCGGCGGCGATTCGCGGACGGCTGTCGAGCGTGCAGCAGGTGATGATCATCACCGGTCTGACCGGTGCGTTCGTGGCCAATTTCGCGCTCGCACGCTACGCGGGCGGATCGACCGCCAGCTTCTGGCTGGGCTTTCCGGCGTGGCGGTGGATGTTCTGGCTCCAGGCGATTCCGGCGGCTATCTACCTGATCGCGCTGTTGGTTATCCCCGAAAGCCCGCGCTTCCTGGTGGCGCAGAAGCGCGATGCCGAGGCACATGCGGTGCTGACGCGGCTGTTCGGGACGGCCGAGGCGGACCGCAAGGTGGCGGATATCCGTCGCAGTCTGGCGGGCGATCAGCATCGGCCGCGGTTGTCGGATCTGAAGGATCGGGCCAGCGGCAAGATCCGGCCGATCGTGTGGGCGGGGATCGGGCTGGCCGTGTTCCAGCAGCTCGTCGGAATCAACGTCGTCTTCTACTACGGCGCGACCTTGTGGGAAGCGGTGGGCTTCTCCGAAGATTATGCGCTGCAAACCAACATCTTGTCGGGCGTTCTTTCGATCGCGGCGTGCGTGTTCACGATCTTCACGGTCGATCGGATCGGGCGCAAGCCGTTGCTTCTGATCGGTTCGGCGGGGATGGCGGTGACGTTGGCGGTGGTCGCCTGGGCGTTCTCGACCGCGATCACCGACGCGGCCGGCGCGGTGAGCCTGCCGGAAAATAACGGGGTAATTGCGTTGGTTGCGGCCAATCTTTACGTCATCTTCTTCAACGCCAGCTGGGGCCCGATCATGTGGGTGATGCTGGGCGAGATGTTCCCGAACCAGATCCGCGGCTCCGGCCTGGCGGTCGCCGGCTTCGCGCAGTGGATCGCCAACGCGGTGATTTCGGTGTCGTTTCCGGCACTTGTCGTCTCGCCGGGTCTGGCGGTGACCTATAGCGGCTATGCGTTCTTCGCCGCGGTGTCGTTCTTCTTCGTGCGCAAGATGGTGCACGAGACGCGCGGACGCGAGCTGGAGGACATGCAGGGCTGACGCCCGCCGGTGACACGAAAACGGGCGCCCGTACCGCACGGGCGCCCAAAATAACGGCGCAGGTGTCAGAACTTGCCCAGAACGCTCTCGATCTCGGCGCCTTTGGCGTCCTTCAGTGCCACGCATTGCCGGATCGCGTCGAGCGATTGGCCAAGCTCCAGTTCCCCGCCGCCGAGCACCGCCAGTTTCGGGCGGAACAGCGCCTCGACCGCCGCGGCCTTGTCGGCGCTGCAATAGCCCGCGAACAGCATCGGCAGGCGCGGACGGCCGAACGCCGGGACGGTCCCGGCGATCGCATCGAAATTCTGCCGGAGCCGCGCGAACACCGCGTCACGCCCGACCGGGCGGTTGGTGAGCGTCCGCATGATCGACAGCCGCTCGCTGGGTTGCAGCGCGACGTCGTCCGACAGCGCCAGCGCGCGCGCGACCGTCGCGGGCGTGTCCGCGCCGCCGAGCGCGCGAACCGCCTGCTGGCGGAACAGCGGGTCGGTGCTGGCGATCAGCGCCGTCCGGAGCCGGTCCATGAACGGCACGCCCACTTCCTGCACGCCGGCGAGTAGCGCGATCGCGCGGTAGCCGGGGTCGAGCGCCTGCGCGTCGCCGCCGACCGACGCGCGCGCCGCGTCGCTCAGCTGGCGGCGGAGTGCCGCGTCCCTGGCGACGAAGGCGGCATAGGAGACGAGCGACTGGCGCAGCTGGCTCTGGCCCGATTCCTCGCCGGCATAGGCCCCGGCGGTCAGCCTGAGCGGACCCAGCGTGCGCAACCGCGGGAGCGACACATCGGCGGCGAAACGCCGCAAGCCGCGATCGGCGGCGGGCGACAGGTCGAACCGCTCGACCCCGTCGATCGCGGCGGGGAGCAATAGCGTGGCGGAACGCTCGCGGTGCCCGGCGAGCAGCCGCGCGCTGTCCACGACGCGCGCGAAGCGGGCGTTGCCGGCGGTGAAATCGGCCCACAAGCTGTCGGCGGCGGCCATCGCCTCGCGTGCGGGCAGCGACGGCGCACCCGCCATCAGCGTCTGCCAGCCGGCATCGTCGAGGCTGTAGCGCCAATAGCCCGCGCCATCGGCGTTAGGCACGGCCAGCCCGCTGCCCTTGAGCGCGAGCGTGCCGGTCGCACCGGTCAGCAACGTGCAGCTGCGCACCTCGCCCTGACGCGCGCAGACCGGCACGTTCCACGTCTGCGGCGCGAGCGGGGCGACGCCGATCGGGCGATAGCGACGCTGCGACACATGCCAGCTGTCGCCGTCCTGACGGATCGACAGCACCGGCACGCCGGTCTGCTCGACGAAGCTGCGGAAGACCGGAACGATGCCGGGGTCGCCCGACCCCTTCGCCATGGAAGCGAAAAAATCGTCGGCGGCGGCATTGCCGTAGCGGAAGCGGTTCAGGTGATATTGCACGCCGCGGCGGAAGCGGTCGGGGCCGAGGTAGCGCTCGACCATCGTCAGCACCTGCCCGCCCTTCTGATAGGTGATCGCGTCGAAGGCGCTGGCGATCTGATCGTTGCGGGTGATCTCCTGCCGGATCGGACGGCCGACCGACTGGCTGTCGGTATCCATCGCCGCCAGCGCCTCCGCCAGTTGCCCGACCTCCGTGCCGAGCCCCGGCTGCCACAGCTCGCCCACCCGGTTGCCCGCCCATTCGGCGAAGCTTTCGTTCAGCCAAAGGTCCGTCCACCATTTCGGGGTGACCAGGTCGCCGAACCATTGATGAGCGAGTTCGTGCGCGACGACCATGCCGAAGTCGCGGCGCTGCGACGGCGGCGCGTCGGGCGACAGCAGCAGGAGCGTGTCGCCGTAGGTGACCAGCCCGGCATTCTCCATCGCGCCGCTCATCTCGGGCGAGGCGATCTGGTCGAGCTTCTCGAACGGGTAGGGGATGCCGAAATAGTCCTCGTGCAGCGCGAGGATCTTCGGGCCTTCGCTGGCGGCGAGTTGCAGCCGCGGCGCCTGCCCCTTGGTGGCGATCACACGGTAGGGGAGCGCGGTCTTGCGCACCGCATTGGCGGGGGCGTTGCCCGGCACGACATCGAACGCGCCGACCGCGATCGCGACCAGATAGGTCGGCAGCGGGCGCGAGGGCGCGAATGTGTGGACGGTCAGCCCGCCGCCCGACGTGCCATGCGCCACCTCGGGCGTGTTGGCGAAGACGCGCTGCGTGGTCGGCGCGGTGATCGACAGCGTGAACGGGGTCTTGAAGCCGGGTTCGTCGAACGACGGGAACATCCGCCGGGCGTCGATCGGCTCGAACTGCGTCCAGGCATACCATCGGTCGCCGACCCGGGTGCGGTACAGACCCTCGCCGCCGGTCATGAACGGCGCGTCATAGTCGAAGGCGAGCGTCACGCGGCCGGCGGGCAGATCGCCGTCGAAATCGAGCCGGGCGACGCCGGAGGGATCGACCTGCGTATAGCGCGCAGTGATCTTGCGGGTGCCGATGGTGGCGGCGACGCGGGTGACGTTCAGGCCGTTGCCGTGGAGGTAGAGCGTGCGGGTGGGGCGGGCGACCTGCGTGTCGATCTCGGTATGGCCGGTGAAGCGCGTTTGCGTCGGGTCGACGGTGAGGTCGAGCCGATAGGCGGTCGGGCGTGCGGCGTCGGAGAGCTTGCCCAGCGGGATGGCGGCGGGGGCCGCGGCGGGCGCCCGGGCAAGGGCGGGCGTGGCGATGAGCAGCGCCGCGGAGGCGAGCAGGATGGTCTTCATTCGGTGGGGTCCCTTTTTCGGGATAGGGTAACAGGCGGGGTGCGGGATGGCGAGGTGGGTGGCTCCGTCCCGTCATTCCCGCGCAGGCGGGAATCCAGACGCGCAGGTCCTTGTGAGAGCCGCGGGGGTCAGAGGTTCTGGATCCCCGCCTTCGCGGGGATGACGGCGGTGAACGGGGGGTCGGTGTGACCAGCTGGATGGCGAGAAGGAGTTTCCTTGCCACCCACGTCATTCCCGCGCAGGCGGGAATCCAGACGCGCCGGTCTTCGATGAGCCGTCAGGTCGGAGGAGCCGGATCCCCGGCGCCGCGGGGATGACGGGAGGTGGGCTGGGGGGCAGGCGGGTACCCTAAAGATGCGTGCGGACCGCCCATAATTCGGGGAACAGCTCGACCTCCAACATCCGGCGCAGGTAGGAGGCGCCGGCGGTGCCGCCGGTGCCGCGCTTCATGCCGATCACGCGCTCGACGGTGGTGACGTGGTTGAAGCGCCAGCGGCGGAAGTAATCCTCCAGATCCACCAGCTTCTCGGCGAGTTCGTAGAGCGGCCAGTGCGCGGGCGGGTCGCGGTAGATCGTCGCCCAGGCGGCGGTGACCGCCTCGTCGGCGCGATGCGGCGTGCGCCAGTCGCGGGTCGGGTCGGCGGGGAGCAGCCCGGCGGCGTGGAGGCAGACCAGGGCCGCATCGTAGATGCTGGGCGCGGCGAGGATCGCCTCCAGCCGCGCCAGCGTTTGAGGGCGGTGGCGGTGCGGGCCGAGCGTCGCGGCGGTGCGGTTGCCGCAGAGATATTCGATCGCGCGATATTGCCACGACTGGAAGCCCGACGACTGGCCGAGCGTGTCGCGAAAGGTGGTATAGTCGCTGGGCGTCATCGTGCGGAGCACGTCCCAGGCGCCGTTCAACTGCTTGAGGATGCGGGAGACGCGGGCGAGCAGCTTGAACGCCTGCGGCAGGGCGCCCGACAGGATCGCGTCGCGCGCGCTTTCGAGTTCGTGGACGGCGAGCTTCATCCACAATTCGCTGGTCTGGTGCTGGATGATGAACAGCAGTTCGTCGTGCGCGGTGCTCAGCGGGTGCTGCGCGTCCAGCACGCGGTCGAGCGCGAGATAGTCGGCGTACCCCATCTTCCCGGCGAAGTTGAGTTCGGCATCGTGGTGGCGCTCGCTCATGTGACGTTGGCGCGCTGATGAAAGTGCGGCTGGTCCCATTCGCCGGTCGTCAGGATTTCCGCGAGGATGCCGGCCGCTTGGATCACCTCGTTCTCGGCGAGGTAGAGCGGGGTGAAGCCGAAGCGCAGCACGTCGGGCTGGCGGACGTCGCCGATCACGCCGCGCGCGATCAGCGCCTGCATGACCGGGTAGGCGTGCGGGTGGGTGACGCTGACCTGGCTGCCGCGCGCGTGCGGATCGCGGGGGGAGGCGAGGGTGACGTGCGGGCAGCGCGCCTCGACCTCGCGGATGAAGGTTTCCGACAGGCGGATCGACGCGGCGCGGACATCGGCCATGTCGACGCCGTCCCACACGTCGAGCGCGGCGTCGAGGATCGACAGCGCGACGATCGGGGGCGTGCCCACGCGCATCCGCGCGACACCGGGGGCGGGACGGTAGCCGCGCTCGAACGCGAAGGGGGCGTCGTGGCCGAACCAGCCGGCGAGGATCGGCTCGGCGACGTCGGCGTGCGCGGGCGCGACGTGGATGAAGGCGGGGGCGCCGGGGCCGCCGTTGAGATATTTGTAGGTGCAGCCGACCGCGAAGTCGGCCTTCGCGGCGGTGACGTCGACGGGGAGCGCGCCGGCGGAATGCGCGAGGTCCCAGACGGTGACTGCGCCCGCCGCGTGGGCGCGGGCGGTGAGCGCGGGCATGTCGTGGAGGCGGCCGGTGCGATAGTCGACCTGGGTGAGCATCAACACCGCGACCGTCTCGTCGATCGCGGCGGCGACGTCTTCCGGAGCGACCACCTTGACCTCGATCCCGCGGCCGAGCGCCTGTGCGAGCGCATCGGCGATGTAGAGGTCGGTGGGGAAGTTGCCGCTGTCGGACAGGATCACGCGGCGGTCGGGTCGCAGCGCGAGCGCGGCGGCGAGCGCCTGGAAGACCTTGATCGACAGCGTGTCGCCGGTGGTGACGGTGCCCGGCGGCGCGCCGATCAGCCGCGCGATGCGGTCGCCGACGCGAGTGGGGAGCGTCGTCCACTCCGCCTCGTTCCAGGCGCGGATCAGCCGGTCGCCCCATTCGGCACGCAGCACCTGCACCGCGCGTGCCTCGGCGGCGAGCGGCAGGGGGCCGAGCGAATTGCCGTCGAGGTAGATGACACCAGGGGGCAAATGGAACAGCGCGCGGGTGGCGGTGAAATCGGTCATGGCGCCACCCTAGGTTCGTCTCGCGCGATACGGAAGCGTTCGGGTCTGTACTCAGTCGCAACAAGGATCGTGATCGCCCGTGGAACGCCGCCCACAAGGAGCGCAGCGCAGTCGGGTAGCTGCGCTACCCGCAAGCAAGCGACGATGCTGGGCGGCTTTCCACGGGCGACCGCTGCGCGGCGGGCGGCTTTTGGCGCCATGCGGCGTCGCGTCGGCGGTCACGATGCTACTGCATCGCCCCCCTCCTTGCTCCTGGCCTGGCGCCAAAATCCGCTCCGTCACGACCTTGTTGCGACTGAGTACAGACCCTAATCGGCGGCGACCGGGCCGTGTTGCGGGGTCGGGCGGCGGCACAGCCAGATGGGGACGATCAGCACCGCGGCGAGCCAGGCCGACAGCCGGAACAGGTCGGTCGACGAGAGCAGATAGGCCTGGCCGACCATCTGGCGGGTGACGGCGGCGGCGGCCTGCTGCGTGGTCATGCCCAGCTTCTCGAGCTGCGCCGACGCCATCTGCCACGGCACGCCGCTGCCGATCGCCTCCGCGAGGCGGCTTTGGTGCAGCGCCTCGCGCCGGTCCCACGCGGTCGAGATCAGCGAGGCGGCGAACCCGCCCGCGACGATGCGGCCGAAATTGGAGATGCCGGTCGCCGAGGGGAGCTTTTCGGGCGGGATGCGGTCGAGCAGGATCGTCAGCATCGCCAGGAAGAAGGTGCCCATCGACACGCCCTGCACCAGCAGCGGGAGCATGAGGTCGACGAACGTCGCCTGCGTGGTGAGGCCAGAGCGCATCCAGTAGCTGATCGCGAAGCCGGCGAAGGCGACGGTGGCGAGGATGCGCGCGTCGACCTTGCCCGACAGCCGCGCGACGAGCGGGGTGAGGATCACCGCGACCACCCCGCTGGGCGCGGCGACGAGGCCGGCCCAGGTGGCGGTATAGCCCATCTGCGTCTGGAGCCACAGCGGCAGGATCAGGATGTTGGCGAAGAACACCGCATAGCCGAGCGCAAAGGCGAGGTTGCCGATCCAGAAGTTGCGCCTGGCGAACAGCGTGAGGTCGACGGTCGGGTTGGCGTCGGTCAACTCCCAGATCACCCACGCGACGAAGCCGACGATCGCGGTGATCGTCAGCGCGACGATCAAGGGATCGTTGAACCAGTCGGCGTTCTTGCCGAGGTCGAGCATCACCTGGAGCGAGCCGACCCACAGCACCAGCAGCCCCAGGCCGACGGTGTCGATCGGCAGCCGCATCGTCGGCGTCTCGCGGTCCTTCAGCCGCGTCCAGCAGACGAAGGCGGTCAGGATGCCGAAGGGCACGTTGATCAGGAAGATCCACGACCAATGGTAGTTGTCGGAGATGTAGCCGCCGAGGATCGGCCCCATGATCGGCGCGACCAGCGTCGTCATCGACCAGATGCCGAGCGCGGTGGAGCGCCTGTCCGACGGGAAGATCGAGATCAGCAGCGCCTGGCTGCCGGGCATCATCGGGCCGGAGACGGCGCCCTGCATGACGCGGAAGAGGATCAGCGACGGCAGATCCCAGGCGATGCCGCACAGGAACGAGGCCAGCGTGAACAGCGCCACCGAGGTGCAGAACACGCGCACCACGCCGAAGCGGCGCATCAGCCAGCCGGTCAGCGGCACCGCGACGCCGTTGGCGACCGCAAACGCGGTGACCACCCAGGTCGAATTGTCGCTGGAGACGCCGAGGTTGCCCGCGATCGTCGGCAGCGACACGTTGGCGATCGTGCTGTCGAGCACCATCATGAAGGTGCCGAGCGCCAGCGCGAAGGCGGTGATGCCGAGCTTGACGCCGGTGAGCGGCGGCGGGCCGGCGGGGGCGGCGTCAGCCATGGTGGCGTACTCCCGTCGTTCCAACCCCTGCCGTCATTCCCGCACAGGCGGGAATCCAGACACGCTGAGCGTGGGGCAGGAGCCGCCAGGTCAGAGGTTCTGGATCCCCGCCTCCGCGGGGATGACGACGGCGTGAGAATGGGCGAAACCGCACCGGTTTCACCGGTTCGCCGCCACGATGCGGCGGATCTGCGCCTCGACCTGCGGGTCGGTGCCGGTGGTCGTGTCGCCCTGGTAGGGCACCGCCGCGGTCTGCGCGAGCAGCGCGCCGCGGGTGTCGGCGGTGTCGATCACGGTCTTCATCGACAGCCCGACGCGCAACGGATGCGCGCGCAACTCGCGCGGGTCGAGGCTGATGCGGACCGGCAGGCGCTGGACGATCTTGATCCAGTTGCCGCTGGCGTTCTGCGGCGGCAGGAGCGCGAAGGCGTTGCCGCTGCCCGCCGACAGACCGACGACGCGACCATGATACGTCACGTCGTCGCCGTACATGTCGCTGGTCAGCTCGACCGGCTGGCCGATACGCACGTCCTTCAGCTGCGTCTCGCGGAAGTTGGCGTCGACCCAGACGCGGTCGAGCGGGACGATCGCCATCAGGGGCGTGCCGGCGTTGACCTGCTGCCCGACCTGCACGGTGCGCTGCGCGACGACGCCGGCGATCGGCGCGGTGATGTGCATGTGCCCGCGCACGATCGCGGCGCGGCGATAGGCGGCGATCGCGGCCAGCACCGCGGGGTTGGTGTTCACGTCGGTGCCCTGCACGGTCGCCTGCGCCTGCCGCCGCTGCTCGCGCGCGAGGCGGAGATTGGCGGAGGCGACCTTCACCGCGTCGGCGGCGTGCGACAGTTCCTCGCCCGAGACCGCGCCCTGCGCGGCGGCGCTCCGGCGGCGGGCGTAGTCGGCCTGTGCGCGCGAGAGTTCGGCCTGCGCCTGGACGATGCCGGCGTCGCTCTGCCCGACGCGGGTGAAGTCCGCGCGGGTGGCGCGGACCGCCTGTGCCAGCTGCGCCGCGGCGGCGGCGACGTTGACGTCGGCGGTGGTCGGGTCGAGGTCGATCAGCGGCTGTCCGGCCTTGACCGCCTGCGTGTTGTCGGCGCGCAGCGCGGTGACGGTGCCGGGATCGCGTGCGGTGATCGCGACCACGTCGCCGGCGACATAGGCGTCGTCGGTTTCCTGTTCGGGCGGGCTGAAGAAGAAGTGGAAGATCGCCCATGCGACCGCGGCGACGACCACGACGACCGCGAGGATGCTGAGCGCGCGGCGGCGCGCGGCGGGCTTGCCGGTGGGGGTTGGGGCGGGAGCGGGTGCAGGCGTCTGGGTATCGGTCATCGGGCAGCGTCCTGAACGGGGTCGAAGCCGCCGCCCAGAGCGGTGGCGAGTTGCGCGCGCGCGGTGAGCGCGTCGATGGAGAGGCTGGCGTCGGCGAGCTGCGCGTCGAGCAGCCGGACGTCGTTGTCGACGAGGTCGAGGCGGCTGTTGAGCCCGCTTTCGACACGGACCGCGTTGAGCCGGTTGGTCTCCGCGAAGCCGGCGGTCACCTCGCGTTGTCGCAGGCGCGCGGTGTCGGTGGCGCGGACCTGTGCGATGGCATCGGCGACCTGCCTGGCGGCGGTGACGACCGCGTCGTTATATTGCGCGGTCGCGACGTCGAGCGCGGCGGTGGCGCCGGCGAGCTCGGCACGGCGCCGCCCGCTGTCGAACAGCGGCAGGTGGATCGCCGCCCCGCCGCCGGCGGTGCCGGAGTCGAGGTCGACGAAATTGCCGAAGCCGATCGCCTGAAGCCCGACGAGCGCCGACAGGTTGATGTTGGGGTAGAAGGCGCGGCGCGCCACCTGCCGCTCCGCCCCGGCCGCCGCGATGCGCGCCTGTGCGGCGGCGATGTCGGCGCGGCGCGCGAGCAGGTCGGCCGGGATCGTGGCGGGGACGGGGAGCGCGGTGTTGCTCGCCAGCTGCGTCGGGCCGATCGCGGCGGCATAGTCGGCGCCGCGGCCGGCGAGTGCCGCCAGCGCATTGGTGGCGAGCACGCGGGCGGCCTGCGCCTGCACCAGCGCGAGCCGGGCCTGCGCCAGCAGGGTGCCGGCGGCGGTGACGTCGATGCGGCTGGCCAGCTGGCTGCGCTCGCGCGCCTGCACCAGCGACAGCGAGCCCTGTCGCGTCTGGATCGTGCGCGTGGCAATCGCGGCGCGGCGTTCGGCGCGCGCGACCTCGGCATAGCTTTGCACGACCGCGCCGGCGAGCATCAGGCGCGCGGCGGCGACGTCATAGCCGGCGGCGCGGGTCTGCGCGGCCGCCGCCTCGATCGCGGCCTTCTGGCGCCCGAACAGGTCGAGGTTCCACGACAGCCCGGCCTGCGCCGTGCCGAGCGCACGGACGGTGCCGGCGAAGGGCGGCGGGATGGTGTAATTGCCCGACAGCCGCGAACCCTGCACCTGCGCGTCGACGTCGACCGAGGGGCGGCGTTCGGCATCCTGCCGTTCCAGCGCCGCCTGTGCCTGGCGGACGCGCGCGGCGGCGATGTCGAGCGAGGGATTGCCGGCGAGCGCATCGGCGACCAGCCGGTCGAGCTGCGGGTCGCCGATCGCCCGCCACCAATCGGGGGCGAGCTGGACCGACGGGCCGGCGAGTGCGAGCGTCGCGGGCGTCGTTGCGGCCACCGAGGTGTGCGAGGCAGGGGCGGCGCATCCGGCGAACAGCAGTGCGATCGCGGCCGTCAGCCCGGCGCGGGCGCGCGCGACGCCGCAGCGCGACGGGGGCGGTGTCGCCGGGCCAGCGGTGGGCGAAGGGGCCGGCGTGGGAGCCGACATGGTCAGGGGCATGTCGCGATGTCCTCCATCGTGCCGCGCAGTTTCTGCAAATGGGCGAGGAATTGCTCGATCTCCGCATCGCTCCAGTCGGCGAGGCAACGGTTCCAATAGGCGACGACGAGGTCGCGGCAGCGCTTCATCACTGCCTGTCCATCGACCGTCAGCGACAGGTGGACGACCCGGCGGTCGTCGGCGCTGCGAGTGCGTTCCACCCAGCCGCGCGCCTCCAGCGTGTCCATCATCCGCGTCATCGCGCCCTTGTCGTGCGCCATGTCGCGCGCCAGCACCGCGCAGGTTGGCTCAATATGGTGATGGATTCCCATCAGTGCCGACCATTGCGACGCGTTCAGCCCCTCCGCCGCGAAGGCACGGTCGAGCGCCGCGACGCCGATCTGATTACAGACCTTTATCACGTAACCGACCGATCGTTCGGGCGTGTAGTCATCGGGATCGTAGAAACTCATTACGGTTGCCATGGCAACCATTGCCGGGGCAGTCAACGAGTTTGTTTCGCAACGTTGCCGAACACGCGCGTGCGCGACGGCTTGCGGCGGCGGGGGCGCGCGCTATGGTTTCGCCAGACACCTTTCCCCGGGGGAGCATCCACTTTGGCTTATCGCGCATTCCTGGCCGCCGGTTCGGCGCTGGCGGCCCTGACGACCCCCCTTCTGACGACCCCCGTGATGGCGCAGGCCGCCGCGCCGGCGCCCGTCGCGCAACTGGTGAAGGCGGTCGACATTCCGTATCAGCAATTCACGCTGAAGAACGGATTGCGCGTGATCGTACACACCGACCGCAAGGCGCCGGTCGTCGCGGTGAGCGTCTGGTACGACGTCGGTTCCAAGCACGAGCCGAAGGGCAAGACCGGCTTTGCGCACCTGTTCGAACACCTGATGTTCAACGGCAGCGAGAATGCGCCGGGCGACTTCTTCGAGCCGCTGCAACAGGTCGGCGCGACCGACTTCAACGGCACGACCTATTACGACCGCACCAATTATTTCGAGACGGTGCCGACCGCGGCGCTGGACCGCGCACTGTTCCTCGAATCGGACCGCATGGGGCATCTGACCGGCGCGATCACGCAGGGCGTGCTCGACGAGCAGCGCGGCGTCGTCCAGAACGAGAAGCGGCAGGGCGACAACCAGCCGTACGGCCTGCTGGAATACAAGGCGATCGAGGGGCTGTTCCCGGCCGGACACCCGTACGGCCACTCCACGATCGGGTCGATGGCAGACCTGGACGCGGCCAGCCTGGCGGACGTGAAGAACTGGTTCCGCAGCCATTACGGCCCGAACAATGCGGTGCTGGTGCTGGCCGGCGACGTCGACGTCGCGACCGCGCGCCCGCTGGTCGAGAAGTATTTCGGCGACATCCCGGCGGGGCCGAAGAGCGTCGCACCGCCCGCGCCGATCCCGATGTCGCTGCCGGGTGCCGCCAAGGAAGTGATGAAGGACCGCGTCGCCGCGACGATGGTGTTCAAGGAATGGGCGGTGCCCGGGCTGAACGACAAGGATGCCGCGGCGTTGCAGGTCGCGGCCGGCGTGCTGGGCGGCCTCGCCAGCTCGCGGTTCGACAATGCGCTGGTCAAGCGCGAGAAGCTGGCGACGCGGGTGTCGGCGTCGTACGAATCGTTCGCGCAGGTCGGCACGTTCAGCCTCACCGCGATCGTCCGTCCGGGCGGCGATGCGGCGCTGGTGTCGAAGCGGCTCGACGAGCTGGTGGCGGAGTTCCTGCGCACCGGGCCGACCGCGGACGAGGTCAACCGCTACGTCACCAGCACGGTGTCGAACCGCATCGACGGGCTGGAGGCGGTCGGCGGCTTCGGCGGCAAGGCGACCGCGCTCGCCGAGGGGGCGCTATATTCGAACGATCCCGGCTTCTATAAGAAGCAGCTGGCGGCGCTGGCGGCGCAGACCCCGGCGAGCGTGAAGGCGGCGGCGGACAAGTGGCTGTCGCGGCCGTTCTATCAGGTCGACATCGTCAACGGCGATCGCGACGCCTATGCCGAATCCAAGGCGGCGCCGCCGGCCAAGGTCGTCGAGGCGCCCGAGCAGCCGGTGAAGGGCAATCGTGGGCCGCTGCCCGAGGTCGGGCAGGTCGCGAACCTGTCGTTCCCGACCGTCGAGCGCACCAGGCTGTCGAACGGGATCGAAGTGGTTTATGCCAACCGTTCGGTGGTGCCGATCACGCAGGCGGTGCTGAGCTTCGACGCCGGCGTCGCGGCGGACGTGGCGGACAAGCTGGGCACGCAGCAGCTGACGCTGAACATGATGGACGAGGGCGCGGGCAAGCTGAACTCGATCCAGATCGCCGAGGCGGGCGAGCGGCTGGGTGCGTCGATTTCGAGCGGCAGCAGCGCGGATCGCACCACGCTGTCGCTGCGCGTGCCCAGCGCCAACCTGCCCGCCGCGGCCGACCTGTGGGCGCAGATCGCGCGCCAGCCGACGTTCCCGGAGGACGAACTGGGCCGCGTCAAGGGCCAGCAGGTGGCGCAGATCGCGCAGGAACTGACGAGCCCGCAGGGGCTGGTGCAGCGCGTGCTGCCGAAGCTGGTGTCGCCGGGATCGCCCTATGCCAAGGCGCAGGGCTCGGGCGATGCGGCGGCGGTGCAGGGGCTGACCCGCGCCGACCTGATCGCGTTCCAGCAGGCATGGCTGCGCCCGGACAAGGCGAAGATCTTCGTCGTGTCGGACCGGCCGCTGGCGGAAATCCGGCAGGTGCTGGAGACTCGGTTCGGCGACTGGAAGGCGACGGGCGCGGCCGGCACGAAGGCGTTTCCCGCGACGACGGCATCGGTCTCGCCGCGCATCGTGCTGATCGATCGGCCGAACAGCCCGCAGTCGATGATCGCGGCGGGGGTGCAGACCGGGCTGAAGGGGGTCGACGACCTGCTGCCGGTCGAGGTCGGCAACGACGCGCTGGGCGGCAGCTTCCTGGGGCGGCTGAACATGGACCTGCGCGAGGACAAGCATTGGTCGTATGGCGTCCGGGGCGCCTACAGCCGCAAGGCGATGGATGCGCCCTATGTGCTCTACGCGCCGGTGCAGGCCGACCAGACCGGCCCTTCGGTGACGGCGCTGCGGGGCGACGTGACGCAATATCTGACCACCAAGCCGATGACGCCCGAGGAGTTCGCGCGGGCGATCAACTCCGGCACCCGCTCGCTGTCGGGCGATTTCGAGACGTCGGACAACGTGCTGGCGGCGATGCAGGCCAACGACCTCTACGGGCGCCCCGACGATTATTATGCGACGATCACGCAGAAGTATCGCGCGCTGACGCTGCCGCAGGTGACCGCGGCAACGAAGGCGGCGATCGATCCGGCGAAGTTCGTCTGGGTGGTGGTCGGCGAGGCGGCGAAGGTGAAGCCGCAGCTTGACACCATCGGCCTGCCGGTCGAGGTCATGCCCGCTGCCGCGGTGGCCGGAACGCCTCCGGCGAATGCCGCCAAGCAAGGAGTGAAGTAAATGGCCGGAGTGGATGGTACGTACGATTGCACGGTGAAATCGCCGCTGGGCGACCAGAAGCTGACGCTGACGGTCACGCAGTCGGGCGACACCTTCACCGGCCAGGCGTCGGGCGCGATGGGCGCGTCGGACGTGAACGGCACGGTGGACGGCAATACGCTGGCCTGGAAGCAGCAGATGACCGTGCCGATGCCGATGACGCTCGACATCACCGCCACCGTCGACGGCGACACGGTGACCGGCAGTGTCGGCGCGGGTGCGTTCGGCAGCTTCCCGCTGACGGGCACGCGCACCGCCTGATCGAGCGTCCCGGCGACGGGTGCAGGTAAGGCGCGGGTGGGGGAGACCCTGCCCGCACCTTACGACCATTTGGCGCTGGCCCCTGGCGCGGCGGTGCGGCTAGTCCCTTGTGCCGCAAGGGAGACGCATGGTGGACGCAGGACGCAGGGAGATGATGGCGATGATGGCAGCCGGCGGCGCGGGATTGGTGGCGGGCGCATCGGGCACCGGCGAGGCCGCGGCGGCGACGGTGCCCGCCAAGGTGGTGCATCATGTCTTCTTCTGGCTGAAGAACGTCGATTCGACCGCCGATCGCGACCGGCTGATCGCGGGGCTGCGCACGCTGGCGGCGATCCCGGTCATCCGCGCGCTGCACATCGGCGTGCCCGCCGATACCGAGGCGCGCGACGTGGTCGACGGCAGCTGGCAGGTGTCGGAGCTGATGTTCTTCGACACCGTCGCCGACCAGAAGGCCTATCAGGACCATCCGATCCACCGCAAGTTCGTCGCCGATTGCGAGCCGCTGTGGCGCAAGGTGGTCGTCTACGACGTGCTGCGGGTGTGACGCTGCACGCGGATTGACGCGGCGCTGTCATGGCCGCACGCTACCGCATCGGCGACGGGCAGGAGAGCGGTGGATGCGCAAGATGATCGTGATGGCGGCGGTGCTCGGCGCCGCGCCGGCGGTGGCGCAGGAGCCGCCGGTGCGCGTGATCCAGGTGACCGGCAGCGCGGCCGTTGAAACCGTCCCAGACGTCGCGACGCTGGTGGTCTATCTGCGCGGCGAGGGCGCGACGCCGGACGACGCGACCCGGCAGCTGGCGGCCAGGCAGAAGGCGGTAGCCGGGGGATTGGCCGCGCTGTTGGGCGCGGACAGCGCGATGACGACCGGCAACGTCACGGTGATCGGCGCGCGCGGCGGCACCTGCGCCGACGGGCAGGGCTATAACAGCCAGCCGCGCGTCAGCACCGGCGACTGCGCGATCGTCGGCTATATCGCGACGATGCAGGCCGACGTGCGGACGCGCAACGTGGCGAAGGCGGCGACCGCGGCCGGGCTGGCGGCGCGGCTGGGCGCGAACGACGCGCGGTTGCAGGGCTTCGTGCTGTCCGATCCCGAGGCGGCGCAGGCGCGCGCCGGGGTCGCGGCGATGAAGGATGCGGCGCAGCGGGCCGCGACGCTCGCGCGCAATGCGGGCGTCAGACTGGGCGAACTGATCGAGGTGCGCGATCAGCAGGGGTATGATGGCGCGGCGCAGATGCGGGTGGGCGACGTGCCGCCGCCTCCCCCGCCGCCGCCGCCCCCCGCGCCTCCGCCGGTCGAACTCGACACTAAGCCGCGGCCCATCGAGACGCGCGCGCAGGTGTACGTCAAATATGCGATCGCGCCGTAACGGGCGAGGCGGAGGGCGGGAACGCGTCGGCTTGGAGACGTTCTGGCCGTCCTTCCCGCGGGAAGCGGGCTTCCAAACACGCTTTGGTCGCGTGTTGAACTGGGAGGTCAGAGGTTCTGGATCCCCGCCTTCGCGGGGATGACGGTGGGTGGTCCGGGGCCGCGGGAGGTGCAGCTCTTTCGCTGACCGCCCGGAGGGTACGCAGCGTCCGGGGAGCGCCGGAGCCTACCGGCCCAGCCGCGTCACATGGCCCATCTTGCGCCCGGGCCGGGTCTCGCGCTTGCCGTAGAGGTGCAGGTAGGTATCGCGTGCGGCGACATAGTCGGGCCAGCGTTCCCAATCGGCGCCGATCAGATTCTCCATCTCGACCGACTGCGCGACCAGCGCGGTGTCGCCGAGCGGCAGCCCGCAGATCGCGCGGACGTGGTTGGCGAATTGCGAGGTCGCCGCGCCCTCGATCGTCCAATGGCCGGAATTGTGGACGCGCGGGGCCATTTCGTTGAACACCGGACCCTCGGCGCCGGCGAAGAACTCGCAGGTCAGCACGCCGACATGGTCGAGCGCGTCGGCGATGCGGCCGGTGAGCGCCGCCGCCTCGGTCCATTGCGCGGCGATCTGCGCCGGCGCGGGCAGGGTCGAGCGGTGGAGGATGCCGTCGCGGTGCTCGTTCCAGGGCGGCGGGTAGCTGGTGATCGTGCCGTCGCGGCCGCGCACCAGCACGATCGAGAATTCGTGCGTAAAGGTGACGAATGCCTCGAGGATCGCCGGGCCGCCGATCGCTTCCCAGGCGGTGTCGGCGTCAGCGGGCGACTGGAGGCGGGTCTGCCCCTTGCCGTCGTAGCCGAAGCGCGTCGTCTTGAGCACCGCGGGGCAACCGATCGCGGCAAGCGCGTCGTCCAGTTCCTCGCGCGAGTTCACTGCCTGCCAGCGCGCGGGGCGACCGCCGACCTGCGCGACGAACTGCTTCTCGCGCACGCGGTCCTGCGCGACCGCGAGGCTGCGCGGCGAGGGGTAGACGGGGACACGCTCGGCGAGCCATTCGACCGGCGCCACCGCAATATTCTCGAACTCGTAGGTGACGACGTCGCATTGCGCGGCGAAGTCGGCGAGGACGACCTTGTTGTGGTAATCGGCGCGGGTCAGCGACGAGGCGGTCTGCGCGGCGACGCTTTCGCGGTCGGGCGCGAGGACGTGGGTGCGATAGCCGAGATCAGCCGCGGCGCTGGCGATCATGCGGCCGAGCTGCCCGCCGCCAAGGATGCCGATGGTGCTGCCGGGCGGGATCACGCTCATGCCGGGTCGACCGCGACGCCGTCCGTCTGCTGCGCGCGCCAGGCCCGAAGCCGTTGCGACAGCGCGTCGTCGGAGAGTGCGAGGATCGATGCGGCGAGCAACGCGGCATTGATCGCGCCGGCCTTGCCGATCGCGAGCGTGCCGACGGGGATGCCGCCGGGCATCTGGACGATCGACAGCAGGCTATCCATGCCCTTCAGCGCCTTGGATTCGACCGGCACGCCGAGCACGGGGAGGTGCGTCATCGACGCGGCCATGCCGGGCAGATGCGCGGCACCGCCCGCGCCGGCGATGATGACGCGCAGCCCGCGGCCGGCGGCGCCGGTGGCGTAATCGTAGAGGCGCTGGGGCGTGCGGTGCGCGGAGACGACCTTCGCCTCATACGCGATGCCGAGCGCGTCGAGCGTCTCGCTCGCATGGCGCATCGTTTCCCAGTCCGAGGTGGAGCCCATGATGATGCCGACGTGCGCCATCGGGCGCGGTTAGCGGGGCGGCGCAAGGAGGGCAACCGACTTTGCGCAGCAGGGGCGACCGTGCCGCCCGCGACGTCAGCCGAGCGGAGGCTGGGGTCTTCTGCTTGGCGGGCGTGCCGCTTGTCGCGGGTAGACCCCAGCTTTCGCTGGGGTGACGTCCTTACGTCGCTCACGCCGCCAGCGGTAGTTCCTGCATCGCCTCGGCGGCCAGCGCGATCGAGCGGCGGCGGGCCTGGTGGTCGTAGACCGCGCTGGTCAGCATCAACTCGTCGACCTGCGTGCGCTCGACGAACGCCGCGATGCCGCGCGCGACGTCGTCGCGGGTGCCGATCGCGCTCGCCGACAAAGCGTGGTCGAGGATCGCGGCGTGCTGCGGCGGGAGCGAGGCGCGGTAGCCGGGCACCGGCGGCTTCATGCGACCGGGATTGCCGGTGCGCAGCGCCACGAACTGCTGCTGCTGCGAACTGGCGAGCAGCTCGGCCTCCTCGCGCGTGTCGGCGGCGAAGACGTTGAAGCCGGCCATCGCATAGGGCTTGGCCAGCGTCGGCGACGGGCGGAAGTCGCGGCGGTAGATCGCCAGCGCCTGATCGAGCGCATCGGGCGCGAAGTGCGACGCGAAGGCGTAGGGCAGGCCGAGCATCGCGGCGAGCTGCGCGCCGAACAGGCTGGAGCCGAGGATCCACATCTCCGGCTTCGCGCCCGCGCCCGGCGTGGCGGTGATGCCGGTGCGGCCGTCATCGGCGAAGTAGCTTTGCAGCTCGACCACGTCGCGCGGGAATTCGTTGGCGTCGCTGCTCAAATTGCGACGCAGCGCGTGCGCGACGCGCTGGTCGGAGCCGGGCGCGCGCCCGAGCCCCAGGTCGATGCGGCCGGGAAACAGCGCGTCGAGCGTGCCGAACTGCTCGGCGATCTGGAGCGGAGCCGAATTGGGCAGCATGATGCCGCCCGCGCCGATCCGTATGCGCTTCGTCGCATGGCCGACGTGCGCGATCACCACCGCGGTGGCGGCCGACGCGATCCCGGTCATGCCGTGGTGCTCGGCCACCCAATAGCGGTTGAAGCCGAGCTGCTCGGCATGCTGCGCGAGATCGGCGGCGTTGGCGAGCGACTGCGCGACCGAGCCGCCTTCGGTGACGGGGACGAGGTCCAGGAGGGAATAACGGGTCATATCAGCAAGGTGGGGAGCGTGGCGGGGGAGCGCCAGTGTGGTGTGCTTTGGTGGAGCAAAGGATGGGTTTCAGACGCCCGGTTCGTCATCCCGCGCGCTTCGTCATTCCCGCGAAGGCGGGAATCCAGAAGCTCTGGCGTAGCGCTTCTATCGCAAGACCTGCGCGTCTGGATTCCCGCCTGCGCGGGAATGACGATGATGGAAGGGGACTTCGCGGGAATACGAAGAAGGGAGCAGGGGGAAGCAATGGGATGACGCCTGCCTTCGAACCCACTAGACGCGCGGCCATGCACCCCGACTTCGCGCACGTCGACACGTGGATCTTCGATCTCGACAACACGCTCTACCCGGCGACGGCGGATCTGTTCGCGCATATCGACCGGCGGATGACCGCGTTCATCGGCGAGTTCCTCGACGTCGATCCGGTCGAGGCGCGGCGGATCCAGAAGGAGTATTTCCTCGGTCACGGCACGACGTTGGCCGGGCTGATGGCCGAACATGATGTCGATCCGCACGCCTTCCTCGCCTATGTCCACGATATCGAGATGGACGCGCTGGAGCAGAATGCGCCGCTCGCCGCCGGGCTGGCGCGATTGCCGGGGCGCAAGCTGGTCTTCACGAACGGCGACCGACCGTATGCGCTGAAGGTGCTGGAGCGGCTGGGGCTGGGGCAGAGTTTCGAGGCGGTGCACGACATCGTCGCGATGAACCTGGTGCCCAAGCCCGCCGCCAGCGCCTATGCCGGGCTGTGCGCCGCCTTCGGGATCGAGCCGACCCGCGCGCTGTTCGTCGAGGACATGGCGCGCAACCTGAAACCCGCCAAGGCGATCGGGATGACCACCGTCTGGGTGGACAACGGGTCCGAGCAGGACCACGACGCCGACCGATCCTATGTCGACCACCGCGTGACCGATGTCACCGCGTGGGTCCAGTCTGTTTTGGAGGACCGATGACCGCAGAGCTTTCCGCCACGATCGACGCCGCGTGGGAGAACCGCGCCGAGCTGGGGCTGACCACCGGCGGCGAGGTACGCGTCGCGGTCGATCGCGCGCTGGCGCTGCTGGACGCCGGCGAAGCGCGGGTCGCGGAGCCGGACGGCCAGGGTGGCTGGCGGGTCAACCAGTGGCTGAAGAAGGCGGTGCTGCTCAGCTTTCGCCTGAACGACAATGCGTTGATCGACAACGGGCCGGGTGCGGGGCACTGGTTCGACAAGGTGCCGAGCAAGTTCTCTGGCTGGAGCGAGGCGGAGTTCCGCAGCGCCGGGTTCCGCGCGGTGCCGGGCAGCGTCGTGCGGCGCGGCGCGTTCGTCGGCAAGGGCGCGATCCTGATGCCGAGCTTCGTCAACATCGGCGCCTATGTCGGCGAGGGCACGATGGTCGACACCTGGGCGACGGTGGGCAGCTGCGCGCAGATCGGGAAGAACGTCCATCTGTCGGGCGGGGCCGGCATCGGCGGCGTGCTGGAGCCGTTGCAGGCCGATCCGGTCATCATCGGCGATGGCGCGTTCATCGGCGCGCGCGCCGAGGTGGCGGAGGGCGTGCGCGTCGGCGAGGGCGCGGTCCTGTCGATGGGCGTCTATCTGGGCGCGTCGACCAAGATCATCGACCGCGAGACCGGCGAGACGTTCCGCGGGCAGGTGCCGCCGTATGCGGTGGTGGTGCCCGGTTCGATCGGCGGCGGGGACGGCAAGCCGGCGCTGTACTGCGCGGTGATCGTCAAGCGCGTCGATGCGCAGACGCGCAGCAAGACGAGCATCAACGATCTGCTGCGCGACTGACGCGCGCCGAACCTTTCCGGACCTTCTTTGTTGTCGTGGTGAAACGATAACCGGGAAGGTTCGAGAGTCGATGCGCAAGGGGTTGTTCGTCGCGGCGCTGGTGTTTGCGGGCGCGGCGCAGGCGCAACAGGTGGATATCGGGGCGTCGCCGCCCGACGATCCCAACGCGCCCAAGCCGGGCAACAGCGCGACGACGCGGTCGGGCGATACGCAGCGGCAGCCACGTACTCCCGTGGCGCGGCGGCCGCGCGATACCTCGCCGTCGTCGCTGGTCGGCGACACGCAAAGCACGCCGCCGCCGGGGCTGATCGGCGACTGGCAGGAGATCCGCACCCGGCTGGGGCGGCGCGGGATCGGGCTGACCGCGCGCTATGCCTCCGAGAGCGGGTATAATTTCGCCGGCGGCGCGCGGAAGCTGTTCCGCGAGACCGGGCAGTTCGACGCCGGGGCGCTGCTCGATATGGAGAAGCTGGCGGGCGTCACCGGCGGCGCCGTGCAGGCGACGGTGACCTGGCGGCGCGGCTATAACCTGACCGCGGATGCCGGACTGAACACGCTTCAGCAGGTGCAGGAGATCTACGGGCGCGGGCAGACGGTGCGCGTCACGCAATTGTGGTGGGAGCAGAAGATCGGCGCGCGCACCGAGGTGAAGCTGGGCCGCACCAACCCCGGCGAAGACTTCGCGGCGTTTTCGTGCCACTTCATGAACCTCAGCTTCTGCGGCGCGCAGCCCGGCAATCTGGCGGGCGATTACTGGTACAACTGGCCCGTCAGCCAATGGGGCGCGCGGGTGCGCGTCGCGCTGGACGACGACCGCTACGTGCAGGGCGCGGTGTACGAGATCAATCCGCGCAACCTGGATAACGACTTCTTCATCGGGCATTTCCGCGGCGCGACGGGCGTGCTGATCCCGGTCGAGACCGGTGTCAGCCGGGGCGGCGACGACGGCAAGGTCGGATCGTACAAGGTCGGCGGCTGGATCGCGACCGCGGACGGCGACGACGTGCTGCTCGACCGCAACCGCCGCGCGATCGTGCTGACCGGTACCGACCCGCTGCGGCGATCCAGCCGCTACGGCGTGTACTTCACGATGCAGCAGCAGCTGACCGGCACGTCGAAGGACGGCAAGTCGCTGACCGGGCTGGGCATGTTCCTGAACGTGACGCAGGCCGACCGCAAGACGAGCGTGACCGACAATCAGGTCGCGCTCGGCCTGTTCTACAAGGGACTGGTGCCCACGCTGCCGGGCGACGTGCTGGGCGTCGCGGTGGCGCGCACCAACGTCAACGGTCGGGCGGCCCGCGGCGACGAACTGGTGCCGGGCACGCCGGTGCGCGATGCGGAATATGCCGCCGAAGTCTATTACAGCCTGCATCCGATCGACTGGCTGGAGCTGCGCCCCAACCTGCAATGGGTGCACCAGCCCGGCGGCGTGCGCGACGCGCCGGACGTCGGGGTGGTCGGGCTCAAGGCGGCATTGACGCTGTAAAACGTGTAAAACAAAATGCCTCGACAGCGTCATGTTGCGCGCCTATCCGTGGCGCGACACAGGATAAGGACGCCAGGATGCCGACCGCCAGCAAGGTTCTCGACCGTGTGCTCGTGCTGGAAATGGTGCGCGTCACCGAAGCGGCGGCGATCGCCGCCTCGACGCTGACCGGGCGCGGCGACGAAAAGGCGGCGGATGCCGCCGCCGTCGAGGCGATGCGCGCCGCGCTCAACGAGCTCGACATGGACGGCACCGTCGTGATCGGCGAGGGCGAGCGCGACGAGGCGCCGATGCTGTTCATCGGCGAGAAGGTCGGCACCGGCAACGGCCCGGCGATCGACATCGCGCTCGACCCGCTGGAAGGTACGACGATCTGCGCCAAGTCGGGGCCGAACAGCCTGGCGGTGCTGGCGATCGCGGAGGCGGGCGGGCTGCTGAACGCCCCCGACGTGTATATGGACAAGCTGGCGGTGGGGCCGGGGCTGCCGGCCGGCGTGATCGACCTCGACCGGACGCCGACCGAGAACGTGCAGGCGATCGCGGCGGCCAAGGGCGTCGCGCCCAAGGACATCATCGCGTGCGTGCTCGACCGCCCGCGCCACGAGCCACTGATCGCGGAATTGCGCGCGATCGGGTGCGGCGTGGTGCTGATCGGCGACGGCGACGTCGCGGGGGTGATCGCGACCAGCGACCCGGATACGACGATCGACGTGTATATGGGATCGGGCGGCGCGCCCGAGGGCGTGCTGGCGTGCGCGGCGCTGCGCTGCGTCGGCGGGCAGTTCAAGGGCCGGTTGCTGTTCCGCAACGACGACGAGCGTGCGCGCGCGCGCAAATGGGGGATCGAGGACCTCGACCGCCAGTACGACCTGAAGGAGTTGGCGAAGGGCGATTGCATCTTCGCGGCGACCGGCGTGACCGACGGCTCGCTGCTGGAAGGCGTGCGGCGCGTCGGCGGCAAGATGACGACCGAGAGCGTGGTGATGCGCGCCTCGTCTGGGACGGTGCGCTGGGTGAAGGGCGAGCATCGCCTCGATCGGTGACGATCGCGGTCGCCGCGCTGGCGGTCGCGCTGGCGAGTCTGGCGCTGCACCTGCACGGCGCGCGCTTCGGCTATTGGCCGCGTGCGGCCGCGGTACCGGCCGGTACGGTACGGCATCGCTATTTCGCGCGGCTGGCGCTGCGTTCGCTGGTGCATTTCGGATTGGTGGCGGTGGTGCTGCTCGGTGTCGTCGGCGCGTGGCCGGCGATCGGCGGGTTTCCGGCGGCGTTCGTCCCGGCGCGCGCGGTTGCGCTTTCCTGGGCCGGGCAGTTGTCGTGGGAACCCCTGGCGGTCGGCGGCGTGGCGGGGGTGGCGATCGCGGCGGTCGCGGCGCGGCGGGGATGGCGCACGACGCTCGGCGATGCGCGCGCGGTGCTGCCGGTGCGGCGGGCCGAACTCGGCTGGGGCGTGGTGCTGGCGATCGTCGCGGGAGTGACGGAGGAATTGTTCTTCCGGCTGCTGCTGCCGTTATCGGTGGTGCTGGTCGGCGGGTCGGCGGTGCTGGGGTTCGCCGTCGCGACGCTGCTGTTCGGCTATGCGCATCTTTATCAGGGCTGGCGCGGGGTGGTCGCGACGGTGCTGGCAGGGGTGGTGCTGGCGCTGGTGTATCTGGTCTCGGCGAAGCTGTGGGTGGCGATGCTGGTGCATGCCGTGATCGATCTGAACGGATTGGTGCTGCGGCCGGTGCTGGCGGGTCTTTTGTCCGTCACTCCCGCGAGGGCGGGAGTCCAGACGAGCGGGTGATCGTCGGCGCCGCGAGCTGAGAGGTTCCGGCGTTCCGCCGCGGAAATGACGGAGCGGGTGCTCAGCTTTTCAGGCGCCAGCCGGTGCGGAAGATGGTCACCACCGCGGCGAGGCATAGGCCCGCGAAGCCGAGCGTCACCGCGACGCACAGCCCGAACGACACGTCGCTCTGCCCGAAGAAGGTCCAGCGGAAGCCGTTGATGAGATAGGCGACGGGATTGAACAACGTCACCGTGCGCCACGGCTCGGGCAGCACGTTGACCGAGTAGAAGGCGCCGCCCAGGAACGTCAGCGGGGTGATGACGAGCAGCGGGATGACCTGCAATTGCTCGAAACCGTTCGCCCAGATGCCGAGGCAGAAGCCGAACAGCGCGAAGCTGGCGGTGACCAGCAGCAGGTAGAGCAGCATCAGCGCCGGATGCGCGACGTGCAGGTCGACGAAGAGATGCGCGGTCGCGAAGATCACCAGCGCGATCACCATCGACTTGGTCGCCGCCGCGCCGACATAGCCGATCACGGTCTCGACCGGCGACAGCGGCGCGGACAGCAGTTCGTAGATCGTGCCGGTGAACTTGGGCATGTAGATGCCGAGGCTGGCGTTGAAGATGCTTTCGGAAAAGATCGTCAGCAGCATCAGCCCCGGCACGATGAACGCGCCGTAGCTGACCCCGTCGATGCCGCGCATCTGCGACCCGATCGCGGCGCCGAACACGATGAAATACAGCGTCGTCGTGATGACCGGCGTCGCGAGGCTGGTCCAGATCGTCCGTCCGAACCGCGCCATTTCGAAGCGATAGATCGCCCAGATCCCGTGCAGGTTCATGCGCGTTCTCCCACCAAGTCGACGAAGATGTCCTCGAGGCTCGACTTGCGCGTCTCCAGATCGCGAAAGGCGATATGTTCCTGCGCCAGCCGGTCGAGCAGCGCAGGGATGCCGGTATCCTCGGCCTTGGCATCGAAGACGTAGCGCAGTTTGTGGCCCTCGTCCTCCAGCGACAGCGACCAGTCGGAGAGCGACGGGGGCACGGCGGCGAGCGGCTCGACCAATGTCAGGTCCATCTGGCGCTTGCCGAGCTTGGCCATCAGCGCGTTCTTCTCCTCGACCAGCAGCAATTTGCCGCCGGTGATGACGCCGACGCGGTCGGCCATCTCCTCGGCCTCCTCGATATAATGGGTGGTCAGGATGATCGTCGCGCCCTGTTCGCGCAGGCGGTGGACCAGCTTCCACATGTCGCGGCGGAGCGCCACGTCGACGCCGGCTGTCGGTTCGTCGAGGAAGAGAATGGCAGGTTCGTGCGCGAGCGCCTTGGCGATGAGGACGCGGCGCTTCATGCCGCCCGACAGGTCCTTGATCTTCGAATGCCGCTTGTCCCACAGCGACAGGTCGCGCAGCACCTGTTCGATATAGTCCGAATGTCCCGAGCGCCCGAACAGCCGGCGCGAGAAGGTGACGGTGGCGAGGACGCTTTCGAACTGGTCGGTGGCGAGCTCCTGCGGCACCAGCCCGATCGCGCGGCGCGCGGCCTTGTAGTCGCGCACGACGTCGTGGCCGGCGACGGTGACGGTGCCCGAGGTCGGGGTGACGATGCCGCAGATGATGCTGATGAGCGTCGTCTTGCCCGCGCCGTTGGGCCCGAGCAGCGCGAAGATCTCGCCGCGGTTGACGGTCAGGTCGACCGTGCCGAGCGCGGTCGGGCCGTTCCTGTAGGTCTTCGACACGCCCGCGACGGTGAGAATCGGCTCCGGCATTCGTCCCCCTTGTGCTGCGCGTGGGTACGCGGGCGCGCCGCCAATGTTCCCGACCCGGATCGGCGATCCCGCGATGGCGGGTAGCCGGCGCGAAGTCTATGCAAAGATGACGGACCTGGGCGACAGGGGGTGCGGCGATGACGGTGCTGGAGCAGGGCGCGGGGCGGCGGCTGGCGACGACATGGGTGCCGGTCGCGGTGATGGCGGGCGCCGGGCTGGCGGTGCGCACGCCGGCCGTCGCCGCCTGGCCGCTGGCGGCGTTGCTGCTCTTCCTCTGGGTCGTCGCCGACACGATGATGCTGGCCTTGATTACACGCACTGCCGGGAAGCCGGAGCGGCGGGCGGTGCTCGGCGTGCTGGCCGGCGCGAGCGCGACCGTCGCGATCGGCGCGCCGCCGGCGTTGCGCGGGGTGCTGTGGACGATGCCATGGCTGATGACGGCGATGGTGGCGCTGGTGCTGGCGCATGTCACGCCGGCGGCGCGGCGCGGCTGGCGCGTGCCGGCTGGAGGTGGCGTGGCGCAGCGGTGCGCGGGCGTGGCGGCGGAAGTGTTCCCGCCGGCGCTGCTACGGCTGGCACGTGCGGAGCTCACGGTGCTGCACATGGCGCTGGTTCGCTGGGGCGGGGCGGCGGACGTGCCGGCCGGGGCGCGCGCCTTCGCTTACCACCGGCACCTCGCGCCGATGTGCGCGGCGTTGCTGATCCTGTCGGGGATCGAGATCGCGGTCTGTCACCTGCTGCTCGCGCATTGGAGCCGCGCGGGGGCGGTAGTGATGTTCGTCCTGAGCGATGTCGGGTTCGTCTATCTGATCGGGCTGATCAAGTCGTTCCGGTTCAGGCCGATCCTGCTGACGGCGGAGGGCGTGCACGTGCGCGCCGGGTTCCTGATCGATCGGACGATCCCGCTGGCGGCGATCGCCGGGGTGGACGGCGACGTGCGCGGCGAGGAGATGCGCGACCACACCACGCTCAATGCCGCATTGCTGGCATGGCCGAACGTGGTGCTGCGGCTTGGGACACCGTTGCCGGCGCGATCGTGGCGGCGCAGGCCGGCGATAGTGCGGGTGGCGTTCCGGCTGGATGAGCCGGAGGCGTTCGTGCGGATGCTGCGGTGGCGGTTGGAACGTCCCTAGCCCTAGGACGCACGCGCCTTTGCGACGGCGTCTTGGAGGCGGTCGAGGGGGAGGGCGCCGGAGAGCAACTGGTCGCCGACGACCCAGGCCGGGGTGCCGGTGATGCCGAGTTTCTGCGCGATCTCGAGGTTCTGGCGCAGGGTGGCGTCGGCGTCGGGGGGGAGTTTGGCAAGATCGACGTTGCTGGCGCGGGCCGCCTGCGCGATCGTCGCGTCGCTTACGGGGCCGGCGGCGTAGAGAGCGTCGTGGAAGGCCTTGAATTTGCCCTGCGATGCGGCGGCCAGCGAGGCGCGGGCGGCGGTGCGGCTGGTGTCGGCGAGGACAGGCAGTTCCTTGAAGACGACGCGCAGGTTCTTGTCCGCGGCGACCAGTTGCTCGATTACGGGCAGGCTGGCGCGGCAGAAGCCGCAATTATAGTCGTAATATTCGACCAGCGTGACGTCGGCGTGCGGGTTTCCGATCCATGCGGAGCCATAGGGCGCCTCGATCGCGCCGCGATTGGCGGTCACCGCACGAGTGGCATCGCGTTGTTGCAGGCGCTCGATCGCCTCCGGGATCAGTTCGGGATGCGCCAGGACATAGTCGCGTACGACGCGCCCGATCCGCGCGTCGTCGGCCGCGCCGACCGGCGCGACGCGGTTCGCCAGCCACATGCCGCCAGCCCCGAACACCAGGCCGATCGCGACCAGCCCCAACACCATCAACCGGTTCAACGCCGCTTCTTCTTTCCGTTCTTGTCGACCTCGTTCTGCGCGGTCATCGCGATGTCCTGCGCGCGGATCCAGTCGGGGGTGTTCTTCGGGATGCCGGCCATCGCATAGCGCGCGCGATCCGCGGCGGTGCGGTCGTCGCCCATCATGCTGGCACGCTCGGCGCTTGCCAGCGCGGCGCGCGCCTCGTCGCCGGTCAGTTCGTAGACGGTGCCGAGCTGGAACCAGGCGAACGGATTCTCGTCGTCGCGCGCCACCGCGGTGCGCAGCACGCGCTTGGCCTCGTCATAGTTCGCGGCATCCTCGGTCGCGATCAGCGCATGGCCGTAGGTGGTGGCGATCAGCGGGTTGGAGCGCGAGCCCTCGGTGGCGCGCTTGAGGGGCGCCAGCGCCAGCTTCGGCTTGCCGGCCTCCAGCAGGATCTGCCCCATGATCTCCTGGAAATAAGGGTCGGACGGCTCCCTGGCGACCAGCGCCTCGGCCTCGGCATCGGCCTTCTCGGGGTAGCCGGCGCGGTGATAGGCATAGGCGCGCGCGTAATGCGCGTAGATCGACTGGTCGCTGTCGGGATATTTCTGGAGCGCCTGCGCGGGCGGCATCAGATAGCCGTCGAGCTTGGCTCGGACGCGCAGGAAGCGTTCCTGCAGCTTCGCGTCCGCGGGCTTGGCCCACGCCTTCGACGCCTCGACGTCGGCGGTCAGCGTCTGGACGCGCGTGCCGGACATCGGGTGCGACTGCATGAACGGATCGATGTTCTTCGTGCCGTAGCGATATTCCTGCTGCTGCAGCTTCTTGAAGAATTCCAGCATTCCCTTGCCGGTGATGCCGGCGGTGTCGAGGTAGCGGACGGCGGACGCATCGGCGGTGGCCTCCTGCACGCGGCTGAACGCCAGGATCTTGCCCATCGCCACCTGCTGCCCGGCAGCGAGGATGCCGGCGCCCGCCTCGCCGCCGCCCGCCGCCATGGCGGCGAGCCCGAGCACCATCGAGAGGAGATACATGCCCATCGCGGGCTTCTGCGCCTGCGCACCGGTGATGACATGGCCGTCGGCGATGTGGCCGAGCTCGTGCGCGATCACGCCCTGCACCTGGTTGGCGCTGTCGGCCTGCTGGAGCAGCCCGGTGTGGATGTAGACGGTCTGGCCGCCGGCGACGAAGGCGTTGATCGACTCGTCGTTGACCAGCGCGAAGGACACATCGGCCGGGCGCAGGCCGGCGGCGGTGACGAGCGGTGCCGACATGTCGTGGAGCAGCGCCTCGGTTTCGGCGTCGCGCAGCAGGGATTGTGCCTGCGCGGGTTGCGCGAGCAGCAGGACGGCAGTGGCGACGGCGGCGATCAGGCGGCGCATGCGGAGGCCCTACGACCTTTCGGGACCGGTTGAAACGTTCGCGCCGGGCTTGTCGGAGCGGGCGCCTGGGACACGCCCTTCGACAGGCTCAGGGCGAACGGAGGGTGGTGGGGCGGGTGTTCAGCGAGGGACGCGAGCGGGGTGTCATGGGGCACGTCCTTCGACGAGCTCAGGACGAACGGGGAGGGGCGGGGCGAGCGTTGAGGGAGGCGTATGGCGCGCGCGAGGAATGATCCTCTCCACCCGTTCGTGCTGAGCTTGTCGAAGCACGTGTTCCGGAGCGTGTCGTCTGACAGTGCGCGCCGTTGGCTCGCGCCCGCGCTGGCGCGAGTGCCTCCCCTCGCCCAGCTTCGGCCAAGCCTGCGAGGTCCGAAGAGCGGGTCTGCGTGACGCTCTCCCCTTTGCGAGGGGCGAGGGCGCAGGGGGCATCGCTGGTTCATCGGCCGGGCTTTGCGGCGGTTCGGCTGAACCGTCGCTGAAAGCCCGGCCGATCGGGTCACGCGCCGAAGGTGCGCTGCCACCAGCCGCGACGCGGCTGTGCGGTGGCGGCGTCGTCGCCGGTCGCGGTGTCGGCGGCGGCAGGCGCCTCGGCCGCCGGTTCGTCGGCGGCGGGCGCCTCGTCGGCCACCGCTGCCGGCGACGGCGCCGGTGCATCGTCGGCGACCTTCTTGCGGCGCGTCCGCTTCGGCTTGGCCGGTGCTTCCTCCGCCACCGGCTCGGGCGCGGGCAGGCCGTCGCTGATCGGGCCGGCGTCACCGGCCTCGACGACCGGCTCGGTCACCTTCTTCTTGCGGGTGCGCTTCGGCTTGGCCGGCGCCTCCTCCGCGACCGCCTCGGGAGCGGAAGCGGGCTCGGCCACGACGTCGGCCTCGGGCGCAGCGGCGGCCTTGCGACCGCGACCACGCGCCGGAGCGGGCGCCGGGGTCGGCTCGGCGGCGACGCGCGCACGGGGACGACGGCGCGTCTTCGGCGCGGCGGGCGCTTCCTCCGCGACCTCGGCAACCGGCTCGTCCGCCGGCTCGTCGGCGACGACCGGCTCGGGCGCTGCGGGTGCCTCCTCGACGACCTCGACGGTCTCTACCGCCGGCTCGGCAGCGCGATCGCCCTCGCGACGGCGACCGCGACGACCGCGGCGACGGCGACGGCCGCCCTCGCGCTCGGCCTCCTCGCTCGCCTCGGCGTCGACCGCGTCCGCGACCGGGGCCTCGTCGGCGTCTTCCTCGTCAGCGACCAAGTCCTCCGCGACGTCACCGCCCTCGGTACGCTCCTCGCCCTCGGCGCGGTCACGACCGCGACGCCCGCGACGGCGACGGCGGCGACGGCCGTTGCGGCCACCTTCGCCCTCGGGCGCGGCGACCTGTTCGACGGTGTCCTCGTCCTCGACCTCGTCTTCTTCCTCGTCGATCTCGTCCTCGACCAGATCGTCCTCGGCTTCCTCGACGATCGGACGGTCGAACTTGGGCGGGTGCGCGGGCGGCGGGCCGCTGGCCTCGACCGACATGCGCGCGCCTTCCTCCTCGCCATCGGGGATGATCTCGACGGTGACGCCGTAGCGATCCTCGATCTCGGCGATGTCGGCGCGCTTGCGGTTGAGGACGTAGAAGGCCGCCTCCTGGCTGCACCGCAGCGTCAGGACCGAGCCGCGCCCGCGCGCCGCCTCGTCCTCCAGCAGCCGCAGCGCCGACAGGCCCGACGACGAGGCGGTGCGGACGAAGCCGGTGCCTTCGCAATGCGGGCAGGGGCGGGTGGAGGCCTCTAGCACGCCGGTGCGCAGCCGCTGGCGGCTCATCTCCATCAACCCGAAGCCCGAGATGCGGCCGACCTGGATGCGGGCGCGGTCGTTCTTCAGCGCCTCCTTCATCGCCTTCTCGACCTTCCGGACGTTCGATCCGTTATCCATGTCGATGAAGTCGATGACGATCAGCCCGGCCATGTCGCGCAGCCGCAGCTGGCGCGCGATCTCCTGCGCGGCCTCGAGGTTGGTCGCGGTGGCGGTCTGCTCGATATTGTGCTCGCGGGTCGAGCGGCCGGAGTTGATGTCGATCGAGACGAGCGCCTCGGTCGGGTTGATGACGAGGTAGCCGCCCGATTTGAGCTGCACGACCGGGTGGTACATCGCGGCGAGCTGATCCTCGACGCCGGCGCGCTGGTAGAGCGGCACCGGATCGCTGTAATGCTTCACCTTCCTGGCGTGGGTGGGCATCAGCAGCCGCATGAACTCGCGCGCCTGGCGATAGCCGTCGTCGCCCTCGACGATGACCTCGTCGATGTCCTTGTTGTAGATGTCGCGGATCGCGCGCTTCATCAGGTCGCTGTCGCCATAGACGAGCGCGGGGGCGCTGGAGGTCAGCGTCTTTTCGCGGATTTCGTCCCACAGGCGCGCGAGATAGTCGAAGTCGCGCTTGATCTCGGACTTGGTGCGCTGGAGCCCGGCGGTGCGGACGATGCAGCCCATCGAGGCCGGGAGCTGCAGGTCGGCCATGATCGACTTCAGCCGCTTGCGGTCGGCGGCGTTCGAAATCTTCCGGCTGATCCCGCCGCCGTGCGACGTATTGGGCATCAGCACGCAATAGCGGCCGGCAAGCGACAGGTAGGTGGTCAGCGCCGCACCCTTGTTGCCGCGCTCCTCCTTGACGACCTGCACCAGCAGCACCTGGCGGCGATGGATGACGTCCTGGATCTTGTAGCGGCGGCGCAGGTTCATGCGGCGCTGACGCAGCGCCTCGACCTGATCGTCGTTGCCGTTCGAGCGACCGCGGCGGCGCGCCGCGGGGGCGTCGCCCTCCTCGTCGTCGTGATCGTGGTCGTGATCCGCCTCGTCGTGCTCGTCGCCCTCGGCGTCGTCGGCGAAGTCGCCGTCGTCGAGCGCGTCCTGCTCGGCGCGCAGCGCAGCCTCCTCGGCGGCGTGCTCGGCCTCCTCGCGCAGCAGCGCCTCGCGATCCTCCTTGGGGATCTGGTAATAATCAGGGTGGATCTCGCTGAACGCCAGGAAGCCGTGGCGATTGCCGCCGTAATCGACGAACGCGGCCTGGAGCGACGGCTCGACGCGCGTCACCTTGGCGAGATAGATGTTGCCCTTGAGCTGCTTGCGCTCGGCACTTTCGAAATCGAATTCCTCGATCCGGTTACCCTTGACGACCGCCACGCGGGTTTCTTCCCGGTGGCGTGCGTCGATCAGCATACGCGTGGTCATTGAAAACTCTCCACGCGCCGCCCTCCGCCGAAGGGGAAGGGGCGCGACGATAAGGCGCGGCCGGCCGCCCGATGGGGCCGGCGGCGCGGATGATGATGTCTGCTGCGGCGCGCGATGCCGCCCGCTCCACCGAGCGGGACGAGCCGACCGCGACCGTGCCGCCGCCGGCACGGGCCGGGCGGAACAGCGATCGGGCGGAATGCGGCATTGCGAACGTCAACCTGATGACCCCGGGGCCGGCACGTCGCCGGTCGGGGGGTGGCACCGGAGCTGCGTCGCGCGACCTTCGCGCAACATTCCGGTCATCGCCGGACGTAGCATCGTTGCGCACGCGCTTCAACAGGCTCGTTTTTGGTGCGGGAAGGCGTTAACCACACGGACACGCATCGGCGGCTAGGGCCGGCGAAACGGAAGCGGAAAGGGGCGATGGCGGCAGGCAGGCCGACAAGGTGGACGGCGGCGGTGGTCGGGGTGGCGGTGCTGGCGACGGCGGCCACCGCCGCAAGCGGCGACCCGTTGCCGCAGCTCGATTTCCTGCCGTGGAAGGCGCGCGCGGCGACGCCGAGGAAGGTGACCGTACCGGTCCCGCCGCCGGCGCGCGGGGTGCGGCTGCCGCGCATCCGCGGGGCGGCGGGGCGGCCGCTGGTGGTGATCGACGCCGGCCACGGCGGGGGCGATCCGGGAGCGATCAACCCGGCGACGGGGCTGCGCGAAAAGGACGTCACGCTGAAGATCGCGCGGGCGATCCGCGACGCGTTGCTCGACGGCGGGCGCGCGCGCGTGGCGCTGACGCGCGACGACGACCGCTTCATCGTGCTGCGCGAACGCTTCGGGATCGCGCGTCGGCTGAAGGCGGACCTGTTCATTTCGGTGCATTGCGACAGCGTCGGCACGGGCACGCCGACGGGTGCGACCGCCTATACCCTGTCCGACGTCGCCTCGGACCGCGAGGCGGCGCGGCTGGCGGCGCGCGAGAACCGCGCCGACGTGATCGCGGGGGTGACGCTGGACCGCGACCCCGACGTGTCGTCGATCCTGATCGACCTGACGCAGCGCGAGACGATGAACGCCTCGGCGGGGTTCGCGCGGCTGCTGGGGCGCGAGGCGCGGCCGCTGATCCCGACAAAGACCAACTTCCATCGCACCGCCTCGCTGATGGTGCTGAAGGCGCCGGACATGCCGTCGATCCTGTTCGAGACCGGCTATCTCTCGACCGCGTCGGACGCGGCGTTCCTGGACAGCGACGAGGGGCGCGAGAAGATCGCGGAGAGCGTGCGGCGGGCGGTGGACGTGTTCTTCGCGCGGCGGATGGCGGAACGGTAGGGGTTCCCGTCATCCCCGCGGCGGCGGGAATCCAGAACCTCTGACCTCGCGCTTCTATCGATAAACCTGCGCGTCTGGATTCCCGCCTTCGCGGGGATGACGATCGTCGCGGACGGGTGGACATCGCGGTGGATGCCGCCTAATCGAGCCGCCGCGCGCGCCTCTTACGGGTTTCCGGCCGTCGCGCCTGCCCCTTCGAGCCCGCAATCTAAGGAGATCCCCGCCATGGCGTGGCTCATCCTCGGCATCGCCGTGGTCACCGAAATCGTCTGGGCGCTGAGCCTGAAATGGGCGGCGACGCACGGGTCGTGGGCCGCCTCGGCCGTCCCGATCGCGCTCAGCTTCGTCAACATGGGGCTGCTGGCGATGGCGATGCGCGGATTGCCGGCGGGCACCGCCTATGCGGTGTGGACCGGGCTGGGCGCGGTCGGCGTCACGATCTTCGGCGTGATCCTGTTCGGCGAGAAGCTGAACCCGGCGCAGATCGGCTTCATCGCGCTGATCATCGTCGGGGTGGTCGGCACCAAGTTGTTCGCGCCCGCGTGAGCGGCGTTGCCGTTTCGGCGAGGCGTGCGTAAACGCCTAGCCGACATGGCTTCCGATCCGACCGCTGCCGTGCCCGTTCGGCGTTTCCGGCCCCGCGCGCTCTGGCGCCGGTGGTGGGTGCGCTGGGGCGTCTACCTGCTGGGCGTGCTGGCGGTGGCGCTGGGCGTGTTCTGGCTGGTGTTCGCGCGCGACCTGCCCTCGGTCGACAAGCTGAAGGCGTACGAGCCGCCGTTGCCGACCAACGTGCGCGGCAGCGACGGGGCACCGATCTATTCCTATGCGCGCGAGCGAAGGGTCGAGCTGGCCTATAACGAATATCCGCCGACGCTGGTGAAGGCATTCCTCGCCGCCGAGGACAAGACGTTCTTCGAGCATCACGGCGTCGACTTTCCCGGTCTGGCGGGCGCGGTGATCGATTATGCGCGCAAGTTCGGCACCGGGCAGCGCGCGCGGGGCGGATCGACGATCACGCAGCAGGTCGCCAAGAACCTGCTGATCGGCAACGAATATTCCCCGACGCGCAAGATCCGCGAGGCATTGCTGGCGTATAAGATCGAGGAGACGCTGACCAAGCAGCAGATCATCGAACTGTACCTCAACCAGATCTTCCTCGGCCGCAACGCATACGGCGTCGAGGCGGCGGCGCACGCCTATTTCGACAAGGAACTGGACGAACTGTCGCTGGGGCAGATGGCGTATCTGGCGATCCTGCCGAAGGGCCCGTCGAACTACGACCCGTTCCGCGACACCGAGCGCGCGCTCGACCGCCGCAACTACGTGCTGCGCGAGATGGTGAAGAACGGCTTCGTCTCGTCCGCGCAGGCGCAGGCCGCCGCCGCCGAGCCGATCGGCGCGATCACCCGGCGTACGCCGAAGTTCGAGCGCGTCGGCGGCTATTTCGTCGAGGAAGTGCGCCGCGAACTGATCGCCAGGTTCGGCGAACAGTCCGAGGACGGGCCGCACAGCGTCTATGCCGGCGGGCTGTGGGTGCGCACCTCGCTCGACAAGCAGATCCAGCGCTATGCCGCCGAGGCGCTGCGCAACGGCCTGTTGCGCTTCGATGCCGGGCGCGGCTGGTCGGGGCCGCTGCGGCATGTCGAGATCGACGGGGAGGCGTGGCAGGGGCCGCTGCTCGGCACCAACATCATGCTCGACCACGAAAACTGGCGCGCGGGGATCGCGATCGCGCGCGACGGCGATGCGTGGCGGCTGGGCTTCGCGGACGGATCCACGGGCACGATGGCGCGCGATGCGGCGCAGATGCCGGTGCGCGGGCGAGGCGGCACCGCCTTCGCCGCGATCAAGCCGGGCGACATCATCGCGGTCGCGCCCGCCGGGGCGGGGCGGTTCGCGCTGCGCTCGGTCCCGCGCATCTCGGGCGGGTTCGTGGTGCAGGAGCCGGCGACCGGCCGCATCCTGGCCATGCAGGGCGGGTTCGAGTCGAGCGTGCAGTCCTTCAATCGCGCGACGCAGGCGTTCCGGCAGCCGGGCTCGACGATCAAGCCAATCGTCTATTCCGCGGCGCTGGAGAACGGCATGACCCCGGCGTCGATCATCGTCGACGGGCCGTTCTGTGTCGACCAGGGCGCGCGGCTGGGGCAGAAATGCTTCCGCAACTTCGGCAATTCACGCGGGGCGGGGCCGCATACAATGCGCTGGGGCATCGAGCAGTCGCGCAACCTGATGACGGTGCGCACCGCCGCGCAGACCGGCATGGGCCGGGTCGTCAAGCTGATCAAGGGCATGGGGATCGGCGATTATGCGCCGTACCTATCCTATGCGCTGGGCGCCGGCGAGACGACGGTGACGAAGATGGTGAACGCTTACGGGGTGCTCGCCAACTGGGGGCGATGGCACGACCCGTCGTTGATCGACGTGGTGCAGGATCGGCACGGCAAGGTGATCTGGCCGGAGGGCTGGCGGGCGTGCGACGGGTGCAACCAGCGCGACTGGAACGGTCGCGCGATGCCGCGCCCGCAGACGGGCGGGCGGCAGGTGCTGGACGCGATGAGCGCGTATCAGATGGTGCACATCACCGAGGGCGTGATCCAGCGCGGCACCGCCACCGGCCTGCGCGACCTGAACCGCCCGATGTTCGGCAAGACCGGCACCAACAACGGCCCGACCGACGTGTGGTTCGTCGGCGGCACGCCGCAGATGATCGCCGGGCTCTACATGGGGTTCGACAGCCCGCGCAGCCTGGGCGGCTATGCGCAGGGCGGGACGGTGGCGGTGCCGGTGTTCAGGGAATGGGCGCAGAAGGCGTATGAGGGGCTGCCGCCGATCCCCTTCCGCGCGCCGCCGGGCATCCGCATGGTACGCATCGACCGCGCGAGCGGGCTCGAGGTGTTCGGCACCTTCCCGACCGACACCGATCCCAAGCCGGCGGTGATCTGGGAAGCGTTCAAGCCGCAGAGCGAGGCGCGCCGCGCCCGCCGCGCCGCGCCGGCCGCCGCGGCCCCGTCCGCACGCCCCAGCGCCAGCGCGACGCGTGCCACCGCGAACGACAGCGACTTCTTGCAGAGGCAGGGGGGCATCTACTAAGTCGTCGTTTCAGTGATTACGTCATCCCGGCGAAACCCGGGATCTCCCGGTATGATAAGCGCACCGCTTGCCGCACGAGATTCCGGCTTCCGCTGGAATGACGACAGTGTGGAGAAGAATGATGCGCGCCGAAGCGCAGGCCCATGTCGACAGCATCAACGAGGCGCTGGCGCTGTTGCGCCGCTTCCTCGACTGGGACCGCGCGCTGCGTCGCCTCGACGAGCTGAACGCGCGCGTCGAGGACCAGGCGTTGTGGAACAACCCCAAGGAAGCGCAGGCGGTGATGCGCGAGCGGCGGCGGCTGGACGAGGCGATCACCGCCACGCGCGATATCGAGCGCGAGCTGGCCGACACCGCCGAGCTGATCGAGATGGCCGAGGCCGAGGGCGACGCCGAAATGGCGGACGAGGGCGTTGCCGCGCTGAAGACGCTCGCCGATCGCGCGCAGGCCGACAAGGTCAAGGCGCTGCTGGCGGGCGAGGCCGACGCCAACGACACCTATCTGGAGATCAACGCCGGGGCCGGCGGCACCGAGAGCCAGGACTGGGCCGGGATGCTCCAGCGCATGTACACGCGCTGGGCCGAGCGGCGCGGGCTGAAGGTCGAGTTGATCGACTATCACGCCGGCGAGCAGGCCGGGATCAAGAGCGCGACGCTGCTGATCAAGGGCGAGAACGCCTATGGCTATGCCAAGGTCGAATCGGGCGTGCACCGGCTGGTGCGGATCAGCCCGTACGACAGCGCCGCCCGCCGCCACACCAGCTTTTCGAGCGTGTGGGTCTATCCGGTGATCGACGACAATATCGAGGTCGAGATCAACGAAAGCGAACTGCGCATCGACACGTATCGCGCGTCGGGCGCGGGCGGGCAGCACATCAACACCACGGATTCCGCGGTGCGCATCACGCACTTGCCGACGGGCATCGTGGTGCAGTGCCAGAACCAGCGATCGCAGCACAAGAACAAGGCCGAAGCCTATAACCAGCTGCGCGCGCGCCTCTACGAGCGCGAGCTGGCCGAGCGCGAGGCGGCGGCCAACGCCGAGAACGCCAGCAAGACCGACATCGGCTGGGGCCACCAGATTCGCAGCTACGTGCTGCAGCCGTACCAGCTGGTGAAGGACCTGCGCACCGGCACGACCAGCACCTCGCCCGGCGACGTGCTGGACGGCGATCTCGACGACTTCATGGCCGCGGCGCTGTCGCAGCGCGTGACCGGCGAGGCGGTGGTCGTGGAAGACGTCGACTAAGTGGCGCGGCGCGCGCGCCTGGCCCTGGCGATGCTCGCGGCCCTGCTGATCGCGGGGTGCGACGGGTCGCAGCCGCTCGTCCGCAAGAAGGCGCGCGAGCCGGGGCCGTTCCCGGTCGCCGACCGCCCGATCGCGCGCATCGTCTCGCCGCGCTGGTCGAACGAGGAGACGCGCGACCGGCTGGGCGAGGCCGAGCGGGTCATGCAGCTGGCGGATATCCGCAAGGGCATGACCGTCGCCGACCTGGGCGCGGGCGAGGGGTATTACACGATCCGGCTGGCGGCGCGCGTGGGGGAGGACGGGCGCGTGCTGGCCGAGGACGTGGTGCCCGCAGTCCACGAGGCGCTGGCCGAGCGCGTCGCGCGCGAGCAGCTCGACAATGTCAGCGTCCGGCTGGGGCTGCCGGCCGATCCGCGGCTGCCGGCCAACAGCTTCGAACGGATCTTCATGGTGCACATGTATCATGAGATCGCGCAGCCGTACGAGTTCCTGTGGCGGATGCGTCCGTCCCTGCGCCGCGACGGGTTGGTGGTGGTGGTCGACGCCGACCGCCCGACCGAGCAGCACGGTACCCCGCCGCGGCTGCTGCGCTGCGAGTTCGAGGCGGTCGGCTATGCGCAGGTCGGGTTTCAGGAGTTGCGCTCGGCGGGCGGGTATCTGGCGACATTCCGCGCGGCGGGGACGCGGCCCGACCCGGCCGATATCGTCGCGTGCCGGATGAAGTGAGCGGGCCGGGCAGTCGCTACGGCCTGGCGGAGTCGTGTGAAAGCGTCCTCGTCTTTCCCGCGACGGCGAGCATTCAGAAACTCTGACATATGAACCCGCGGGCGGTCCCGGCATCGGGATTTCCGCCTGCGCAGGGATTGACGGATCAGGTGCGGCACTGGCGTGCCATCACGAAGGTATTGGGAGCTGTGGCGATCTCCGCACTCTCGCGCTACCAACCGCGTCGTGCAGCAATATTTAGACCTCATGCGCCGCGTGCTCGATTCGGGCGTGCGGCAGGACGACCGGACCGGCACGGGGACGCTGAGCGTCTTCGGGCACCAGATGCGCTTCGATCTGGGCGCCGGTTTCCCGGTGCTGACGACCAAGAAGCTGCACCTGCGCTCGATCATCGTCGAACTGCTGTGGTTCCTGCGCGGCGACACCAACGTGCGGTGGTTGCAGGAGCGGAAGGTCAGCATCTGGAACGAATGGGCCGACGCGGACGGCGATCTCGGCCCGGTCTACGGCAAGCAGTGGCGCGACTGGGTGGCGGCAGACGGACGGCATATCGACCAGATCGCGGCGCTGATCGAGGAGATCCGGACCAAGCCGGCATCGCGACGGCAGATCGTCACCGCCTGGAACCCCGGCGAGTTGCACGCGATGGCGCTCAGCCCGTGTCATTGCCTGTTCCAGACACATGTCGCCAACGGCAAGCTGTCGCTGCAGCTCTACCAGCGTTCGGCGGACATCTTCCTCGGCGTGCCGTTCAACATCGCCAGCTACGCGCTGCTGACGCACATGATCGCGCAGCAATGCGACCTGGAGGTCGGCGAGTTCATCTGGACCGGCGGCGATTGCCACCTGTACCTCAACCATCTGGAACAGGCCGAGACGCAGCTGGCACGGACGCCGACCGCGCTGCCGCGGCTGGAGATCGCGCGCCGGCCGCCGGCGATCGACGCATACGAGGCGGAGGACTTCGTCCTGCACGGCTACGAGGCGCAGCCGCATATCAAGGCGGCGGTCTCGGTCTGACCGTCGCGCGGGCGCGGCGGCCCGTCGCTGGCGTTTTGCGATGCAACAATCGGCGGCGTAGCCGGTTTCGCAGCCATGACGAATATCAGTCGACGAGACGCGATGCTGGCGACCGGCGCGGCGGCGCTGTGGCCGGCCCTGGCGGCAGCGCAACGGCGCAATGGCGCTGCGGCGACGCCGTTTTCCTGGGCGATCCTGCAACAGCGGGCCGCGGCGCTGGCCAAGCAGCCGTATCGCGCGCCACAGCCGGTCGCGGCAGCGGCGGCGTTGGATTACGATGCGGTCGGCGGGATCCGCTATCGGCCTGACAGGACGCTGGCCGGGGGCGTGCGGCCGTTTCCGCTCGGCAAGTATGCGCCGGTGCCCGTCGGGTTGAACGTGGTCGAGAACGGCCGTGCGACGCGCGTCGACTATGCCACCGACCTGTTCGAGACCAAGCCGGGCGTGTCGCCGGCACCGGGCTTCGCGGGGTTCCGCGTGATGGAGCCGGGGCGCGAGAGCGACTGGCTGGCCTATATGGGCGCGTCCTATTTCCGCTCGGCGGGATCGCAGGACCAGTACGGCCTGTCGGCGCGCGGCGTCGCGGTGGATACCGGGCTGGAAAAGGAGCAATTTCCGACCTTCACCGAGTTCTGGATCGAGCGGCTCGCCGACGGCGGTTACACGATCTATGCCCTGCTCGACGGGGAGAGCCTGACCGGCGCCTATCGCTTCGTCTCGCGGCATCGCGGGGCGGTGGTACAGGACGTGTCGTCGGTGCTGTTCCTGCGGCGTGCGGTCGCGCGGCTGGGGATCGCGCCCGCGACCAGCATGTTCTGGTACGACGATCGCGCCCATGCGACCGCGACCGACTGGCGCCCCGAGATCCACGATTCGGACGGGCTGGCGCTGTGGACCGCGGGCGGCGAGCATGTCTGGCGCCCCTTGCGCAACCCGGCGCAGCCGACCACCGACAGCTTTGCGGCGGACGACGTGCGCGGGTTCGGGCTGCTGCAGCGCGACCGCGATTTCAGCCATTATCAGGACGACGGTGCCTTCTACGATCGCCGCCCGAACCTGTGGATCGAGCCGAAGGGCAAATGGGGCGCCGGGCGCGTGTTGCTTTACGCGTTCCCGACCGCCGGCGAGACGACCGACAATGTCGTTTGCTTCTGGACGCCGGGCGCCCCGGTGCGCGCGGGGCAACGGCTGGCCTATGACTATCGGCTGACCTGGGGATCGGACGATCCCAGCCGCGACCGCGCGGCGCATGTCGTCGACACCTGGACCGGCAGCGCGGGACGACCCGGCGGTGCGCCGGTGGCGGGCGCGGTGAAGCTGGTCGCGGACTTCATGGGCGACGGCCTGGCCGGGCTGACGCGCGAAAGCGGGGTCAGCGCCGACATCGGGGTGACGCGCGGCAAGGTGCTGGCGAGCGCCGCCTATCCGGTCGTCGGACAGCGGAACCGCTGGCGCGTCACCGCCGATATCGCACCGGAGGGGGATGGGCCCGCCGACGTGCGGCTGTTCCTGAAGCGCGACGGCGCGGCGCTCAGCGAGACGCTGCTGATGCCGCTGTACAGCACGTGACCGACACGCCCCCGTGCCTGCCGCCGCCCGCACCGCTCGAGATGCCCGAGCAGCGCTTCGACGGCGCGCCGCCGCCGGGGCGCGCGCCGGACCCGTTCGACGGCGCGATCGGATCGGGCGCGGACGTCCTGGCGCGCCGCGCGATCCTGGTGCTGCTGACGCTGGTGCTGGCGCTGCTGGCGTCGACCGCGCTCAAGGAGTCGGTGCTGACCGACGGGCTGGCGGTCAGCGACATGCTGCTGCTGACGGTGTTCTTTCCGCTCTTCGCGCTGCTCGCCTTCGGGTTCATCAATGCGGCGGTGGGGTTCATCGTGCTGGCGACCGGGCTGCACCCGGGCTTCACGCCCATGCCGCGCTGGTCGGAGCCGCTGAAGGGGCGCACCGCGATCCTGATGCCGGTGCACAACGAGGACATCGGCGAAGTCTGCGGGCGGTTGCAGCATATGGCCGACGCGCTCGCACGCGCCGGCACCTGCGCCGCGTTCGACTTCTTCATTCTGAGCGATTCCGCGGCCGACAACGAGGCGGCCGAGCTCGCGGCGTGGCGGGCGCTGGCCGCGCGGAGCGACTGCGCGGTCTTCTACCGGCGGCGCATGGAGAATGTCGGCCGCAAGCCGGGTAACATCGCCGACTGGCTGCGCGCGCACGGCGGCGCCTATGACTATATGCTGATGCTCGACGCGGACAGCCTGATGGGCGGCGACACGATCGTCGGCATGGCGCAGATCATGGACCGTCGCCCGGCGGTGGCGCTGCTCCAGACCGTGCCGCAGGTGATCGGCGCGACGACGCTGTTCCAGCGCTGGATGCAGTTCGCCAGCCGTATCTACGGCCCTGCCGCGACCGCGGGGCTGGTCTGGTGGTCGGGCGCGGAGGCGACCTTCTGGGGGCACAATGCGCTGATCCGCGTGCGCGCCTTCGCGGAGAGCTGCGGGCTGCCGGTGCTGCGCGGCGCGCCGCCGTTCGGGGGCACGATCATGAGCCACGACGTCGTCGAGGCCGCGCTGCTGCGTCGCCGCGGCTGGCGCGTGCACATGGTGATGACCGAGGAGACGTTCGAGGAATATCCCCCGACGTTGATCGACGCCGCGGTGCGCGACCGGCGCTGGGCACAGGGCAACCTCCAGCATCTGGCGCTGCTCGGCGCGTCGGGGTTCCACTGGATCAACCGGTTGCAACTGCTGCTGGGGGCGGCGGGGTATCTGGCGTCGCCGCTGTGGCTGTTGCTGATCACCGTCAGCGTGGTGCAGGCGGTGCGCGGCGAGGCCGGGCTGATGTCGGGCGATCCGTCGGGAATGGTGCTGGAGCTGACGCTGGCGCTGCTGTTCGGGCCGAAGGTGCTGGGGATCGTTCATGCGCTGGCCGACGCGCGGCGGCGGGCCTCGCTGGGCGGGACCGGCGCGATCCTGCGCTCGGTGCTGGTCGACGTGCCGCTGTCGACGCTGGCCGCGCCGGCGATCGCGCTGACCCAGACGATCGACCTGCTCGGCATCGCGCGGCAGCGCAAGGCGGAGTGGCATACGCAGAACCGGCGCGGCGGCGGCCTGCCGCTGCGCGCGATCCTGCCGCGGTATCGGTGGCACGTGCTGGCGGGGGCGGTGCTCCTCGCGTTGTCGCCGCTGATGCCGGTCGCGGCGCTGTGGCTGGCGCCGGTCACCGCCGGGCTGCTGCTGTCGCCGCTGATCGTGCAATGGACCGCCAGCGATCGCTGGGGGGCCCGCGCGGCGCGGGCGCGGGTGTTCGTGACCGATGCGGAGGATCGCGAACCGCGCGCGATGCCGTCGACGGTCGCGGGGTAACGCCGGGCGCTCCCAGCGTCCTGTCACGCGCGACGAGAGCGACGCGCACGAAAAAGGGGGCGACGCCGTGCGCCGCCCCCTCCTTTGGCTCGATCAGCTCAGTTGCTGTCCGAATCGTCACCATCGTCGGCGATGATGATGATGCCGGCGATCACCGCCGCCGCCGCGACGGCCGCGACGATCAGGCCGCCGCCGACCAGCTCGTTCTTCTTGGCGGTCGGCGCCGACGCGCGCGCCGCCTTGGCGACCGACAGGCTGGCGGCCGAGTTGACCGGCGCCGCAACCGCCGGAACGGTGGCGAGCGAAGCGACCGCAGCCGCCATCAGGAATTTCTTCATCATAACATCTCCCTCGAGGCCCCTGCTACTCTCATGCGGTGGCGCGTCTTGCAACGGCAGTAATATGACAATGCGACGAAAGGCGCGGGAGCCGAGACTTCAGGAGCGGTCAGGCGGCGAACTGGTTCATTGTATTGTGGACGCCGCCGGCCTTCAGCGCCGCGTCGCCGGCGAAATATTCCTTGTGATCGTCGCCGATGTCGCTGCCTGACATGTTCTGGTGGCGGACGCAGGCGATCCCTTCGCGGATTTCGCGGCGTTGCACGCCCTTTACATAGCCAAGCATTCCCTGATCGCCGAAATAATCGCGTGACAACAAGTCCGTACTCAGCGCGGCGGTGTGGTAGGTCGGCAGCGTGATGAGGTGGTGGAAGATGCCGGCGCGCGCCGAGGCGTCGCGCTGGAAGGTGCGGATGCGCTCGTCCGCCTCGGCCGCCAGCTCGGTGTCGTCATAGCCCGTATCCATCAGCCGCGCGCGGTCGTAGCCGGACACGTCGCGACCTTCTTCGGCCCAGCGATCATAGGCTTGCTGGCGAAAGTTAAGCGTCCAGTTGAAGCTGGGCGAGTTGTTGTAGGCCAGCTTGGCATCGGGCACCTCGGCGCGGATGCGGTCGACCATGCCGGCGATCTGCGCGATGTCGGGACGTTCGGTTTCGATCCAGAGCAGGTCGGCGCCGTGGCGTAGCGCGGTGACGCAATCGAGCACGCAGCGGTCCTCCCCGGTGCCGGCGCGGAACCGGTACAGGTTCGACGGGAGCCGCTTCGGCCGCCAAAATACCCCGTCACGTGCAATCAACACGTCGTTATTCGCGGCCTCGGAAACGGGTTCGGTGTCGAGAAACGCATTATACCGGTCGCCCAGATCGCCGGGCGCGCGCGAAAAGGCGATCTGCTTGGTCAGCCCGGCACCGAGCGAGTCGGTGCGCGCGACGATGATCCCGTCGTCCACCCCCAGTTCGAGGAAGGCGTAGCGACACGCGCGGATCTTGGCGAGGAAGTCCTCGTGCGGCACCGTCACCTTGCCGTCCTGATGGCCGCACTGCTTCTCGTCGGAGACCTGGTTCTCGATCTGGAGCGCGCAGGCGCCGGCCTCGATCATCTTCCTGGCGAGCAGGTACGTCGCCTCGGCATTGCCGAAGCCGGCATCGATGTCGGCGATGACCGGCACGACATGGCTTTCGTAGTGATCGACGGCGTGGATCAGCCGCTGCGCCTCGACCGCGTTGCCCGCGGCGCGCGCCTTGTCGATGTCGCGGAACATCAGGCCCAGCTCGCGCGCGTCGGCCTGCTTGAGGAAGGTATAGAGTTCCTCGATCAGCGCGGGCACGCTGGTCTTCTCGTGCATCGACTGGTCGGGCAGCGGACCGAACGCGCTGCGCAGCGCCGCGACCATCCAGCCCGACAGATACAGATAGCGGCCCTGCGTGGTGCCGAAATGCTTGCGGATGCTGATGATCTTCTGCTGCGCGATGAAGCCGTGCCAGCAGCCCAGCGACTGGGTGTAGGCAGACGGGTCCGTATCATAGGCGGCCATGTCGCGCCGCATCACCGCCGCGGTGTGGCGCGCGATGTCGAGCCCGGTGCGGAAGCGGTTCTGCAACCGCATCCGCGCGACCGCCTCCGGCTGGATACCCCGCCACGCGTCGCCGTTGCTGGTGACGAGCCGGCCGGCGTCGATGATGGTGTCCTGATATGTCATGGGCGTCCTTTCGCTGCGGTCGTCGGCGCGCTCAGCCGAGCCGGCCGAGACGGTGGTAGAGGCTGGAGAATTTCGACGAGCGCGGATCGTCGGCGATCTGGCGGACGTAATGGGCGACGGCTTCCTTCATCAGCCCGAAATCCTCGGTCGAGAAGACCGCGCGGCTGCGTTGCGGTTCGGTGTGCGGCATGAGGAAACGCTCCTTTCGATCGGTGATGCCGTCATCTTACCCTTCGCAAGCGTGCCGCAGTCACGATCCCACGCGAAAAATGTGTCGCTTCGTGCCGCCAAGCGTGCGATCACTTGTCGTGTTGTAAAGATCGTTACAGAGGCGGGGATGAGCCGGGACAAGGTCTTCGCAGGCCATGCGGTGCGGCGGCTGCGGCGGCGGCACGGACTGACGCAGGCGGCGATGGCCGAGCTGCTGGCGATCTCGCCAAGCTATCTCAACCTGATCGAACGCAACCAGCGCGCCATCCCGGCGGGGCTGCTGGTGACTTTGGCCGACCGGTTCGATTTCGACCCGCGCGTGCTGGCGGCGGGCGAACCGGGCGGCGGGGCGGAGGCGATCCGGCGGCGGCTGGCCGATCCCATGTTCGCCGACCTGGAGGTCGATCGCAGCGAGGTCGAGGAATGGCTGGCCGCGGCGCCGGGCGGCGCGGAAGCGTTCGCGCGCGCGTTCGACGGCGGGCACGGGCGCGGGCAGGGCGGCACGGCGACAGCGGCGGTCGGCGACGATCCGGCGACGGCGGTGCGGCGCGAGATCGAGCGGTGGCGCAACCATTTCCCCGATCTCGACGCCGCGGCCGAGGCGCTGGCGGACGAGCTGCGGCTGATCGGGGCGGACCTGTACGGCGCGCTGGTCGAGCGGTTGCGGGTCCGGCATGGTCTGGCGATCCGCATCCTGCCGGTCGAGGCGCTGCCCGATCAGCTGCGGCGGCTCGACCTGCACGCGCGGCAATTGCAATTGTCGGAGCGGCTGGCGCCGTGGTCGCGCACCTTCGCGCTGGCGGTGCAATGCGCACTGCTGGAGGCGCGTGCCGAGATCGACGCGCTGGCGCGCGGGGCGGCGTTGGAGCGCGTGGCGGAGCGTTTGTTGCGACGGCATCTCGCCAGCTATTTCGCCGCCGCGGTGATGATGCCCTATGCGCGGTTCCTGCGCGCGTGCGAGGCGAGCGGATACGACCTGGAGGTGCTGCAACGCCGGTTCGGGGCGGGGCTGGAGCAGGTCGCGCACCGGCTGACGACGCTGCAACGCGTCGGTGCGCGCGGGTTGCCGTTCTTCCTGCTGCGCATCGACCGCGCGGGGCAGGTGTCGAAGCGGTTCATGGGTGCGAGCAACACGCCACTGCTGGCCGGGGAGGGGCGTTGTCCGCTGTGGCGGGTGCACCATGCCTTCGACCGGCCGGGAAGCGTCGTGCCGCAGCTGCTGGAGCTGGAAGACGGAACGCGCTGGTTCACGCTCGCCGTCGCGGTCACCGGTGCGGCGGTCGGGGCGGGGGCGAACCGGGTGGAGAGTGCGTTCGCGCTGACGCTGGGGGTGCCGGCGGACGTGGCGGGCGGCGTCGCGGCGGCGCGGGGACTGGAGCTGACCGGCGCGGCGACGCCGGTCGGGCCGGGGTGTCGCGGGTGTCATCGGGTCGGGTGCCCGCAGCGCTCGGCGCCGCCGGCGGGGCGCGCGTTGCTGGTCAACGATCGCGAGCGCGGGGTGTCGGGGTGGGCGTTTGCGGGGGATTGATGGGGGGTGGACCTATCGCTCCCTCGCCCCTCTCGGAGGGGAGAGGGATGCGCAGACTTAGGCTTTGCGCGAGCAAAGACTTGGTCGGAGCCGGGTGGGGGGGCGCTCGCGCCAGCGAACGCGCGAGCCTTCGGCTCGCTCGACCCCTCACCCAAGCTGCGCTAGCCAGCACGCTGGCAAGCTCCGCTATCCCTCTCCCCTGTCCAGGGGCGAGGGATAGGTCGGCGTTACTCCTTCGCCGTCCCCGGCTCGGCCATGTTGCGGTGCATGTGCGCGGTCACCTCGGGCGGCAGGACGTGCGAGGCGGCGACCTGGAGCTTGTTCTTCCAGCCGGACACGATCGAATGCTTGCCCGCCATCAGCGCGTCCCACCCGTCCTTGGCGACCTTGGCGGGGTCGGACTTGGTGTCGCTGGTGCCGACGTCGGTGTCCATCATGTCGGCGCGGTCGAAGAATTCGGTATCGACCGGGCCCGGCATCAGCGTGGTGATCGTAATGTCCTTGTGATCCTTCAGCTCGTCGCGGATCGCGTCGGTGAAGGAATCCACGAACGCCTTCGTCCCGTTGTAGACCGCCTGGAAGCTGCCGGGGATGAAGCCGGCGATCGAGCCGGTGACCAGCACCTTGCCCTGGTGCCGCTCGGTCATCTGGCGCAGCACCTTCTGGAGCAGGTAGAGCGTGCCGGTGATGTTGGTGTCGACCACGCGCCGCCACTCCGCGACCTCCTGATCGAGGAAGCCGCGGCCCAGCCCCTTGCCGGCATTGGCGCACAGCAGGTCGACCGGGCGACCCTCGGCGGCGGCGAGCAGGCGGTCGACGCCCTCGATCGTCGACAAATCGGCCTCCACCGAGGTGACCTCGGTGCCGAACTGGCGGAAGTCGGCCGCGGCTGCGTCGATCAGCGGCTCATCGGCGACGACGAGGATGTCGTAGCCGTTCTGCGCGGCGAGGGTGGCGAGTTCGAAGCCGATGCCGGTCGAGGCGCCGGTGATGATGGCGAATTTGTTGGGCATTGCTCTCTCCATTTTGGCCGTCCTCCCCGCGGAGGCGGGGATCCAGAACCTCTGACGTTTCGACTCTTGCGAAGACCTGCGTGTCTGGATTCCCGCCTGCGCGGGAATGACGACGGGGTTGGGCGGGAACGACGACGGGGTAGGGCGGGAATGACGGTGAGGGGTGGTGTCGGGCGCGCCTACATCCCCGGCTTCAGCACGATCTTCGTCACCTCGTTCTGCTGATCGTGGAACATCTTGTACCCCTCCGGCCCCTTTTCGAGCGGCATGCGGTGCGAAATGAGGAAGGTGGTGTCGATCTTCTCCTCGAGGATCGCGGTCAGCAGCGCGGGCAGATAGCGCTGGACGTGGGTCTGGCCGGTCTTGAGCGTCAGCCCCTTTTCCATGAACGCGCCGAGCGGCCATTTGTCGACGAAGCCGCCGTAGACCGCGGGCATCGACACGCGCCCGCCCTTGCGGCACGCGATGATCGCCTGGCGGTTGGCGTGCGCGCGGTCGGTGCCGGTGAAGGTCGACACCTTGATCTGGTCGAGCACGTTGTCGACGAAGAAGCCGTGCGCCTCCAGCCCGACGCTGTCGATCACCGCGTCGGGACCGATCCCGCCGGTCATCACCATCAGCGCCTCGTAGACCGCGCTTTCCTCGAAATTGATCGTCTCCGCCCCGAATTTCGCCGCCAGCTTCAGCCGGTTGGGAAAGTGGTCGATCGCGATCACGCGCTCGGCGCCCATCAGGAACGCCGACTGGATCGCGAACAGACCGACCGGGCCGCAACCCCAGACCGCGACGGTATCGCCCGGTTCGATGTCGGCGTTCTCGGCGGCCATCCAGCCGGTCGGCAGGATGTCGGAGAGGAACAGCACCTTGTCGTCCTCGACCCCGTCCGGGATCACGATCGGACCGACGTCGCTGAACGGCACGCGGACATATTCGGCCTGGCCGCCGGCATAGCCGCCGGTCATGTGGCTGTACCCGAACAGCCCGGCCATGGGCTGGCCGTAGAGTTCCTGCGCGATATCCTGATTGTCGGCGGGCAGTCCGTTGTCGCAGGCGGAGAATTGCTGCTTCGTGCAATGGTAGCAGCTGCCGCACGAAATGGTGAACGGGACGACGACGCGCTGGCCCTTCCTGAGCGTCGACTTCGCGCCGACCTCGACCACCTCGCCCATGAATTCATGGCCCAGGATGTCGCCGGACTTCATCGTCGGGATGTAGCCGTCGTAGAGGTGAAGGTCCGACCCGCAGATCGCGGTCGACGTCACCTTGATGACGCAGTCGCGCGGGTTGACGATGCCGGGATCGTCGACGGTATCGACGCGGACGTCGTGCTTGCCGTGCCAGGTGATCGCTTTCACAGCCCCATCTCCTCGAATTGCTTGGCGTTCATCGCCGGGGTCGCGACCTCGCCGGTCTCCAGCAACTGCTTGAAGCGGCGCAGGTCGCGGCGGGACTGGATGGCAGGTTCGCGCTGGAACATCTTGGCGATGACCTTGCCGATCACGCCGCCGGGCGGGTCGTAGTCGATCGTGGCGACGATCACCGTCCCGCGCGCGCCCGCATCGCGGAACTCGACGCGGCCGCGGTTGGGCACCTCGGCACCCGGCTCGCTTTCCCAGGCGAGCAGCTTGCCGGGCACTTCCTCGGTAATCCGCGCGTCCCATTCGACCTGACCGCCGCCGGGCGCCTTGACGACCCAGTGCGACCGGCGCTCGTCGCGCACGTCGATGCGGACCACATTCTCCATGAAGGCCGGCCAGGCGGCGAAGTCGCGGAAGCGGCTGTAGACCTCGTCGACCGGCAGGTTGATCGTCACCGCGCGGGCGGTCAGCGCCGTCGGCTTGTCCTGCTTGGCGGCGGCAAGGGGGGCGTCATCGGCCATGTCGGCTCCTTTCCTGTCGCGCGGTCAATGGCCGGTCGGGAGGAGCGTTCCGTGGAAAGTCCGTCGCTTGATCTGAGTCAGTGAGGTTGGGGAAAGAGGGCGAGCGGCGTCCCCCCCCCGGTCATCCCCGCGCAGGCGGGGATCCGGACGCGCAGGTCCTCGAAGGGGCCGCTACCTCAGGGGTTCTGGATTCCCGCCTGCGCGGAAATGACGGTGTTGGGGGGCGTCAGGGATTGCCCTTGCCGCCGTGCGCGCCGACGGCGGTGCCGGTCGAGAAGCTGGCGCCGCTCTCCGCCAGGGCGACGTACAGTCCGGCCAGCTCCGCGGGCTGTCCGGCGCGGCCGAGCGGGGTGTCCTGCCCGAACTCGCCCATCTTGCCCGGCAGCTGCCCGCCCGCGACCTGAAGCGGGGTCCAGATCGGGCCGGGGGCGACCATGTTGACGCGGATCCCCTTCTTGGCGAGCTGCTTGGCCAGCCCCTTGGTGAAGATCAGGATCGCACCCTTGGTGCTGGCGTAATCCAGCAGTTCCTCGCCGGGGTCGTAGCTGTTGACTGAGCCGGTGTTGATGATGACCGAGCCGGCCGGCATCGAGGGGATCGCGGCCTTCGCAATACGGAACATCGCGAAGATGTTCGTCTCGAAGGTGCGCACCATCTGCTCGTCGGTGATCTCGGAAATGTCGGCCTTGCTCTGCTGATAGGCGGCGTTGTTCACGAGCAGGTCGAGCCCGCCGAGCTGCCGCACCGCATCGGCGACCAGCTTCGTGCACGCCTTCTCGGTGCGGATGTCGGCGGGGAGCAGCACCGCCTTGCGCCCGGCCTGTTCGATCAGCGCCTTGACCTCGCGTGCGTCGGGTTCTTCGCTCGGATGGTAATTGATCGCGACATCGGCGCCCTCGCGCGCGAAGGCGATGGCGGCGGCGCGGCCGATCCCGCTGTCGCCGCCGGTGACCAGCGCCTTGCGGCCCGTCAGGCGCCCCGAGCCGCGGTAGCTGGTCTCCCCGCTGTCGGGGCGCGGGGTCATCTTGCCTTGGAGCGCGGGCCAGGGCTGGCGCTGTTCGGGGAACGGCTGGCTGGTATAGGCGGTGCGCGGGTCGCGCAGTGCCGCCGGCGGTGCGGCGCCCGCACCCTGTGCCGCTGCCGCGCCGCCGCCGCCGAAAACCAGCCCTGCCGCCGCGGCGCCGCCCAGCACGGTGCGGCGCGTGGTGCCCTGTTCGTCCATGTCGCTGTACTCCCGAAAGGATGTCAGCGCGAACGGGCGGCGGCGGCAGAGGTTGCGGTCAGAAGCGATAGCCGATCGTTCCCTGCACGACGCGGCGGTTGCCGTACCAGCACCAGGCGTAATTGGCGAAGCAGGAGGTGATGTAGCTCTTGTCGAACAGGTTCGACGCATTGACGGAGGCGGTCAGCCCCTTCAGCGCGGGGTTCACGCGTTCCAGGTCGAGGCGCGCCCAGGCGTCGTAGACGGTGTAGGACGGGCTATTGAGCGCGAACGCCGCCGCCGGGTTTTCGGGGGGCGTGTAGACGCCGGCATAGACCTCGTCGACGTGGCGCACCGCGCCGCCCAGGGTCAGGCCGCGGAAGGTGCCACGCTCCGGCGCCCAGTCGAGGATCAGCGACGCACCGCCGCGCCCGACCGTCTCCAGCCCGCGCCCGACCCGCGACGGGTCCTGCGGGTCGCTGGTGACGCGTACGCGCTGGCGACTGTAGGCGGCGCGGGCGGTGAAGCCGAGGCCGAGCGGAGCGCTGCCCTCGAACTCGACACCGGTCGAGCGGACCTCGCCGGTCTGGCGCGAGATCGTGAAGTCGGGGGTGGAGGTGACGACGTTGGTCTGGTCGATGCGGAACCACGCGCCCGACAGCAGGATCGGGGTGCCGGGGACGCTGAACTTCGCGCCTGCCTCGATCTGCTTGCCGAGCGACGGGTCGGCGAGCCCGAGCGTGTTGTCGGCGCGGCGCACGGTCGACGCCTGCGGCTCGAACGAGGTCGAGTAGCTGACGTAGGGTGCCAGGCCGAACGGCAGCGTGTAGAGCGCCGAGGCACGGCCGGTGAACTTGCGGTCGTTCTTCGCGGTGCCGCCGTTCTGCTGCCCGCGTGCCCAGTCGTGCCGGCCGCCGAGCGTGACGCGGAGCGCACCCCATTCGATCTGGTCCTGCGCGTAGACGCCCTGCTGGCGCAGCCGCGCGTCGAGCGTGAACTCGCCGAAGCCGTTCGGGACCTGTGCCGGGGTGCGCGGCACCACCATCGTGCCATAGACCGGATTGTAGACGTCGAGCGGGGTCGCCCCGCCGAACTGGCCGTCTTCGGTCGAATGCGCGACCTGGCGGTCGACGCCGAACAGCAGGCGGTGGGTGAGCGGGCCGGTACGGACGATGCCGGTCAGCTGGTTGTCATAGGTCCAGTTGTTCAGCTCCTCGTCGGTGGCGTAGCTGGCGCGGTTGAACACGCGCGTGCTGCCCGCGACCGGCGCGCCGCTGACATAGACCAGCCCGAGCTGCGAGGTGACGTTCTGGTAGCGCCCCGACGCGCGGAAGCGCCAGCCGCCGCCGAAATCGTGCGTGAAGATGTACGTGCCCGCCGCCTGTTCGCGCCGGTAGCGGTTGCCCGCCTCGCCGCCGTCGAAGCGCGTCGACAGCCGCCCATTGGGGTTGTCGATCAGCGTGCCTAGCGCGGGGAAGACGCCATAGGCGCCATTGTGCGGATCGTGCGAATACGTGCCGAGCAGGGTGAAGGTGGTGCGCGATCCGTTGCCGATCGTCACCGCGCCCGACACGGTCTGCCGCTCGCGCCTGGCGAAACGCTGCTGCGTGTCGGCGCCGTTGGCGCTGCCGTAGACGCGCCACAGCACGTCGTCGCCCGCGCGACCGCCAAGGTCGGCGTCGACGCGGTAGAGGTCGTATTCGCCGTAGGTGCCGGCGATGCCGCCGTACAGCGGCACGTCGACCGGCAGCTTGCTCGATTGCGCGATCAGCCCGCCGGGCCCGGACTGGCCATACAGCGTCGAGGCGGGACCCTTCAGGACCTCGAAACGATCGAGTCGCGAGACGTCGACCTGCGGGATCGCGTAGCCGGTGGTGCTGCCGAACTGCTTGAGCCCGTCGAGGAAGACCGGCGCGTCGAACCCGCGCAGCTTGAACTGGTCGTAGACCTCGGCGCTCGATCCGCGCGTCTCGGGGGTGACGCCGGCGACGAACCGCAGCGCCTGGTTGAGGTTCTGGAGTCCCAGCTCCTCGATCTGCTCGCTGGTGACGACGGTGATCGACTGCGCGGTTTCGGCAAGCGGCAGCGCGGACTTGGTCGCGGCGGAGGCGAGGTCGGGAGCCTGGCGGCCGGTGACGATCACGTCGTCGTCGGCGGCATACTCGGCACGCGCGTCGCTACGCGTTTGAGCGATCGCGGGTGCGGCCGCGAGCAGGGCGGCGAGCGTGGCGAGGCTGCTGGAATGACGAAAGAACATCGGTCCCCCTTGGTGTGGCGGCGGCTCTATCGTGATTGCAAGTGAGTAGCAATAAGGTTTGTGGTGCGGGTGGGAGCGCCTGCGCCACCGCGTAGGGAGCGGCGTTTCCTGATCGCTATCTTCGTTCGTGCTGCGCTTGTCGAAGCACGCGTGGAAGGTGGTGCGCCCGTGACACGCACTTCGACAGGCTCAGTGCGAACGGTCGAAGGACCTTGCCGCGCTCGCGTCACGACCGTGCGCGGCGAGCGAGCGTCAGATGGTCTGCCTTGCGCGAAAGACATCGGCTCACGGCTGTGCGGGAGCGACGGTGAGGACGGCGTGCGATGCGCCGATCGCCTGCGCCGGATATGAGAAGAGGTTGCCGAGCGCCCGCGGAGGTACGCCCGACAACCCCTTGACATGGTCAGCGGCCGGAGAGCTCCAGCCCGGGAGACCATGTTGGCCTCCAAGAACCGCCTGTGCCGCTACGTTGAAGGGAGGACAGGTCCTCCCGCAGCGGTTGGGCGATGCCTAGAAGCGCATCTCCCGAACGAACTGAACCGACCCCATTGCTGAACCATGAGACATCGGATCACCTCCTTTCGCTGGTTGATAACAGGTGCGACCGCGTAAGCCGCATCTGCAATGTGAGGGGTTGCGGGGTGCGATACAAGTCTTGAATTGCGTGCCGTTCTGCACGACGATCCGCATCCTCGTGCCCGCGTCAGCCGCGGCAATCCTGGATCACGCGACCGACCTCCGCCCATGGCGGCAGGACGAGCGGCGTCGTACCGCTCTGCTCGACCGTGAAGCGCCCGCGCGTGAACGCCATCGCATCGAGCAGGCGATCGTCGGGGGCGAATTGCGCGGTCACCTGCGGCACCGCGCCGGGTACGAGCGCGGTGGCGATCGCGCGCGTCGTGGCGCTCGTCCGGATCGTGAAGGGCGTCGCGCCGGCGCCGGGGCGCGAGAGCGTGACGACGCGCGCGGCGCGGTCGCAGCGCAGCTCCGCCACCACCGGCTGACCGGGTGCGGCATAGACGGCGCGCGTGCCGCCGGCATCGCCGAGGTAGCGCCACGCCCCCGGGGTCCAGGGCCAGTCCTGCCAGTCGGCGACCGGCCGGGGCGCGGGCGGGGGCGGGGCCACCGCGGGGGCGGGGAGCGCGACGGGAACGGGCGGCGCGGCGCGCGGCACGCAGGCGCCGACGACCAGCGCGAGCACAGCGGCGAACGGCAGGAAGGATGAACGGGTCACGCGTGACGCTATGGCGGATCGCCGCCACGCGCTCAACCGCCGCGCCCGGAACCGCCGCACCGCCACGGCGGTTCACCGCGCGATATCGATTAACATAGGAGTATGAGGCCATGGCCGACGAGGCACCGACGCAGATCCTGGTGCAGGCCCATCTGAGCGACACGATGAAGGTCGACACGCGCGACGGCGATCATCTGGGCACCGTGCACGCGTTCATGGTCCACAAGTCGACCGGGCGCGCGACGCATGCCGTGCTGAGCCTGGGCGGGTTCCTGGGGATGGGGAAGAGCTATTATCCGCTGCCCTTCTCGCTGCTCCAGTTCGATCCGGTGCGCGACCGCTATGTGGTGACGATCGACCGGCGGCTGCTGGAGGGCGGGCCGAGCTGGGCGAACAACGCACCCGTCTTCGACCAGGCCTATGCCGACCGCGTCGCCAGTTATTACCAGGTGCAGGGCGAAAATCTGAACATCGCATAAGGAGCGCGGACGATGACCGAGCGCAAGGAAAACGACGTGCAGGAAGCGGTGGAGGAACTGCTGACCGACCCGGACGCGCCGGAGAAGGGCAACGGCACGCCGCCTCCGCAGACCACCGACGCCGAGCCGGCGCGCGAGCGCCGGTGACCGGGAGGCCGGCACGCGCCAGCCGTCCGTGCCGAGCCTGATGAAGGACGTGCCCGGGCTACGCCCCTCGACATGCTCGGGACGAACGCGGTTCGGGTCGAGGTGCGTGCCCCGCTATCGCTCCGCCGGTATGCGGTCGATCGCCCATTCGTGATTCTCGATCACCCACGCGGGCACCGGCCCTTCGGCATCGCGCGACGGCGCGTAGCGGAAGCGGCGCTGGATCAGCCGGCAGGTCGTGGCGTCGAGGATCGCATTGCCGCTGCTCTTGGTCACGCGGCAGTCGCGGACGCGCCCGTCGACCCAGACGAGGAACCTGACCGAGACCGTGCCCTGGAAGCCGATGTCGGCGACCTCGGGCGGATAGTCGGCACCGCTCAGCCGCCCGCGCTTCCAGATCGGCGGCGTGTCGTCACCCGGTCCGCCATCGCCGTCGCCCCAGCCGCCGCTGCCGGTGCCGTCGCCGACGCCACCTGCGCCCGTACCGGGGCCGACCTTCGTCGTCGCGCCCTGCGTCGGCTGGTTGCCGGCGAACGGCTTGAGCGCGACCGGGATCGGCGGCGGCGGAAGCGGAATCACGACGATCGGCCTGGGCGCGGCGACCTGCGTCGCCTGCGAGCGGATATTGGGCGGCGCGGCGCGGCCGGAGGCGCGGGTGCTGTGGGTGCGTTTCGGCACGATCCTCACCGGCGGCGGGGGCGGAGGGTCGACGCGGAACACCGCGAGCCCGTCCTCGATCCGGTGCGCGAGCGGCGCGCCGGCGAGCCCGACCAGCAACGCCCAGCCCAGCGCGGCGCTCACCGCCGCGGCGGCGAGGGCGGGGCCGATCCGGTCGCGGGCGGCGGGTGCGTACATGATGGAGGATATAGGAAGGTGTGGCTGAACCGGGAGTGACGGCTTCACGGCACAGACGTCGTGCCGTCACCCCGGCGGAGGCCGGGGTCCAGGTGCGGAACGTCGCCGCATTTCAGTGCAACAGCCGTTTCGCTTCGTCCTGAAACGCTGCGTCGCTGGACCCCGGCGTTCGCCGGGGTGACGGGAATGGGTTGCGGGGGAAGGGAGGTGCCCGTCGCCCCTTATCGCTTCCCGAACTTGCGCTGCGTCTTGCCGAAGCGGGTCTTGCGCGTGCCGGGCTTGCCCTCGTTGCTGCGCCCCATCAGCGGCAGCTTCTGCTGCTCGACGGGCAGGCCCAGCTCTTCCTGTTCCAGCGCGCGAATCTCGTCGCGCAGGCGTCCGGCTTCCTCGAATTCGAGGTCGGCGGCGGCCTTGCGCATCTTCTTTTCCAGCTCCTCTATATAGGCGCGCAGATTGTGGCCCACCATGTGCGGGCGATCCTCGTCGATCTCGACCGTCACCTGGTCCTTCGACGCGACGTGCGCGATGATGTCGCCGATGTTCTTGCGCACGGTCGTCGGCGTGATGCCGTGCTCGGCATTGTACGCCTGCTGCTTCTCGCGGCGGCGCGCGGTCTCGTTCATCGCGCGCTCCATGCTGCCGGTGATGCGGTCGGCATAGAGGATCACGCGCCCGTCGACGTTGCGCGCCGCGCGCCCGATCGTCTGGATCAGCGAGGTTTCGGAGCGCAGGAAGCCTTCCTTGTCGGCGTCGAGGATCGCGACCAGTCCGCATTCAGGAATGTCGAGACCCTCGCGCAGCAGGTTGATGCCGATCAGCACGTCGTAGACGCCCAGCCGCAGGTCGCGGATCAGCTCGATACGCTCCAGCGTCTCGACGTCGGAGTGCATGTAGCGGACCTTGATCCCCGCCTCGTGCATATATTCGGTCAGGTCCTCCGCCATCCGCTTCGTCAGCGTGGTGACGAGCGTGCGGTAGCCCAGCTCGGTCGTCTTGCGGCATTCCTGGATCAGGTCCTGCACCTGCTCCTCGACCGGCTTGATCTCGACCGGCGGGTCGATGAGGCCGGTGGGGCGGATGACCTGTTCGGCGAAGACACCGCCGGCCTGCTCCATCTCCCACGTGCCCGGCGTCGCGGACACGCACACGGTCTGCGGGCGCATCGCGTCCCATTCGTTGAAGCGCAGCGGGCGGTTGTCGATCGCCGAGGGGAGCCGGAAGCCGTATTCGGCCAGCGTGATCTTGCGGCGGTGGTCGCCGCGCGACATGCCGTTGATCTGGCCGATCGTCTGGTGGCTTTCGTCGACGAACAGCAGCGCGTTCTCGGGCAGATATTCGAACAGCGTGGGCGGCGGCTCGCCGGGCAGGCGGCCCGTCAGGAAGCGGCTGTAATTCTCGATGCCGTTGCAGCTGCCGGTCGCGGCGATCATCTCGAGGTCGAAGTTCGTTCGCTGCTCCAGCCGCTGGCGCTCGAGCAACTTGCCCTCGATCTCCAGCTCCTTCAGCCGCTCGGACAGCTCGTGCTTGATCGCCTCCGTCGCCTGCTTCATCGTCGGGCCGGGCGTGACATAGTGCGAATTGGCGTAGATGCGGATCGAGCCCAGGCTCGCCGACTTCTTGCCGGTCAGCGGATCGAACTCGACGATCTCCTCGATCTCGTCGCCGAAGAACGACACGCGCCACGCGCTGTCCTCATAATGCGACGGAAAGATTTCGAGATTGTCGCCCTTCACGCGGAAATTGCCGCGCTGGAACGCGGCGTCGTTGCGCTTGTATTGCAACGCGACCAGCTTGCGGACGATCTCGCGCTGGTCGACGCTCTGCCCCTTCTTCAGGTCGAAGATCATCGCCGAATAGGTCTCGACCGAGCCGATGCCGTAGAGGCACGACACCGACGCGACAATCAGCACGTCGTCGCGTTCCAGCAGCGACCGCGTCGCCGAGTGGCGCATGCGGTCGATCGCCTCGTTGATGCTCGACTCCTTCTCGATATAGGTGTCGGAGCGCGGGACGTACGCCTCGGGCTGATAGTAATCGTAATAGCTGACGAAATATTCGACGGCATTGTCGGGGAAGAACGACTTGAACTCGCCGTAGAGCTGCGCGGCGAGGATCTTGTTGGGCGCGAGGATCAGGGCGGGGCGCTGCATCTCCTCGATCACCTTGGCCATGGTGAAGGTCTTGCCCGAGCCGGTGACGCCGAGCAGCACCTGATCCTTTTCGCCCGCGCGCGCGGTTTCGACCAGTTCGCGGATCGCGGTCGGCTGATCGCCGGAGGGCTGATACTCGCTGACGAGCTTGAACGGCTTGCCGCCCTCCACCTTGTCGGGGCGGTTCGGACGGTGCGGGACGAACGCCTCGCCGGTTTCGGGTTCGGCCAGGTTGGTGCGGATCTGGATCGCCATGCGCGGCAATATGGGCGCACGGTCCGCGCGGCGAAAGGGCAGCGTTGACGATGTGTTCCGTGTCAGCTACTGCGAGTCAATCGCAAATCGAGGTGACCTGATGTACCGCTTCCTCGACCGCCTGCCGCCGGACCTGGACGAGCATTTCCATTTCCTGACCGGCGCGATGCGGATGTGGACCGCCGCGGCGCGGGCCGGGCGCTGCCCGTGCGCGGCGCTGGCCCCCGGGTTCGGGTGGCGCGGGGTGATGGCGGCGTTGCCCGATTTCACGAGGCTGATGGCGCTGCTCGATGCGCATGCGCTGCGCTGGTTGCGGTTCGGGATGCCCGGCGCGGAACATGTCACCGCGGCGTAGGCGACGCTGCTGGCGATGTTCGACGCCGCGCTTTCCGGTGATGCGACGGTGGTGCGCCGGATCGCCGCGACGTTGGTCGACGACGGCGACGCGCCGCGCGTGGCGGAGGAACTGGCGGCGGCCACCGAGTGGGTGGCGTTGCGCTTCGTACAGGCGCCGCTGGCACAGCGCGACTGAGCACGCTTGCCCGCGCCCAAGCCCAGCTATGGTTGACCCTGTCGGATGCGCACCATAATGCGCGCCATTCGCAAGAATTCCCATCCACAGACCGGATCACCGATGACCGACCTGCGCGCGCCCGTGCTTATCCCCGAGTCCACCGCCTTCCACAGCGTGGCGGTGAAATGGGTGCGCCATTGGAACGAGCATCTGTTCAGCTTCGCGGTCGAGCGCCCGGCGTCGTTTCGCTTCCGCTCCGGCGAGTTCGTGATGATCGGGCTGCCGGGTGAGGGCGGTACGGAGGACAAGCCCGCCAAGCCGGTGATGCGCGCCTATTCGATCGCCAGCCCGGCCTGGGCGGAGGAGCTGGAGTTCCTGTCGATCAAGGTGCCGGGCGGCCCGCTGACCGGACGGTTGCAGGCGGTGGAGCCGGGCGACCAGCTGTACCTCGGCAAGAAGCCGACCGGTACGCTGGTGCTGGACGCGCTGGAGGGCGGCAAGCGGCTGTTCCTGCTGTCGACCGGCACCGGCCTGGCGCCGTTCCTGAGCGTCGCGCGCGATCCGGACGTGTACGAGCGTTTCGACCAGGTCGTGATCGTCCACGGGGTGCGCCGCGTCAACGATCTCGCCTTCCACGACGAGCTGAGCGCGCGGCTGGCGGACGATCCGCTGGTGGCGGACGAGGCGGCGACCCGGTTCCACTACGTCCCCGCGGTCACGCGCGAGGACTTCCATACGACCGGGCGCATCCCGGCGCTGATCGAGAGCGGGCGGCTGTTCGCGGCGCTGGACGGCGAGCCGCGCTTCGATCCCGAGACCGACCGGGTGATGCTGTGCGGATCGACCGCGATGATCCGGGAGATCGCGTCGACGCTGGAGCACAAGGGGTTCGTCGAAGGGTCGAACGCCAACCCGGGCCAGTTCGTGATCGAGCGCGCGTTCGTCGATTGACGGCGGAGCGGGCGGGGTGACGGCGTGCGGGTGGCGCGCTAGAAGCCCGCGCCATGCTCGACATGCGACCCGATTGCGAACGCTGCGGCGCGGACCTGCCCGCCGACGAGGGCGGCGCGTTCATCTGTTCGTTCGAATGCACGTTCTGCGCAGATTGCGCCGATGCGCTGGACGAAACCTGCCCGAATTGCGGCGGCGAGTTGCTCGACCGCCCGGCACGCGTCGGCAAGGCGTTGAAGCAGCATCCCGCCGCCACCGAACGGCGGTTCCGCGCGTGACGCCGCGCGTCCTGATCGTCGCCGGCTCCGACTCCGGCGGCGGCGCGGGTATCCAGGCGGACATCAAGACCGTCGCGATGCTGGGCGGGCACGCGATGACCGCGATCACCGCCGTCACCGCGCAGAACACGCTGGGCGTCGAGGCCGTCACGGCGCTGTCGCCCGGAATGGTGCGCCAGCAGATGGCATGCGTGTCGCGCGACATCGGCGTGGATGCGGTCAAGATCGGGATGCTGGGCGGCGCGGCGATCGCGGCGGCCGTCGCCGACGAACTGGCGGGCGCGTCATATGCGGTGCCGATCGTCCTCGATCCGGTGATGGTCGCGACGAGCGGCGCGACGCTGGCCGATGCCGATACGATCGCGGCGTTCGAGCGGTTGGCGCGGATGAGCACGCTGATCACGCCGAACCTGCCCGAGCTGGCGGTGCTGTGCGGGCGCGAGGCGCTCGACGCCGCCGAGATCCAGCCCGCCGCGCGCGCGTATGCGGCGCGGACCGGCGCTGCGGTGCTGGTGAAGGGCGGGCATGCGAGCGGCGACACGGTGGTCGATCGGCTGGTCGACGCGACCGGCACCATCGCCGAATGGGGCAACCCGCGCATCGACACCCGCCACAGCCACGGCACCGGCTGCACGCTGGCCAGCGCGATAGCGACGGGGCTGGCCGCCGGGCTGACGCTGGAGCCGGCGATCGCGCGCGCGATCCGGTACGTCCGCGCCGCGCTGGGCGCCGCGCCGGGGCTGGGGCAGGGGCACGGGCCGATGGGCCACGCGCTCGGCACCGCGCCGTTCGACGCGTGGGAGCGCGCATGCCGGGCCTGAAGCACGAGCGTGCGTGCCTGCCCCCGGTCGCGGGGGTGGACGAGGCGGGGCGCGGGCCGCTCGCCGGGCCGGTCGTCGCCTGTGCGCTGGTGCTGCCCGCCAGGGGCGTGCCGCGCGGGATCGACGATTCGAAGAAGCTGTCGGCGACGGAGCGCGAGCGGCTGTGCGCGCGGCTGACCGATTGCGCGGCGCTGGGGATCGGGATCGTCGAGCCGGCCGAGATCGACGCGCTGAATATCTACTGGGCGACGATGAAGGCGATGACGCTGGCGGTCGACCGGCTGGCGGAGGTGCTGGGGTGCGCGCCGGGCCATGTGCTGGTCGACGGCAACCGCCTGCCGCGCTGGGGCTATGCCGCGACCGCGATCGTCTCGGGCGATGCGCACAGCCGCTCGATCGCCGCGGCGTCGATCGTCGCCAAGCACACCCGCGACCGGATCATGATCGCCGCCGCCGAATCGCATCCGCATTACGGCTGGCACGCCAACAAGGGTTACGGCAGCGCGCAGCACCTCGCCGCGTTGCGCGAGCACGGACCGACCCCGCTGCACCGCCGCAGCTTCGCGCCGGTCGCGCAATGTGTTTTGCCGCTTTGAGTCTTTTGGGTCACACCACCACCCGTTGAGTCCGCCGAGTCGCGCACGACTCAATATATGGACACGGACTCATCTTGTTCCGGTTTTGCAACGAGTCGCGCCTCGACTCGCTTCGCCGCACGACCCTTGACGGACTCGCGCTTTCCCGCCCTTCTGGGGCTCGAAACGGGGAGCTTGAAGGCGATGGGGGTTCTGGAAAAGGTCGTGCGCGGACGGCGGGCGACGGCGGCGGAAACGCCGGCGGTGCTGCCGCTCGACCGGATCCTGCGCGGCGACTGCATCGCGCAGATGAAGGCGCTGCCGTCGAAGTCGGTGGACATGATCTTCGCCGACCCGCCGTACAACCTCCAGCTCGGCGGCGAGCTGTTCCGTCCCGACGGCAGCCACGTCGACGCGGTGACCGACGACTGGGACAAGTTCGACACGTTCGCGCAGTACGACGCGTTCACGCGCGCGTGGCTGGCCGAGGCGCACCGCGTGCTGAAGGACGACGGCACGATCTGGGTGATCGGCAGCTACCACAACATCTTCCGCGTCGGCGCCGCGGTGCAGGACCTCGGATACTGGATCCTGAACGACATCGTGTGGCGCAAGGCCAATCCGATGCCGAATTTCCGCGGTACGCGCTTCACCAACGCGCACGAGACGCTGATCTGGGCGTCGAAGGGCGAAAAGGCGCGCTACACCTTCAACTACCGCAGCATGAAGACGCTGAACGACGAGTTGCAGATGCGCTCCGACTGGGAATTCCCGATCTGCGGCGGCGGCGAGCGGTTGAAGAAGGACGGTGTGAAGGTCCACCCGACGCAGAAGCCCGAGGCGCTGCTGTACCGCATTTTGCTGGCCTGCACGAAGCCGGGCGACGTGGTGCTCGACCCGTTCTTCGGCACCGGCACCACCGGCGCGGTCGCCAAGCGGCTCGGCCGCCGCTGGATGGGGATCGAGCGCGAGGGCGATTATATCGCCGCGGCCGAGGAGCGGATCGCCGCCGCGCTGCCGCTCGACGAATCGGCGCTCGCCACGATGCAGAGCCCCAAGTCGCAGCCGAAGGTGGCGTTCGGGGTGCTGGTCGAGAACGGCTACCTGACGCCGGGCACGATGCTGGTCGATACCAAGCGGCGGTGGCAGGCGATGGTGCGCGCAGACGGCTCGCTCTCCTCGCCGTGCGGCGCCAGCGGGTCGATCCACAAGGTCGGATCGACGGTGCAGGGCGCACCGGCGTGCAACGGCTGGACCTTCTGGCATTACGAGCATGACGGCGCGCTGAAGGCGATCGACACGCTGCGGCAGACGTACCTGCTCGCCACGCAACCGTGACGTAAGCCCCTCCCGTTCCAGGGAGGGGGGAGTTAGCTGCATGCACCTGCGCCCGATCCACTTCGCCGATGCGCCGTTCGCCTATCCCGATGGCCATGTCGCGCGGCTGGCGGGCGGGATGCAGTGGTTCGCGGCCTATGAGGTGATCGACGGCGACACGCGCCGCATCGTGCCCGTCGCCGATGTCGCACAGCTCGGACCGCGCGCCGCGACGCTCCACGCGCGTGTCTGCGCGCCGCGCGCCCCCTGGGTGCTGGGCGGTCGGACGTTGCGCTTCGACCAGCCACAGGTCGCCGCCATCCTGAACGTCACCCCCGACAGCTTCTCCGACGGCGGGGCGCATGTCGACGATCCGGCCGGCGCGGCCGCGGCGGGGATGGCGATGGCGGCGAACGGCGCGGCGGTGATCGATGTCGGCGGCGAGTCGACGCGCCCCGGGGCCGCGCCGGTGTGGGAGGAGGACGAGGCGCGCCGCGTCGCTCCTGCGGTCGAGCGGCTGGCGCGCGGCGGCGCGCTGGTCTCGGTCGACACGCGTAAGGCCGCGGTGATGGAGGCAGCGCTGGCGGCGGGGGCGGGGATCGTCAACGACGTGTCGGCGCTGCTGTGGGACGACCGCGCGCTCGAGCTGGTCGCGCGGGCGGGCGTGCCGGTGATCCTGATGCACTCGCCCGATCCCAGGGCCGGCGGGCACGGCCGCCCGCGCTACGGCAACGTGGTGACCGAGGTGTTCGACTGGCTGGAGGCGCGCGTCGAGGCGGTGGTCGCCGCGGGGGTGGATCGCGCGCGGATCATGGTCGATCCCGGCATCGGTTTCGGCAAGTCGCTCGCCGACAATCTGGCGCTGCTGGGCGGGCTGGCGCTGTTCCACGGGCTGGGCTGCCCGATCATGCTGGGCGCCAGCCGCAAGCGGATGATCGGCGCGCTCGACAACGAGGCGCCGGTGGCGGAACGGCTCGGCGGGTCGGTGGCGCTGGCGGTGGCGGGTGCACAGGCGGGGGTGCAGCTGCTGCGCGTCCACGACGTGCGCGAAACGGTGCAGGCGTTGCGCGTCTGGCGCGGGCTGCGCGACCATGCGCTGTCGGCGGTGTCGTGAGAGAAAGAAAATGATACTGGCACCGAAACGATGAACATGCGTTAGCCGCGGCATGATCGTCACGCCGGTACCCAGTTACACCCAGATCGTTCGAGAGGTCTGGAAGCCGCTCAGCGTCCTGTTCATCTGGGACGTGGTCGTCACCGTCACCTATTACGTGTTGCCGTTTCACGCGCCGGAACTGCCGTTGACGCTGTTCGGCTCGGCGCTGGCGCTGTTCCTCGGGTTTCGCAGCAACTCGGCCTATCAGCGCTGGTGGGAGGGCCGGTCGCTCTGGGGGCTGATGATCAACGCCAGCCGCAACATCGCGCGTGCGGCGCGCAACTTCTTGCCCGATCCCGAGGCGCGCGACCTGAAGCGCACGATCGTGCTCCGCCAGATCGCCTATGTGAACGCCTTGCGGTGCCAGTTGCGCAAGCAGAAGGTCGACGACGAGGTGCTGCGCTTCCTGTCGAAGGGCGAGGCGGACTTCGCCTTGTCGCGCACCAACACCGCCAACGGCATCGTCGACGGCACCGGCCGCCGGATCAACGAGGCGAAGGAAAAAGGGTGGATCGACACCATCCAGCAATCGGCGATGGAAAGCGTGCTGGTGGATATCGCCAATGCGCAAGGCGGCATGGAGCGGTTGAAGAACACGCCGCTGCCCAATCAATATCGCTTCTTCCCAATGATCTTCACCCACCTGTTCTGCATCCTGCTGCCGATCGGGCTGGTCGAGACGCTGGGGTTCGCCACGCCGCTGGGGTCGACGGTGGCGGGGCTGATGTTCCTGGCGGTGTTGCAGATCGGCGACGACCTGGTCGATCCGTTCGCGAACACGGTCCACGACCTGCCGCTGACCGCGATGTGCCGCACGATCGAGATCGACCTGCTGCAGGCGATCGGCGACGAGGCACCCGATCCGATGGTGCCCGACAAATCGGGCGTGCTGTGGTAGGCGCCGCTACAGCGTATAGCCGCCGTCGCTGACCAGCACGCTGCCGGTCATCAGCGCGGCGGCGTCGGACAGCAGGAAGCCGATCTGCGCGGCGACCTCCTCCGGCCGGGCGAAGCGGCCGAGCGGCGTCGCCGTCGCCGACAGTTCCGCGAACGCCGCGTCACGCCCGATCGCGGCGGCGCGGTCGGCGAACATCGGGACGGCGTCCCACACCGGCGTCTCGACGCCCGCAGGCGCGATCGCGTTGACGCGCAGCCGCTGTGCGGCGCCCTCCCTGGCCGCCACCTTGACCAGGTGGATCAGCCCGGCTTTCGATGCGCCATAGGCGGCGACCCCCGGTTCGGCCTTGATCCCGGCCGCCGACGCGACGGCGACGATCGCGCCCGGACGCCCCGCCATCGCGCGCATCGCGGCGCGTAGGCTCAGGAACGCGCCATCGAGATTGACCGACAGGATCCGTCGCCATTCGGCCAGCGACAGGTCGGCGATCGCGCCCGCGCCCGCGACCCCGGCATTGAGGACCGCGCCGTCGATCGCGGCCAGGGCCGGTGCGGCATCGTCCCAGAAAAGCTCGTCGGACACATCGCCGGCCAGCCGATCGACCGCGCAGCCCGGCTGGACCCGCGCCAGTGCGTCGCCGTCGCGATCGACCAGCACCAGCCGCGCCGCGCCGCGCGCCGCCAGATGGTGCGTGACGGCCAGCCCGATGCCGGAAGCGGCGCCGGTGACCAGATAGCGGCGATCGGCAAACGGCACCGACATGCGCGGCAGCGTGCCGTGCTCAGGCGGCGTTGTCGATCCCCAGCTCGCTCAGCTTGCGATAGAGCGTCGAACGCCCGATGCCCAGCCGCCGGGCGACCTCGGTCATCCGCCCGCGATAATGGCCGATCGCCAGGCGGATGATGTCCGCCTCGATCTCTTCCAGCGCGCGCATATGGCCGTCCGCGCCGAACAGCGCGACGCCGGTCGGCTCGCCGCGCGGTCGCGGGGTCGGGCGGCTGCCGAGCGCGGCGATCTGCGGAAAGTCGGCGCGGGTCAGCGTGTCGCCCTCGCACAGCACCGCGGCGCGGAACAACGCGTTCTGCAACTGGCGGACGTTGCCGGGCCAGTCGTATTGCGCCAGCAACGTCAGCGCGTCGTCGGTCACGTTCAGGTGGCGCAGGCCCGGCTGGCGCGCGATCCGCTCCAGCAGGTGGCGGGCGAGCGCGGGAATGTCGCTGGCGCGTTCGCGCAGCGGCGGGATCGGCACGGTGACGGCGTTGAGCCGGAAGTACAGGTCCTCGCGGAACCGCCCGGCCGCGACCTCGTCGGCTAGCCGCTTGTTGGTGGCGGCGATGACGCGCACGTCGACCGCCTGCGCATGGCGCGCACCCAGCGGCACCACCTCATTGTCCTGCAACACGCGCATCAGCAGCGCCTGCGCATCGAGCGGCAGGCAATCGACCTCGTCGAGGAACAGCGTCCCGCCGTGCGCGGCGACGAAGCGGCCCTGGCGCCGCTCGAACGCGCCGGCGAACGCGCCCGGTTCGTGCCCGAACAATTCACTGGCGATCGTGTTGCCCGGCACCGCGGCGCAGTTCACGGTCACGCGCTCGAGGTGCGAGCGCGGCGAGGCGGCGTGGATCGCCTCGGCGACCACTTCCTTGCCGACCCCGCTCTCGCCCTCGATCAGCACCGCGACGCGCGCACGCGCCGCCTTCGCCGCGATCGCCATCGCGGCCCGGAACTCGGGCGCGGAGCCGACGATCTCGTCGAAGCCCAGCATCGCCGGGATCTTCTCGGTCAACGGGCGCAGCTCGCCCGCCGCGGTCGCGCCGACCGCCGCCTCCAGCGCGTGGAGCAACCGTTCGGGCGCCAGCGGCTTGCTGAGGTAATCGGTCGCGCCCGACCGCATCGCCTCCACCGCGCTGGCGACCGAGGCATGCGCGGTCAGCAGCAGGATCGGCAATTGCGGGCGATAGGCGCGCAGCTGCGCGATCAGCGGCGCGGGCTCGACGTCCCCGGCGCCGTGGTCGAGCATGATCGCGTCGAGCTGCATCCCGTCCTCGGTCGCCAGCGTCGCCAGCGCGTGGCCGCCGTCGTCGACCCCGATCGTCCGCCAGCCGCTGCGCGCCGCGATCGTCGCCACGGTCCGCCGCCGCCCGGCATCGGCGTCGACCAGCATCAGCAGACGTTGTCCGTTGCGCGTCATGTTCAGGTCCGGCCCCATGGTTCGTTCGATGCGGTCCTAGCGGGGCGGAGTAAAGGGCGGCTTAAACGCCGGCGTCACAAGCGACGGCCATATTGCCAGTTGCCGACGGCATGCCTACGGTCGCGCGCAGAATCCAAGGGGAAGAGGATCATCATGGCCGAACCTGCCGATCTGAAGGCACATGAGGCAACCTACACGAGCATGATCGGGCTGCTCAAGTACGGCGCGGTCGCCTGTTTCCTGATCGCCTTCCTCGTCATCTGGCTCATCTCGTAGCCGCGCGGTGAAGATCGCGGTCGTACGGGAGCAGGCGCCGGGCGAGCGCCGCGTGGCGGCGACGCCGGAGACGGTGAAGAAGTTCGCCGCGCTGGGCGCGACGCTGGCGGTGGAGGCCGGGGCGGGGGCGGCGGCTTCCTATGCCGACGCCGATTATGCCGCGGCCGGTGCGACCGTCGCCGATCGTGCCGCGACGCTGGCGGGGGCGGATATCGTGCTGGGGGTGCAGGGGCCGGACCCGGCATCGCTGGCCGGCGTGGCGCCGGGCGCCTGGGTCGTCGCGGGGCTGAACCCGTTCGGAGAGCGCGCGCGCGTCGACGGCTATGCCGCCGCCGGGCTGGAGGCGCTGGCGATGGAATTCATGCCGCGCATCACCCGCGCGCAGTCGATGGACATCCTGTCGTCGCAATCCAACCTCGCCGGGTACAAGGCGGTGCTGGATGCCGCCGCCGAATACGGTCGCGCCTTCCCGATGATGATGACGGCGGCGGGCACCGTCAGCGCGGCGCGCGTGTTCGTGATGGGGGTGGGCGTCGCCGGGCTCCAGGCGATCGCCACCGCGCGGCGGCTGGGCGCGCAGGTGTCCGCCACCGACGTCCGCTCCGCGACCCGGGAGCAGATCCAGTCGCTGGGTGCCAAGCCGATCTTCGTCGAGAACGTCGCCGGGATCGAGGGCGAGGGCGCGGGCGGCTATGCCGGCGAGATGTCGCCGGAATATCAGGCCGCGCAGGTCGAACTCGTCTCGGCGCACATCGCCCGGCAGGACATCGTGATTACGACCGCGCTGATCCCCGGTCGCCCCGCCCCGCGGCTGGTCAGCGATGCGCAGCTCGCGTCGATGCGGCCGGGCTCGGTCGTGGTCGACTTGGCGGTGGAACAGGGCGGCAATGTCGAGGGCGCGGTCGCGGGCGAGGTGGTGGAGCGGCACGGCGTCAGGATCGTCGGGCATCGCAACGTCGCCGGGCGGCTTCCCGCCGACGCCTCGGCGCTGTTCGCGCGCAACCTCTACAATTTCCTGTCGACCTTCTGGGACAAGGAGCAGGGGCGCCCGGTGCTGGACGCCGAGATCGGCGATGCCATCCGGCTGACCCGCGGCGGGCAGGTGGTCAACGCGCGACTGCTGTCGTGAGGATGGCCTGGGCACTGCCGATCGCGCTGCTGCTCGGCGGGGCGGCAGCGGCCGAGTCGCCCGAGCAGGCCGATCGCAAGGCGTTCTACGACCTCGTCGACCGTTACCAGATGTTCGTGGTGCCGCATTGCGCGCCGGACACGGTCGAGGCGTACCTGGCGAAGAGCGCGGCGCGCGATGCGGCCTTCGTGCGCTCGCTCGCGGGGACGAAGCTCGCCGACGTCTATGCGCGCGCGGTCGCCGACCGGGCGAAGCACGACCGCAACACCATCTACGAATGTACGCGTCCGCCGCCGCCGCCACCCCCGCCGGGCGTGGTGCAGACCGAGGCGCAGCGCCGCCGCGCGCTGAAGGACGAGCAGCGCAGGGCGGCCGCACAGGCAAAGCGCGACCGTGCCGAGCATTTCGCGGAAGCCGACCGGCTGTTCGGCGAGATGGTGACGATCCGCGATCGCACGGTGGCGGCGCGGCGCGACTGACGAAGGGGGACGGACATGGGATTGTTTTCCAGCCATGAAGTCGAGCCGGACGAGATCCGCGACAAATTCGGCCATGCGCTGATCGCGGGCGAGGAAGTGCTCGCCGCGTTCCGCTCGCTGCGCGACACCGCCTTCCTGACCAACTATCGCTTCGTGCTGGTCGACGTCCAGGGGCTGACCGGAACGAAGGTGTCGTTCCAGAGCGTGCCGTACCGCTCGATCACGCGCTTCGCGGTCGAAAGCGCGGGGACGTTCGACCTCGATTCGGACCTGGCGATCTGGGTGTCGGGCAATCCGCAGCCGCTGACGCTGAAGGTCAGCCGCAACGCGGATCCCGCCGCGATCCAGCGGCTGCTGGCGGAACTGGTGCTGGCCAAGCGCTGAGGACAAGGAGAGCCATCGTGGATTTCATCGCGATCCTGTCGATCTTCGTGCTGGCGTGTTTCGTCGGCTATTATGTCGTCTGGTCGGTCACGCCGGCGCTGCACACGCCGTTGATGGCGGTGACCAACGCGATCTCCTCGGTCATCATCGTCGGCGCGCTGATCGCCAGCGCCGCGGCCGGCAGCGTCGGGGGCAAGTGGCTGGGGCTGCTGGCGGTGGTGCTGGCGAGCATCAACATCTTCGGCGGCTTCGCGGTCACGCAGCGGATGCTGGCGATGTACAGGAAAAAGGACCGCCCGGCGGCGAAACATTGACCGTCATGCCGGCGAACGCCGGGATCTCGCGCCGCACACGCGCGCGCGTGGGGAGCAGACCCCAGCTTTCGCTGGGGTGACGACAGGGGAGCAGAGCCAAGTGCAACACGCCGTCAATCCATGGGTCGCCTTCGCGTACCTCGTCGCGGGCGTGTGCTTCATCCTCGCGCTGCGCGGACTGTCCAGCCCGACCACCAGCCAGCGCGGCAACCGCTTCGGCATGATCGGGATGGGGATCGCGGTCGTGACGACGCTGGTCACGCATGTGCCGACAATCACATTGCTGGTCGAAGGCTATGACTATGCCGCCTTGCTCTCCGCGATCGACACGGTCGCGGTCCTCGAGATCGTCGCTGCCATCGCGCTGGGCGCGGCGATCGGGCTGACCACCGCGCGGCGGATCGCGATGACCGCGATGCCGCAGCTCGTCGCCGCCTTCCACAGCCTCGTCGGGCTCGCCGCGGTGCTGGTCGCCGCCGCCGCCTATCTGAACCCGGTCGCGTTCGGGATCGCGGTGCCGGTGCTCACCCCCGACGGCGCGTTCGCGCTCATCAACCCGGTCAGCCGCGTCGAGATGGGGCTGGGCGTCGCGATCGGCGCGATCACCTTCTCGGGGTCGGTCATCGCGTTCCTGAAGCTGAACGGCAACATGGGCGGCGCGCCGATCCTGCTGCCCGCGCGCCATGTCATCAATCTTTCCGTGCTCGCCGCGATCCTGGCGCTGGTCGGCTATTTCACGCTCGACCAGAGCCCGTGGGTGTTCTGGACGATCACGCTCCTGTCGTTCGCGATCGGCTTCCTGCTGATCGTGCCGATCGGCGGCGCGGACATGCCGGTCGTCGTCAGCATGCTCAACAGCTATTCGGGCTGGGCGGCCGCCGCGATGGGCTTCACGCTCCACAACAGCGCGATGATCATCACCGGCGCGCTGGTCGGATCGTCGGGCGCGATCCTCAGCTACATCATGTGCCGCGCGATGAACCGCAGCTTCATCAGCGTCATTGCGGGCGGATTCGGCGCCGACGCCGCGGCGGGCGGCGCAGGTGCGGCCAAAACGGATCGACCGTGGAAGCGCGGATCGGCCGAGGACGCGGCGTTCCTGATGAGCCAGGCCGAGCAGGTCATCATCGTCCCCGGATACGGCATGGCGGTTGCGCAGGCGCAGCATGTGCTGCGCGAAATGGCCGACAAGCTGAAGGCCGAGGGCGTGCGCGTGAAATATGCGATCCACCCGGTCGCGGGGCGGATGCCGGGACATATGAACGTGTTGCTGGCCGAAGCGAACGTCCCGTATGACGAGGTGTTCGAGCTGGAGGACATCAACTCCGAATTCGCGCAGACCGACGTCGCGTTCGTGATCGGCGCGAACGACGTCACCAACCCGGCGGCGAAGACCGACAAGACCTCTCCGATCTACGGCATGCCGGTGCTCGACGTCGAAAAGGCCAAAACGGTGCTGTTCGTGAAACGTTCGATGGGCGGTGTCGGCTATGCCGGCGTCGACAACGACGTTTTCTACAGGGACAACACCATGATGCTGCTGGCCGACGCGAAGAAGATGGTCGAGGATATCGTCAAGGCGCTCGACTGAGCCATGGCGACCTCGTTCGGTCATGCAGGCGCGCGCACGACGCCGTTCGTGCTGGCGACCATGGATGCGGTCGGCGGCGCCGCCGCGCAGGACGCGATCGCGCTGATCGGCGGGCAGGTCACCGCGCATGTCGCGCTGGAGGAAGCGGCGGCGGCGCTGGCGGCGTTGCCCGATCCGGCGCCGGTGGTGGTGCTCGATCTGGAGGGGGCACCCGACGAACTGGCTCACGATACCGTCGCGTCGGTCGGCACGCTGGCGCAGGCGCATGCGTGGCGCAGCGTGGTGGCGATGAGCGTCGCGCAGATCGATTTCGTGATCGCCGCGCTGGGCGATGCGGTCGACGACGTGCAATTGCTCTGCGCCCCCGATCAGGCCGACTGGATCGGCGCGCTGGCGGTCGCCGCGGCGCGTGGAGACGGCGGGAGCGCGGTGCGCAGCAGCGACGAGGAGCGCGAGCGCTTCGCGCGGCTGAACGCCGAGGTGGCGCGGATCGCCGACATGCTCGCGCGCTTCGGCGAACGCGAGGGCGGTGGCGGCGGCCGCGCCGAGGACCGCCGGACGACCTTCGCGCCGAGCCCGGCCGCCGCCGACATCACCGCCGGAACGGTCCGCGACGTGCTGCGCGCGCGGCGGCTGCGCGACCGCTTCTTCGGCGACGGGCTGTTCGAGGACCCGGCGTGGGACATGCTGCTCGATCTGTTCGCGGCACGGCTGGAGGGGGCGCGCGTGTCGGTGTCGAGCCTGTGCATCGCCGCCGCGGTCGCGCCGACCACCGCATTGCGCTGGATCGGCAAGCTGACCGCCGCCCGCCTGCTCGATCGCGCGCCCGATCCCGACGACCGCCGCCGCGCGTTCGTCGCGCTGACCGCCGAGGCGGAAGGCGCGATGCACCGCTACGTCGCGGCCCTGGCGGACGCGCGGCTGCCGTTGGTGTGAGGGGATGGATGGTGGGCGCTGACGGGTTCGAACCGCCGACCTACTCGGTGTAAACGAGCCGCTCTACCAGCTGAGCTAAGCGCCCGACGCGGGCCGCGGCCCGGTGGAGCGCGCATCCATACAGCCGTGCGTCGGCGGATCAAGAGGGCCCGCGCCGACCGTTGCTGCGCCGGACAGGGGCGGGCGGCTCACTCCTCTTCGTATTTGATCTGCAGATACCGCCGCTTGGTCTCCAGCGCGTCGAGATCGCCCTGCGCCAGCCGCGCGCTGATCTCGCCCAGTTCGCGCTCGATCACGCCCAGCCCTTCGACCAGCTGCTGGTCGGGCGTCATGCCGTTGCGCGGCGTGTTGCGCATCGCCGGGGGCACGCGCGCGTAATCGTCCACGAAGGCGGGCAGTTGCTCCCCGACCAGCCGGCGCAGTTCGCCTGCCAGCGGGCTGTCGGCATCGAGCGCCCCCACCTGCACGCCCAGCGTATCGAGCCGCTGGTCCAGCCGGTTGAGCACGCCCGCCGCCGGCGCCGGCAGTGCGGCGCGCCGCGCGTCGAGCCAGCGCGCCGCCTGCGCGGGGACCGCCTTCAGCTCCGACTTTGCGATCCGCTCGGGCGTCGGCACCGGGGTGGCGGGGGCGAACAGCACCAGCGCGGTCAGCGCGAGGATCAGCGCCGCGACCGCCACCAGCCCGAATGCGCCCAGCCCCATCAGCATCGCGACGGCAAGGATCACGCCCGCGCCGACCGCGATGACGACGGCGCGCTGCTTGCGCCCGCCGCGCCCGCGCCGGGGCCGGCGTTGCAGCGGGATCACCGCGCCGCCGCGCCGCCGCTCCTGCGCGACCCGGGCGACCGCGATCGCATCATCCACATCGGAGGGCGGGGGAGGGGTCACAGCGACTCCAGCTTGAACTGCTCAGGCCCGCCCCCGACGCGGTTCTGCGTCGCCCCCTCCGCGCGCGCGATATAGCCGCGCGACTTCTCGACCTCGTTGCCCAGCGTGTCGACCGTCACCTTCATCGTGTCGAGCGCCTTCAGCTTGAACGTGTCGATCGCGTCCATCGTGTCGTAGATGTTCTGGAACGCGCGTTGCAGCGTCTCCAGCGGGATCGTCGAGGCCGCCGCCTGCTCGTGCACGCGTGCGGTATTCTGCCGCAGCAGGTTGCCGGTCGAATCGATCAGCCCGGCGGTGGTGGTGTTCAGCTGCGTGATCTGCTCCAGCACCAGTTTCTGGTTGGTCAGCGCCTGCGCCACCGTCACGGCGGTGCGCAGCGCCGCGACCGTCGTCGTGCTGGCGCGATCGACGCCCTTGATCAGCTCGACGTTGTTCTTCTTGACCAGGTCGAGCGCCAGATAGCCCTGCACCGTCACCGCCATCTGCGTCAGCAGGTCCTGCGTCCGCTGGCGGGCGTAGAACAGCGCACTCTCGCGGATCGCCTTCGCCTTGGCGGGATCGCTATGGTCGAGCTCGTTGGCCTTGTCCTCCAGCCGCGCGTCCATCGTGCGCGACAGATGGATCATCTGCTCCAGCCGCCCCATCGCCGCCCACAGGTTCGCGCGCTCGGTATCGATCGCGGCATTGTCCATCAGCAGCTCGTCCTTGCCGCTGCCCAGGCTCTTCAGGATAGAGGCGATGTGCGTCTGCGCCGACTTGTAGCCGTCGAAGTAATTGCGGACCTTGTTGCCGAACGGGATCACCCCGAACAGCTTCTGCGGCGTGGTCAGCTTGCCCTTCTTGCCGGGGTCCAGGTCCTCGACGACGCGGCGCAGCTCGGCCAGGTCCTTTCCGACGCCCGCCTCCTGATCCATCGCGCGCACCGGGCGATCGAGGAAGCGGTTCGACTGGCCCGCGGCGTCGCGGATCTCCTTCTGCCCCATCGCCGTGATCGCATCGACGCGCTTGCCGAACTCGGGCGAGTTGACGTCCTCGGCGATCAGCTGTTCGACGAACTGGTCGACGCGGCGCTCCAGCTCGCTGCGCTTCGTGTCGTCCACCGGCACCAGGCCGGCGGCCTTTTCCGCCCGCACCTCCGGCACCGGATCGGGCGGGGTGAGCACCAGCGTCGGCTCGGTCGCATCGTTCGGAGCGGTCGCCATGTCCTCGTCATCCTTCTCTTGGCGAACGCCTTGTCCCGCGTCCGCCGTTCGCTTTCAACTGTGTTGTCTATGTAATACGCTGCGACACGGCTGTCGAGGCACTGGCATCCGATGGAACTTTCCGCTATGCGGCGCGGCGAAACTGCCTGCGGACAAGCGGGCCACCCTCAGGAACCCGTATGAACCTGCGCAACATCGCCATCATCGCGCACGTCGATCATGGCAAGACCACCCTCGTCGACCAGTTGTTCCGCCAGTCCGGCACGTTCCGCGACAACCAGCGCGTGGAAGAGCGCGCGATGGATTCGAACGACCTCGAAAAGGAGCGCGGGATCACCATCCTCGCCAAGCCGACCTCGATCGAGTGGGAAGGCACGCGGATCAACATCGTCGACACGCCGGGCCACGCCGATTTCGGCGGCGAGGTGGAGCGGATCCTTTCGATGGTCGACGGCGTGATCCTGCTGGTCGACGCCGCCGAGGGCGCGATGCCGCAGACCAAGTTCGTGACCGGCAAGGCGCTCGCGCTGGGCCTGCGCCCGATCGTGGTCGTCAACAAGGTCGACCGGTCGGACGCGCGCATCCAGGAAGTGCTGGACGAGGTGTTCGACCTGTTCGTCGCGCTGGAAGCGAACGACGAGCAGCTCGACTTCCCGGTCCTCTACGCCTCGGGCCGCAACGGCTACGCCTCGGAGGACATGGACCGTCGCGAGGGCACGCTGACCCCGCTGTTCCAGAAGATCGTGGACCATGTGCCGCCGCCGTCGCTCGACCAGGACGCGCCGTTCAGCTTCCTCGTCACGCTGCTCGATCGCGACAACTTCCTGGGCCGTATCCTGACGGGTCGCGTCCAGTCGGGGGTGGTGAAGCTGAACCAGCCGATCCACGCGCTCGACAACCAGGGCAATGTGATCGAGACCGGCCGCGCGTCGAAGCTGATGAGCTTCCGCGGGCTGGAGCGCGTACCCGTCGAGGAAGCGCGCGCGGGCGACATCATCTCGCTCGCCGGGCTGACCGTCGCGACGGTGGCGAACACGATCGCCGATACCTCGGTCAGCACGCCGATCCAGGCGCAGCCGATCGATCCGCCGACGCTGTCGATGCGCTTCGCGGTCAACGATTCGCCGATGGCGGGACGTGAGGGCAGCAAGGTGACCAGCCGCATGATCCGCGACCGCCTGATGCGCGAGGCGGAGACCAACGTCGCGATCAAGGTGACCGAGGCCGCCGACCGCGACAGCTTCGAGGTGGCGGGCCGCGGCGAGCTTCAGCTGGGCGTGCTGATCGAGACGATGCGCCGCGAGGGCTTCGAGCTGGGGATCAGCCGCCCGCGCGTGCTGTTCGGCGAGGACGAGAACGGCAAGAAGACCGAGCCGTACGAAACCGTCATCATCGACGTCGACGAGGAGCATTCGGGCACGGTCGTCGAGAAGATGAACCTGCGCAAGGCGGAGATGACCGACATGCGGCCGTCGACCGGCGGCAAGACGCGCATCACCTTCTCCGCGCCGTCGCGCGGCATGATCGGCTACCACGGCGAGTTCCTCAGCGACACGCGCGGCACCGGCATCATGAACCGGCTGTTCGAGAAGTACGGGCCGCACAAGGGCGCGATCGAGGGTCGCAAGAACGGCGTGCTGATCTCGAACGGCGCCGGCGAGGCGCAGTCCTACGCGCTCGGTCCGCTCGAGGATCGCGGCATCCTGTTCGTCGGCCACGGCGAGGCGCTGTACGAGGGCATGATCATCGGCGAGAACGCCAAGACGGATGACCTGGAGGTCAATCCGATGAAGGCGAAGCAGCTGACCAACTTCCGTGCGTCGGGCGGCAAGGACGATGCGATCCGCCTGACCCCGCCGAAGAAGATGACGCTGGAACAGGCGATTGCGTACATCGACGACGACGAGATGGTCGAGGTGACCCCGAAGTCGATCCGCCTGCGCAAGCGCCACCTCGACCCGCACGAGCGCAAGCGCGCCAGCCGGGCGAAGGAAGCGGCATAAGGCGAGGCGGCCGGCGGGTAGCGAAGCTGCCCGCGGGCTCGAGCCGTGGTCGGCCGGCGGCGCGACAAGCGCCGTCCGACGAAGCGGGTGTCGCCCGCGGTGGCTCCGACACGGAAACGGCCGCCCATCGAGGCGGCCGTTTCGCTGTCAGGCGGACGCCGTTCTCAACGCGTGCGCCTCTCGCCGTCGCGGCGCGAGCGCGGGCCGCTCGATCCAATGCCACGACGCCACCGCCAGCGCGCCCGCGCACGGCAACACCGCCGCGAGCAACGGCCCGACGCTGATCCCCGGGATCGCCCACACCACCGCCTGTGTCGCCGGCCAGCCGTACAGGTACAGGCCGTAGCTGTAGTCGCCGCCGCGGGCGACGAGCCGTCCCGGCGCGCTGCTACCGGTCGCGACCACGATCGCCCCATAAGCGATGACGACGCGCGCCATCTCATCGTGCAGCGGCAGGCCTGCACCCGCCCACGACAGGCAGAGCAGCGCGCCGAGCAACGGTCCGCTCGCCGGCACCTGGGCGCGATAAACGTAAAGTGCCGCGCCGGTGACGAAACTCGGCAGGACGTGCGGCAGCGTCCCGCCGACCCCTTCCACACGCATCACCGCCGAACATCCGATCCCCGCGGCGAGGAACCATGCGCCATGTGCCCGCCCCAGCAGCCGGAGCCGGGCCGCGCCGTACAGCAGGAAATAGCAAAGAACCTCGAGCGGGAGCGACCATAGCGATCCGTTGACCGTCCACGGATGAGGATTGCTCGCGAAGACGCCCGGCAACCCTTTGAGGGAGGTCTCGAATACCGCATGCCGCAGGACGAAGTCCCATGTCGCGGGGTGGGCATAATAATCGGGCAGGCGCAACGTCGTCGCTGCGCCGCCGAGCACCGCCACGACAAGTACCAGCGCGATCAGATAGGCCGGGAAGATGCGCCGCGCACGCGCCGCGGCGAACGCGCCGAACTCGGGCCGGCGTTCGACGCTCCCGGCGATCAGGAAGCCGGACATGGCGAAAAAGACGATCACGGCACAGGCGCCCGGCGTCCAGCCGCTCTTGTTGAAAGGTTCGTCGTCGGCGACGCCGCTCGCCAGCGCGAACGCATGCGACACGATCACCGCCAGTGCGGCGATCGTCCGCAGCAACTGGAAATCGTTGCTCCCGTACCCGTCGTGATCCGCAAGCGACCGAACCATGCCGCCGTCATCGCCGATAGAGCTTGCGATAGCGTTGAAGGCGGTGGCGCTGTCCTACAGCAGCCGTTTTGCGGTACGCTCGTCGCATGCGACCGACCCCTCCGCCACGGCATCGCCCGCTTCGCTCCGTTATGCGCTTGCGTGAGGAGTGGAGGATCTCGCTTGGTACCGTCCAACGTGCGATCGTCTCAACATTCGCAACATTCGCGTCCGTCGTCTCCAACCCGCCACCGTCTCAACATTCGCAACATTCGCGGCGTAAATCGTTGATAATGCAACGCGCCGCCACACACATCCCGGCGCTTGGGACACGGCTGGTGCGCAGGCTCTGCGGCGCGTAGAGGCCGGCCATGCCGATCGACCTTATCTGCCTCGATGCCGACGACACGCTCTGGCACAACATGCGTTTCTTCGCCGCTGCCGAGCAGGCGTTCGCCGATCTGGTCGCGCCCTTTGCCGACGATGCGGCGGCGCGCGCGCGGATGCAGGCGATCGAGGTGCGCAACCTGCGCCACTACGGCTATGGCGCGAAAAGCTTTACGCTGTCGATGATCGAGACCGCGCTGGAGCTGGCCGGCGACGACCTCTCCGCCGCCGCCGTACGCCGCATCCTGGCGATCGGGCGCGAGTTGCTGGCGCATCCGGTCGAGCTGCTCGACGGGATCGGCGAGACGCTGGAGCGGCTGGCGGGAATGGGGCGACTGGTGCTGGTGACCAAGGGCGACCTGCTCCACCAGGAAGTGAAGCTCGCCGCCTCCGGGCTCGGCCAGTTGTTCACGGGCGTGGAGATCGTCAGCGACAAGCGCGCCGACACGTTCGTGCGCGTCTTCCACCGCTACGGTTGCGCGCCCGAGCGCGCGGTGATGGCGGGCGATTCGATGCGCTCGGACGTGCTGCCCGCGCTGGAGGCAGGGGCGTGGGGCGCGTTCATTCCGCAGCCGATGGCGTGGGCGCACGAAGCGGCGACCGCTCCGGTCGATCACCCGCGCTTCCGCCAACTCGCGTCGCTGGCCGACCTGCCGGACTGGATCGCGGAAATGGAGCGCGATCGATAGTCGTCGTTCCCGCGCCGGCGGGGATCCAGAACCTCTGACCTTTCGCGCCTTGCGAAGACCTGCGCGTCTGGATTCCCGCCTCCGAGGGAATGACGTGAACAAAAAGGGGAGGCCGAAGCCTCCCCTCGTTGGTCAGTCGAAGCGGCCGCTGAGCGAGATGCCGACGATCCGCGGCTCGTTGAACACCGCGGCGTTGTAGTTCTCGATTACGCCCTTCAGGTTCTTCTCGTTCGTGATGTTGCGCGCAAACGCCGCGATTTCATAGCGGCCGTCGGTGGTCGTGAACCCGGCCTTCAGCCCCAGCTCCAGGTTGTCGTTCGCGAAGAACTCGCGGGTCTTGTAGAGCACGAGGTTCGTGTAGCCCTGCATGTTGAGATCGCTTGCCACGAAGAAGTTGCCGCGATCCGACAGCGGAATGTCGTAGCGGACCGCCGCATCGACCTGCCAGCGCGGCGCGTTGGGCAGCGGGTTGCCGTCGATCTGCGCGAACAGACCGCCCCGCACGGTCGGGTCGAGCACGGTGCAGGTCGGCACGCCGTTGAAGGCGCAAACCTGCGCATAGACGCGCTTGTCCTTGATCTCGGTGTGGATCGCGCTGCCGCCCAGCGAGAAGGTGATGTTGCGGATCGGCTTCCAGTCCAGCTCCGCTTCGACGCCGTAGGCGTTGGCATGGTCGGCGTTGAACAGCGTGCCGTTGCCGTTGACGTCATTGGCGTTCAGCTGGATGTCGTTCACGCGGTAGGTGAAGGCGGTGGCATTGAGGCGCAGCTTGCTGGTCGGCTGCGTCTTCACGCCTGCCTCGTAGGACATGATCGTCTCGCTGTCCGCGGTCGTGAACGGGGTGTTGAACACCGCCGAGCGGCCCTGGATCGTCGGGCCACGGAAGCCGCGCGCTACGCGGGCGTAGATGCTGGCGGTTGGGTCGATTTCGTAGAGCGCCGACAGATCCCAGCTCGGCTCCTTGCCGCTCAGCTTCACCTGCGTCGGCGCGTTCGGGTTCAAGCGGCGAAATTCGTCGGAGGTGCCCGCCGCGTTCAGCACCGGCTTGACCAGGCGCGTATCCTTGTCGTCCTCGGTATAGCGCGCGCCGGCGGTGAGCGTCAGGCGGTCGGCAATGCGGTAGCTTGCCTGCCCGAAGACCGCCCAGCTGGTGTTGACGTTGCGCAGCCGCACCCAGTTGTTCGGGTTACGCCCGGTCTGTCCCGGTGACAGGAAATAGCCGCGCTGGTAGAATTCGGTGACGTCGCGGCTGTCGAAATAGAAGCCTCCGAGCTGCCATTTGAACGCATTGTCGCCATTGCTGGCGAGGCGGAGCTCCTGGGTCCACTGATCGAGGTCGCGGATGCGGCCCATGCTCTCGCCGAAGCCGACGTTGCCGAAATTGGCCGCCGCGCCGCCATCGGTATCGCCGCGGCTGTAGCCCGACGTGGTCTCATAGGCGGTGATCGAGGTGAGCGTCGCTGCACCGAAATCCCAGGCGGCGTTCACCGATCCGCCATAGGTGCGGTAGGCCTGCGGGTTGTTGTCGGCTTCGTCCAGCGCGATGCGGTCGCGCGGTTCGAGGTTGACGTTGTTCTGCCCGCGGAGCAGCGCGCCGCGGTGGAAGACGGTCGAGGTGCCTTCGTAATCGCGGACGTGGCCCGATACGTTGACCGACAGGGTCTCCGTCGGGGTGAACAGCACCTGCAAACGCGCGTCACGCTCGTCGAAGCCGCCCAGCGTGTCGCGGCCGCCGCGCGTACCGTCGGCGCTGAAGCCGGTGTAGGTGTTGTCGATCCAGTCGTCGCGGTGTTGGTACAGCCCGGACAGGCGCACCGCGATCTTGTCCTGCACGATCGGCCCGCCGACGCCCGCGTCGAAGGTCGCGGTGTTGTAGGTGCCGTAGGAGGCGTTGAAGCGGCTGGTCCAGGTCTGGCCGGGGCGGATCGTGTCGAACTTGATGATGCCCGCGGTCGTGTTGCGCCCGAACAGCGAGCCCTGCGGCCCGCGCAGCACCTCGACATTGGCGACGTCGTAGACCGGATTGGACTTCAGCACGACATGCTCGAGCACGACATCGTCCTGGATGATCGATACCGGCTGCGACGCGCCCAGGTAGAAGTCGATGTTGCCGAGGCCACGGATGTAGAAGCGCGGGAAGATGCGCCCGGTGGTGGTTTCGGCATAAAGCCCCGGCACGCGGCCGGCGAGTGCCAGCGCGTCCTCGCCCCCCGACTGGAAGGTGCGCAGGTCGTCGCCGCTGACCACCGCGACCGAGACCGGCACGCGCTGGATGTTCTCGCTGCGGCGCTCGGCGGTCACCACCACCTCGCCCAGCCCGGCATCGGTGCCGTCCGCGACGGGATCGGCAGCGGTAGTAGCAGCACCGGCCTGCGCCGCGGCGGGCATGGCGGACAACGCAACGCCGGCGGCAAGCGCCGCGAGCAGGATCGACTTGGACGAACGACGCATCGGAAACCCCTTTGGAACGATCGGGAGGCCGTGCCCGCTGGTGCGCCGGCTGTTGCGGCACTTGATCCATGGCGAGCCAGGCGGCGTCCCGGCGCGGCGCGGCTAGGCGCGGATTGTGTCGAGATGATGAAACGTGACGAAAGATTTCCGCGTCGCGACAGGGATTTGACGCCGGATACGTCTGCCACTGTCCCATCATGGAACGCTGCGACGCGGTGTCGAACGCGATCCCGTCCCCGTTTCCGGCGGTTTTCGGAGGCTTCTGAAAAGGCAAGCGCAAATCACCGCCTCGTTTACCGATCCGTAACCAAAATTAGTAACGTTGGACGGCGGAACCGCGGGTGGGAGTTCTTCGTCACCGCCGAACAGTCACCGCTTACAGGGTATCCCTCTATGAAGACGCTAATTTTCCTTACTACCGCCGCGGCGTCCGCGGTGGTGGCCGCGGCACCGGCGTCCGCGGTCACGTTCATCGCCGAGACGGGGTCGGCGGCAGCGTTTTCGGCATCGGCCAATGGGGCGCAGGTGACCTTCGACAATGCGGCGACCAGCGGGTTCGCGGTGAGCGGCGGCGCGCTCGCGGCCGGCAGCGTGGCCAACCAGAGCGCGAACCCGTTCGGTGCGGCGGCGACGAACGCCTATGCGTACGTCCGTGGGAGCAGCGTCGCCACCGTCACCTCGCTCGCCGAGACGTTCGGCAACATTTCGGTCTATCTCGGCTCGCTCGACGCCGGCAACACGATCGACGTCCTCGGGATCGGCGGCGCGGTACTGCGCAGCTTCTCGGGTTCGGACCTGGCGACTCCGGCCGCCGCGAACGGCAACCAGGCGTCGGGGCTGACCAACCGCGCCGTCACCTTTTCGGCCGGGGCGGGCGAGCAGCTGACCGGCCTGCGCTTCTCCACCAACGGCAACGCGCTGGAGTTCGACAACGTGCGCTTCTCCACCGCCGCCGCGGTGCCGGAGCCGGCCACCTGGGGAATGATGATGCTGGGCCTGGGCGTGATCGGCTATGCGATGCGCCGCCGCCCGACCGCACGGTACCGGCAGGCCGTCTGATCGACCGGAGGAGTGGGGCGCGCGTCACGCCAGCGCGAGGATCGCGTCCCACTCCCCCGGTGCGATGGGGCTGACCGACAGGCGCGATTGACGCAGCATGGCCATATCGGCCAGCGCAGGCGTCGCCTTCATCGCGGCGAGCGTCACCGGTCGCGCCAACGCATCCCCGGCACGCACTGCGACCGAAACCCACGGCGCCGCCCCATCCGGTTGCGCCCCGCGTTCCACCACCGCCGTGCCGACCACCGCCTTTTGCGCGCCGCTGTGATAGATCAGCACTCGGTCACCGACCGCCATCGCGCGAAGATGCGCCGCGGCGGCATGGTTGCGCACGCCGGTCCACTCGGTCACGCCCTCGCGGACCAGATCGCTCCAGCCGTAGCTCTCCGGCTCGGTCTTCAGCAGCCAGTGCGCCATGCTTCCTCCGCAATTAAACCGAGCATGAATATGGCATTCCGCGCCGGTTCAGCCCCGCCAAGCTATTCATAACCCTCAGGCTCGCACCGATATGCCATGAGACCAACAGGCGAGCGAGTACAGGAGGTCCGCTTATGTCTGCGTTGTGGAAGAAGACCGTTTTGGCCACCGGCCTGGCGTCGATGGCGCTGGCCAGCGCCGCACCCGCCGAAGCGCAACGTTACTGGCGTCACCGCGACCGCGGCGGCGATGCGGCGGCGGGCGCGATCATCGGCGGCGTGATCGGGCTGGGGCTGGGCGCGGCGATCGCGTCGAGCAACCGCGACCGCTAGTACGACCGCGGCTATTACTACGATCGTGGCGGTTATTACGACGACCGCGCTTATTACGCGCCGCCGCCGCGCGTCTATTATCGCGATCGTTACTACGCCCCGCCGCCGCGCGCTTATTACTACGGGCCGCGCGGGTATGATCGGGGATATTACGCCCCCGGCTATTACGGCTGGTAGGATGTGGAGCGGCGCGGGGCAGGAGCCTCGCGCCGTTCTCTTTTTTGTGGCCGCGGGCACCGCTTTGCGGCAAGGGCGCGGGCATGAGCGATACTCCTCCCGACCATCTGTCGATCGATCCGTCGAGCCCGTTCTTCGACCAGGCCGCCCTCCAGCGCGGTGTCGGCATCCGCTTCAAGGGTGTCGAGCGGCGCGACGTCGAGGAATATAGCATGTCGGAGGGCTGGATCCGCGTAGCGCTCGGCAAGAAGGTCGACCGCAACGGCCGTCCGCTGACGATCAAGCTGACCGGCCCGGTCGAGGCCTATTTCGAAAACGCGGCGCCGGACGAAGGCGACGCCTGACCCAAGCCCGCGCGGGCGACTTCGTCGCGCAGCGTCGCGACGAGCGTCGCCGCGGGCAGCGCACGCGCCAGCCGCGCGCCTTGCCCGGCCCAGTGCGCACCATAGCCGTGCTCGCCGCGTGCCGACGCGGCGGCGTGCAGCGCCTTTCCGGCGTCATAGGCGATCGGATAGCCCGGGCTGTCGGGCGCACCGGCCAGCTCGGTGAAGCGGTTCACGAGGCAGCGGGCAGGGCGTCCGGAGATCAGCGCGGTCATCCGCGTCCGCTCCGCTGCCGCCAGCGCCGCGCGGTAGGCGGCACTGGCGGCCGACTCCGGGCAGGCGATGAAGGCGGTGCCCAGCTGCGCCGCCTCCGCGCCCAGCGCCAGCGCCGCCGCGATCCCGGACCCGTCCATGATCCCGCCTGCGGCGACGACCGGCACGCCGCAGCGGCGCACCAGCAGCCGCGTGAGCGCCAGCGTTCCGAGTTGCTCGTCGGGTGCCCCGGGATCGAACATGCCGCGGTGTCCGCCGGCCTCGATGCCCTGCGCGACGATCACGTCGACGCCGGCGCGTTCGATCGCTTGCGCTTCCGCCACGTCGGTGGCGGTGGCCATCAGCAGCGCCCCCGTGGCCTTCAAGGCGTGGATTGCCGCCGGCGACGGCAGGCCGAAGTGAAAGCTGACCACCGCCGGGCGTGCCTGGACCAGCATCGCCAGCATCGCGGTGTCGTCGGCGAAGCTGCGGTAGATCGTGCGCAGGGTGGCGGGCGGCTGCGCCCCGAAGCGGGCGAACTCGGGCGCGAGCCACTTTCGCCACGCCGCCTCGCGCGCATCATCGGGGACGGGATCGGCGTGCACGAACAGGTTGACGTTGAAGGCCCGCGTCGTCGCCGCGCGCACCGCATCGATCATCGCGCGCCCGCCAGCGGCGTCGGTGGCGCCCAGCGCGATGGAGCCGAGCGCGCCCGCCTCGCACACCGCCGCCGCCAGCGCCGGGGTCGACACGCCCGCCATCGGCGCCTGGATCAGCGGCACCGACAGCCCGAGCCGTGCCGCCAGCGCGGTCATGCCGCCTCCAGTGCCTCGCTGGCCGCCATCCAGCGCGCCTCCGCCGCGTCGATGCGGTCGGTCAGGTCGGCGCGGCGCTTCATCAGCTCGGTCATCGTCAGCCCGGCGAGCTTCGCCTCCGCCGTCGACGGGTCGAACATCGCCCGATCGACCGCCGCGCGCTCGGCGGTCAGCTTCGCCAGCTCTGCCTCGGCGTCGCGCGCTTCCTTCTTCAGCGCCTTGTCGTTCTCACGCGCGGCGGCGGCGGCCTTGCGGTCCTGCTTGCTGCCCTTCGGCTTGTCCGCCCCCTTGCCGTCGCCCGCCAGCACGAAGGCGATGTAATCGTCGAGGCTGCCGTCGAACTCCTTCGCGGTGCCGTTGTCGACCAGCACGAGCCGGTCGGCGCTCAGCTCCACCATGTGCCGGTCGTGGCTGACCAGCAGCACCGCGCCGGTATAGGCGTTGAGCGCCTGCACCAGCGCCTCGCGCGCATCGACGTCGAGGTGGTTGGTCGGCTCGTCGAGGATCAGCAGGTGCGGGGCCTCGCGCGTGACCAGCGCCAGCGCCAGCCGCGCGCGCTCGCCGCCCGACATGCTGCCGACGCGCGCGGTGGCGCGGTCGCCCGAGAAGCCGAAGCGGCCGAGCTGCGCACGCACCGCCGCCGGGGTCGCGGCCGGCATGACGCGGGTCATGTGCGCGAGCGGGGTGTCGTCGGCCTCCAGCTCCTCGACCTGATACTGGGTGAAGTAGCCGACCTTCATCTTGCCGGTGGCGTTCATCTCGCCGTTCATCGGCGTCAGCTGCGCCGCGAGCAGGCGCGCGAGCGTGGTCTTGCCGTTCCCGTTGCGGCCGAGAAGGGCGATGCGATCCTCGGGGTCCATCCGCAGGTTGAGCCGCGACAGGATCGGCGTGTCGCCGTAACCGACCGCGGCATGATCGAGCGTGATGAGCGGCGGGCGCAGCTCGGTCGGGTTGGGGAAGTCGAAGCTGAGCGTCGGGTCGTTCGCGACCTCGGCGATCGGCTGCATCTTCGCCAGCATCTTGGCACGGCTTTGCGCCTGTTTCGCAGTCGACGCGCGCGCGGAATTGCGGGCGACATAATCCTGCAGCTTGGCGCGCTGCGCATCCTGGTTGGCCTTGGCGGCGGCGAGCTGCGCCATCCGCTCGGCGCGCTGACGCTCGAAGGCGTCGTAGCCGCCGGGATAGAGCGTCGTCTTGCCGCCTTGCAGGTGCAGGATATGGTCGACGACGTTGTTGAGGAAGTCGCGCTCGTGGCTGACGACGACAATCGTCGCGCGGTAGCTCTTGAGGAAATCCTCCAGCCACATCACCGCTTCGAGATCCAGGTGGTTGCTGGGTTCGTCGAGCAGCAGCAGGTCGGGCTGCGAGAACAGCAAAGCGGCGAGCGCGACGCGCATCTTCCACCCGCCCGAAAAGCTGTCGAGCGGGCGCTGTTGCGCTTCCTCGTCGAAACCGAGCCCGACCAGGATACGCGCGGCGCGCGACGGCGCGGCATAAGCGTCGATCGCGATCAGCCGGTCGTGGACCTCGCCCAGCCGATCCATGCAGCCGGTGCCGTCGAACGCCTCGGCTTCCTCCAGCAACGCGGCGCGCTCGGTATCGGCGGCGAGCACCGTCTCCAGCGGGGTCGAGTCCCCGGCGGGCGCCTCCTGCGCGATATAGCCGATGCGCGCGCCGCGCGGCATGTCGGCCGAGCCTTCGTCGGGGTCGAGCAGCCCGGCGATGACGCGCACCATCGTCGACTTGCCCGCGCCATTGCGCCCGATCAGCCCGACGCGGCTGCCCGGCGGCAGCGCGGCGCTGGCGCGGTCGAGGATCGTGCGACCGCCAAGCCGCACGGTGATGCCGTTGAGAGAAAGCATGCGCGCGCCTGTAGCGGATCGCGCGGGAGGGGGAAAGGGAGGGGTGCCCACGCCGTCAGCCGACCGTCAGTCGGCGCCGGCTTCCGCCGTTGCCGGCTGCTTCACCCCGCGTTGCTCGCCCAGGATGCCCCAGGCGGTCAGGAACAGCGCGCCGACGACCGGTCCGACGACGATCCCGCTCAAACCCAGCAGGTCGATACCGCCCAGCGTGGTGACCAGCACCAGCCAGTCGGGCAGGCCGGTGTCGCGACCGACGAGGATCGGGCGCAGGACGTTGTCGGCCAGACCGATCACGAACACGCCCGACGCGATCACCACCGCCGCCTGCCAGATCGCGCCGGTCGCCAGCAGATAGACCGCCACCGGCCCCCAGATGATCGCCGGGCCGACCGCGGGCAGCAGCGCCGCGACCGCCATCAGCACGCCCCACAGAAGACCGGCGGGCAAGCCGACGATCCAGAAGGTGATTGCACCCAGCGCGCCCTGTACCAGCGCGACCACGCCCGAGCCCTTGATCGTCGCGCGGACGACCGCGACGAACTTGTCCGCCAGCCGCTCGGCGACCGAAGGCTCCAGCGGCAGGCCGCGGACGATCGCCGGCCCGATCTTCTCGCCGTCGCGCAGCAGGAAATAGGTGACGTAGAGCCCGACGCCGAACGCCAGCAGGAACGCCGCCGCGTTGGCGCCGATCGACAGCGCCTGGCGCGTCAACATGCTCGCGCTGTTGCTGACCGTCTCCGAGATGCGCGCCTGCGCGCGCTCGAAGCTGCCGAACCCGGCGGTGTCGAGCGCGCGCTGGAGCCGGGCGGGCAGCGCGTCGTGGATCTGTTCGAAATAGAGCGCGAAATTGATCTGGCCGGTGCGGATCTGCTGATACACGCCCGCGGCCTGATCGACGATCAGGCTGCCGAGGACCAGCGCCGGGATCACCACCGCGACGGTGATGACCAGCAGCGTCAGTGCGGCGGCCATGTTGCGGCGATCCGGCCAGCGTGTGAGAAAGCGCTGAAAGATCGGCTGGAAGAGCAGGGCGGCGAGCGCCGCCCAGAGCAGCGCACCGATAAAGCCCGAGACGACCGCCAGCAGGGCGACGGTGATGAGCGCCAGGAACAGGATGAGCCCGCCGTCTTCGACGTGCCGCCGTCCGATCGTCATATGTGCGAGCCCCCGTGATGATCCCTTGCACCGGCCGATATTCGGCTCGTTGCGGAGGGGGAACGCTACCGATGTCGGTTAGGTTTCGTTCCGGCTGGTGTGCCGTCTCCGGCCGCCGCCTGATCTTTTCTCGTCTCGTCACCCCTGCTCCGCCGGAGCGACGAGAAGGTCGGGAGTGAGCAGACGTCGCGGCGGCGACGCTAGCCGAACACCCGTCCGACATGCGCCTCGCCGCGCGCGGCGGCGAGCAGCTCCTGCCGGTGGCGCTCGGCATAGCCGGCGCGTTCTCCAGCCGTGCGCGTGTCGTGGCACGCCGGGCAGCTCTCCCCCTCGACATAGCGAGGGGAGGCGCGGTCGGCCTCGCTGACGGGCATCCGGCACGCATGGCACAGCGTATGCGTGCCGGGGGTCAGGCCGTGCGCGACCGCGACGCGCTGGTCGAAGACGAAGCATTCGCCCTGCCAGGTGCTGTCCGCTTCGGGCGTTTCCTCCAGATAGCGCAGGATGCCGCCGTCGAGATGGTGGACCTGCTCGATCCCTTCCGCCTTCAGGAAGGCGGTGGATTTTTCACAACGGATGCCGCCGGTGCAGAACATCGCCACGCGGCGCTTGCCGGCCAGAAGCTCGTCGCGATGCGCGCGGAACCACGCCGGAAAGTCGGCGAACCCCGCCGTCCCCGGATCGACCGCGCCTGCGAACGTTCCGACCGCGACCTCATAGGCGTTGCGGGTGTCGATCACCAACGTCTCCGGATCGGCGATCAGCGCGTTCCAGTCTGCGGGCGCGACATAGGTGCCCGCATCGGTCAGCGGATCGACGGCGACGCCCATCGTCACGATCTCGCGCTTCACCTTCACCTTCAGCCGGTGGAAGGGCGGCGTCGCGGCGCGCGCGTATTTGAGCGACGGCTCGGCGCAGCCCGGCAGCGTGCGGATGTGCGCGATCACCGCCGCGACGCCGCCGTCCGGTCCGGCGATCGTCCCGTTGATGCCCTCGGTCGCGAGCAGCAGCGTGCCCTTCACGCCGTGGTCGCGGGCGCACGCGAGCAACGGTTCGCGCAGCGCATGCGGATCATCGAACCGCGCGAACCGGTACAGCGCGGCGACGGTGACCGGCAGGTCGGCGTTGCTGCTCGGAACCGGCATCAGTGGACGAAGCGCGCTACCACGTCGCGGTAACTGCGGCTGACCTTCACGTTCGCCCCCGAATCGAGCACCAGGAAGCATTCGCCGTTGGTATGCGGTCTCACCTGCTTGACCAGGTCGAGGTTGACGATTGTCGAGCGATGGATGCGCTGGAAACGGCGCGGATCGAGCCGCTTCTCCAGATCCTTCATCGTCTCGCGCAGGATCAGGTTCCGATCGCCGGTGTAGATCACCATGTAATCGCCCGCCGCGTCGATCCGCTCGATCGTGTCGACGTCGACGCGGAAGATCTGGCCCTGGTCCTTGATGTTGATCATCTTCTCGAAGCGGCTGGCGTTCACCGCGTCGCCGCCGTCCGCCATTTCGGCGGCCGCCTCCGGCGCATGTTCGGCCAGCGCCTCCTTCAGCTTTTCCGCCTCGCCCGCGCTCTGCCGCTCGGAGAGCCGCTGCCGCACGCGGTCGAGCGTGTCGGCGAGCCGCGACTCCTCGACCGGCTTCATCAGGTAATCGGTCGCCTGCGCCTCGAACGCGCGGATCGCATGATCGGAGTAAGCGGTGACGAAGACGAACAGCGGCGGCTCGACGTCCATCAGGCCCTGCACCACCGAGAAGCCGTCGAATCCCGGCATCTGGATGTCGAGAAAGACGAGGTCGGGCTTGTGGGTCTTGATCGCGCTGATCGCCTCGCGGCCGTTCTGGCACTTGGCGATGATCTCGACGTCGTCGTGCACCGCCAGGCGTAGCTCCAGCCCCTGGATCGCAAGCGGCTCGTCGTCGACGAGGATGGTACGAATCGTCATCACACCTCTCTATTCGGTACTTCGAGCTGGTACGGGATCTCGATCTCGACCCCGAACCCGCCCGTCGGCATGGCGCGCACATCGAAGCGGTGGTCCGGCCCGTAAGCCTGCGCCAGCCGCTCCCTGATATTGGCGATGCCAACGCCGGTTGAAAGGGATGGCCGGCTTTTCGTGGGCATCAAGCCCGGTCCGGTATCGGATACGCCGAGCAGCACCCTGTCGCCGACGAGCCGCACCGCGATGCAGATTTCCGCGCCGTCCTCTTGCGGCGTCACCGCATATTTGATCGCATTCTCGACCAGCGGCTGGAGCAGCAGCGACGGCAGCCGCGCCTTTTCCGCGGCGGGATCGATGTCGAATTTCGGACGGAGCCGGTCCTCGAACCGCATCTTCTCGATATCGAGATACAGCTTCAGCGTCTCGATCTCCTGCGCGACCGTGACGTGCGCGGTGGGCTCGTTGGCGAGCGTGTAGCGCAGGAACGACGACAGCCTGCTCAGCATCGCATTGGCCCGCTCGGTCTGTTTCAGCAGCACCAGCGTCGAAATCGAGTTGAGCGTGTTGAAGAGGAAGTGCGGGTTCAACTGGTAACGCAGCATCGCGAGTTGCGCCGAGGACGCCTGGTTCTCCAGATGCAGGTTCTGGTCGATCTGGTCCTCGAGGATCAGGTAGAAATTGATCCCGAAGTACAGCGCCGACCAGCCGGCGAGCACCGTGAAGCTGAGGAACAGCGCGGCGAGCAGCGTCGACATGTCAACGCCGGGCTCGGCACGGATGATGAGGCTGAACGAGAAGGCGTAGAGCGTCGCATAGAGGAACGCCGCGGCGGCCAGCGTGAACACCGACAGCAGGATGCCGGTGACGCGCGGCAGTTGCCGGTAGAAGCCGTAGAGCGTCGAGAGCAGCAAGGTGATGCAATAGCCGATGATCGATTCGGTCAGCACCGACAGGATCACGTTGAGCGAGGCATTGCTGCTGAGCGACGAGACCGAGCGCAGAACCAGATAGCCTGTCCAGCCCGCCGCCTGCAGCTTCCAGAAGGCCGACGCCTTGTTCTCGAAAAACGGCCGCACGAACAGCGGGCGCTCCGGCGTGCCGGCATAGGCCGAGGGGGCGGAGGGGGCAGGAGCCGCGGAGACGTTGGTCACGGAAGTCGCCATCCCGCTCCCTCTACACGGCCCGGGCAGCGGGCGCAAAAAGAAGGGCCGCCGTTCCGGGAGGAACGGCGGCCCGGGCTTGCGCCAGGTGCTTGGGTCAGAAGCCGATCTGCAGCGTCGCGCTGACCGTGCGCGGCACGCCGACCTGCACGAACGGCGCGCTGCCGCCGACACCGGTCGTGCCGACGAGGTTGGTGCTCGCACCTCCGATGTAGCCGACGAAGAAGTCGTCGAACAGGTTCGAGACGTTCAGCTGGATGAAGGTGTTCTTGGCACCGAACTGCTCCAGCGAAATGCGTGCATCGAGATCGACGATGTTATAGGCCGGAGCCTTCGCACCGAAGATCTGCGTTCGCGCACCACCGGTCGCGATCGAAACCAGCGGCAGGTTCAGGTCGTTCACCCAGCGCGAGCCGGTGTACTTGTACTGCGCGCCGAGCTGTACGGGGCCGAGCGACGCCTGCACGCGGGTGCCGGCAAGCCACTTCGACACGCCCGATTCGAACTTGCCGGCGGTCGGCAGGAAGTATTGCGCGTTAACCGCGGTGCAGCCGTATGATCCGACGCTGACCGCCACCGCATTGCAGGTGCCGCCCAGCAGATCGTTCTTGATCTCCGAGTTGAGGTACGAACCAAACACGTAGACGTTCAGCTGCTTGACCGGCGAGTAGGACACGGCCGCATCAAAGCCGTAACGGTCGACCGGGCCGAGGTTGCGGGTCACGCTCTCGCCCAGTTCGGCGTCGAACGCGGTACCGATGCGGTTCTGGAACTTGATGTACCAGCCGCTCAGCTGCGCCTGGATGCGCGACGACTTGTAGCGGAAGCCCAGGTCGAAGCTGTCGGTGGTTTCCGGTGCGGGCTCGCTGCCGCCCGTGCCGGTCGGAAAGTAGATCGCGTTGTAGAGCTGATCGGTGCCAGGCACCGAAAGGCCCTTGGCGTAGCTGGCGAAGACGCTCGCGGTCGGCGTGAAGTTGTACGACAGACCGATGTTCGGCAGCACGCGATTGTAATTATAGTTGCGGTCCTGCGGCAGGCGAGCCGTGGGGGTCGCTGCCTGGTACGCCGCCTGATACTGCTGCGGAATGCAGTCGACGTTACCACCCGCCGAGGTGGTGTAGCAATACTGACGCAAGTCGCGGCTGAAGAACGGCACGCGCACGCCGATGTCGGCGACCAGACGATCTTCAAAGAATTCGCCGCGATACTGGCCCGAGATCTGGTGCAGAGTCGCGAACGAGCGGCGGTCGCGCTTCTGAACGACATTGCCGTTCAGGTCGGTGACCGGATCGTTGATCGGGAACACGTCGAACGGCGTACCGCCGTTGTCGACGAACCCGGATTCACCGGTCTGACGGTGCCAGGCACGATCGAACGTGTAGGCGAGGCGAACGCGATGATGCTCGTTGAAGTCGTAGATCAGGTTAGAGATCACCATGTACCGGCGCGTGCGGGTCTGGCTTGGTGCGATCAGCCGAACGCTGTCGAGGACATCGCCGTCACCGTTCAGGTCACGCCCGAAATAATAGGCGTTGCCGATGAAACCGCCGATCCGGGTTGCGGAGGCGCCGGTGCCAACCGTGCGCAGCGTCTCCAACCCGGCCACGGTGCCGCCGCCGTTCGCCTTCACGTACTGGAAGCTGGGATCCACCGTCAGGACCAAACCATCGGCCAGCGTGAAACGCGAATTGCCGCGGATGTTGCCGGTGTTCGACGGGTTGAAGCGGCGGTCGAATTCGGTGCCGCAGCTGTTCGGCGCATCGGCCACACCCGCGCGCGCCGCCGAGACGGTGCACGGATAATTCAGGTTCAGGCTCGAGGAGTCGTAGTTCGTCGGGAAGGTGTTGCCGAGCGCGAACGAGCCGAAGAAGTTGTTGCGGTTCTCGTTATAGTGGCCGGCGATCGAGATGAAATCGTCACCCGAGAGCGGTTGATAGATACGCCCGTTATACTGCTGCTTTTCCACGCGGCTATAGTCGTTGAACGGGCTCTTGTAACGCGTCCACGAGGCCGAGCCGAACGCCTTGGTGCCGAACTTCGTGAACTCGCCGGTGTCGATCATGCCGAAGGCGCGCACGAAGTCGAAGTCGCCGTGCGAGAAGCTGGCGAGTGCGTTCAGCTTGTCGTCGGGCATCCGCGTGCGGATATTGATCGTGCCGCCGACTGCCGAGGCGGTCGGGCTGTCGACATCGGTGGCGCCCAGGTTGACCGAGGTCGAGCCGATGATCTCCGAGTCGACCTGCTGGTTGGTGTAAAGCGCGTAATTGCCGCTGTCGTTCAGCGGAATGCCGTCCAAGGTCTGCGAGATGCGCGACGAATCGAAGCCGCGAACGCGGAAGTTGCCGCCGCCCGAGCCATACGGATCGTTCGACTGGTTGCTGACGCCCGGCACCAGGTTCAGCATCTCGTTGATCGATTGGCCGGGGCGCTGGCGACGGATCAACTCCTCGCCGATGATGACCGTGGCCTTCGGCTGGTCGGGAATGCGGATACCGCCAACTTCCGGATTGACGGTGCCCGTGACCACGATGTCCTCGGTGGTGTTGCCTTCGAACTCCGTGGAGGCCGTCGACTGCGCGAACGCCGCGCCCGGAAGGATGAGCGCGACAACGGCGGCGCCGCAGAAGAGCTTGTTCCGCATGTAAATTCCCCTTTGAGCCCAACAGGCTTGCGATTTCGAGAGCCGGCATCCGATCGCCGATGCCGCGCCCCTGACCGGCAAATATGTCGGCTACGTGACAACCGTGGAGATCATCAAGACCGCCCCAAACTTCACCGTAGGCCGTTGCAAAAAAGCGACAGCGCGGCTGACTTGCGTCGGTTAATCAGCGTCGCGCGAGCAGCCGCCGCCACGCCGGCTTCGCATTGCCCGATTGCAGGACCCCGCGGCGGAACAGCCGCGCGCCGACGGTGATGAAGATCGCGACCCACAGCAATTGCCACGCCAGCGCCGCGGCGTGCGGCCACAGTGCCGTGTCCGCCGCCGCGCGGCCGGCCATGGCGAACGGGGAGGAGAGCGGGAAGATCGTCGCCGCCGTCGCCAGCCAGCTGCCCGGATGCGACACCGCGGATGAGGCCAGACCAAACATCGCCACCTGCACGATGGTGATCGGCAGCGACAGCATCTGCACCTCGCGCATCGTCGATGCCTGCGCGCCCACCCCCAAGAACACCGAGCCGAGCAGCAGGAAGGCGGTGGTGAAATAGGTCGCGAACAGAAGGGCGAACGGCACGACGCCGATCGCGGGGCGCAATTGCTCCAGCGCGCCGCCCATGTCGCCGGGCAGCAGCATCTCGACCTGGCTGAGCACCACGGCCCAGAACGTGACGAACAGTACCGCGACGCCGTACATGCCCAACAGCTTGCCGAGGAACACGCTTTCCAGCGGGACCGCGGCGGCGAGAATTTCGATGACCTTGTTGTTGCGTTCCTCGGCCATCGTGCCGACCACCTGTCCGGACAGGAACAGCGTCAGGAAGAAGATGCCGAAGACCGCGAAGAAGGCCGCGGCGTCGCGCCCGCTGCGCGACGGCGCGTCGGTGACCACCCGCTCCAGCCGTGCGGCGGGCGGGATGCTGCCGGCTCGCTCGAACAGCGCCGCTTGCCGCGCGACCGCCGCCAGGTAGCGCGCGTCCTGCCGGCCGCCCGCGCCATAGGCGATCACGGGACGGTCGAGCGAGCCGTAGAGGATCGCGGTGACGTCGGCGTCGCGCGCGGTCAGCGCCGCGCGGGCTGCGCGCTGCGGGTCGGCGGCGGGCGGGCGCAGCGCCAGCACCGGAGGGCTGGCGTCGGTGCCGAACAACCCGCGTAGCTGCGCATCGGCGCCGTGCAGCGCCGGGGCGGTCGCGATCGGCAGCATCGCCACCAGCCGCACCTTGTCGGTCGAGCCCTGCGAGACCGAGGCCGCACCCATCCCGCCGATCGCCCCGAACGACGCCATCAGCACCGGCGCGAACAGGAACAGCAGGAAGATCGGCGTGAACACCGTCGCCTTGAAATCGCGGCGCGCGATCGTCAGCGTCTGGCGGATCGGCCGGCGCAGCGGGCTCATGCGGCTCGCTCCGCTTCGGGCACCGGCGACCCGGCGGCGGCGCGGCCGACGATGCGGACGAAGGCGTCGTGCAATCCCGGGCGCTCGATCGACAGCCCCTTGATGCCATAGCCCGCCGCGATCAGGCGCGTGAGCAGTCCCTCGATTCCTTCACCGGGCAGTTCGAATCGCCAGCCCTCGCCGCGCGGCAGCGCGTCGGGGGGCAGCATCTGCGCCAGCCGCGCGTCGGGGTGGTTGGGGACGTAATCGACCTGTTGCGGCAGCAGCGCGCGCGCCGCGTCGACCGTTCCCTCGAACCGGCGCCGGCCGCCGGCGATGATCGCCAAGCGATCGCACAACCGCTGCGCATGCTGCATGACGTGGGTGGAGAAAAGGATCGTCGCACCGCGGTCGCGCTCGGCAAGGATCAGCGCTTCCAGCCGTTCCTGGTTGACCGGGTCGAGGCCCGAGAACGGTTCGTCGAGCACGAGCAGGTCGGGGCGGTGCACCACCGCGCCCAGCAGCTGGACGATCTGTGCCATGCCCTTGGAGAGCTTGCGGATCTTCTCGTCTACCGCATGGCCGAGTCCGGCGGCCTCCAGCAGCTCGGCCGCGCGCGTGCGCCCGGTCCGCTGGTCGAGTCCGCGCAGCGCGCCCATGAACGCCACGGCGTCGCGCGCGGTCATCGAGGGATAGAGCCCGCGCTCCTCCGGCAGATAGCCGACGCGGTCGCCGGCATCGCGCGGATGGTGCGCGCCGAGCAGCGTGCGCGTGCCGGCATCCGGCTCGATGATGCCCAGCGTCATGCGTAGCGTCGTGGTCTTGCCCGCGCCGTTGGGGCCGAGCACGCCGTAGATCGCGCCGTGCGGCACGGCGAGGTCGACGCCGTCCACCACCCGCCGCTCGCCGTATCGCTTCACCAATCCGTCGGCGATGACGGCATATCCGGTCGATGCCACGCGTCGTGCCCCCTGTTCGCGGCAGAGCCTAGCGGGGCGGCACCGCGCCGCCAACCGCTATCGCGGTGCGATCAATGCTCGCGGAACGACGCCCAGAAGCTGCCGACCAGCGGCTCTAGCGCGTAATCCAGCGCGGTGCGCGGGCGCAGCGGGATCAGCACCTGCGCGGGCATGCCGGGACGCAGCTTGAACTGCTCGCCGCGGAACCTGGCCAGCACGTGCAGCTCCTGCGGCGACACGGTGACCTCGCCGGTGAAATAGCTGATGCCGCTCTTCTCGTCGGTGAAGCTGTCCGCCGACAGCCGCGTCAGCGTGCCGTTCAACGGCGGGATGTCGCGCTCGTGCAGGCTGGGGAACTTCACGCGCGTCAGTTGCCCGACCTTCAGGTCGTCGGCGTCGTCGGGCGAGATGCGCGCCTGGATGCGCAGCTGCGCCTGTTCGGGAACGATGTCCATCAGCTTCTGTCCCGGCTGGATGACCCCACCCGGCGTGAACACGGTCAGCCCGACCACCGCACCGGTCGCGGGCGCGCGGATCTCGGTGCGCGCCAGCTGCTCGCGGGCCGCACCCAGCTTCGGCAGCAGCTCGCCCAACCGTACCTCGACATCGCGCAGGTCGGCGGCGGTACGTTCGGAGAAGGTACGCTCGGCCTCGATCCGCTGGATCTGGCTCTCGCGCGCCGCCTCGCGGGTCTGCGCAACGCTGGCGGCATATTGCCCGCGCTGCCCCTGCAATTCGGCGCGCATGCGCTCCAGCTCGCGCAGCCGCGTCTGCGAGACGAAGCCCTTGGCCGCGACCGGACGCAGCGCGTCGAGCTGCGCGTCGAGCAGCTTCAGCTGTTCCTGCGCCGACACCACCTGTTCGCCATAGCCGCGGCCCTGCTCGGTCGACTGCGCGCCGCGCTGCCCCAGTGCGTCGCGCTGTGCCGACAGCGTCGCGTTGCGCGCGTTCAGCTCGGTCTGCTGGAGCCGCATCGCGAGCCCCGCCTCGGCGCGATCCTCGCCGCCCAGCGCCGCGAACTCGCGCGGCTCGGGCACGCGCCGCTCGCCGAGCTGCTCGGCCTGCAGCCGCGCGCGCTGCGCCAGCAGGCGGATCGCCTGCGATTGCAGCGCCCGCTCGCTGGCATAGACTTCCGGCGAGCCGAGCCGGATCAGCAGGTCGCCCTGCTTCACACGCTGGCCCTCGCGCACGAAGATCTTGTCGACGACGCCGCCGTCGCGATGCTGCACCGCCTGCCGCTGTCCCGACACCGCCAGCACGCCTTCGGCATAGGCGGCCGCGTCCAGCCGGGCGAACGCCGCCCAGCCCAGGAAGCCGAGGAAGAACAGCGCCGCGACGATCAGGCCGTTGCGGATGTCGCGTCGCGGATCGGCGGGCAGGTGGACCTTGTCGTCGGTCACGTCGACGATCGCGGGGAGGGGCAGGGTGGCCATGGCTCAGGCGCTCGCGCTGGGGGCGTTGATCGTGGTGGCGGGGTTTGCGGCGGACGGGCTGGGGACGGCGCGGGGACGCTGCGGCGCGATCTTGGGCAGGACCTCGTCGCGTGGGCCGAACATCTCCACGCGCCCGCCGCGCATCACCAGCAGTTTGTCGACCACCGGCAGGATGCCCAGCTTGTGGCTGACGACCAGGATCGTGTGCCCCGCCTTCTTATAATGGTCGATCGCGGCCAGCAGCGCGGCGTCGCCCTCGGCGTCGAGATGCGCGTTGGGCTCGTCGAGGATCAGCACCGCCGGATCGCCGAACATCGCGCGCGCGAGCGCGACGCGCTGCGCCTGACCCGCCGACAGCCCGCGTCCGCCCGGCTTCAGCTCATGGTCGAAACCATTGGGCAGCCGCTGGATCAGTTCGCGCGCCCGGGCGCGCTCGGCGGCCTTGATCGCGGCGTCGTCGATCGCGGCGGTATCGCCGTCCAGCTCGGTGCGGAACCGCGCGATATTCTCCTTCACCGTGCCCGCAAACAGCGACGGATCCTGCGGCAGATAGCCGATATGTTCGGCCAGTCGCTCCGGATCCCAGTCGGCGGCGTCGGCGCCGTCGATCCGCACGCGCCCGCGATCCGCGCGGATCGCGCCGGCGATCACGCGCGCCAGCGTCGACTTGCCCGCGCCGCTCGGCCCCACGATCGCGATCACTTCGCCGGCCGCGATCGGCAGTGAGACGTCGTTGACGATCGCGCCGTCGCGCGCGTCGTTCAGGACCGTGACGTGCTCCAGCGTCAGCGCGCCCCTCGGCGCGGGCAGCTGCGTAACCGGACCGGCGGATTGCGCCTCGCCCAGCAGCTTGTCGAGTCGCAGATAGCTGCCGTGCGCCTGCGCGATCCCCTTCCAGCTGCCGATCAGCAGCTCGATCGGCGCGAGCGCGCGCGCGATCAGGAAAGAGGCGGCGAAGATCGCGCCGCCCGAGATCTGGTTGTCGATCGCCAGCAGCGCACCCAGCCCGAGCGCCAGGCTCTGCAAGGCCAGCCGCACGAACTTGGTGGCGGTCATGTAATTGCCGCCGGTGAAGCCCGCGCGGGTCTGAAGCGCCAGCATCGCCTCGCGGTAGCGCAGCTGCCGCGTCACCATCGCGCGCCGCATGCCCAGGGCGCGTACCGCCTCCGCGCCGCCCAGCATCGCTTCCTGGCTGGCATAGCTGTTCGCGGCGGCGACCTGCGCGCGCTCCATCGCGCCGCGCGTCGCCTTCTCGTTGCGCCAGGCCAGGAACGGCAGGATCGACCCGCCGATCAGCGCCACCATCCCCAGTGCCGGGTGGACGAGGAAACAGACCGCGACATAGATCGGCGTCCACGGCGCATCGAACAGCGCCAGCACGCCCGGCCCGCTCAGCGTCTGGCGGACCGTGTCGAATTCGCGCAGCGCCTGCCGCGCGACCGGCTGGTCGGGGCGGCCGATCGTCGCGTCGAGCAGCACGGGCGCCAGCGCCGCGTCGAGCCCGACGCCGGCGCGTACCAGCAGTCGGGTTCGAACCCGGTCAAGCAGCGACAAGGTGATGAGCGCGAACAGCAGCACCGCAGTCAGGAACCACAAGGTCAGCCGCCCGTGCGTCGGCACCACGCGGTCATAGACCTGGAGCATGTACAGCGTCGGCGCGATGTAGAGGATGTTGACCAGCGCGGAGAAGCCGAATGCCGCGACCACGTGGCGGCGGCACAGCGCCAGAGCCGCCCGCATCGGGCCGTCGGTAGCGGTCATCAGGTGTGTGCTCATGGAACCGATGCCTAGCATCATCGTTCGTGGATGGCGACGGCTCACGCTTGCGGTGAGCAGACGGCCTTTTTGCGTGCATCGCGGCGATGAAGGTTCACCGTCGCTTAAGTGCAACTAGCAGCAATCGTTAAACAAACACTTGCGAAGCGGTGGCCCGTCGGCGCTGCACCGATCGGCCACGGTCGTCGCTGCGCGTTGCTCATCGCCGATGCGGGTTAGCAGCGCATCACCCGAGTCGCCCGGCAACGATCCGAAACGCTCGGGCGAACCGCACACTATTGCTAGTCACTCGCAATCGCTGCTATGGCGGCGGGCGCAACGGCTGGGAAAAGCGTGGATGTTGATGCAGCGGATCGAGCCGCTTCGGAAGCCGGTATCGCCAGGCCGCCACGGTCGATCGGCGGCCGCTGCGCTGGTGCTGCGTTGCCTGACCGCGTTCCTGGGCGGCTACGCGCTGACCGCCGCGCTCGCCACGCTGGTTGCGCGGCTGCTGCCGCTGTCGCGGGTCGAGGCGACCGTCTGGGCGATGGTGCCGGCCTTTCTCGTTTATGCGCTGGTCGCCTTGTGGTGCTTCCACGAACCCCGCGCCCTCCGAGTCGCGGCGGCGGTGTGGGGCGGGGCGCTCGTCGTGGGCGCGCTGGTGTGGCTGCTCGGGGTGCGGCCGTGACCCGCTCGCTGCGCCAGTCGATGGCGTGGATTCACGGATGGCTGGGGCTGCTCGCCGGCTGGCTGCTGTTCGCCATGTTCCTGACCGGCACCGCCAGCTATTTCCGGCCCGAGATCACGCGCTGGATGCAACCCGAGCTGCCGATGAACCGCAGCACCGCCGATCAGGCGGCACAGGCGGCGGTCGCCGGACTGCTGCGCAGCAATGGGCACGACCAGCAATGGTTCATCCAGTTGCCCGACGATCGCACCCCGCTGACCCGCGTCTTCACGCTCCCGCGCGCGGACGCCGCGCCGGCGCCGGACGCCAACCCGCGCAAGCGTCGCAAGCGCGCCGAGGAGCTGCTGCTCGACCCCGCCACCGGCGCGCCGATCCATGTCCGCGAGACGCGCGGTGGCGAGCAATTCTACCGCTTTCACTTCCAGTTGCAGCTGCCGCATCCCTGGGGGCGGTGGCTGGCGGGGGTGTGCGCGATGTTCATGCTCGCGGCGATCGTCTCGGGCGTGGTGACGCACAAGCGGATCTTCGCCGATTTTTTCACCCTGCGTTGGAACAAGGGGCAGCGCAGCTGGCTCGACGCGCACAACGTCTCGGCGGTGCTCGCACTGCCGTACCACGCCGTCATCACCTACACCGGGCTGATGACGCTGGTGCTGATGTACCTGCCATACCCCATCGCGATCAATTACAAGCAGCCACTCGATTTCGGCCGCGATGCCTATGGCTATCCGCAGGATGCGACCGCAACCGATCGGCCGGCCCCGCTGGTGTCGATCGCGCCCTTGGTACGTGATGCCGAGGCGCGGCTCCATGCGCCGGTGTCGCGGGTCGTGGTGCAGGTGCCCGGGGACGCCGCGGCGACGGTGGCGATCAGCGGCGCGTCGCATGCGAGCCTCAACGCGCGCGCGGCCACAGTCGTCTATTCGGGCGCGACCGGCGCCTTGCTCCAGGCGCCGATGGTCAGCGGTCCCGCGGTGTCGACGGCCGGCGTGATGCTGGGGCTGCACGTCGCGCATTTCGCCGCGCCCGCGCTCCGCTGGGTGTTGTTCGTGCTCGGGCTGGTCGGCGCCGCCATGGTCGGTACCGGGCTTCTGCTCTGGACGACGGCGCGGCGCCGGCCGAGCGCGCGCGCGTTCTTCGGCTTGCGGCTGGTCGAGCGGCTGAACATCGCCGCCATCGCGGGGCTGCCGATCGGCATGGCCTCCTATCTGCTCGCCAACCGCCTGATCCCCGCCGACGCCGCCGGCCGCGCCGACGCGGAGGTGGCGACGATGTTCTATGCCTGGGGTGTGGCCGCGCTGCTGCAACTCGTGCGGCCGGCGCGGCAGGCGTGGACGATGCTGTTCGCGATCGGTGCGCTGGTCTTCGCCGCGGTGCCGGTCGCCAACGCGCTGACCACGTCGCGCGGGCTGCTGGCATCATGGAAGGCGGGTGACGGCGTGTTCCTCGGCTTCGATCTCGCGATGCTGGCGATCGCGGCGCTGCTGGCGGTGGCGGCGTGGCGGGCCGGCCGCCCGCAGGCGGTGCTCGCGCCGCGACGGACAAGGGAGATGGTGCATGTGTGAGGGTGTTCTGCTGTGCGCGCTGGCGTTCGTGTTGCTGGCGGCGGCGTCGTACAAGTTCCGCCGCGACGCCGGCGTCTCGGGCGACCGCGCTGTCCGCGCGCTGCGCAGCGGGGCGGCGGTGCTGATCGCGCTCGCGCTGGTGCGGGTCGGCACGCCGATGGACGGCGAGCGCTGGGTGCGGCTGCTGACCTGCGCCTCGATCGCGGCGGTCGCGGTCGTCCTGGCGCTGTCGGTCGCGCCGGCGGCGGTGTTCTACCCCGTCCGCCGCGCGCTCACCCGCCGCTGAGCCGTTACGAGGCGGCGCGCTCCAGCGTCGCCACCTGATCCGCCTCCTCCAGCGTGCCCAGCTCGCCGCGCGCACGTGCCTTGCGGCCATAGACCGCCTCGAACAGCGGCGAGGCCATCAGCGTCGTCGCGATCGCCATCAGCACCAGCATCGAGAACAGCGCCGGGCCGATGATGCCGCGCGCCAGCCCGATGTTGATGATGATCAGCTCCATCAACCCGCGCGCGTTCATCAGCGCGCCGACCCCCAGCGCGGTGGCATTGTCCTGACCGGTCAGCCGCGCCGCCGCCCAGCATGCGCCGCCCTTCGCCAGCACCGACGCCGCCAGCACGACCAGCGTCACGCCCAGCAGCGCCGGGTCGGCAACCAGCCCGAGCTGCGTGTTCAGCCCCGAGAAGGTGAAGAAGCACGGCAGCAGCAGCAGCACCGTCATCGGCTCCAGCTGCCGCTTCAGCCCCGCGGCGAACACGCCGCGCGGCATGGCGACGCCGAGCAGGAAGCCGCCGAACACCGCATGCATCCCGACCGCGTCCATCGCGAAGGCGGCGAGCAGGAACAGCATCAGCGCGATGCCGGTGTCGCCTTGCCCGATATGACCGATCCGCTCGGCCCGCTCGCCCAGCGGACGAAGCAGCCGCGGCCCGAGGCCGAGCACCACCACCGCGAAGACGATCGCACCGCCGATCGCCTTCACCGCGACCCCCGGCCCGTCCCCGAACGTCGCCAGCACCACCGCCAGCACCGTCCACGCCCCCGCGTCGTCGATCGCCCCCGACGACAGCGACAGCGTTCCCAGCGGCGTGTTCGACAGGCCGCGCTCGTGGATGATCCGCGCGAGCATCGGGAAGGCGGTGATCGCGATGCACGCGCCGGTGAACAGCACCGCCTGCGTCGCGGTCACGCCCGGGCCGAACAACCCGGGGATCGAGCGCAGCCACGGCGCGATCGCGATCGCCAGCACGAACGGCGCGACCATCCCCGACAGCGAGACCGCCGTCGCACTGCGCGCATTGCTGCGGAAATGATCGGCGCGAAAGCCGAGCCCGACGATGAACATGTAGAGCCCGACGCCGAGCTGCGCGACCGCGTAGAGCAGGCCGCGGGTTTCCTTGGGGAACAGCACCGCCTGCCATTCGGGCGCCAGCAGCCCCAGCAGCGACGGCCCGAGCAGCACGCCCGCGATCATCTCGCCGACCACCTGCGGCTGCCCCAGATAGCGTTTGGCCAGCCACCCCACGCACCGCGACGCCGCGACGATCGCAAACAATTGCATGAAGAAGATGACGCTGAGCTGCGCCGGTGCCATCGCGATTCCCCCCTAAGTTTTTCGGGAGGTTAGCGCCGGTCGCCCGTCGCCTCAACGGCGATTGTAGCGCTACCGTCCGCCCGTCCGCCGGTTCAGCGCCGCGACGCAGCTGGCGCGGTCGATGCTGCTGCCGTCGCGCTGGCGCGCGTCCAGCCAGGTGACGCGCGGTTCCGACTGGCCGGCCGAGGGGTAGAGATAGGCGTCGAGGATGCAGATGGCGCTGGAGAATTGCAGCTTGCGCGCGCTGCCCTCGCGCACGTCGGCGTCGGGCGCGCCGAAGGTGCGCGTCAGGTGCGCGGCGTCCTGCCCCATCACCGCCTCCAGCCCCGGCGTCGGCAACGCGACCGGGATCGCGCGCGACACCGCCGGGCGCTGCGCGGTCGTGGTCGCACACCCCGCGAGCAGCGGCAGGAGGAGAGCGGCGGTGGGGACGAGGCGCGTCATCGGCCGGTTCCATGGAAGAGGTGCGTCGCCATCGCCGCACCGATCACCGGCGCGAGGATGTTGAGCAGCGGAACCACGAACAGCCCGGTCGCGGCAAGCCCCAGCACGAAGCGCTGCCCGGCGGTGGCCGCGCGCCAGTCTCGCATCGCCGCAGCGGGCAGGTGCCGCGCCGCCACCATCTCGCCGAGGTCGCGCCCGAGCAGCCAGCCGTTGACGACGAAGAACGCCGCCGCCGTCCCGACGCCGGTCACCAGCAACGCGATATAGACCGGCGTCATCAGCAGGTTGACCGCGACGAACCGCCCCGCCGACGCCAGCCCCATTCGCATCCCGCGCGCGACCGACACCGGGCGCGCGCTCGTCAGCGCGGCCGGATAGTGCCGCCGCTCCACCGCCGCGACGATCGTGTCGGCGAACAGTCCGACGACCAGCACCGCCACCGCGCGAAACAGCAGCCACGCGCCCAGCACCGTCACCACCGTCGCCGCGAGGCCCGCCAGCGCGCCGTGCCACGCCCAGCCCGCGAGCGCCGCGTCGATCCCCCACCACAGCAGCGCGCCCAGCGCGGCGAACACCGCCAGCGTGATCGCCAGCGACATGGCCAGCACGCGCAGGATCGGCGGATCGCCGAGCTGTTGCAGCGAGAGCAGGAACGCGCGCACCATCGGGACGGGATGCGCCACGCTTCGTCGTTGCGCAACCCGCGGCCGCGCTCTAGGCGGGCGCTTTCCGCGCTTCCAGGAACCATCATCTTGACCGAACCCCGCTACGACGTGGTCGCGATCGGCAACGCCATCGTCGACATCCTCTCGCCCGCCGCCGACGACTTCATCGCCGACAATGGCATGACCAAGGGCGCGATGGCGCTGGTCTTCTCGCCGGAGGAGGCCGACGCGCTTTATGCGAAGATGGGGCCGGGGCAGGAGGTGTCGGGCGGTTCGGCGGCGAACACGATCGCGGGGATGGCCGCGCTTGGCAGCGCCTGCGCTTTCATCGGGCAGGTGGCCGAGGATCAGCTGGGAGAGGTCTTCGCGCACGACATCCGCGCCGCCGGCATCCGCTTCGACACGCCGGCCCGCGCCGGCGCGCCGACGACCGGTCGCTGCCTGATCTTCGTGACTCCGGACGGGCAGCGCACGATGAACACCTTCCTTGGCGCGTCGCACTATCTGCCCGCCGAGGCGCTCGACGCCGCGCTGATCCGCGACGCGCGCTACCTCTATCTCGAAGGTTACCTCTGGGACCCCGAGGAGCCGCGTGCCGCGATGCGCGCCGCGATCGACATCGCACGCGCGGCGGGGCGCAAGGTCGCCTTCACGCTGTCGGCGGAATTCGTGATCGACCGCCACCGCGCCGCCTTCCACGAGCTGATCGATCAGGGGCTGATCGACGTGCTGTTCGCCAACGAGGCGGAGATCATGTTCCTGACGCAGACCGACTCGGTCGACGCGGCGGTCGCGGCGGTGCAGGCGAAGGTGCCGCTGGTCGTGGTGACGCTGGCGGAACGCGGCGCGATGGCGATCGCGGGCGGCGAGCGCGTGGTCGTCCCCGCGCAGCCGATCGACAAGGTGGTCGACACCACCGGTGCGGGCGACCTGTTCGCGGCGGGCTTCCTCCACGGGCAGGCGCGCGGAAAGTCGCTGGAGGCATCGTTGACGCTGGGCGCGATCTGCGCGGCGGAGGTGATCCAGCATTTCGGCGCGCGGCCGATCGTCGACCTGAAGGCGATCACCGCCGAGGTTTGAGCCTGACCGTCGTCGCTCCTGCCTGATCAGGGGCGACGGCAGTGTCGGACAGCGGCACCTCGCCCGCCACGGTTCTCAACCTCCCGCCGATCTGCCACAGCACCGCGCGTGAGCACGCTCCCGATCCACGCCGTCCTGCCCGACCTGCTCGCCGCCTTGCGCGCGCGTTCCTCGGCGGTGCTGGTCGCGCCGCCGGGCGCGGGAAAGACCACCGCAGTCGCGCCCGCGTTGATCGGCGAGCAATGGTGCACCGGCGAAGTGCTCGTCACCAGCCCGCGTCGCATTGCCGCGCGCGCCGCGGCCGAGCGGATGGCGGCGCAGGCCGACGAGCCGGTCGGGCAAACCTTCGGTTATGCGACCCGGCTCGATACGAAGCGCTCCGCGGCGACGCGCGTCACCGTCCTGACCGAGGGGATCCTGACCGCGCGGCTGCAGGACGATCCCGAACTGACCGGCGTCTCCGCCATCCTGTTCGACGAAGTGCATGAGCGCAGCCTGGACGGCGACTTCGGGCTCGCGCTGGCGCTCGACGCGCAGGCCGGGCTGCGGCCGGACCTGCGCATCGTCGCGATGTCGGCGACGCTCGACGGCGCGCGATTCGCCGCGCTGATGGATGATGCGCCGGTGATCGAGAGCGAGGGGCGCAGCCACCCGCTCGACCTCCGCCATATCGGGCGCGCGGCCGAGGCGCGGATCGAGGAGGCGATGGCGTCGGCGATCCGCCGCGCGCTGGCGGAGGAGCAGGGCGGGGTGCTCGCCTTCCTCCCCGGCGTCGCCGAGATCGAGCGGACCGCCGAGCGGATCGGCGAATTGCCCGGCGTCCGGATGCATCGGCTGCACGGCAGCCTTGATCCCGCGGCGCAGCGCGCAGCGATCCGCGCCGAGCCGGACGGCGCGCGCAAGCTGGTGCTGGCGACCTCGATCGCGGAGACCAGCCTCACGCTCGACGGCATCCGCGTGGTGGTGGACAGCGGGCTGGCGCGCCGCCCGCGCTACGACCGCGCCGCCGGCATGACGCGGCTGGTCACCGAGCGCGCCAGCCAGGCGGCCGCGACGCAACGTGCCGGGCGTGCGGCGCGGCAGGGGCCGGGGGTCGCGTACCGCCTGTGGGAAGCGGCGGGCACGGCCGGCAGCCCGCGCTTCGACCCGCCCGAGATCATGGAGGCCGATCTGTCGGCGCTGGTGCTGGCGTGCGCGATCTGGGGCGTCGCCGATCCGCGCGCGCTCCGCTGGCTCGACGCGCCACCCGACGCCGCGGTCGCGGAGGCGCGCGCGCGCCTGGCGACGCTGGGTGCGGTGGACGAGGACGGTCGCCCGACCGCGCACGGCCGCCGCATCGCCGCGCTGCCGATGACGCCGCGGCTCGCGCACATGCTGCTGGCGGCGGGCGACAAGAGGCTGGCCGCCGAGATCGCGGTGTTGTTGCAGGAACGCGGGCTCGGCGGTCAGGACGCCGACCTCGAATCGCGGTTGCGGCGCTGGCGGGGCGATCGCTCGGCCAAGGCGGAGAGTGCGCGGGCGCTGGCGCGGCGCTGGGCGGCGATGGCGGGGCACGACGGCGTCGGGGACACGATCGCGGCCTGCGTCGCTTTGGCGTTTCCCGACCGGGTCGCGCGCCGCCGCGATGCGAGCGGGGAACGCTGGGTATCGGCGGGCGGGCGCGGCTTCCGGCTTGACGCCACCGCGCCGCTCGCCCGCGCCGAATGGCTGGCGGTCGCCGAGACGCAAGGCATGGCGGCGGGCGCCCGCATCCTGTCCGCCGCGACGATCGACCCGGCCGACGTCGAGGCGCTGTTCGGCGACCGGATCGAAACGCGCCGCACCGCCGCCTTCGACCCCGCGACCGGCGCGGTGCAGCCGCTGCGCGAGCGGCGCATCGGCGCGATCCGGCTGTCGAGCGGTCCGGATCCACAGGCCGATCCCGCGGTGCTGGCGTCTGCGCTCGTCGAGGGCGTGCGCACGCATGGCCTCGATCTGCTGCCATGGTCGGGCGGGGCCAGCACCTTGCGGACGCGCGCGGCCTATGCGGGCATTCCGCTCGACGATGCGCTGCTGCTGGAGCGGCTGGACGAATGGCTGCCGCCGCTCGTCGCCGGCCGCCGACGGCTGGACGCGATCCCGCCGGGCGCGCTGACCGGCGCGCTGCGCGATCTTCTCGGCTGGGACGCGCTGCGCCAGATCGACCGGCTGGCGCCGCCCGACTTTACCAGTCCGGCCGGCTCGACCCACGCCATCGACTATGGCGCGGAAGCGGGGCCGACCGTCGAACTGCGCGTGCAGGCACTGTTCGGGCTTGCCGAGCATCCGGTCGTCGGTGAGCGGCGCGTGCCGCTGGTGCTGTCGCTGACCTCGCCGGCGGGGCGCCCGATCCAGACGACGCGCGACCTGCCCGGCTTCTGGCAGGGCAGTTGGCGCGACGTGGCGCGCGAGATGCGCGGGCGTTACCCGCGCCATCCCTGGCCCGACGATCCCGCCGCCGCGGCCCCGACGTTGCGCACGAAGAATGCCGACGCGCGAAGGCGTTAGCTTGCCGGGGCGCCGAGGCGCACCTACACGGGGCGGCGACAAACGTGGGAGATGTGATGGACCGCCGCTGGACGATCGCGCCGTTGCTCCTGGTGGCCGCCTGTTCGGCACAGCCGCCGACGCCGGTGGCGGGCGAGGCCTATGTCCGGCTCGCCGCGGTGCCCGGGCGACCGGCGGGAGGCTATTTCGTGATCCGCGGCGGCGCGAAGGACGCGACCCTGATCGGGGTCGAGGCGGCGGGCGTCGCACGCGCGGAACTGCATGGCAGCCGCATGACCAGCAACGGCATGGTCACGATGGAGTCGCTGCGCACCGTCCCGGTGCCGGCGCGCGCCACCGTGTCGTTCGCGCCGGGCGGGCGGCACGTCATGCTGTTCGGCATGCCTGCGACCGCCACGCCCGGCGCGACCTTGCCGCTGACGCTGCGCTTCGCCGACGGGCAGACCACGCGCGCCGATGCGCGGGTGATCGCGGCGGGCGATGTCGCGCCCGAGTGAGCTGCGCGTGAGGACCGTCTCCACGACGTTGCGCTGCTGATGGCGACGCGCGGGCTTACCGAGGCGGAGGTGACGCTCGCCCGGTCGGTATACGGCGATGCCGTCGATTACGCCGCAGTGCGGCTGGCGCATCGCAAATGGGCGTTCTTCCAGCCGCGCGACGTCGTGATGGCACCGCGCGGCTGCATCCACTTCCACCCGCACGGCGACCTGTGGTGCGAGGATTTCGGTGCCGCCTCGCTCGACCGGCAGGGGCTGTTCATCCACGAGATGTGCCACATCTGGCAGCATCAGCGCGGCGTTTTCCTGCCGCTGAAGCGTCATCCGTTCTGCCGCTACGATTATACCATCCGCCCCGGCTGGCGGCTGGAGCGCTACGGAATCGAGCAGCAGGCGGAGATCGTCCGTCATGCTTTCCTGCTGCGGCGCGGTGCCGTGGTGCCGGGGGCGCCGCCGCGCCCGCAATATGAATCGATCCTTCCGTTCGGAGATACCGCTTGAGCATCTGGCATGCCCCCGTCGATCTGGCCGCGCTGACGGCCGCCTGCGCCGGGTCGATGCCCGGGCTGCTCGGGATCGAGTTCGTCGAGGTCGGGGGCGACTGGCTGCGCGCGCGGATGCCAGTCGACCAGCGGACCCGCCAGCCGCACGGGCGGCTGCACGGCGGCGCGTCCGTCGCGCTGGCGGAGACGGTCGCCTCGGTCGCGGCGATGGCGACGCTCGATCCCCTGCAGTCCGCTGCGGTGGGCATGGAGATCAACGCCAACCACCTGCGGCCGGTCGGTGCAGGCTTCGTCTACGCCACCGCGATCAGCGAAGCGCGCGGCCGGTCGTCGCAGGTCTGGACGATCCGTGTCACCGACGACACCGACCGGCTCGTCTGCCTCGCCCGGATGACCGCGGCAGTGATACCGGCGGTGCGCGGCGCCGTTATTTAGGCCCTCGTCGCGGCACCGTACGCTATTTCAGCAGCACCAGCTCCTCCGCCATCGTCGGGTGCAGCGCGACCGTCGCGTCGAACTGCGCCTTGGTCAGCCCCGCCTTCACCGCCACTGCGGCGGCCTGGATGATCTCCGGCACGTCGGGGCCGATCATATGGATGCCGACCACGCGATCGGTCTCGCCGTCGCACACCATCTTGTAGAGCGCGCGCTCGTCGCGGTTGGCCAGCACGTTCTTCATCGGGCGGAAATCCGATGAATAGACCTTCACCGACCCCAGCTTCTGGCGGGCCTGCGCCTCGGTCATCCCGACGCCCGCCAGCGGCGGATGGCTGAACACCGCCGAGGGCACGCAGTCGTAATCGACCACCACCTGCTTGCCGCCGAACATATTGTCGGCGAACGCCTGCCCCTCGCGGATCGCGATCGGGGTCAGCTGGATGCGGTTGGTGACGTCGCCGATCGCGTAGATCGACGGGCAGGTCGAGCGATTGTCGGCATCGACCACGATCGCGCCGTGATCGTCGAGCGCGACTCCGGCGGTGTCGAGCCCGAGGCCGAAGGTGTTCGGCTTGCGGCCGGTGGCGAACATCACGAGGTCGACCGTCACCGGCTCGTGGTTCGACATATGGACGGTCAGGCAGCCATCGTCCTGCTTTTCGATGCCCTGGAAAGCGGCGTCGAAGCGGAACTCCAGTCCCTTCATCAGGCTGATCTGCAGCAGCCGGTCGCGGATCGACAGATCGTAGCCGCGCAGGATCTCGCGCGTGCGGTTCATCAGGATGACGTGGGCGCCGAGCTGGTGGAAAATGCCCGCGAACTCGTTGGCGATATAGCCCGCGCCCGCGATCAGGACCCGCTTGGGCACTGCGTCCAGATGGAACGCCTCGTTCGAGGTGATGCCATGTTCGTGCCCCGGACACTCCGGGATCGCGGGATGCGCGCCGACCGCGATCAGGATCGTCCGGGCGGTCTTCTTCGTGCCGTCCGCCAGCGTGACCTCGTTCGGGCCGGAGACGGTCGCGCGCTGGTGGATGATCTCCGCGCCGGAGCTTTCGATGGTGGTGGTGTAGGCCTTGTTGATGCGGTCCACCTCCTTCATCACGTTGTCGCGCAGTCGCGGCCAGCTGAACGCGCAATCGTCGGGCACGTCCCAGCCGAAGTGGCGGGCGTCGCGCAGATCCTCGGCGAAATGCGCCCCGTAGACGAGCAGCTTCTTGGGCACGCAGCCGCGGATCACGCAGGTGCCGCCGACGCGATATTCCTCCGCGACCGCCACCTTCGCGCCGTGCGCCGCCGACACGCGCGCCGCGCGCGTGCCGCCGGACCCCGCGCCGATGACGAAAAGGTCGTAGTCGAAGTCGGACATGACAGGCTCCGGAGTAACGAATGTTGCGAAAGTTGAGACGATCGCGCGTTGGATGTTGAACCGGCGGGGACCGGATGGTGCCGCTGTTAGCAGTGACGGGGCGTGTAGGACAGCAGGGTCAGGTCATCGCCGAACGGAGCCCGAGATGCGCGACGAATGGGTCGAAGTCGCGGTCGCTATAGAGCAGCGGTATGTTGTCGAGGATGCAGCGCGTGGCGATTAGCGTATCGATCGTTTTGCGAACGGTGATGCCGAGCGCGCGCAAGGTGCGGTAATGGTGGGCCGCTTCGATCGCGATCTGCCGATCTACGACGGTGACAGGTGGAAATGCGTCCAGCATCGCGAGCTTTCGATCGTGGTCGCGCCGATCGCGTGTCCCCTGCAGGATTTCCGCGAGGATCAAATCGCCGATCAGCAGGTCGTGCTCCGACAGGATCAACGCCCGTCCACGTTCGGTCTGAAGCGTATGGCGATCGGCGAGTAGGTCTATCCAGACACTGGTGTCGACGAAAACGTTCACTCGGCGGGGATATATTTGCTGGTTCGCATGTCGTCGAGGTCACCTTCCCAGCCAAGACCGCGCAACCCGTCCCAAGCGCGCAACTGGCGCTTCGCGCGCACGGCATTTTGCAACGCCTTGGTAACCGCCTCCCGCTTGGTTTTCACGCCCAACGCCTCAATAGCCTCCGCCATCAGCGCATCGTCAATATCGATATTGGTCCGCATGTGTATGGCTCCGCAGAGCCATACACATAATCGGCACGGTGCCCTTACGCCAGTCCGGCGCGCGCGATCAGGTCGGTGGTGGAGGGGTCGAAGTCGCCACCGCCCCTCGCCGCCGCCTTGGCCATTTCCTTGCCCAGCTCGACGCCGAACTGGTCGAAGGAATTGATGCCGAGCAGCACGCCGTTCACGAAAACGCGGTGCTCGTAGAAGGCGATCAGCGCGCCCAGCGTCCGCGCGTCGAGGCGGTCGAGCAGCAGCGTCGACGACGGGCGGTCGCCCGGGTAGCTGCGGGCGGGATCGTCGGCATGCTTGCCCTTCATCAGCGCCGCACCCTGCGCGAAGGCGTTGAGCAGCAACTGGCGATGATGTTCGGGCGACAGCGAGTCGCCCGCCTCGATGACCGCCAGGAACTCGACCGGCACGAGGTGCGTGCCCTGGTGGAGCAGCTGGAACACCGCATGCTGCGCATCGGTGCCGACCCCGCCCCAGGTGATCGGCGAGGTCGGTCGGCCGACCGGCTGGCCGTCGACCGTCACGCCCTTGCCGTTCGATTCCATCTCCAGCTGCTGGAGATAGCTGGGAAGCAACCGCAGCCGTTCGTCATAGGCGAAGGGTGCGCGCGTCTCGGCATGGCGGACCTGCGTGTAATAGAGGTCGGCGAAGGCGGCGAGCGCGGGGGCGTTCTCGTGCAGCGCGGTGAGGCGGAAGTGGCGGTCCATCTCCGCGGCACCGTCGAGCAGTTCCTGGAACTGCTCCCAGCCGAGCTTGATCGCGGCGGGGAAGCCGATCGACGACCACAGCGAATAGCGTCCGCCGACGCCTTCGGAGAACGGCAGGATGCGAGTCTCGTCGACGCCCCATTCGATCGCCTTTTCGGGCGAGGCGGTCAGCGCGATCACGCGGCCGTACGGATCCTCGACCCCCGCACCGGTCATCCAGGCGATGACGCTGTCCGCGTTCATCATCGTCTCGGTGGTGGTGAAGGTCTTGGAGGCGACCACCAGCAGGGTCGTGGCCGGGTCGAAGCGGTCGAACACGTCGTCGAGCGCCATCCCGTCGACGTTGGAGACGATCGCGACGTCATAGCGGTCGCTGTCGCGACCGAGCGCATCGACCAGCAGGTGCGGCCCGAGCGCCGAGCCACCGATGCCGACGTGCAGGACGTGGCGGATCGGGCCGAACGCCTCGTCCTCGATCGCGTCGATCACCGCGCGCATCCGTGCGTGATAGGAGGCCGCGCGCGACACACTCTCCGCCTTGCCCTCGCCGCGCTCGGCGGTATGCTCGACCGGGCGGTCCTCGGTGACGTTCACGTGTTGTCCGCCGAACACCGCCTCGCGCTTGCCGGCGAGGTCGCATTCCTTCGCCAGCGCCTCGAACGCCGCCACCGCCTGCGGGGTCAGATGCGTCTTCGACCAGTCGAAGTGGATGCCGGCGACGTCGAGCGACAGCTTTGCCAGCCGCTCGGGATCGTTGGCGAACAGCGTCTCCAGTCGTTCCTGCGGGAGCGCTTCGATCTTCGACCAATCCGCCATCTGCATGTTCCTTCTGACCATATGCGGGCCACAACCTTCCATCCCGGGCAAGGCTCCGCTTGACGCGGGGCGGCGGTTGCGCGACGCGGTGCTTCATGGCCACCCCCGCTGCCCCCGGCAAGCCCGCGCGTTCCGAAACCGCCGAGACGATCCGCTTCCTGCTGAAGCTGGCATTGTTCGTGTTCGTGCTGCGCAGCTTCATCTTCTCGCCGTTCTCGATCCCGTCGGAATCGATGCTGCCCCGCCTGCTGATCGGGGACTATCTGTTCGTTTCCAAGTGGAACTACGGCTACTCGCGCTGGTCGCTTCCGTGGGGGATCCCGTTGATCCCCGGGCGCATCTTCGCGAGCACGCCGGAACGCGGCGACACGGTGGTGTTCCGCTCGATGGAGCCGGACGATCACGACGTCATCAAGCGCGTGATCGGGTTGCCGGGCGACACGATCCAGATGAAGCAGGGGCAATTGTTCCTGAACGGCAGGGCGATCCCCAAGCAGCGCGTTGCCGACTTCATCGTGCCGCTGACGCCCAACTTCCCGGCGGAGAAGTGCGGCGCGCAGTTCCAGGACGTGGATGCGACGGGGCAGGCGATCTGCCGCTATCCGCGCTTCCGCGAGACGCTGCCGGGCGGGCGCAGCTACGAGGTGCTGGACCAGGGCGATCTGCCGGTCGCGGACGATACCGACCTGTACACCGTGCCGGCCGGCGACGTGTTCCTGATGGGGGACAACCGCGACGACAGCGCCGACAGTCGCTTCGCGCCGCCCGAAGGGATGGGCTACATTCCGATGGAGCGGATCGAGGGCAAGGCGCTGGTCACCTTCTGGTCGACCGACGGGTCGGCGGAATGGCTGAAGCCGTGGACGTGGGTGTCGGCGGCGCGGTTCAGCCGGATCGGGCACGGCTTCTGAGCATGGCCGACGACGTGGCGGCGTGGGTCGGCGAGGCGCTGGGCGTCCGCCCCGACGATCCTGCGCCGTTCGTCCGCGCACTGACCCACTCCAGCCATGCCGCCGGGCAGGCGGGCGACAGCTACGAACGGCTCGAGTTTCTGGGCGACCGCGTGCTGGGGCTGATCATGGCCGAATGGCTGTGGGAGCTGTTCCCCGACGAGCCCGAAGGCAATCTGTCGAAGCGGTTCAACGCGCTGGTGACCGGAACGGTGTGTGCGGAGGTGGCGCGCGGGATCGGCGCGGTCGCGCATGTCCGACTGGGCAAGCAGGCGCGCGACGATGGCGCGCAGCACGGCGACAATCTGCTCGGCGACGTGATGGAGGCGCTGCTCGGCGCCTTGTATCGCACCGCCGGGCTCGATGCGGCCCGGGCGGCGGTGCGGCGGCTGTGGGCCGATCGCATCCATGCCGAGGACAAGGCGCCGCAACACCCGAAGTCGGCGTTGCAGGAATGGGCGGCGGCGAACCGGCGTGCGGTGCCCGCCTATAGCATCGTCGATCGCTCCGGTCCCGGCCACGCGCCGCGCTTCACCGTGCGGGTTGCGGTCGGCAAGGACGAGATCAGCGCGGAGGGTGCCAGCAAGCAGGAGGCGGAAACCGCCGCCGCGCGGGCGTTGCTCGCCACGCTGATCGCGCAGGCCGCGCCGCCGCGGGGCCGGCGTCGACGCTGACCCAGACGTCACTTGCCGCGACCTCGCCATCATCTATGATGGCGCGGCAGGAGCGAGGATGTCTGTGGCAAAGCGCGCGTGCCGGGCCATGCCCGGATGATCCCGAGTTGGCAGCCGGCAAGCGACAGCGGCATGGCCGTTCGCGCGGTCGATGCCAACGGCCTGTCCTTCGAGGTGGTGGAGGCCGGGGCGGGTGACCACCTTGCGCTGTGCCTGCACGGTTACCCCGAGCTGGCGTTCAGCTGGCGTCACCAGATCCCGCTGCTGGCGGCGATGGGTTACCGCGTCTGGGCGCCTAACCAGCGCGGCTATGGCGCCTCCTCGCGGCCCGAGGGCGTCGATGCCTACCGGATCGACCGACTGGTCGCCGATGTCGCCGCGCTGTTCGATGCCAGCGGCGCCAAGACGCTGACGCTGATCGGGCATGATTGGGGCGGGGTGATCGCATGGTCGTTCGCGATCCACCGCATCCGACCGCTCGACCGCATGGTCATCATGAACATGCCGCATCCGCGCTGCTTCGCGCGCGCATTGCGCTTCTGGCCGCAGCAGCGGCGAAGCTGGTATCTGCAAGCGTACCAGACGCCGGAATTGCCGGAGCGGATGCTGTTGAGCAACGAGGGCGCCGCGCTACGCCGCATGTTCGCGCGGCGCGCCGTCGACCTGTCCAAGTTCCCGGACGAGATCGTCGATGTGTACGTTCGCGCGGCGCTACAGCCGGGCGCGATGACCGCGATGCTGAACTGGTATCGCGCGGCGCCGCTCAATCCGCGGCCGCGCTGGTTGCCCAACGGCGGAAGCGTCGACGTGCCCACCCTGATCATCTGGGGAGACGAAGACAGCGCGTTGGGGCTGGAGACGCTGGAGCGCACCGATGAATTCGTGCCGGACCTGACGATCCGCCACCTACCGGGCGTGTCGCACTGGGTGCAGCAGGAAGCACCGGAGGCGGTCAATGCGATCCTGCGCGAGTGGATGCCGGGCGGCGCAGCGCGCTGACCCGGACATGGGAAAGGGCGAGGCCACCTGGCCCCGCCCTTGCTCCCCCGCACGAAACGCTACTGGTGCGGCCCGACCGCCTGGTGCTCCCTTGGCGGCCGGAAACCCTGTCGTCTGCGCTTAGAAGTGCGCGACAATGCCCAGCGTCGGGCGGAAGCTGTTGGTCCAGCCGAACGACGACACTTCGCCGCGCAGGCGGATGCCCGAGTTGCTGGTGATGCCACCCAGGCCGATGTCCTTCGGGCCGACCTCGAAGCCGATGCCGTAGGTCACGTCGTGGAAGTCGCGGTCGGTGTTGACGCGCTTGTCGAAGTTCACCCACTGGTAGCCGACCTTGCCGTAGATCAGGCCACTGTCACCGGCGCGGAAGCCGAAGCGGCCGGCGGCGCCGTACTGCCAGTCGATGTCGCCCGAAACGCCCTTGGCAACGTTGCCCTCGGCACCGACGAATACCGGACCCAGCGGCAGGTTCACGCCGGCGAGGCCCTCGACCAGCGAGCCGTTCAGCTTGTTCTGGCGCGGCGCACCCGGAACGCTGTCGCTCTGGAATTCTTCCCAGCCGCCACGCACGGCGACATAGGGCTCGATCCCGAACGCGCGCGTGCCGTCGGGAGCGGTCGCGGTATCGGCCGGCATCGTGGTGTCGGTGGTCGTCGTGGCGTCCTGCGCCAGCGACGGGGTGGCGACGAACGCGGCGGACGCGGCAACGGCCGCAAGAACGAGCTTACGCATATAGTACCTCAATACAGTTTCGTTGCCCGGTTTATCGCGTCACAGGCGCGACCGGGCCGGGGACTGCTCTAACCACGCCTCGCCGGCTTGGTTGCGGCAAAAAGCGCGTGAGGCGCGCGGAACAAACTTACTGTTGCGCCAAAGCCACGCTTCCTGTCCGCCGGGTGAACGAACTGGCCGCACCGTCGCCACAGTCATGTTCCGGCGCCGCAATCCCGCCTTATTGTGCCGGATCGCGGCGCCGCCGTGTGGGTGCGTGGAAGTCGACCGGCTTGTCTGCGATCCAGCGCAGGAAGCGCGCGAGCGGCGGAAGATCGCGGATCGCGTCGAGCGTGCCGGCGCGCGCGAGCGTGGCATTGTCCGCCGCGGCGTGGACCGCGCGGTGGCAGATGGGATGCAGCGGAACGGTATCGGTGCCACCTTCGCTGCGCGGAATAACATGGTGCCATTCAACGCGGTGGCCGAGCGGGCGCCCACATAAGGCACAAACGAGCGGCGTGGCGTCGCTCCGTTCCGCCAGCGCCTCGGCCTCGGCGAGCCCGGCCTTGCGCCTGACCCGGCCGACCATCAGCGTGCGGTCGGCCGGGTCAGGATGAAGAGCGCGCAACCCGCCATCGCCGCCGCCGCCCCGAGCGCGAGCGGCATGTGCGGCGTCGCGGTGACGAGGAAGACACCGAAGCCGGCAGCGATGCCGAGGCAGGCGAGCGTTTTGGCACGACGCGGAATCGCGCGGTCGCGCCGCCACGCGCGCAGCGTCGCGCCGAAGCGCGGGTGGTCGAGCAGCCACGTCTCCAGCCGCGGCGAGGAGCGGGCGAAGCAGCCGGCGGCGAGGATCAGGAAGATGGTGGTCGGCATCAGCGGCAACAGCGCGCCGATGACGCCGAGTGCGACGAACAAGGCCCCGAGCGCCAGCCAGCCGAACCGCGCCGCGGCGCGCAGGCGGCCGGGCTTGAGCGGGTCGGCGGGCAGGTCGGTGGCCATAACGTCGGTCCTCTGCGGCACGAGGATCAACGCATCGCGCGGGTGGGTGGGCCCGCACAAGGGGTTTGTGGGCGGGCGGGAATGACGGTTGGTGTTCGTCATTCCCGTGCTCCTGCGGTGCGCAGCCTTTGAGGCCGGTATTCCTATCGAAGGGCCTGCGCGTCTGGATTTCCGCCTGCGCGGGGATGACGGGAGCGAAGGGAGCGGGGAGCTATTCTTCTCCCGTGGCGGTCGCGGGCTTCGCGCCGGTGCCGTGGGTGTCGTCGGCGATCGGCGACAGCGTGAACCCGTAGCGGAGCGGTGCGACCTTGATGCGGTAGGGCTCGAGCGGGCGGCCCCAGTCGCTCCATTGCGTATCGCCGCCGACACCGGATTGCACCGCGTCGATCAGCAGGCTGCCGGTCGCGCCGGGAACGATGTCGGTGCTCTTGCGAGTGCCCGGCGTGCGGCGGTCGAGCTCGGCATAGGGAAAAGCGAGCGCGTTCATGGACAACGGCTGGTCGCCGGTGACGCGCACGCCGCCGTCCGGGCCGCGCACCAGCTCCATCCAGCGCACGTCGACCTTGTTGCCGGTTTCCTGCGGACGGAGATAGTCGTGGTTCTGCGCCGCGATGTCCCCGCGCCACAGGCCGACCGGCGCGGAGGTCTTGCGATCGCTGTAGCTTTCGTGCGGACCGCGACCGTACCATTGCACGGTGCGGTAGTCGCGCGGCGTGACATAGGACAGGCCGACCCGCAGCGGGTCGCCGAGCGTGGCGTCGAGCGGCTGGAAGTCGCCGGTCACCGCGACGCTGCCGTCCGCCGCCATCTGGTAACGCGTCGAGAAGCGCGCGACGTTGCCGCCGGTCAGCCAACGCACGGTCACCGCCGCGCCGCCACCCGGCAGCTTCCGGGTGTCGATGCCCTCCACGACGCGCTCGGTGCTGGCGCGCTGCCACGGGATGGCGCGCTTTTCGGTGCCGACGCCCAGGTCGTTGTCGGTGAGCGCGCGCGTGAAATTGGGGGCGCCGCCCGACAGCAGCAGGCGACCGCCCTTGGCATAGCGATCGACGAGGCCGGTCTTGCGGTCGATCACCAGCTCGGTGTCGCCTGCGCTGAGCCGCACCGTGCCGCCGCGGTTGTCGAGCTTGACCGGGCCATTGTCGGCGATCGTTATGCCGGGCGGCGTTGCGCCGAGCGCGAATTGCTCCCAGCCGACCAGCGTGCCCGCCGCCACGCCGGGCGTGACGCCCGCCTTCGCACGGTAGCTGACGGTCAGGAAATATTCCGCGTCGGGGCGGCGGGTGTATCCGGTCGGGGTGAGCGCCACGCGCGCGCTCTGGTGCGCGGCGACGGTCGGCGCCGCCATCGTGCCGCGCGCGACGGGGACACCGTTCTCCAGCAACTCCCACGCATAATCATAAGCGTCGGCGCCGAGGAAATCGTGATGATTGGCGACCGTCAGCTGCCCGATGCCGACGTCGTAGCCGGTGAACTGTACCGGCGCATAGACCTTGCGGACCTCGTACAGCTGCGGGTTGGGGGTGCGATCGGCCTGGAGCATCCCGTCGCCGAATTCGATGTCGCCGCCCGGGTTCGGCCCGTATTCGCCGCCGTCACCCCAATAGCGGCGGCCGTCGCTGGTATAGCGGTACATCGCCTGATCGACCCAGTCCCATGCGAAGCCGCCCTGCAGCTTGTCGGGGTGCGCGTAGATCGTGTCCCAATATTCCTTCAGGTTGCCGCCGGAATTGCCCATCATATGCGCATATTCGCACTGGATCATCGGCTGCTTGTAGTTCCAGTTGGTGGCGTAGTCCTGCATCTTGGCGACCGGATCGTACATCGGCGCGTAGATGTCGGCGTACCAGTTCGGGCGGTGCTGCCCGACGCCCTCATAGGTGCCCCAGCCGAGATAGCTGATGAGGCGCGCCGGGTCGCGCTCCTTGGCGGCGGTGCCGGCAGCAGCGAAGTTCGGACCGATCCCCGCCTCGTTGCCGAGCGACCAGAAGATGATCGAAGGGTGGTTCTTGTCACGCTCGACCATGTTGAGCACGCGGTCGACGTGCGCGGCCTTCCAGGCGGGATCGAACCCGATTTGATAGACGCTACGCTGGCCGGGGAAGTTATTCCCCATCTCCATATAGGCGTGGCTCTCGATGTTCGCCTCGTCCATGACGTACAGGCCGTAGCGATCGGCCAATTCATAGAGATACGGATCGTTGGGATAATGCGAGGTGCGCAGCGCGTTGATGTTGTTACGCTTCATCAGCTGGATGTCGCGTTCCATCGACTCGCGGCTGACGACGTGGAAGGTCTCGGGATCGTGTTCGTGGCGGTTGACGCCGCGGACCGTGATCGGCTTGCCGTTGACGCTGACCAGCCCGTTCTTCATCTCGACGGTGCGGAAACCGATCTTCTGCGGCGTCGACTGGATCAGTCCGCCTTTGGCGTCGTACAGTTCGACGAGCAGGGTGTAGAGGTTGGGCGTCTCGGCGGTCCAGGTGCGGACGTTCGGAAGCGTGGCGGCGAGCGTCGCGGTGCGCTCGCCCGGCGTGGCGGCGATCGCCGTGCGGCCCTGCGATACGATGCGGTCGCCATCGATCAGCACGTAGCGCGCGCTGACGGCGGCGCCGGGGGCGAGCTTCAGATCGATCGACAGCCTCCCGTCGCGATACGCTTCGTCGAGCCCGGCATGGACAAAGACGTCGCGGATGCGCGTAGGCGGCGCAGCCATCAGATAAACCTCGCGCTCGATCCCCGAGACGCGCCAGAAATCCTGATCCTCCAGATAGCTGCCGTCCGACCAGCGGAACACCTGGATCGCGACGGTGTTCGCGCCGGGCTGGACCAGCCGTGTGACGTCGAATTCGGACGGCAGCTTGCTGTCTTCGGCATAGCCGACCTGCTGGCCGTTGACCCAGACCTTATAGGCGGAGCCTGCCGCCCCGATGTGGAGAACCACCTGCTGGCCCCTCCATCCTGCGGGCAGCTCGATCGTGCGGCGGTACGAGCCGACCGGGTTGGTGGCGTGCGGTATCAGCGGGCGATTGGCGGGAAAGGGATAGGTGATGTTGTTGTAGCGCGGCTGGTCATAGCCCTGCGTCTGCCAGTCGGCGGGTACCTTGATGCTCTTCCACTGCGACGCGTCGAAACCGGGCTGTTCGAAGCCGGTCGGCAACTGGTCGGCATCGGGCGAAAAGGAGAATTGCCAGTCTCCGTTCAGCGACAGGAATCGGGCCGATTGCGTGCGGTGCCCGGCAAGCGCCTTCGCACGTGTTTCGAAGGGAAAGCCGGTGGCGTGCGCGGGCATGCGCCCGATGTAATTGACCGCCGGGTTCTCCCAGTCGGGACGAGCGGCGTCGACCTGCGGCTGGAGCGGGGCGGGCGGGCGCGACCGATGGTCCTGTGCCGCGGCATGCGTCGAGACGCCCGCGAGCAGCGCGGCGACGAAAGCCGCAGTCCGACGATGGCCGACCTGGTGCACGATGATCCTCCCGTTCGTGTCGTTTTGTAAGACAATTACGGTCGCGGCGGGTCTTTGCCAAGAGACCCCGCATCGGCGGCGCCTTCTCGAGCGGTGTCAGTCGAGCGTGGGTTGCAGCTGGCGGCTGATCGCCCGTACCGCGTCCTGCAATAGAACGCGGGCATCCGGCAGCGACACCAGCGCAGCCGGGCCGGCGACATAGGGGATGGTCAGCGCGGCGCGCGCCGCGTCATGCTCCAGGATCGGCGCGGACAGATCGGTGATGCCGTCGAGCACCGGGCTGGGCGTTGCGCCGCCGCCCTCCGCGAGCAGCGTGTCGAGCAGGCCGGGCAACGTATCCGTGTCGGGGTCGCCGCCCGCCGCGCGGATATCGGCAAGCATCGCGGCACGCACGTCGGGAGCCTGGAACGCCAGCAGGACGCGGCCGGAGGCGGAGCGATGCAGGGGGCGGCGATAGCCGACGCGCACTGCGAACCCGGACAGGCCGGGCGCCTCGACCCCGGCGATCACCGCCATTTCCGCACCCGACGCGACGGCGAGGTGACAACTCTGCCCGGTGGCGCGCGCCAGCGCGTTCATCACCGGCAGGGCGGTGATGGTCAGGTCGCGGACCGGCGGGCGGCCCATGCCGAGCGCGAACAGGCGGTTGGTCAGTCGGTAGCCGTCGTCGTCGCGCGCGATGTAGCGATGTTCCTCCAGCACCTGTAACATGCGGAAGATTTCGCCGACCGACCGGCCGAGCGCGCCGGAAATGTCGGACATCGAGAGCGGTTGTTCGGCGGTGGCGAGGAGTTCGAGGATCTCCAGACCCTTCTTGAGGGCCGGAGCCTGGTAACGCGGCGGGGTGGTCATGATCGGCTCACCGTAGCCGGGGTGCGATCCGCATGCCAGCGCTGCCATGTCAGCTACCGGTGAAAGCAACTTTTACATTTCAATTCCTGCGGCAAGCGCCTAACCGTGCCGCGCGGGCGATCGTGCGGCAAGGCGACGTCCAGAGAGGAAGCGTCGCATGATTGAGCAGCCATCGTCCATCGTCGCGCCGACGCGCGCGGCACCGCGCGGCGATGAGCTACCCCGCTATGGCATGGGCACCGCCGCGATCGGCAACCTGTACCGCGCGGTCGACGATGCGATGGCCGAGGCGACGGTCGCCGCGGCGCTGGATGCCGGCATCCGCTATTTCGACACGGCGCCGCATTACGGCTTCGGACTGGCCGAGCGTCGGCTGGGCGCGGCGCTGGCGCGGCTGGATCCGGCGGGCACATGCGCGGTGTCGACCAAGGTCGGACGCTTGCTGGTGCCGACCGACGCCGGCGGCGAGCGGCATGGCTTCGTCGAGGCCGATCCGTTCGAGCCGGTGTTCGACTATAGTGCCGATGGCGTGCGGCGGTCGTTCGATGCCAGCGTCGCGCGGCTGCGGCGCGAACGGATCGATGTGCTCCTGGCGCACGATCTGGGGGCGGTGACGCATGGCGCGGAGCACGCCCGGCACCTTCGCGACTTTCTCGATGGCGGCTTCGGCGCGATGGTCGCGCTGCGCGAGGCAGGGGCGGTCGGCGCGATCGGCATCGGTGTCAACGAGATCGCGATCTGCGACGATTTGCTCGACCACGTGCCGCTGGACGTCATCCTGCTGGCCGGGCGGTATACGTTGCTCGACCGCAGCGCGGCGCGGCTGCTCGATCGGTGCGCGCAGATGGGCGTGCGGGTCGTGATCGGGGGGGCGTATAACAGCGGCATCCTGGCGCGGGACCCGGCGGAGTCCGACCCGGCGGCCGCGCATTACGACTATGCCGCGCCGCCCGCCGCGCTGGTCGAGCGGACGCGGGCGATGGCGAAGACCTGTGCCGCGGCGGGCGTGTCGCTGCCGGCAGCGGCGATCCAGTTTCCGCTGCGTCATCCGGCGGTTGCGTGCGTGCTGGCGGGGCTGGGCAATCCGGGCGAGGTCGCCGATCTTGTCGCGCGGACGGAAGTCGCGGTTCCCGACAGCCTGTGGGACGCGCTGAGCCCGCGTGCGCCGCAGCAGCTGATCCTGCTGCATCCCGACGACAACGTGCTGATCTGCGTCGCGCCGATCGAGGCAGGCGATATCCTGACGGTGTCGGGCGGTACCATTCCGGCGCGCGAGGGTGTCACGGTCGGTCACAAAATAGCACGCACGGTGCTGCGCAAAGGCGACAAGGTGATCAAATATGGCGCGCCGATCGGCTCGATGACCGATGCGGCGGACGCCGGGCAATGGGTCCATATGCACAACATGAAGAGCGATTATATCGCCACGCACACGCGCAGCACCGTGACGGAGCAAGGCGCGTGATCGAGGCATGGCAGCGCGCCGACGGGCGCAAGGGCATCCGCAACACCGTAGCGGTCGCCTATCTGGTCGAATGTGCGCACCACGTGGCACGCAAGATCGTCGACAAGGCCGACGACGCCGACGTGCACCTGATCGGCTTCCCCGGTTGCTACCCCAACGCGTACGCCGCGCGGGTGATGGAGGCGGTGACCACGCATCCCAACGTCGGCGGCGTGGTGATCGTGTCGCTGGGATGCGAGAGCTTCGACCGCGAGCATCTGCAACAGGTGATCCGCGCCAGCGGGCGTCCGGTCGAGCTGTTCGTCATCCAGCAGACCGGCGGCACCGCGGCGACGATCGCGGCGGGGCTGGAGGCGGTCGCGCGGGTGAAGGCGCAGATCGCCGACGTGCCGCGGGTGCCGATGCGGGTCGACGAACTGATCGTCGGCACCATCTGCGGCGGGTCGGACGGGACGAGCGGGATCACCGCCAACCCGGCGGTCGGGCGCGCGTTCGACCGGCTGGTGGCGGACGGCGCGACCTGCATCTTCGAGGAGACCGGCGAACTGGTCGGGTGCGAGGCGATCATGTCCGATCGCGCGATCACCCCCGAACTGGGCGAGGAGATCGTCGCCTGCGTCCGCAAGGCCGAGGATTATTATACCGTCATGGGCTTCGGCAGCTTCGCGCCGGGCAATGCCGAGGGTGGGCTGACCACGCTTGAGGAAAAGTCGATGGGCGCCTATTCCAAGTCGGGGTCGTCGCAGATCAGCGGGATCATCAAGCCGGGCGACGTACCGCCGGCGGGCGGGCTCTACCTGCTCGATGTCGTCCCGGACGGCGAGCCGCGCTTCGGCTTCCCCAATATTTCCGACAATGCCGAGATCGTCGAGATGATCGCGTGCGGGTGCCACCTGACGCTGTTCACCACCGGACGCGGATCGGTGGTCGGCTCGGCGATCGCCCCGGTCATCAAGATCTGCGCCAACCCGGAGACGGCGCGGCGGCTGGCGGCGGACATGGACATCAACGCCGGCCGCATCCTGGAAGGCGCGGCGACGCTGGACGAGGTCGGTACCGAGATCGTCGACACGATCATAGCGGTCGCCGGCGGGCAGCAGAGCGTGTCCGAGGCGCTGGGACACCGCGAATTCATCCTGACCTACAAGGCGTTCGACCCGGTGGGGCCGGCGTGCCTGCCGGTCGCTGCACATCGTCGTTGAAGGGGGCCGTTGCGTGGAAGGTCGTTTGAAGGGGAAGGTCGCCCTGGTCACCGCGGCCGCCAACGGCATCGGACGCGCCACCGCCGAGCGCTATCTGGCCGAGGGCGCGCGGGTGATCGCGACCGATATCGACATGGCCGCGCTGGCGGGGCTCGACGGCTGCGAGCGTCATGTGCTGGACGTCCGGAATGCCGATCAGGCGGCGGCGCTGGTCGCGGAGATCGGCCGCATCGACGTGCTGGCGAACATCGCCGGCATCGTCCACGCCGGCACGATCCTGGACCTGACCGATGCCGAATGGGAGCAGGCGGTCGCGATCAACATGACCGGCATGATCCGCACGATCCGCGCAGTGCTGCCGGAAATGCTGGCGGCGGGCGGCGGCGCGATCGTCAACATGTCGTCGATCGCCAGTTCGGTGAAGGGCATCCCCAATCGCTTCGCCTATACCGCCACCAAGGCGGGCGTGATCGGCATCACCAAATCGGTGGCGGCGGACTTCGTCGGGCAGGGCATCCGCTGCAACGCGATCTGCCCGGGAACGGTCGATACGCCCTCGCTCCAGCAGCGGTTGCGCGATACCGGCGACTACGAAGCCGCGCAGGCGGCGTTCGTCGCGCGGCAGCCGATGGGGCGGCTGGGGCGCGCCGACGAGATTGCGGCGCTCGCCACGTATCTGGCGAGCGACGAGGCGGGGTTCACGACCGGCGCGGTGCACGTCATCGACGGCGGATGGGTCAATTGAGGAGATAGCGCATGAAGCTGGTCCGTTACGGGGCGCCGGGCGCCGAGAAGCCGGGGATGGTCGATGGCGACGGGCAGGTCCGCGACCTGTCGGCGCATGTCGCCGACGTCGCGGGCGCGGCGCTGGGCGACGACGAGCTGGCGCGGCTGGCGGCGATCGATCCGGCGACGTTGCCCGTGGTCGCGGTCGACCGGTACGGTCCGTGCGTGGGCGCGGTCGGCAAGTTCCTGTGCATCGGACTGAATTATTCGGACCATGCCGCCGAGACGGGGGCGAGCGTACCGAGCGAGCCGGTGATCTTCACCAAGGCGACGAGCGCGATCGTGGGCCCGAACGATAATGTCGAGATCCCCAAAGGGTCGACCAAGACCGACTGGGAAGTCGAGCTGGGAATCGTGATCGGCAAGGCCGCACGCTACGTCGACGAGGCCGACGCGCTGGCGCACATCGCTGGCTATTGCGTGGTCAACGACGTGTCCGAGCGCGCCTTCCAGCTCGAGCGGCAGGGGACGTGGGACAAGGGCAAGGGCTGCGACACGTTCGGACCGATCGGGCCGTGGCTGGTGACGCGCGACGAGGTCGCCGATCCCACCGCGTTGCGCATGTGGCTGGAGGTGAACGGTCACCGCTACCAGGACGGGTCGACCGCGACGATGGTCTACAAGCCGGCGTTCCTGGTCAGCTATGTCAGCCAGTTCATGTCGCTCCAGCCCGGCGACGTGATCTCGACCGGCACGCCGCCGGGCGTCGGCATGGGGCAGAAGCCGCCGGTGTTCCTGAAGGCCGGCGACGTCATGGAGCTGGGGATCGAAGGACTGGGGCAGCAGCGCCAGACCGTCACGGCGTATCGCGCGTGAGCGAGAGCCGGGCGGGCCGCCACGTCCTGCTGGTCGATATCGTCGACGAGCCGGAGGCGACCGCCGCGTACGAGGCGTTCCACGCCGCGGGGGCGGTGCCGGCGGCGATCGTCGCGAGCATCCGCGCGGCGGGGATCACGGCGATGGATATCTATCGCACCGGCGGACGGCTGGTGATGGTGATGGAGACCGACGACACGTTCGACGCCGACGCGAAGGCGGCGGCGGATGCGACCGATCCCGACGTGCAGGCGTGGGAGACGAAGATGGACGCGTACCAGCGCCGCTTGCCGTGGGCCGGGCCGGGGGTGAAGTGGGTGGAGGCGCGGCGGATTTTTTCGTTGGCGGAGCAGGGTTAGGGCGCGTTCTCGTCTCCGTCATCCCCGCGGAAGCGGGGATCCAGAACCTCTAACGTCGCGCCTCTATCGACAAACCTGCGCGTCTGGATTCCCGCCTTTGCGGGAATGACGGAGCGGCTTACGGATCTCTGGGCCTTGATCCCTGCCGCGCGGGGATGACACGGTTAGATGTCCGGAAGGGACGGCTACACCCGTAACCTTCCCTCCAGCAGGTCGAGTTCGCGGGTCAGCTTCCGCCCGGTCTCGCTGCCGATCGCGCGGGTGCGTTGCAGGCGGAACACCTCCTCGCGCTCGGCGCGAATGGCGGCCAGTCGGAGCATGCGGTCGATACGCTCGTTCTGCTGGATCACCGCCAGTTCGGGCTCGCCGTCGACGCGGACGCGGATGCGTTCGCGGTACAGGTCCATGATCCGCGTCGCCGCTTCGGCATAGACATCGGCGTCGTCGCGGTCGCGCGACAGGTCGTGCTGCGCGGCATCGACCGCGCGGATCGCGGAGCGGGCGGCGGCCACACGGGCGCGGTTCTCCTCGCCCTGCTTGGAGGGTTCGGGCGGGAGCGCAAGGCCGCGCAGCACCAGCGGCAGCCCGATGCTGGCCGCGACCAGCGACACGATGATGACCCCGGCCGCCAGCGCGATCGCCAGGTCGCGCGCCGGGAAGGGCGTGCCGTCGCTGAGCGCGAGCGGCAGCGTCAGCACGCCGGCCAGCGTGATGACCCCGCGCGCGCCCGCCAGCGACATGGCCGCGAACACGCGCCAATCGGGGCTGCGCAGCGGCGAGTCGTTCGGCCCGCGGCGCAGGACGGTGAGGCGGAACGACAGGAAGACCCAGAGGAAACGCAGGCCCGCGAGCACCGCGACGATCGCCAGCACGTAGAGCGCGAGCCACCACGGATTGTCGTGGTTGGTCAGCTTCACGGTCTCGCGCGCGCCGGCCAGGATCAGCGGCAATTGCTCGCCGAGCAACACGAAGATGATGCCGTTGAGCGCGAACTGGATCGTGTCCCAGACCGAGTTGCGGCGCATGCGGGTGGCGGGGAGCGCCTGGCGCGAAAGCTCGGCGAAGGTCATGGTCACGCCGGCGGCGACGACCGCGAGCACGCCCGACGCGCCGGAATGTTCGGCCATCAGGTAGGCGGCGAACGGGATCAGCAGGCTGACCAGTACCTGCGAACCGATGTCCTCGCCGAAGCGCTTGGACACCCACGCCTTTGCGCGGGTGATCGCGAGCGTCACGGTGACGCCGATCGCGATGCCGGCGACCGCGAGCCACGCGAAGCTGGTCGCGGCCTCCGCCAGCGAGAAGGCGCCGGTGAGCGCGGCGGCCGTGGCGAAGCGCAGGCAGACGAGGCCGGTGGCGTCGTTGAGCAACGCCTCGCCCTCCAGGATATGCATCATCCTCCGTGGGATGGGGACACGCGCGGCGATCGCGGAAACCGCGATCGGATCGGTGGGGGAGACGACGGCGGCGAGCGCGAAGGCGACGGCGAGCGGCATCGCGGGAATCAGCCAGTCGATGAAGAAGCCGACGCCGACGACCGTGGTCAGTACGAGGCCGAGCGCGAGTTCGACGACGACGGGTACGTCCTGGAGCAGCTCGTCCTTGGGGATGCGCCAGCCGTCGATGAACAGGAGCGGCGGCAAAAAGACGAGCAAAAACAGCTCGGGATCAAGCGTGACCCGCACATCGGCGGCAAGGCCGATCACCGCGCCGAATGCGATCTGGACGAGCGGGGCGGGGATGCCGACGGGCAGCATCCGCGCGATCGCGCCGCTGACGACGACGGCGAACAACAGGATCAGGACGACCGAGACGACTTCCAAGGCGATGCTCTCCCACGGGTAACGGAGTGGGGATCGCTGGAAGTCGTGGCGGGCGCAACCGTTGCTGTGCGGCTGGGGATCAAAGTGGGCGTCCGTCATTCCCGCGAAGGCGGGAATCCAGACGCGCAGGTCCTCGCAAGAGCCGGACCGGCAGAGGTTCTGGATTCCCGCCTGCGCGGGAATGACGGGTCCAGGGTGCCCGTTTAGTTCATCAGTTCGACCGCCATCGCGACGCCTTCGCCGCCGCCGATGCACAGCGAGGCCATGCCGCGTTTCTGCCCGGTGGTCTGCAATCCGCCGAGCAGCGTGGCGAGGATACGCGCGCCCGACGCGCCGATCGGGTGGCCGAGCGCGCAGGCGCCGCCGTTGATGTTGAGCTTTTCATGGTCGAGCGCCAGTTCCTGCATCGCGACCATCGCGACGCAGGCGAACGCCTCGTTCACTTCCCACAGGTCGACATCGCCGACCGACCAGCCGGCCTTCTCCAGCGCCTTGCGCATCGCCGGGACGGGGGCGGTGGTGAAGCGGGCGGGGGCGTGCGCGTGCGCGGCGTGGGCGACGATCCGCGCAACCGGGGTGATCCCCAGCTTCTCGGCGACCGACAGGCGGGTAAGCACCAGCGCGGCGGCGCCGTCAGAGATCGACGAGGCGTTGGCGGCGGTGACGGTGCCGTCCTTGGTGAAGGCGGGGCGGAGCGTCGGGATCTTGGCGGGATCGCTCTTCGCCGGCTGCTCGTCGGCGGACACGGTGACGCTGCCCTTGCGGCCCTTGACCTCGACGGGGACGATCTCGCGATCGAACGCGCCCGACGCCTGCGCCTTCTGCGCGCGGGTCAGCGAGGCGATCGCGAACGCGTCCTGCGCCTCGCGCGTGAACTGGTATTCGCGCGCGGTATCCTCGGCGAAGACGCCCATCGCGGTGCCCGGCTGATAGGCATCCTCGAGCCCGTCGAGCGCCATGTGGTCGAACAGGCGATCGTGGCCGAAGCGCGCGCCGCCGCGATGCGCCTTCGACAGATACGGCGCGTTGGTCATGCTCTCCATGCCGCCCGCGACCAGCAGGTCGATCGAGCCGGCGCCGAGCGCCTCGGCCCCCAGGATCGCGGCCTGCATCCCCGAGCCGCAGACCTTGTTGAGCGTCGTCGCCTCGACATGCTCGCCGAGCCCGGCGCCGATCGCGGCCTGTCGCGCGGGTGCCTGGCCGACGCCGGCGGAGAGGACGTTGCCCATGTAGATGCGCTCGATCGCGGCCGCGTCGACACCGGCGCGCTCGACCGCCGCCTTCACCGCGGCGGCGCCGAGCTCGCTGGCCGACAGCGCGGCGAGGCTGCCCTGCATCGAGCCCATCGGGGTACGGGCATAGGACAGGATGACGATGGGATCGGTGGCCATGATTCAACGAATCCTCTCTTGATCTGCGTCGGCGTGTAAGCGCTCGTGCGGGCCTGCGCAAACCGCTACGCCCGGCACCATGCAAACCGTTGACGAGGCGCTGAAATGGTATGCAGCGCTGAGCGGCATCGCGGCGGCGTTCATGGTATCATTGGACAACGGCCGGCGCGTCACCGGCTGGGGCATGGCGATCTTCGTCACCTCCTCGATCGCGTGGATCACCGGCGCGTGGCTGACCGGGGACCATCCGCTGGGGGTGCAGAACGGCGTGCTGCTCGGCATCAACGGCTTCGGCGTGTATCGCTACCTGATTCGCAAGCGGGCGTGAGGGTGGTGGATGTGGGCAGTCGCGCTGGGGGTGCTGGGAGCGATCGTCGGCAGCTTCCTGGCGACGATCGCGATCCGCTGGCCGCAGGAGCGCTCGGTCGTGCACGGGCGGTCGGCGTGCGACGGGTGCGGGCGGACGCTGTCCGCGGCTGAGCTGGTGCCGCTGCTGAGCTGGGCGGCGGCACGCGGGCGGTGCCGCGCGTGCGGGGCGCGGATCGACGCGCTGCATCCGGCGATCGAGGCCGGCTGCGCCGCGGTCGGCGTGGCCGCCGGATTGGCCGCGCCGGGCCCGGCGGCGCTGGCGGGGGCGGGCCTCGGATGGCTGCTGCTGGTGCTGGCGGTGATGGACGCGCGCGATTTCTGGCTGCCCGATCCGCTGGTCGCCGCACTGGCGCTGGTCGCGGCGGCGGGGGCGTGGGTGGCGCCGCCGGACATGACCGAGCGGGCGATCGGCGGCGTCGGCGGGTTCGCGCTGCTGTGGCTGATCGCGGCGGCGTATCGGCGGTTGCGCGGACGCGAGGGGCTGGGCGGGGGCGACCCCAAGTTGTTCGGCGCGATCGGGCTGGCGTTGGGGTGGCGGATGCTGCCCGCGGTGCTGCTGGTCGCGGGGCTGGCCGGGCTGGGCTGGGTCGCGGTCCAGCGCGTGCGCGGGCGTGCGCTGGCGGCGGACGATGCGCTGCCGCTCGGCACGCTGCTGGCGATCGCGGCTTACCCGGCGTGGCTGCTCATGATAGGCATGCGGCCATGATGTTCGCGTTTCTGCTGGCGGCGGCGCAGGTCGCCGCGGCGCCCGCCACACCCGCAGCCGCACCTGCAACGGGGATCGACGGATTGCCGATCGGCGCGCTGCCGCCGCAGGCGCTGCCGGCGCGCGGCTGTGCCGCCTATCTCTTCTCCACGGGAACGACGCGCGTACTGGCGGCGATGGCGACCGCCGATCCGGCGACGCTTCGGATCATGATCGACGGCAGGACGCTCGATCTCGCACGGACCGGCGCGACCGGGACCGCGCCGCTCGGCTTCAACGCGGAGAACGTCTATCGCGGCGGCGACGTGGTGGCGACGGTGCAGATGACGATCGAGCTGCGCCAGAACCTGACCGCCGGGGCGGCGGTGCCGAGCGCGACGTTGCGGCTGGATCGCGAGGGCAGCGACACGCTGGTGGTGCCGCTGGCGGGGCTGGTCGGCTGCGCCGGGTAGGCGCCGGGAGGGAAAGCGCCCGGCCGATCGTGTCCGCCGGGCGCTCCCTTGCTCCACTCAATGCGAGGAGGTGATTTCCTCCTTCAACCGTAGCTTCTGCTTCTTCAGGTCCGCCAGCACGATCGTATCGGGCACGGGGCGCTGCGACTCGGCGGCGATGCGCTGGTCGAGCGTCGCATGCTTGGCCTCCAGGGCCGAGATGTGCGCGGTCTGCATGGGCAGTCTCCTTCGTGGTTGAGAGGGAAAGGAAGAAAACCACGAAATCGCGAATATGTCCCGTGACTTTTGCTTACACCCGATCACTTGCGGCAGTTGTGCGACGGAGCGCGAGGGCAGATGCGGGCCGCGGGTGGGCGAAAAGGGGTCACCGGGGCGCGCCGCTGCGCTATGCAAGCGCGACTCGGGGCCGGGGACGCGCGATGAACGACATGAGCGATGATGCGGAAACCGCGGCGCGGCTGGGCGCGCTGCGCGTCGAGCACCGCGACCTGGACGCGGCGATCGCGGCGCTGGCCGACGGCGGATCGTCCGACCAGTTGCAGTTGATGCGGCTGAAGAAGCGCAAGCTGCGACTGCGCGACGAGATCGCGGCGCTGGAGGATCGCATGATCCCGGACATCATCGCCTGAGCGGACCCGTTCCGGGACGCTTTTGCGGTCGGCGCGGGAACAAACGTGATGAACGCGCTTGGCGGTGTGGGCGGCGGCGTGGCAAGGAAGCGCGCATGGCCGACCACGCCCATGACCCGCGCCTGCACCGCCGATTGATCGACTCCTTCTATACGGAGGCGATGGTGCTGGCGGATGAGGCGCGGCATTATTTCGACGAGGGCGGGCGGGCCGAGCGCGAGGCGCTGGCGCCGATGGAGCGGGTGGCGTTCAGCTGTGAATCGCTGAAGGTGACGACGCGGCTGATGCATGTCATCGCGTGGCTGCTGACGCAGCGCGCGATCGCGGCGGGCGAGCTGGCGGCGACGCAGGCGCTCGACCCGGCGCGGCGGCTGGGCGCGGCGCCGGCGAGCGACGAGGCGATGCTGCAGCGGTTTCCGGCGCAGGCGCACGCGTTGATCGCGGGCAGCATCGACCTGCACCGGCGCGTCGCCTTGCTGGACAGCGCGAACGCGGGCGAGCGGCCGGTGGCAAGCCCGGCGCGGTCGATGCTGGAGCGGTTGTCGACGGCGTTCTAGCGCCTGGTCCAGCAAAGCTGGAGCGGGCCGGTGCCGCTTCCACGTAAGTGGATCAAGCGCTGGGGTCGGATCGATCCGACGGCCGGAGACGCTCGTCGGTTTGCGGTTGGAATCTAACGTGTTATCGGCCGGGCGACCGGGGGCGGGCGCGGAACTCCGCAGCCATTGTCTCGACACCGGATGTCCAGGATCAGCCCCTTGTGGATGCGTTGGGAATGACGATGAAAACTGCTCGAACGATCGCCGCCTGCGCGCTTTTCATGAGTGCCGCCGCGGTCAACGCACAGCCCGACGTTGCTGCCATGTCGAGCAAAACGGTGCCGCACCTGCAAAGCCGTGACGGCCGCCACGCGCTGATCGTCGACGGCGCGCCGTTCCTGATGCTGGCGGCGCAAGCCAACAACAGCAGCAATTACGCGATAGAGCTGCCGAAGGTCTGGCCGGTGCTCGACCGGATCCATGCCAACACGCTGGAGATGCCGGTCGCATGGCAGCAGATCGAGCCGCGCGAGGGACAGTTCGATTTCTCCTTCGTCCAGACGCTGCTCGATCAGGCGCGCGCGCACGACAAAAGGGTGGTGCTGCTGTGGTTCGGCACCTGGAAGAACACGTCGCCGGGCTACACGCCCGACTGGGTGAAGCTGGACAACCGCCGTTTTCCGCGCATGAAAGACAAGACCGGCAAGGACCATTATGTCCTGACGCCGATGGCGACGAGCACGCGCGAGGCGGACAAGCGCGCATTCGTCGCGCTGATGACCTATCTGCGCGATCACGACCCGCAGAATACGGTCATCATGGTCCAGCCGGAAAACGAGGTCGGCAGCTACCGCAACCCGCGCGACTATAGCGCCGCGGCCAACGCGGAATTCGCCAGGCCGGTTCCGGCAGCGCTGGCGCGCAGGGTCGGCAAGTCGGGAACGTGGACGCAGGTGTTCGCCGGGCAGGCCGATCGCGCCTTCAACACCTGGCACACCGCGCGCTACATCGATGTGATCGCCGCCGCGGGCAAGGCGATCAAGCCGCTTCCGATGTACGTCAACGCCTCGCTCGCCGGGCCATCGAACGTCCCCGATCCGACCGGCGTGGCCAGCGGCGGACCGCAGCAGGACGTCCTGGACATCTGGAAGGCGGCGGCGCCGTCGATCGACTTCGCGGCGCCCGACCTCTACGACAAGGTCAGCAAGAACGTCGACCTCTACCTCGACGCCTACCGCCGTCCCGACAATGCGCTGATGGTGCCCGAAATCGGCAATGCGCGTCTGTTCGCGCGCTACTTCTACGCGGCGGTCGGGCGCGGTGCGATCGGCTTCTCGCCGTTCGGCATGGACGATACCGGGTTCTTCAACTACCCGCTGGGCGCCAGCGCGCTGGACGCCGTGACGCTGGACGCCTTCGCGCTGCCGTACGGCACGTTTGCGGGGATGCAGCGCGAGTGGGCGCGGATCGCCTTCGAGCATCCGACCTGGGGCGCGGCCAAGCCCGACGACGGCGCGCCGGTATCGACCACCATGGGCGACTGGACGATCGCGGCAAGCTGGGGCGAGTGGCAGTTCGGGATGAAGGACTGGACCTGGCTGAAGTCGGAGCCGGCGCCGTGGGCGAGCCAGCCGGTCGGCGGCACCGCGGTGGCGCAACTGTCCGCGAACGAGTTCTTGGTGACGGGCGACCACGTCCGTCTCACCTTCGGGACGCGGCCCGGCGGCCCCGCGAACGGCATGGTCGTGCGGGTCGAGGAAGGACATTTCGACCAGGGCCGCTGGGTCATGGACCGCATCTGGAACGGTGACCAGACCGATTACGGCATCAACCTGATCGATCGGCCGGCGATCCTGAAGGTGACCATGGGTCGCTATCGCTGACCGATGCGTCGGTCGATCGCCGCGCCTAGGTTACCGGCGCGGCGGCATGGCGCGCGAGAAAGTCGCCGTGGCGCGGCATGGCCGCCGCCGCCCGCGCGACGGCGGCGCGCATCCGCGGCAGGACGTCCGCCAACGTGTCGACCGCGGCCAGCGCCAGCGGATCGGGTGACGCCGGCGTGATGCCCTGACCGTCGAGTACCGCGACCCAGCTCGGTTCCAGGAACAGGTCGAACGCCTCCGGAAAGAAGCGGCCGCGGCTGCGGAACAGGTCGATTCGTTCGGCCAGCGTATCCGGGATCGCCATGGTGCGGACGTGATCCCAGAACGCCGAGTCCCGCCGCCCGGTGGCGTGATAGTGGAGGATCAGGAAGTCGCGGATCCGGTCGAACTCGGCGGCCGTGGCGCGGTTGTAATAGGCGATGTCCGCCGACGCGAACGCGCGATCGGGAAACAGCGCCAGCAGGCGGGTGATCGCCGACTGGATCAGATGGATGCTGGTGGATTCCAGCGGCTCCAGAAACCCGGCGGCCAGCCCGATCGCCACCACATTGCCGCGCCATGCCTGCGTCCGCCGTCCCGGCGTGAAGCGCAGCAGCTTCGGATCGGCCAGAGGCGCGCCCTCCACGGCGGCGCGCAACGCCTGCTCCGCGCGGTCGGCATCGATGAAGTCGCTGGCGAAGACATGTCCGGCGCCGGTGCGGTGCTGGAGCGGGATGCGCCATTGCCAGCCGGCGGTCCCGGCGATCGAACGGGTGTACGGCAGCGGATCGGTCGCGCGTGCGATCGGCATTGCCAGCGCGCTGTCGCAGGGAAGCCAGTGGCGCCAGTCCCGATACGGATTGTCCCGCGCATCCCCGATCAGCAGGCCGGAAAAGCCCGAGCAGTCGATGAACAGATCGGCTTCCAGTACGCGCCCGTCCGCCAGCGTGACCGCCCGTACCATCGGGCCGGCGGGATGGTCGCCGGCTTCCCGCGTCGCCGCGACGACGCGGCCTTCGTGCCGGACCACGCCGTCCGCCTCCGCCCGCGCGCGCAGCAGCCGGGCATAGCGGGTGGCGTCGAAGTGGAACGCATAGCTGATCGTGGAGAGCGTGTTGCGCGGATCGTCGCTGGGCCGGCAGAATGTGCCGGCGCGTGCCGCCATGGCGGGCAGGCTATAGTCGGTGAGCGCCCCCGCCGTCGCAGGATCCGCGCTCGCCAGCGCCCGCCAGTACAGATGGAACGGCAGCGGCCCGATCGCGGCGCCGATCCGTCCGAACGGATGGAAGTAGGCGTGACCAACGGCGCGCCAGTTCTCGAAGGAGATCCCCAGCTTGAAGGTGGCGCCGGTCGCACGCACGAACGCGTCCTCGTCGATGCCCAGCAGTCGGTTCATCTCCAGGATCGGCGGGATCGTGGCCTCGCCGACGCCGACGGTGCCCAGTTCCTCCGACTCGACCAACGTGATCGACGGACGACGCGGCCCCAGCGACCGCGCCAGCGCCGCTGCGGTCATCCACCCCGCCGTGCCGCCGCCGACGATCAGAATCGAACCGATCGCACCCGGCGCAGCGCAAACGTTTTCTGCCATTCCATCCCCCGTTCACTGGAGAAAACTATTTTCACGGTTTGGCATATTAATAGGAGTTATTGGATTGACGACATTTTTCACGACAGATATCGCTAACATATCTGCCGCACTCTCCTGTCAGAGGGAGGTCGCGGCCGCTTTTTGGAGAGGATGAGGCGGCGACCGGAGGATCGCGCCCGCTTCTCCGTCGTGACGCTGCCGGCGCGGCCCGGACGCTTAGGGGAAGACGAATGCACACCGAACAGCGCGATACGATGCGGGGCCATGCCCGGCGCATACTCACGGGCGTCTCGCTCCTGACGATGGCGGTGGTCGCGGCTCCGGCACTGGCGCAGGACGCCGGCAAGGCCGGGACCGGCGCGCCTGCCCAGTCGCAAGATGCTTCCCCGATCGGGCAGCAGGGAACGCCGGCCAACGGTTCGCTGCCACGCGATGCCAGCGGCACCGTCGCCGCCGTGCCGCCAGCCGCCGCCGCCACCGTCGAACAGGCCGCCGGACCGGCCGACGGCGGGGGCGACGACATCGTCGTGACCGGGTTGCGGCAGAGCGTCGCCACCGCGCAGGCGCTGAAGTTCAATTCCGACCAGTTCGTCGATTCGATCACCGCCACGGACATCGGCAAGCTGCCCGACAAAAACGTCGCGGAAGCGTTGCAGCGCGTGTCGGGCGTCCAGATCAGCCGCAACTACGGCGAAGGCTCGGGCATCGCGATCCGCGGGCTGACGCAGGTCAAGACGCTGCTCAACGGCCGTGACGTGTTCGGCGGCAGCGGCGGCCGGTCGCTCAGCTTCGAGGACGTGCCGTCCGAGCTGCTGGGCGGCGTCGATGTGTTCAAGAACCCGTCCGCCAAGGAGATCGAGGGCGGAATCGGCGGCATCGTCAACCTGCGCACCCGGATGCCGTTCGACGAGAAGGGCTTCGTCCTGTCGACGACGGTGGGCGCCAACTATTTCGACCTGTCGGAAGATGCGCGGTTCAACGGCTCGGCGCTGGTCAGCAAGACGTGGACCGATACCGGCATCGGCGACTTCGGCGTGCTGTTCGACGTCGCTTACTACGAATCCGCCTTCCGTCGCGACCAGGCGACGATCGAGCCTTATGTCCCGGTGACCGGGATCCCCGGCTATGCCGGCCAGACGTTGTCGATGCCGGTCGGCGCGGGCATCCAGGTGACCGAGGGCAGCCGCAAGCGGCGCGGCTATTATGCCGCCGCGCAATGGGAGCCGGCGACCAACCTCCAGTTCTACGGCACGTTCTTCCAGTCGAACTACGACCTGTACACGCCCAATTACTCCAGCTTCGTCACGAACGGTACGAGCACGGACTTCCTGAACAACTTCCAGCCCAACGCGGGCGGGTTCCGCTTCGACGACGGGCGCTTCGTCTCGGGCGGGTTCAACGGCTTCACGCCCGCCTATTCGGTGCCGCCGTACGTCAACACCGCGCTGAACATCCAGAACAACACCCAGGTCGCGTTCTCGCGCACCAAGACCACCGACTATGCCGGCGGGGTGAAGTGGCAGCCGACCGATCGCCTGCACGTCAACCTCGACCTGCAATATGAGCGGGCGACGGCGGAGGTCTCCAGCTACACCGCCTTCGCGCAGAAGGATCTCGCCGGCTATACGATCGACCTCAGCGGCGACCTGCCCGCGATCTCGTTCCAGAGCGCGCCGGGCACCGGCTCGATCTCCGACCTGTCCGCCTATCGCTTCACCGCGATCATGGACCATCTGGAAGACAGCGTCGCCACGCAGAAGGCCGCGCGGCTCGACCTCGAATGGGACTTCGACGACAGCATCCTGACCTCGATCCAGGGCGGTATCCGCTACACCGATCGCGAGGCGATCAACCGCAGCACGCCGTACAACTGGACCGCGGCATCGCCGACCAACGCCGACGGCACGCCGCTGAACCTCGCCAATCCGATCGCGCTGGGGCAGGTGGCCCCGTACGGCGCGCTGTTCGGCGGTGACGGCGATGCGATCGTCGGGGCGGTGCCCTATGCCTCGGCGCGACTGTTCGACGATGCCGCCGCGGCGTTCCGGACGATCGGCGGACGGGCGATCACCACCTTCGCGCCGCAGGACATCAACACGCAACGCGAGAAGACCTACGCCGGTTATCTCGCCGCGTATTTCAAGGTCGATGCCGGGTTGCCGATCGACGGCAACATCGCGGTGCGTTTCGTGAAGACCGAGAACGAGGCGGCGGGAACCACCCGGCTCAACTATCGCCCGACACTGGATGCGACCGGTCAACAGGTGACCCTGGACCAGCCCTATGCGGCCGACCAGTCGTATACGAAGGTGCTGCCGAGCATCAACCTGCGTGCGCACCTGACCGAGCGGCTGCAACTGCGCGCCGGCGCGTCGAAGGGCCTGTCGCGCCCCGAGTTCTCGCAGCTCAACCCGAACCGGCAGTTCTCGATCGGCTATGCGCAGCTGCTGGACGCGGCCGGGAACGTGATCGGCTACCAGCCGAACGGCACGAACACCGGGTCGGGCGGCAATCCGTCGCTGAAGCCGCTGACCGTCGATCAGGCGGACCTCGCGCTCGAATGGAACGTCGCGCCGACCACGTTCTTCTACGGCACGGTGTTCTACAAGAAGCTGACGAACTTCACGACCTCGCAGGTCTTCGAACAGCAGATCGAGGTGCCCGGACAGGCGGCGCAGACCTTCCGCTACACCGCGTTCGTCAACGGCGCGAAGGGCGAGGTGAAGGGATTCGAGATCGGCGGCAACACCTTCTTCGACTTTCTGCCGGGTCCGTTGTCCGGCCTCGGTGCGCAGGCGAACGTCACCTATGTCGACAGCAGCGCGCCCGGTGCGACCGGCACGCTCCTGAACGGCGACCAGGTGCCGACCTCGCTGCAAGGCCTGTCCAAGTGGAGCTACAACCTCGTCGGACTCTATGAAAAGTACGGCGTGACCGCGCGTGCGGCGTATAACTGGCGCAGCAGCTACCTGTTCGATCCGGCCAGCAACGGTACCGGCGGCGTTCCGATCTACAATCGCGCCTATGGCCAGCTCGACGCGTCGATCGGCTACAACTTCACCCCGAAGGTGTCGGTGACGATCGACGCGATCAACCTGACCCGGTCGCGCTTCGACAGCTATCAATATTACCCCGGCAATCCGCGGAACTTCGAGCTGAACGACCGCCGCTTCGGCATCTCGTTCCGGATGCGCAACTGACGGGGGGGCGGGCGGACGCCCGCCGCGACGTTTCTCCCGCCTGCCCGCCCGCGGTTCGCTCCGCGGGCGGGCATTTTTTCTGGGCAACGCCGCGGCGCCGTCGCGAGCGCCGGCGCCGCAGTGACAATCGCTCAGACCAGTCCGCGCCCGTCGATGCGCAGCACCGGCACGAAGCCCGGAGCGGTTGCCGCCGGCAGGTCGAGGTGCAGCCCGCCGGCGTCGCGACGATGCGGCACCGCGCCACCGCCCAGCAGCGTCACCCGCTCGACCGTCGCGTGCTTCAGCCGGTCGGTACCCAGCGCGGCGATCGACAGCCGCCGCGTCGGCCACGCCAGCGCGAGCGCATAGAGCGCGCCGCGATTGGTGGTGAAGCGTACGTCCTGCGCGGTGAAGGCGGCGGCGGACTGTTCGTTCTGCATGCCGACCTGCAAGCGCGTCGGCCCCTCGCCATAGATGCGCCACGGCCGCGACCCGAAGATCGCCTCGCCGTTCACCGCCACCCATGCCGCCATGCCGTCGAGGATCTTTTCCTCCTCGCGGTCGATCGAGCCGTCGCCGGGCTGCGGGATCGACAGCAGCAGGTTGCCGTTCTTCGACACGACATCGGCAAGCCGTTGGATCACCTGCTCGGCGGTCTTGTAGCTGCGGTCGTTCAGCCGCGCGACGTTGTAGAACCAGTCGCCGATGCACGTATCGGTCTGCCACGGCTCGTCCCACAGATGGTCGGTGAAGCCGCGCTCCACGTCCTGCACGAGGCCGAAGCGCGCATAGGGCTTCAACTGCTTGGCGGTCAGCACCACGTCGATGCTGCCGTGCCATTTCAGCGCGCGGTTGTAGTAATCCGCCGCCGCCTGCAACCCGATCGGCCCGAACGGCAGCTCGTAATCGTCGAAGTAGCAGAAGTCGGGGCGGTACTTCTCCATCAGGTCGGCCTGCCGCAACAGCCAGCGCGCGGCATAGCGCGCGTCGCCGGGCGGGGCGGTTTCGACCCATTGCCCGTCGTTGCGGTCGTGCCAGGCATTCATCGCCGCGACGCTGTCGATCCCGTCGGGCATCACCATGTGACGGCCGGTATACAGCTCCTGCGGGTCGAGCCCGTCCCACCAGCGCCCGCGCCCGTCCTCCCGCCGCAGTCGGTACGCGTCGTAGCGCTCGCCCTTGCGCGGGCCGACCGGATCGTAGCCATAGGCGGTCTGATACCAGTGCCATGCATGTGCGGCATGGTTGGACACGCCGAACTTCAGCCCGGCACGCCGCGCCGCCTTGGCCCAGATGCCGACCACGTCCTTCCTCGGCCCGACGCGCAGGCTGTTCCACGCATGGTAGCGGCTGTCGTAGCAATCGAGATTGTCGTGGTGGCAGGCCAGGCTGACGAAATATTTCGCCCCGGCGCGCTTGTAGCGTGCGATCAGCGCGTCGGGATCCCAATGCTCGGCGGTCCAGCGGCGCTGGATCTCCATCATCCCGACGTCGGCGGGGTGGCCGTACGTCTTCAGGTGATGCTCGTACATCGGGTGACCCTGCATGTACATGAACCGACCGTACCAGTCGCCTTGTTCGGGCACCGATTGCGGACCCCAATGCGACCAGAGCCCCAGCTTGGCGTCGCGGAACCACTCCGGAAAGCGATAATGCTGCACCAGCGACGACCAGTTCGGCTCCACCGGGCCGCGCGCCAGCCCCATCGGGCTTTGCGCGAGCGCGCGCTGCGCCATGCCGCTCGCCGCCAGCCCGGCGAGCAGCGCGCGCCGCGACAGCGTCACGGCCGTGACGCTCCGCCGAGCGTACGGCGGATCGCGTCGAGCGCGAGCGGCCGCATGACGGCATAGCCGGCGGCGGTGGGATGCACCCCGTCGCTGGACAGGCCGGGCTTCATCGCACCCTCCGGCGTCGCCATCGCGGCGTGATAGTCGACAAAGGCATGACCGTTGGCGCGCGCATAGTCGCGCAGCCACGCGTTCATCGCGCGGATCGGCGCCACCGGCTGCTTGTCCCTGGCCCAGGCGAAGGAAGCGGCCGGCGGGATTGCGCCGAGGATCACCTTGATGCCATGCGCGCGTGCCAGTTCGGCCATGGTGGCGATCTGCCCCTGCACCCGCGCCAGCGTGGTTGCGCCGGTGTTGCCGGCGATGTCGTTGGTGCCGGCCATGATATGCACCGCCTGCGGATGCAGGTCGATCACGTCGGCGCGGAAGCGGACCAGCATCTGCGGCGTAGTCTGCCCGCTGATCCCGCGATCGACCAGCCCGCCCTGGAACATGCCCGGATCCAGGTTGATCCAGTTGTCGGTGATCGAATCGCCCATGAAGACGACCTGCACCGGCGTGCCGGCCGCCTTCAGCGCGGCGTTATCGGCGGCGTAGCGGCAATGCTGCCCCCAATCGCGCGCCAGCATGTGGCGGTTCCACCGCTGCCACTCCGCGCCGTCGCGCGGCTTGGGATGAGCGGGGCAGGGGTCGGCCACGATGCCGGTCGGATCGCCGGCCCAGGGGTCGTCGGGCGCCGGCACCTGCGCAGCGGCACCGGCGGTCGCCCCGGCCAGCAGCAGCGCGGCGAGCCGGTACGGCGCGCGCCTCATCGTCCCACCACCTGCACCAGCGCCGCGGCATCCTGCCCGGTCGGCAGCTTGCCGGACGCGGTGAGCCGCCCGGTCGCATCGTTCCAGCGCAGCGTCGCGCTGCTGCCGTTCCTGCCGTCCTTGTAGCCGTTGGTGGTGCCGTCGTCGTCGTACAGCGTGAAGCGTGCGGCGGCGCCCGGATAGACGCGGATGCTCTGCAGCGGCTGGCGCGTCGCGGTGCTCTGCACCGGCACTCCCATCGGCACGATCGATCCGGCGCGCACGAACAGCGGGATGCGATCGATCGGCGTCGGCACCGTCACCGTCTGCCCGCCGCGATGCTTCTCGTTCGTCCAGTAATCGTACCAGTCGGTACCGGCGGGCAGATAGACGGCGCGGCTCGTCTGTCCCTGCTCGGTGACGGGAGCGACAAGGAAGGCGGGGCCGAACATATATTCGTCGCCCATGTCCAGCACCTTGGGATCGTTCGGGAAATCCATGAACAGCGCGCGCATGAACGGCGCGTTCGTCTCCCACGTCTGCCGCCCCAAAGCATAGAGATACGGCATCAGGGCGTAGCGCAGCTTGAGGAACCCGCCCAGCACCGGCTCCGCGGCGCGACCATATTCCCACAGCGCGGTGCCCGGCCGCTGGCCGTGGATGCGCAGCGTCGGCGTGAAGACGCTGTACGCGAACCAGCGCGTGAACAACTCGGGGTAATCGGCATAGTCGGGCGCCATCGCGGTCGCGCCTGCCGGATCGAGCAGCACCGGCTTCTGCGCCTTCGGCCCGTTCGGCCATTGCCAGCCGCCGATGTCGCTGCCCCAATAGGCCATGCCGGTGGCGGTGAAGCCCAGCCCGGCGGGAATCTGGCGACGATACGCTTCCCAGGTCGACTTGATGTCCGACGACCAGAACAGCGCGCCGTTGCGCTGCACCCCGAGATAGGCGGCGCGCGAGAGGATCAGGTTGCGGAGCGTCGGCCGGTCGCGCGCGGAGCCTTCGGCCACGCCGGTGGTGTGCACCAGCGGAAAAAGGTTGTGATAGCGGTCGCCCGACCCGATCGAGTAGAAATAGCCGTCCGGCACCAGATCGGGCTCGGTCTCATCCAGCCAGAACCAGTCGAAACCCTGGCTGCCGATATTGTCGCGCAGCCGGTCCCAGAACCAGGCGCGCGCCGCCGGGTTGGTGCTGTCGATCAGCGCGCCCGCGCGGTCGGAGCGGATCGCCAGCCCATCGGCCGGATGGCCGTCCTTGTCCTTCAGCAGCCAGCCCTTGCTGTCGAGCAGATCGAAATAGCGCGACTCCCGCTCGAAGCGCGGCCACACGCTGATGATCGAGCGCATGCCCATCGCGCGCAGGCGGTCGTTCATGCCCTTGGGATCGGGGAAGTACGTTCGGTCGATGTCCAGCTGCCCCATGCGCGTCCAATAGAACCAGTCGAGCACCATCACGTCGAGCGGCAATCCGCGGCTGCGATAGCCCTCCGCGACGTCGAGCAGTTCCTTTTGCGTCTCGTAGCGTGCCTTGCTCTGGATGAGCCCGAACGCGGCCTTGGGCGGCAGGGGCGTGCGCCCGGTCAGCTTCGCATAGCCCGCGTACAGCTCGTCGCTGGTCTTGCCGGTGATGACGAAGAAGGACACGCGCTCGCCGACCTCCGACGTCCAGCGCGTCGCATTGTGCAGCCCCGGCGATACGGTGGTCACCGACGGATTGTCCCAGACGATGCCATAGCCCTTGTTGGTGACCATGAACGGCACGCACACCGTCTCGCCCGCGGGTGCGTCGTAGTTGTGGCGGCAGTCGATCGTCCGGCCTTTGAGGTCGAGCTGGCCTTCCTGGTTCTGCCCCAGCCCGTAATAATGCTCGCCCGGTACGACCGCGAAGCTGGCGCCGACGCGGAACGTCTTCTCGCCGTTGACGACGTGCGGCGCCAACTCCCACCCGGTCATTTCGGTGACGGTCGCGCCCTGCGCATCGGCGACGCGGATCGACACCGGTGGCAGCGAGGGTGCGAAGTAGCGCTGCATCTGGCTGGGGGCGCCCGGCCACGGCTGCGGCTTGACGGTCAGCGTCATCGCCGACGAGGTGAAGGCATCGCCTTCGGCCCCGGTGCGGTGCGACCAGCCGGCGGCGTCGGGGGCGGCATTCGGGCCGTCTCCCGGCGGCGCCTCGACCTGCCCCCGGTCCAGCGAGATCGTGACGCGGACGATGTTGGGTGCGTACGGTTCGACCGACACCAGGCTACCGTTCCGGTCCACCGTCGCGAGCGGCGTCGCGGCGGCGGTCACCGGCATGGCGGCGACCGCGCACGTCAGGAGCAGCGTGGAGCGGGAGCGACGCGCATGCGCACGGCCGGCAGGACTAAAGCGGAGAAGGGACACGTTCATCCTTTGCAGGGCGGGGGCCTTCGTCAGGCGCCACGATGGTGGAAGAAAAAGGCCAGCGCGACCAGAGCGACGCCGTTACGAGCGCGTCATGAAGCGCGCTACCACGGCGCTGTGCGGCGGCGGCGGCATGGCGCGTGCACGTCCCTGTCATCGCCCGCCCGCCTCCTTCGCGCCTTGCTGCGCCGATAATATATTACTAATCAGACTGGTAGCGGTATCGCAAGTTCCTTTGCGCCATGGGGCGTCACAAGCGGTCGGAGGTGGGGCGATGTTCTTCGGGCGATCACTGGTGCGGATCGCCGCGATCGTCGGTGTCACGGCGGCCACGACGATCGCCGTCGGTCACGCGGCGACCGTCCCGGCCGCGCCCTATGTCTGGCGCAACGTGGCGGTGGGCGCCGGGGGCTATGCGCCGAACCTCGTCTTCAGCCCGGTGGAGCGCGGGCTCGCCTATCTGCGTACCGACATGGGCGGAGCTTACCGCTGGGACGATGCGGCGCGACGCTGGATCGCGTTGCAGGACGACAATGCCGTCTCGAGCTACATGGGGATCGAGAGCGTCGCGGCCGATCCGGTCGATGCCGATGTCGTCTATCTCGCGGCAGGCATGAACGCCGGCCAGCCCGCGGCGATCCTGCGCTCGGCCGATCGCGGGCGTACGTGGCGCGTCGCGCCGGTGCCGTTCGCGATGGGCGGCAACGAGGCGGGACGCGGGCTCGGCGAGCGGCTGGCGATCGATCCCAACGACCCGCGCCGCCTGTTCTTCGGCTCGCGTCACGACGGGCTGTGGCGCAGCGACGATGCCGGCGCGCATTGGACAAAGGTTTCCGGCTTTCCGGCGCCGGGGCTGGGCAGGCCGGCGCCGCGCACCACCCATGGCGGAATCGCCTTCGTCGCGATCGACCCGACCAGCGGGAAGCGCGGCACGCCGTCGCGGCGGCTGTGGGCAGGGCTGGCAGATCCCGGGGCCGGCGCGCTCTACCGCTCGGAGGACGGCGGCGCGACCTGGGCGGCGGCGCCGGCCCCGGCGTTGTACGCGGCCAAGGGGGTGATCGATCCGCGCGGCGTGCTGTGGGTCGGCTATTCCAGCGGTATCGGGCCGAGCGACGCGAAAACCGGCGCCGTCTGGCGCTATAGCGCCGGGGGCGAGGCGCGCGACGTCACGCCGCAGGCGTGGCGCGTCAGCGGAGCGGAGGGCGGCTTCCTGGGCGTGGCGATCTCCCGCTCCACTCCCGGCACGGTCGCGGTCTCCACCATCGACCGGTACCGCGCCGGGGACTCGCTGTGGATCAGTCGCGACGACGGTGCGCACTGGGACGATGTCGGCGCGCGCAGCCGGCGGGATGTGTCCACGACTCCGTTCCTGCTGCACGAAGGCAAGGGCGCGGACTTCGGACACTGGATCTCCGGCCTCGCGATCGACCCCTTCGATCCGCGGCACGTCGCCTATACGACCGGTGCGACCGTCTATGCGACGGGCGCGCTGGGACGCAGCGGGCCGGTCGACTGGGCGCCGTGGTCGGCGGGGATCGAGCAGACCGCAATCATCACGCTGGTGTCGCCCACCGGAGGGGCGCCGCTGATCTCCGGCTTCGGCGATCTCGCCGGCTTCGTGCACGCCGACCTCGACCGCTCGCCACCCCCCAGCTTCGTCGACCCGTACCTGTCGAACACCAACACGCTGGATTACGCGGGCCGGGCGCCACACATCGTCGTGCGCAGCGGCAGCCTGTATGCCGATCGCCCGCGCGACGCGACGCTGGGGCGATCGGAGGACGGCGGCCGCCACTGGACACCGGTGCGCGTGCCGCCGATCGGAAGCCCGCCGGAACGCGACGACCTGATCGGAGAGGCGCCGATCACCGTCTCCGCGGACGGCGCAACGATGGTGGTCGCGACGAACCAGCCGCAGGTGACGCGCGACAACGGCCGCCATTGGGAAGCGGTGCACGGCCTGCCGGGGCGTACCCGCGGTGTGGCCGACAAGGTCGACGCGCGGCGCTTCTACGCGGTGGATGTTGCGGGCGGGCGGCTGCTCGTCTCCCATGATGCGGCAAGGAGCTTCCTGCCCGTCGCCGGCCGCGGTCTGCCCGCCGACCTGACTCCAGCCGGGCGTACCGGGCGCGAGGCGCAAAGCGCGCTGGTCGCGTCGCCCGATCGCGCCGGCGACCTCTGGCTTCAGGCCGGCCGGCGATTGTTCCACAGCCGCGACGGCGGGCAGCATTTCACGCCGGCGAGCGGGCGCCTGTCCGTCGAACTCTACGGTCTGGGACGCGGCGCGCTGTTTGCGATCGGCACGCAGGATGGCGTGCGCGGGATCTGGCGGTCGATCGACGAGGGTCGTCGGTGGCAGCGGATCGACGACGATCAGCATCGCTGGGGAGGCCGCTACCGCGTGATTTCAGGTGATCCGCGGCGCGCCGGGCGCGTCTATGTCGGCACCGACGGCAGAGGCTTGTTCTACGGCGATCCCGATCCCACGTTCGGACGCTGACCAGCGGACGTCCCGCCATCCGCCACCGCCGGTCGTTCAGGCCGGGATGGCCAAGCCGTTCGATCGAAACGAAAATATCGGTCATGGATCGGGCGGCGGCGGGACAATCCACTTCTTCTTAACCATGTCGCGCTAGAAGGCCGGCATCCCGGTCGTCTGCGCAGGCAGCGTCGGGCGAAGTGTCCACATCCTTTCGAGAGATGGCCATGCCCATGTCCGCCGAGCCCGCGCGCTCGTTCCACGTCGTTGCGCGCGCGATCGCGTTGTTGCGTCCCGAGCGGCTGAAGGCCGGCTCGCTGCTGGGCGCGGGCGCGCTGGTCGCGCTGTTGCAGGTCGCCGAGCCGCTACTGTTCGGCAAGGCGGTGAACGGGCTGACCACCGGTGCCGATCCGATGCGCTATGTGGGCATGTGGTGCGCGATCAGCGTCACCGTCTTTGCGGCCGGCGTCGTCATCGCGCTGCTTGCCGACCGGATGGCGCACCGCCGCCGGCTCGCCGCCATGTCGGGCTATGTCGAACATCTCCTCGCGCTGCCGCCGGCCTTCCACACCCAGGCGCGCTCGGGACGGTTGATGCGGATCATGATCTCGGGCTGCGACGGACTGTTCAACCTGTGGCTGCCGCTGCTGCGCGATCAGATCACGAACATCGGGATCCTGACGCTGCTGCTGCCCATCGCATTGCTGACCAACTGGCGGCTCGCGATGGTGCTGCTGGTGCTGATGCTCGTCTATTCCGCGGTCAACCTGCTCGTCATGCGCCACACCGCGACCGGACAGGCGCGCGTCGAGGATCGCTTCACCGACATTTCGGGCAATCTGGGCGACCTGTTCGGCAACGTGACCGTGCTCCAGAGCTTCCTGGCCGTGCCCGGCGAGATGGGCAACGTGCGCCGCTCGCTCCACGACCTGCTGCACGCGCAATATCCGGTGCTCAACTGGTGGGCGGTGTCGGCGGTGCTCACCCGCGGCGCCTCGTCGATCGCGATCGTTTCCGTGTTCGGGATCGGCGCCGCGCTGATCGGGCGCGGGCTCGCGACGATCGGCGACGTGGTGTCGTTCGTCGGCTATGCCACGCTGATGATCGCACGACTGGAGACGGTCACCGGCTTCATCGTCAACATCGCACAGCGGCTGCCGGCGCTGCGCCAGTTCTTCGAGGTGCTCGATCAGCAGAGCCATATCGCCGAAGCCGACGACGCCCGCCCGCTGGCGGTGGCGCACGGCCGCGTCACCTTCGACGACGTATCCTTCCGCTATCCGACCGGGTCGGGCGCGGTCCACGACCTCAGCTTCGAGGTGGCGCCGGGCGAGACGGTGGCGATCGTCGGACCGACCGGATCGGGCAAGTCGACCGCCCTGGGGCTGTTCCAGCGTGCCTGGGATCCCGAGAAGGGCCGCATCCTGGTCGACGGGCAGGACATCCGCGACGTCACGCTCGCGTCGCTGCGCGCCGCGACCGGCGTGGTCTTCCAGGAAGCCGGGTTGTTCAACCGCTCGATCGCGGAGAACATCGCGATGGGCGATCCCGACGCGACCATGGAGCAGATCGAGGATGCGGCGCGCGTCGCGGGTGCCTATGACTTCATCATGCGCAAGCCCGACGGCTTCGCCACCCCGGTCGGCGATCGTGGTGCCGGTCTGTCGGGCGGCGAGCGGCAGCGGATCGCGATCGCGCGCGCGCTGTTGAAGAACGCGCCGATCCTGTTGCTGGACGAGGCGACCAGCGCGCTCGACGTCGCCACGGAGGCGCGGTTGCAGGAGAGCCTGGAGCGGTTGCGCCAGGGCCGCACCACCTTCGTGATCGCGCACCGCCTGTCGACCGTGCGCGCCGCCGACCGGATCGTCGTGCTCGACCAGGGCCGGATCGTCGAGCAGGGCGGCTTCGACGAGCTGCTGGCGGCCGGCGGCGCCTTCGCGAAGCTGGCGCAGGACGGTGGCCTGGCAACGCCCGCCGCGAACGACGACGCCGACAGCCGCGCCGCCGCATGAGCCGCAGGTCATCGCAGCGAGCGGACGTGCGCCGACGCCGCCCTGCTACGGTTCCGTCGCTCAGGCCGCGGCGGGGCTGAGCAGCGGCTCCGCCTTCGACGCGTCCGGCTCGCGCCAGCGCTCCGCCAGCCGACGGTAGGTGGCGAGCGCCTGCCCGACGACCTGGTCCATGTTGTAGTAGCGGTAGGTGGCGAGCCGCCCGACGAAGCTCACACCCGCCTCGGCGATGGCCAGCGCCTCGTAGCGCTTGAACAGCTCCTGATTCTCCGCGCGCGGGATCGGGTAGTACGGATCGCCGGTGGCGCTCGGATATTCGTAGGTGATGCTGGTGTTGGGCGCCTGCTGCCCGGTGAGATGCTTGTATTCGGTCACGCGCGTGTAGGGCACGTCGGGCGACGGATAGTTCACCACCGCGACCGGCTGGTGCCACCCCTGCGCCAGCGTCTCGTGCTGGAAGCGCAGCGAGCGATACGGCAGCTTGCCGTAGCGATAGCCGAAATATTCGTCGATCGGCCCGGTGAAGACGAGATGATCGTGCGGATAGGCGTCGCGCGCCTCGTGATAGTCGACGCCCAGCAGCACGTCGATGTTGGGATGGTCGAGCATCCGCTCGAACATGCGCGTATAGCCGTCGAGTGGCATCGCCTGGAAGCTGTCGGCGAAATAGCGGTCGTCGGTGTTGGTGCGGGTCGGCACACGCGCGGTGACCGACTTGTCGAGCTCGGACGGATCGAGACCCCATTGCTTGCGGGTATAGCCCTGGAAGAAGGTCTCGTAGAGGTCGCGTCCGACCGCAGAGATCACCACATCGGCCGAGGTGCGGACCACCTCGACCGGCTCGGCGCGACTGGCGAGGAAGGCGGCGGCTTCGGCGTCGCTCCCCAGCTCCAGCCCGTAGAGCAGGTTGAGCGTCGTGCGGTTGATCGGCATCGGCACCAGGGTGCCGCGCACGTCGGCGAGGACGCGGTGCTCATACGGCCGCCAATCGGTGAAGCGCGACAGATAGTCGACGATCTCGCCCGAATTGGTGTGGAAGATATGCGGGCCATATTGGTGGATCAGCACGCCGCCCGCGTCGAGATGGTCAAAGGCGTTACCCGCGACGTGCGGACGGCGATCGACCACCAGCACGCGCTTGCCCGAGCCGGCGGCGAGCCGCTCGGCCATGACCGCGCCGGCGAAGCCCGCGCCGACGACCATCACGTCGTAGCGCTCGCGGGTCGTGACGGGCCAGGCGACCGGCGAGACGATCGGCTGGATATGCCGGCTGCGCGCGACCGCTTCGTCGATCAGCGTCGCCATGTCGCGCTGCACCTGGTCCCACGATCCGCGTGCGAGCAGCGCGTCGACCTGCGGCAACCATCGATCGGGCGCGCGCGCCAGCTCGAGCGCGGCGTCGCAGGCCGCCGCGAAGGTCGACGCATCGGCGGCAACGAACACGCCGGGCACGTCACCGTAGCTGCGCACCACGTCGGTCACCGGGGTCGATACCACCGGCCGACCCGCGGCAAGATATTCGGGGGTCTTCGTCGGGCTGATGAAGCGCGTCGCCTCGTTGATGGCAAAGGGCATCAGCGCCACGTCCCAGCCGCGCAGATAGTCGGGAAGCTGGGCATAGTCGCGCCCGCCGGGATAATGGAGGTTGGCGCGACGCGGCAGGTCGTCCGGCGAAATCTTCACCACGGGGCCGAGGATCACGATCTGATAGTCGGGGCGCGCGTCGGCGAGCGCGGCGAGCAGGCCGAGGTCCATCCGCTCGTCGATGACGCCGTAGAAGCCCAGCCGCGGCGCGGGCAGGTCGCGCTGGTCCGCCGGCGTCGCGCCGGGGGCGCGTGCGGCGGCGAAATGCGCGACGTCGACGCTCGACGGAAAGGCGTGCACCGCATCGTGGCGCGTCCGCTTGGCCTCATAGAGGCTGTGGCCGCCGGTGAAGACCAGATCGGCCTGGTCGAGCAGTCGCTGCTCCAGCGGCAGCAGGTCGACCGGCGCGTTCCTGAACTGCGACAATTCGTCCATACAGTCGTAGACGATGCAGTCGGCGGCGAGATGCTCCGAGAAGGGCAGCATCATCGGCGTGTAATACCAGCGGACCACGGGGCCGCGCGGCGTTGCCATCATCGTCTCGAGCAGGTCGCGCAGCATCGCGGACACCGCGGCATCGTCGAGCCCGGCGGGGAGATGCGGGGTGCAAACCGTCACGCCGGTGTCGGCGCAGCGGCGCTGCTCCACCCGAGGTTCGCCGGGCGCTGCGGCAAAGACCGGCTCTTCCCAGAACAGCACCCGTCGCGCGCGGGCGAAGCGGCTCATCAGATGCTGCGGTCGCTGGAAGACGAAGTCCCAACGCAAGTGGCTGAAGCAGATCAATGTGCCCTCGTCGTCATCGGCGGTCGCACGGCGATCCTGGTGCGGCAGGGGGGACGAGGGCAGGGTCACGGAGGAGTCTCCCGATGGTTCGGACACATTGGGAAACTCGGCAACATCACTCTGTGTTCCGGCAGAAGTATTTGATAAACTTGGATCTATACTAAAGATCTTCCCGGCGTTTTTGCACCGCGAAGGAAACGGCGGGTGGGGAAGAACGTTGGCGGCGAGATCGGGCAGAGGAGCCGGAGCGTGCGCGAACTCGAACTATGGGGCGGTCTGGAATGTACCGTCAATCGTATCGGCGATCATTACGCCGATCAATTCGCGCTGCTGGGGCATCGCGATCGCCCCGACGATATCGACCTGATCGCCGATCTCGGGGTCAGTGCGCTACGCTACCCGATCCATTGGGAGATTGTCGCGCCCGAGCGCCCCGAGGCGCGCGACTATGGTTGGTATGACGCGCGGCTGGAGCGGTTGCGCGCACGCGGCGTGGACGTGATCGCGGGGCTGGTCCACCACGGATCGGGGCCGCGGTACACCGACCTGCTCGACGACAGCTTCCCCGCGCTGCTGGCCGACTACGCGCGCGCCACCGCCGAACGTTACCCGTGGATCGACGACTGGACCCCGGTCAACGAGCCGCTGACCACGGCACGGTTCGTTGCGCTCTACGGACATTGGTACCCGCACCGCCGCGACGAGCGCGACTTCTGGCGCGCGCTGATCAATCAGGTCGACGGCACGATGCGGTCGATGGCGGCGATACGCGCCGTCAATCCACGCGCGCGCCTGATCCAGACCGACGACCTGGGTCGCAGCTTCGGCACCGTCGCGACGCGCGATCAGGTGGCGTTCGATAACGTCCGCCGCTGGGCGACGTGGGACCTGCTTTGCGGCCGCGTGGTGCCGGGTCATCCGCTGCACGCGCGGTTGAGCGACATGGGCCTCGCCGCGCGGCTCGACGCGATCGCGGCGGCGCCGTGCCCGCCCGACGTGATCGGGGTGAATCACTACCTGACCAGCGACCGCTTTCTGGACCACCGCGTCGCGCGCTATCCATCCCACACGCACGGCGGCAACGGTCGCCAGCGCTTCGCCGATGTCGAGGCGGTGCGGGTGCTCCAGCCAGGCGCGCCGGGTCTGGCGGGCGTGCTGCGCGAGGCCTGGGCACGCTATCGCCTGCCGCTGGCGGTGACGGAGGTGCACAACGGGTGCACGCGCGAGGAGCAGATGCGCTGGATGGCGGAGGCGTGGGACGACGCGCTGGCACTGCGCGCCGAGGGAGTCGACCTGCGCGCGGTCACCTGCTGGTCGCTGCTGGGTAGCCAGGGATGGAATACGCTGCTGACTGGCGGCGGGCTGTACGAACCGGGCGTGTACGACGTCTCGTCTGGCGTGCCGCGCGCGACCGCGATGGTGCCGCTCCTGCGTGCGCTGGTGTCGGGTGGCGCACGCGATCCGCTGGTCGATGCGCCCGGCTGGTGGCGGCGGCCCGAGCGGCTCGCGTATGCCCCCGTGCCGCGCCCGGCGACCATGGGGGCGCAGCGGCCGGACCGCGATCGCGGTGGCGCCGTGGTGCCGCCGGTGCTGGTGCTCGGGCGCAGCGACGCGCTCGCGCCCCATGTCGCCGCAGCCTGCGCGCAGCGCGCCATCCCGATGGTCTTCGGCGATCGTGACAGCGATGCGGCCGAGGCATGGGCCGTCATCGACCTCGACGGGCACCCGCGCCAAGCCGGCGTGTCGCCTGTGCGACCGCGCTTGCGGATCGAGGCGAACTGGAGCGACGCGCCGACCCGCCCGCCGCGCGGCGCGCCGGCGACGCTGGTGGTTGTCGCCGATGACGTGTTCGCGGCCGAGAGGCCCGCGGTACCGCAAGCGACGACGCCGACCTACGCGCCCGACGTGGTGCGCGCCGCGCTCGACCTGCTGATCGATCGCGCCGGCGGCGAGTGGCGCGTTCGTCACGGACATGCGGGGCAGGAGGTGCCGACGCCCAACCTGCTGTTGCTGCGTCCGTCGCACGAAGCGCTTGCGGACGCGGCCGCGGCAGCCGCCGCGCTTCCGGCGCGGGTCGCTTAGCCCGGCGACGAACGGTCGAACGGATCGCCTCGGCGCATCCGGCCGTTGAAGGCAGCGGCGGCGCGCTGATGCCGAACGGGAGACGATGATGCCGCAGATCAACGGAGTGCTAGAGACCGCGCTTTATGTCGGCGACAAGGCGCGCTCGGTGGCCTTCTTTCGCGACGTCATGGGCCTGACGATCCTGCGCGACGAGGAGCGGCTTACCGCCTTCGACGCGGGGGGCGCCAGCGTATTGCTGATCTTCGCGCGCGGCGAGTCGACGGAAGGCGAGGATACGCCGCACGGTCATATCCCCGGGCACGACGGCGCCGGTCCGCTCCACATGGCGTTCAAGACCGCGACGACGGATTATGACGCCTGGCGCGATCATCTGCGCGCGCATGGCATAGCCGAGTTGAGCGAGATCCACTGGCCCGCGGGCGGGCGAAGCGTCTATTTCAACGACCCGGACGGTCACGTGCTGGAGATCGCCACGCCGGGGCTGTGGCCGAACTACTGAGTGTTCGATCCTTCCGGTACCGGGCGAGCCTCGGCACGCCCCTCTCTCTCCCCTCGCGCCGACCACGATGTGAAGCCGGGTTTGTTGCCCCGCGGTCGCTCTTGCGGCGTCAGCCGTGCCGTACGCCTTCGACCAGCGGGGCCGGCGCGAGCGGCGGCGACAGGGGGACGGCGAGTGCGCGGACCGCCGCCACGATCTGGTAGGAGGCGAAAGGCGCGAGCAGGCACGGTCGCGCGGCGAGATGCGGCGGCGGCGTCATTCCCGCCTCGCCGATTAGCAGCAGCGGCACGCCGGCGGCGTCAAGCACGTCGAGCAGCGGCAGCGCGGTGCCGTCGCCCAGCCGGAGATTGACGATCGCGGCGGCGGGGCGCTCGCGCAGGTTGGCGAACAACGCCAGCCCCTCCGTGACCGCACGCACCGGCCCGAGCAGCAGCGCCCCCGCGTCTCGCAGCGCATGGCCTAGATAATCGGCGCGGAACGGCTCGGCCTCGGCGAGCAGAAGCAACGGCCGTGGCGGCGGAGAAGCGTCCGGAAACATGCGCGCAACTTGACACGCGAGGCGCAGCGCCGCGTTGATCTGGAATGGTCCGCGTCGATTTCGTCGGGCGTGTGCCTCGCGCGAGCAGCGCAGCCCACTGCAACCCGCGCACGAGGCGACCTGCTGCGCTTCATCTGGGTCGCTTCGCGCGGTAAGATGTCAGCTGTGAAGGAGGTTTGCTCCCGTGTCTCGATCGGCACCGTCTTCTTCAACGCAGCGGACTGCGCTGGCCTGATGCACCAAGCGCGCCTGTCCCTTCTTCTCGGCCGTTGCCCTCTTACCCACTGTCACCGCTTGGTGACGACCGATGGGTCTCGACCCTAACATCTAGTAAGCGACCGCGTAGTCCTTGCGAAAATCCTGACCGGCGAAAGCGCGCCGCATCGTCCAGGGCTGCGGCGGGACGGTCCAGTAAGCGTGATCTGCGGGAAGCCCGAGCGCGATCAGGCTTTCCGATGCGATATACATGCTGCCGGCATTGGAATAGATATCGCCCAACGTCGGCTGGTGGCGTGCGAAGCCGATCGTCAGGAAACCGTCGACGGTGAAGTTGCTGGGATCGGCGAAGATGCGCCGCTGGCTCGCCATGGTCGCGGCGCGTACCTGTCCCGGGGGCAGTGTATCCGGCAACTCGCCGCGCCATGCCAGATGCCCGAGCGGCTGGTGCACGGCGGTGCGATAGGTCAGCGAACGGCCGATCGCCGCATAACTGCCGTCCGGTGCGATCATGCGTTCGAGATGCTCGGCATAGCGCTGTTCGCGCTTCACCGCGCGCGCCAGTTCCTCGGCGGGGCGCAGATTGTTGAAGCTCGGCTTGCCCGCGGCCAGCGTGGACAGGATCTGCACCAGCATGGGGTGGATGACGTAGCTGTTGTAATAATCGAAGTGGAACCGCTCGCCGTCGCCGTACCAGCCGTCGCCGACATACCATTCGAGCATCTTCTTGACCGTCAGGTCGACCCGCATCGGATCCCAGGCCTCGCCGATCGAGAACAGGAATGCCTCGTTCATCGCGGCGAACAGCAGCCAGTTCTGATAGGGCGGAGACACGTGGCGCAGCCCCTTGATCTCTTCGACGATCCGCGTCTTGGTTCGGGCGTCGAGCGGTTTCCACAAGGCGTCGGGTGCCCGTAGCAGCGCGCTGGTGAAATAGGCGGAATCGACCAGCGCCTGGCCATGCCCGCGCCACAGCAAATAGTCCGGGCTCTTCGGATCGACCGCATGCGTGTAGCTTTCGAGCGCCTGCGCGCGCAGCCGGGCGCGCAGCCGTCCCTCGGCACTCGCATCGTCGGGCAGTGCCAGCCAGGGGGCGATGCCGTCGATCAACCGCCCGAACGCCTCCAGATAGGCGACGCCGGGGTTGCGACCATCCCAGGTCGGGCTGAGCTCCGGCGTCCACTCCGCGCGCAACCGCCCGCGCGACATGCGTCCCAGCACGGGTTCGGCCATGCGCCGCAGCAGCGCGATCGCGTCGGCGCGATCTGTCGCGCCATCCGGCAGCGAGGCGTTTGCCGGCGTGGTCGCTTGCGCCGACGCCGCAGTCGATGCCAGTGCGGCTGTCGTCAGTCCTGCCCCCAGCAGCGTGCGTCGGTTCACCTGCATCGTTACCGTCCTGCCGCGGGTATCGCAAAGTCGAGCGCGGCGTTGGCGACATAATCGTCCCACTGCCGGCGAGTGCGGAAACCGCCTTCTCCGTGGTTCCACGCCGATCCCGAGTGATAGACGAACGACTTTCCCGGCGTGACGCGCAGCAGCACCAGATGATTGTCGGCGTCGGCGCGGATGTCGGCGATCATCCGCGGATCGACGCGCAACGCGATCGCCATGCGGCCGTGACCAGGATCGTCCGGTCCCCACCATGACAGCAGCCCGCGCGCGCGATCGACAGTCAACTCCCCGGCACCCTGTCCGGTGGTGCGTTTGCCGATGCCGATGCCGACCAGCAACGGGCCGGGGCGATCGGACGAGATCGTCGAGACCATGCGCGTAAAATGCGTGCCAAGCGGCAGCGTGAAGCGCCGCGTCTCCCACGCCGTGCGACCGACGTCGACCGGCCACGGCGCATAATCGACGCTGAAGTCCGCACGGTCCCCGCCACTTGCGAGGAAACGGTGGCGGACGACGTTGCGTGACGTCCACAATTTGTTGTCGTGCCAAATGCCGAGGCCGCCGGCCCCGCGCGTGGTGCCGACATTGTAGAAGTCGATTCCCTCACCGTGAAAGGCGTGCTGGTCGCCGGTGCGTAGCTGGCGATCGGCGAAGGGCCACGCGACGTTCTTGCCCCAGCTGTCGATGCCCGACCCCGACGGCGGCTCGGCGGCCTCCAGCGCATGGCCATAGATGCGATGCGCGGTGCGGTCGTTCTCCCACAGCAGGTCGCCGTAGCGATAGTCGGCGAGAAGGACGACGGCATGACGACCGCGATCGGGTGGGGGCGGCAGCGGCGTCGCGACCGGCAACGGTGCGGGTTCCTGCGCACTCGCAGGGGTGCCCAACAGCAGCCATGATGCCGCGATCGCAGCCGTGCGCCCGAAACTCGCCAACCCATCCTCCCGCTTCGGCAATGTTGTACGATAACCTAGCGCTTCATATCTATTTTGCCAAGGTGTCGCTTTGTCATGGGGGCGCGGCGGCGACGCTGATAAGGAGAGGTATGACCAAGACCATGTCGCTGGCGGATGCGCTGTACGTCAAACTGGAAGCCCGGATTCGGTCGGGCCAGTTGCCGCCCGGATCGCGCCTGCCGACGCAGAAGGAGATCGCGGAGGACGAAAAGGTCAGCCGTACCGTGGTGCGCGAAGCGGTGGCGCGTCTGGAAGCGCAGGGGATGGCGGTCGCGCGCCAGGGGTCCGGCGTGTTCGTGTCCGACGAGGCGCGCTACCAGGCATTTCAGATTACTCGGCGGGACGTCAGCGAGTTGGCCGACGTGATCCGCTTGCTGGAGGTCCGGCTGTCGGTCGAGGCGGAGATGGCCGCGTTTGCGGCGTCGCGGCGCACGCTCGATGATATCTCGGCCATGCGGGCTGCGCTGCGCGACATGGCGGCGGTTGCGGACGATCCGGTCGCCTCCGCAGCGGCGGACTCGCGCTTCCACGCCGCGATCGCGGGGGCGACGCAGAACGAGATGTTCGTCAAGCTGATCGACTTTCTGGGCGTTCGCCTCGTTCCGCCACGCAACCTGTACTTGCGCGACCAACCGCCCGCGGCGCAGCGCGCCTATGTCGAGAAGGTGCGGGCCGAGCATGAGGCGATCGTCGATGCGATCGTACGAATGAATCCGAACGGTGCACGTGATGCGGCGCGTCACCACATGCAGGAAAGCCTGAGCCGCCATACCGAGTTGAGCGAGGTCTCAAATCTTTCCGACGCGACTGCATCGCCAACTTGACGCGGTTCCAAAGTTGTATGATAACCTGCTCATAAGCCGCCCGGAGCGGCATAGCAGGAGGGGTTATCGTGGGCAGGTCGTTGTTCATCGGCATGGCGTCCGCACATGCCATTGCGTTGACGCTGGTGGCAGCGCCTGCTGCGGCGCAATCAACGTCGACCGAGCCCGTCGCACCGTCGTCGGGCGTGCCGGCGACTGCGCAAGTCGAGCCGCAGGTGCCTGATGATACGACCACGTCGGCCGACGATATCGTCGTCACCGGTTTCCGCCGCAGCCTTGCAGAAGGGTTGGAGCTGAAGCGCGAGGCGATCGGCGTGCGCGACTCGATCGTCGCCGAGGACATCGGCAAGTTCCCGGAAGCAAACGTCGCCGAATCGCTCCAGCGTATCCCCGGTATCTTCCTGTCGCGCGACGGCGCGTCGAACGAAGGCCAGCAGATCAGCATTCGCGGGCTCGGTCCGTCCTTTTCCGTCACTACCATCAACGGCGCGCCGGTGCGTACCACCTCGACCGGCGGCGTCGGCAATTCGTCGCGTACCTTCAACTTCGACGTATTCCCTTCCGAGCTGTTCGGCCGCGTCGACATCTACAAGAGCCCGCTCGCCAACCTTGAGGAGGGCGGCATTTCCGGCAATGTCGATCTTCAGACCCCGCGTCCGTTCGACAGCAAAGGGCGGGTCGTTCGCTACAGCTTCGCGCAGAACTACAACACGGAATCAGGAGAGATCCGGCCGCGGGGTTCGCTGCTCGTCAGCGATACCATCGGCAACTTCGGTGCGCTGTTCGGCGTCGCCTATGCCGAGAACGTGAACGAGCGGTCGGGTTTCCAGTCGACCGGCGGCTACAACTCAACTGCGCTCGCCGCTCCCGGGTATCTGTCCCCGGCCCCGCCGCCGAACACCACCGGAACGTTCCCGTTCGCGCTGGATCTCGACAGTCCGCTCGCCAATCTCGGAGGCTTGACCCGCGCACAGGTCGCCAACGCCTATCTGCCGCGCTTCTACCGCATCTTCACGTCCAGCAACGAGCGGCAGCGGCTCGGCATGGTCGCGTCGCTGCAATATAAAAGCGACCGGTTGGAGGCGAGCCTGGACGGCATCTATTCGCGGCTGACCGACGTGAACGACGAGTTCACCTTCGGCGTGCCGGTGCGCAACGGTCGCACGGTTCCCGGATCGACCAGCCTGCCGGGGCGTGGCACGAAATCGGGGCTGATCCCGGTCGACGTGAAGATCGACCAGTTCAACAATCTTTATGGTACCTTCGACAACAGTTCGATCCTGACCGAAAGCTTTTATCGCGATGCCAAGACCGAGTTCAAATACGGCATCGCGCGCGCGGTATGGAACGCCACCGATACGCTGAAGATCGCCGCGCAGGGCAATCTGAACAAGAGCGAGGCGTTTTCGTCGGGCAATCGGATCGTGTCGAACATCTATTCGATCCGCACCACCTTCGATCCCACGGTCAACGTCACCTACCCGACGATCAGTTCGCCAATTTCGTTCACCGATCCGCGCAGCTTCACCGACCCCAGCCTCGGCTTCGGATCGGCGCGCGAACTCGACGAACAGCGCAGTGCACGACTGGTCGCGACCTGGGAGGCAGGTGAATTTGCGGGCGCCGAATGGTCCGCGCTGCTCGGCGCCAGCTACGTCACCAGCATCAAGCAGGTCGAGCGCCGCGACGGTACGTCGATCGCCCGCTCGCGAACGCTGCCGGGTGGCGGGACCTTCGCGACGATCGACGTCTTCGCGCGCATGGTGCCGTTCCTCCCCTATGGCGCGATCGGCAACGGCGGCAACGCGGGCTATCCGTCGCAATTCGCGACGTTCCCGCGCGCCTTCGTGATGGACTATCTCGACGCGAACGGCGCCAATGCCGCCGCGCCGGTGCAGCTCAATTCCAAATTCCGCGCGCAGGAGAACGTCAAGGCGGCGTTCTTCGAGGCGAACATGAAGCTGCCGCTGGGGCAGGGCGACCTGCGCGGCAACGTCGGCATGCGCTACGCCGATACCGAAATCATCATCGACAATTTCGCACCGACCGGCGGTGGCGCCTTCGGCCCGCGGCAGCGGCGCGGCGGCTACCAGAACTGGCTGCCGTCGCTCAGCCTGGCATGGGACATTACGCCCAAGGTGCTGGTGCGCGGCTCGGCGGGCAAGACGATCACCCGCTCCGCGCTGGTCGATATCGCCAGCGGAATCGCCATCCCCAACCGCTTCAACGCCGACGTGACGGTCGGCAACCCGAACCTCCGCCCGCAGACCGCGACGCAATATGATTTCAGCGCCGAATGGTATTTCCAGCCGGGCGCGGTGCTCAGCCTGGGCGCGTTCAAGAAGTCGCTGCGCGACACGCCGCAGGCGGTGACGATCTTCGGCGTACCCTTCAGTTCGCTGCAATTGTCGCAGGATCTGTTCGACCGCCGCTCACTGACCGGCAGCGACACCGGCACGATCCAGCCCGATCAGCCGTTCAACGTCACGACCGTCGAGAACCAGGGCAAGCTGGAGCTGAAGGGGCTGGAGCTCGCCTATCAACAGAACCTCACCTTCCTGCCCGCGCCATTCGACGGGTTGGGCGTGCTGGGCAGCTTCACGAAGGTCTGGCGCGACGGCAACGACTTCGTGACCAGCAAGGGGACGCGGGTCAGCATCTCGTCGGTGCCGGATTACTCTTACAGTGCGACCGCCTTCTACGAAAAGGGGCCGTTCGCCATCCGCGGATCGTACAATTATCGCGCCCGCGCCGGGAACAGTTCGGTCAACAACGGCAACGACCAGATCGTCTATACCGCGCCGCAGGGCTTCCTCGACGGCACGGTCAGCTATCGCATCAACGAACAATTCGAGTTCCGCGTCGACGCGCTGAACATCACCAACACCAACCTGTACATCTATTACGAGAATCCGGATCAGCCGAAGGGCAACGGCAAGTCGCGCCGCGACAATTCCTTCTTCAACGGCACGACGATCTCGTTCGGCATCCGCGGCAAGTTCTGACCGTCCCCCTCAGGAGCGCGCGATCGCTCGCGCGCTCCCTTTTTCACACGGGAGCGATTGATCCATGACGACACCGCGCTCCGGTCGCTATCGCTGGACGATCTGCGCGTTGCTGTTTGCGGCCACCGCGATCAACTATATCGATCGACAGATGATCGGCGTGCTCAAGCCGGTTCTGCAACGCGATCTAGGCTGGAGCGAGGCGCAATATGCCGACATCGTCTTCTGGTTTCAGGCCGCTTATGCCGCCGGCTTCCTTGTCATGGGGCGGCTGGTCGACCGGCTGGGCGCGCGGGTCGGCTATGCGCTGGCCTTCTCCTTCTGGACGCTGGCGCATGTCGCGCATGGGTTGGTCAGCAGCGTCACGCAGTTTGCCGCCGCCCGTTTCGCACTGGGGCTGGGCGAGGCCGGCAATTTCCCCTCCGGCCTGAAAGCGGTCGCGGAATGGTTTCCACAGCGCGAGCGCGCCTTTGCGGTCGGGCTGTTCAATGCGGGCGCGAACGTCGGCGCGATCGCCACGCCGCTGCTGGTGCCCGCGATCACGCTCGCTTACGGCTGGCGCATGGCGTTCATCGCCACCGGCGCGTTCAGCGTGCTCTGGCTGATCGCCTGGGTCGCGATCTATCGGCGGCCCGAGGAACATGCTCGCGTGTCGCCGCAGGAACTGGCGCTGATCCGCAGCGATTCCGCGCCGCCGGTGCGCCGCATTCCGTGGCTGCGGCTGTTCGCGGTCCGGGAAACCTGGGCCTATGCGGTGCCGAAGTTCCTGACCGATCCGATCTGGTGGATGTTCCTGTTCTGGCTGCCGGATTTTCTCGCCAAGCGCTACGGGCTCGATCTCAAGTCGTTCGGGCCGCCCTTGGTCGCGATCTATCTGCTGTCGGATGGCGGCAGCGTGCTGGGCGGCTGGGCCTCGTCGCGCCTGCTGCGGCGCGGCTGGTCGGCCAACGCCGCACGCAAGGCGGTGATGCTGGGCTGCGCGCTCGCCGTCCTGCCGATCGTCACCGTCCAATATGTCGACCGGCTGTGGTTCGCGGTCGGGCTGATCGGGCTCGCCACCGCCGCGCATCAGGCGTTCTCCGCCAACCTGCTGACCTTGCCCTCCGACCTGTTCCCGCGCCAGGCGGTCGCCTCGGTGGTCGGGATCGGCGGCACGGCGGGCGCGATCGGCGGCATGCTGATCGCCAAGTTCGTCGGTCATGTGCTCGGCATCTCGGGCAGCTACGCGCCGATCTTCGCCGTGGCGGGCGGCGCCTATCTGCTGGCATTGCTGTCCCTGCACGTCATCAGCCCCCGGCTTGCCCCGGCTCGTTTCGAATCTCTGGAGAGCGCCGCATGATCTTTCGACATCTGACCATCGCCGCCAGCATTGCGGCGGTCGCCGCGCCGGCCGCGGCGCAGCAGCAGGGGCCGATCGCGCAGGCGGTAAAGCTCGCCGACTGGCAACTGGCGCACATGGACGTCAATCCACGCAGCGGCGACAGGCGCGCCTGGGAACCGGCGGTGTTCTGGATCGGCATGACCGCGCTCGCCGACGCCGGTGCCCCGCCGCGCATCAAGGACGCGATCCTGGCGATGGGCCGCGCCAGCGGCTGGCGGCCGGGCGAAAAGCCCTATTTCGCCGACGACCATACGATCACGCAAAGCTATCTCTGGGCCGCCGCGCACGGCGCCCCGCCACAGGCGCTCGCCTCGGTCAAGGCGACCTTCGACCGCATCATCGACAAGCCCGCGGTCACCACGCTGGCGTTCGTGGTTCCGCCGGAGGGCTATGGCGCGACCGAATGCCTGACGCGCTGGTGCTGGTGCGACGCCTTGTTCATGGCGCCGCCGGCGCTCGTGGAGCTCAGCCGCCAGACCGGCGACCCGCGCTACCGCAATTTCGCCATGAGGGAATTCTGGGCCACCACCGACTTCCTGCTCGATCCGGTCGAGCGGCTCTATTACCGCGACAGCCGCTTCTTCGAGCGCCGCGACGCGCAGCGCCGCAAGCAATTCTGGGCGCGGGGCAACGGCTGGGTCTTTGCCGGCATGGCGCGGATCATCCCGCTGCTGCCGAAAGGCAGCGCCGATCGCGTGCGGATGGAGGCGCTGTTCCGCGAGATGGCCGCCAGGCTGAAGACGCTGCAAAAGCCCGATGGCTATTGGGCACCTTCACTGCTTGCGCCCGAGGGGTCGCCGCCGGAATCGAGTGGCACCGGCTTCTTCACCTACGGTATGGCGTGGGGCGTCAACAGCGGCGTCCTGCCGCGCGCCGACTATGCGCCGGTCGCGAAGCGCGGCTGGGCGGCGCTGGAACGATCGGTCCAGCCCGACGGACGGCTCGGCTGGGTGCAACAGGTCAGCGACCGGCCTGACAAGGTCGCCGCGCAGGAAACGCAATATTACGGCGTGGGTGCCTTCCTGCTGGCGGCGACGCAGATCGCGCAGCTCGACCGCGCCCGTTGAACAGGAGCACCGACGTGTACGCCAAAACCTATTACGCCACCCATCCCGACATGATGGAGGGTGCCTCCAACCAGGCGCTGCGCGACCGCTATCTGGTCGGCGGGCTGTTCCGTGACGGCGAGATCGTGCTGACCTATTCGCATGGCGAGCGCTTCATCATCGGCGGTGCGGTGCCCGGCACGGGCGCGCTGGCGCTGCCGACTCACAGCGAACCCGCCAGCGCGGCGGGGCACCCGTTGCTTGAGCGCCGCGAACTGGGCGTCGTCAACATCGGGCGCGGTACCGGCACCGTGACGGTCGACGGACAGGCGTTCGACCTCGCGCGTTACGAGGCGCTCTACGTGCCGATGGGTTCCGCGGAGGTGACGTTCGCGGGTGAGGGGGCGCGTTTTTACCTGCTCAGCGTTCCCGCCCACGCGCCGTTTCCGTTGCGCAAGGTGACGCTGGCCGACGCCAATCCGATGCAGCGCGGCAGCCTGGAGACATCGAACGATCGCACCATCTACCAGTTGGTGCTGCCGCATCTGTGCGCCAGCGCATCGCTATGCCTCGGCCTCACGCAACTGAAGCCGGGATCGGTGTGGAATACCATGCCCCCACACGTCCACGAGCGGCGCAGCGAAATCTATCTCTATTTCGACCTGGAGGACGACAATCGCGTCTTCCACTACATGGGTCGCCCCGACGACCTGCGGCACATCGTCGTCGATAACGAGGAAGTCGTCATCAGCCCGCCGTGGTCGGTGCACATGGGCGCAGGGACCAGCAACTATACCTTCATCTGGGCGATGGCGGGCGAGAACCAGGATTACAACGACATGGACGTGTGCGACATATGTCAGCTCCGCTGAACCATCCGTTCGACCTGACCGGCCGCGTGGCGATCGTCACCGGCGCGAACACGGGCATCGGTCAGGCGATCGCCGTCGCACTGGCGCAGGCGGGAGCCGACGTTGCCTGCGTCGGGCGTACCGCGGCAGAGGAGACCGCCGCGCAGATCCGCGCGCTCGGGCGGCGTGCGGCGCTGATCCATGCCGATCTGTCGACGATCGAACCGGTCGAGCGGGTGGTAGCGGAGGCGATCGACGCGCTCGGCAGGCTCGACATTCTCGTCAACAACGCCGGGATCATCCGCCGCGCCGATGCCGTCGACTTCACCGAGGCGGACTGGGACGCGGTGATCGACACCAATCTGAAGTCGGTGTTCTTCCTCAGCAAAGCCGCCGGCCGGCACATGATCGCCGCGGGCGGCGGACGGATCATCAACATCGCCTCGATGCTGACCTTTCAGGGCGGCATCCGCGTGCCGAGCTATACCGCCTCGAAAAGCGGGGTGGGGGGGCTGACGAAGCTGCTCGCCAACGAATGGGCGCGGCACGGCGTGACCGTCAACGCCATTGCGCCCGGCTATATCGCGACCAGCAACACCGCGGCGTTGCAGGCGGACAAAGACCGCAATCGCGCCATCATCGAACGCATCCCGGCGGGGCGCTGGGGCCGGCCCGCGGATTTGGGGGGAGCGGCTGTGTTCCTCGCCTCCGACGCGGCGGGTTACGTTCAAGGCCATGTGTTGGCGGTCGACGGCGGATGGCTGGCGCGATAGCCATCGTAGCGGCGCGACCGCCGGCTTCGGTGGTCTTCACCGACCGACGGCGGTACTGTCCGGGTCGGTTCGGCCTCGGAACCCCCGGCGATCCGCACCGCGACCGCAGGGTTCGGCGGGCCGGTGCCGCCCTCGGCGCACATCGAGCGGTGTTCCCCCATCGTCCGGCGGTGTAGCGCCGCGCCGTCGAGCGTGATCGGTCAGTCGGCTCCGCGCAGCAGGCGTTCGCGCGCCATCTGATATTCGGCGGCGAGTTGCGCGACGCGCTCGGCGGCGGGGACGATCGTGCCGATTGCTCCGATTCCCTGGCCCGATCCCCAGATGTCGCGCCACGCCTTGGCCGCGCCGCCCGAGGCGAAGCTCATCGTTGTGAGGTCGCCCTGCGGCAGATTGTCGGGATCGAGCCCGGCGGCGACGATCGAGGCGCGCAGGTAGTTGCCGTGGACGCCGGTGAACAGGTCCGAATAGACGATGTCGGCGGCACGCCCGTCGACGATCGCCTGCTTGTAGCGGGCGTCGGCATTCGCTTCGTCGGTGGCGATGAAGGCAGAGCCGATATAGGCGAAGTCGGCGCCCATCGCCTGCGCGGCGAGCACCGCGCCGCCGCTGGCGATCGCGCCCGACAACGCGAGCGGGCCGTCGAACCAGGCACGGACCTCCTGCACCAGCGCGAAGGGTGACTGCCGACCGGCGTGACCGCCCGCGCCGGCGGCGACCGCGATCAGGCCATCGGCGCCTTTCTCCACCGCCTTGCGCGCGAAGCGATCGTCGATGACGTCGTGGAGGGTGATGCCGCCCCAGGCATGGACCGCCTGGTTCAGCTCCTCGCGCGCGCCGAGCGAGGTGATGGTGATCGGCACCTTCCACTTGGCGCAGGTGGCGAGATCGAGCTCGAGCCGATCGTTGGACTTGTGGACGATCTGGTTGACCGCGAACGGCGCCGCGGGAGCGTCAGGGTGAGCGCGGTCGTGCGCGGCGAGCTCCTCGGTGATGCGGTGGAGCCACTCGTCGAGCAGCGACGCGGGGCGCGCATTGAGCGCGGGGAACGAGCCGACGATCCCGGCCTTGCACTGCGCGATCACCAGATCGGGGTTGGAGATGATGAACAGCGGCGAGCCGATGACGGGCAGCCGCAGGCGCGACAGGGAAGCGGGGATCGACATGGCGCGGGGTTATGTGGGGCGGGCAGGGGCGTGGCAAGACTGACGCCACGGAAGGGCATGTCGGTTTTCGAGAGGGATTTAGTCGACCCGCTCCAGCCCTTCGGCCGCGGCGTGAGCGTTCCGGACGTAGTGGGCCGCCGACAGCTTCAGCGCCGCGACCGCCGCGTCGTCGAGTTCGCGAACCGCGCGCGCCGGGCTGCCGACGATCAGCGAGCGCGGCGGGAAGTTCTTGCCCTCGGTCACCAACGCGCCGGCGCCGATGATGCAGTCGGGCGCGATGACCGCGCGATTGAGGACGATCGCGCCCATGCCGACGAGCACGCGATCACCGATCGTGCAGCCGTGCAGCACCGCATGGTGGCCGATCGTGCAATCCTCCCCGACGGTCAGCGGCGCGCCGGGGTCGGAATGGAGCATCGCCCCCTCCTGCACGTTGCTGCGCGCGCCGATCACGATGGTGGTGTTGTCGCCGCGGATCACCGCGCCGAACCACACGCCGACATCTTCGCCCAGTACCACATCGCCGATCACGTCGGCGCTGGGGGCGACCCAGGCGCCAGGGGACAGGGTAGGGCGCTGTCCCTTGAAGGCGTAGAGCGGCATGGCGGTCTCTCCGTAGCTGTCCCGCCGCGACACACCGGCGGCGCGATCGATAGTGGCCCAATTCGTAAACGACGCGTTAAGACATTGCCATGCAACGCCGACTGGTCCTGACGAACGAGGGTGCGGGACACCCGATGCGCCGTATCCTGCCGCCGCCGCCCGCGCCGCCGCGCGACGCGACCGCAGGGGATAACGACATCCGTCTGTTCTTCCTGAGCTTCGGTGCGTTCTTCGTCAGCTTCTCGACGATGATCTTCTGACGCCTCAGTCGCAGGCGCGGTGAAGCCGCTGCGCCAGCAGGGCGGAGACGCCGCACATGCCGACGACGACCAGCAGCAGCTGCGATGGCGTGACCCCCAGCGCGGTGATCCCGGCGACCGCGATCGAGCCGAAGGTCATCGCGCCGGCATTGACGACGTTGTTCGCCGCCACGGTGCGCGCGGTATGGTCCTTGGTAACGGTGGTCGTCAGAAAGGCGTAGAGCGGCACCACGAACATGCCGCCGAAGATCGCGACGCCAAGCAGCGCGAGCAGCACCGGCACCGCATGCGGCTGGTGAATGAACGCAACCATGTCGAACAGCTGCCCGCGCGGCGCCGGGGTCCACAGCCCGACCACCCACCAGAAGGCGAGCACCGCCACCCCCATCGCGATCACCGATGCGGGGGAGAAGCGTGCCGAAATCTGCCCGCGCAGCATGAGGTTGATGACCACCGACCCGATCGCGACCCCGATCGAGAAGACGGCCAGCACCAGGCTGGCGACGCTGGCGTCGGCGGTCAGCACGTTCTTCACCAGCGGCGGGAAGACGATGATGAGCACCGAGCCGATCGTCCAGAAGAAGCTGATCGCGCAGATCGCGAGAAACAGCCGCGGGATGTGCATCGTCTCGGCGATCAGCCGCCACGACGCGCGCGCGGGGTTGTAGTCCAGCGCGAGCTTCGGCCCGAGCCGCGGCGCGGGCGGAACCGCGCGCGCGCTGAGCCAGCCGAGCAGCGCGACGCCGATCGTCAGCAGCACGACGAGCAGCGGCGAGTGATAGACGAAACCGGCGACGATCGTCCCGAGCAGGATGGAGAGGTACGTCCCCGCCTCGACGAGGCCCGTGCCGCCAAGCACGTCGTCCTCTTCGAGATGCTGCGGCAGGATCGCATATTTGATCGGGCCGAAGAAGGTCGAGTGGACACCCAGACCCGTCACCGCAGCGAGCATGAGCACGAGCGGCAGCGTGACCGCGCCGGTACGCGCCAGCATCAGCCCGGCGCCGCCGACCGCCATGATCGCGATCTCTACGGTCTTCACCAGCCGGATGATGCGCGCCTTGTCGGTCGAATCGGCGAGCTGGCCGGACAAAGCCGAGAGGATGAAGAATGGCAGGATGAACAGCGCCGCAGTGAGCGCGTTGAAGAAGCTCTCCTGCGTCTCGTCGGCGAAGATCTCGTAGGTGGCGAACAACACCATCGAGGTCTTGAAGAGATTGTCGTTGAAGGCACCAAGAAATTGCGTGGTGAACAGCGGCAGGAATCGCCGCTGCTTCAGGAGCCCGAGGGCATTGATCATGACGCGGGACCGGGCCCCCGGATTGTTGGCAGTCGCCCGGCCATAGCCGCTGCATGCGCGCGATCCAACGGCGATTTTTCGTCGGCGATCCTGCCACCCGGCGCTTGCGTCGCAAGGCCCGCGGGTCCACGTCGCCTTCATGCTGTCCCTGCCCAACATCCTGACGCTGTCGCGGATCGTCGCGGTGCCGCTGCTGGTCGCGTTCCTGTGGTGGCCGAGCTGGCCGCTCGGCTTCGGCATCGCCTTTGCGCTCTACTGCCTGATGGGGATCACCGATTATTTCGACGGTTACCTGGCGCGCGCGCAGGGAACGGTGTCGAAGCTGGGGGTCTTCCTGGACCCGATCGCTGACAAGATCATGGTGGCGGCGGTGATCCTGATGCTGGTCGGAACGCGCCACGACGATGTCGCGGCGATCACCGGCGTTCATATCATTGCCGCGCTGGTCATCCTGCTGCGCGAGATCGCGGTCAGCGGTTTGCGCGAGTTCCTGGCGGGATTGCAGGTGTCGTTGCCGGTGTCGCGGCTGGCGAAGTGGAAAACGACCTTGCAGCTGGTATCGCTGGGCGGGCTGATTCTGGCAGGCGCGCTGCCCGGCGAGGCGTGGATCAAGGTGATCGGGCTGGCCAGCCTGTGGGGCGCGGCGGCGCTGACGATCGTGACCGGATGGGATTATCTGCGGGTCGGGTTGAAGCACATGGATTGAAAGGACGGCGATTGCGTTGACGGCAGGCGCGGCGGTCCCGTTGTCAGCGCACGCGGCGCTCGCAATGTCGAACCAAATGGCCGGACGGGTCGATAGGAACACGCATGAAACTGCTGTATTTCGCCTGGGTTCGCGAGCGGATCGGCGTTCCCGAAGAGGATGTGACGCCGCCCGACCAGGTGGCGACGGTCGCCGATCTGGTCGCGTGGTTGACGCCGCGCAGCGCCGGCCATGCCGCGGCTTTTGCCGATCCGGCGCGGTTGCGTGCGGCGGTGGATCAGGCGTTCGTGCCGCTCGACACTGCGATTCAGGGGGCGCGCGAGGTGGCGATCTTTCCGCCGGTGACGGGCGGATGATCCGGGTCGTCGTCTCGCGCGACGCGATCGACGTTGCCGTCGAGCTGGCCGCGCTGGAGCAGGGCGGAGCGGTCGCGACGTTCACCGGGCTGGTGCGCGCCGACGACGGCGTCGCGACGCTGGAACTGGAACATTACCCCGGTGCCACCGAGGCGGCGCTGTTGCAGCTGGCCGAGGAGGCGACCGCGCGCTGGTCGCTGGCAGCGGCGACGATCGTCCACCGCGTCGGTCCGATGGCGCCGGGTGAGCGGATCGTGTTCGTCGGCGCCTGCTCGGCGCACCGTGCCGCCGCGCTGGAGGCGTGCGCGTTCCTGATCGACCGGTTGAAGACCGTTGCGCCGTTCTGGAAGCGCGAGACGGTCGACGGCGCGAGCCGCTGGGTCGAGGCGCGCGCCGCCGACGACGATGCCGCGGCGCGCTGGCGCCCGGCTACAGCGGCAGCACCCACCGCACCCGATCGGTGAAGGTGCCTGCGACCGGCGTGCCGCCGTCATCGCGCGCGGGCGCGAAGCGCGCGCGCCGCTGGTAGAGGCGGCAGGTCGCCTGATCGAGCGAGGCGTGGCCACTAGGCGCGGTGACCGCGCACGAGGTCACGCGGCCGTCGGCGCCAACGCGCATCGTGATGCCGACCACGCCTTCCTCTTCGGCACGCAATGCCGAGGGCGGATAATCGTCGGTGGTGATCCAGCCGCCGCGGTTGCCGATTGCCGCCACGCCGCTCGCCTTGCTGACCGTAACGGGCGGAGCCGGCGGGGTGACGGTGACCGCCTCTCCGGTGCCGGTGAGCGGGAAGGATGGGAGCGTGTACTCGATGATTCGCACCTGATCGGTCGGCGTCGCCACGCTATGGGTCAGTGGGGCGATCGGCGGGACCTCTTTTGTCGGTTGCTGCGGCGTCACCTTCTCCAGCTTGGGCGGGATGCGGTCGGGCGGAGGCGGGGTGTCGATCGGGATGTTGGTGGTGACGAACGGCTTCGACACCGAAGCGACGAAGCTGGTCGCCATGCCGCTGATGAAGACGTAGCCGATCAGGCCGTGGATCGCGGCGACGCCCGCGATCGTGGTGAAGCGCCGTGAATTGTCCAACCGAGCCGCATAAGCCATGAGACGAACCCTCCGACCGGAGGCGCCGCGCAGGCATCATGCCCGACGAACGACGAGCTCCAGATCGCGATGCTGCGCCCGTTGCGACTGCGCGTCAATCGCGTTCAGGCACTCGTCTTCAACAGCTCGCCCAGGAGGTGAAAGTCGCGCTCCCTAGGAGAGGCGCGACGCCAGACCAGCGCCAACGTGCGGACCGGCGCGGCGGCGTCGAGCGGACGTGCGACGACACGCGTATGGTCGAGGATGCCGGCATCCAGCGCGATCTTGGGCAGCATCGTGACGCCGAGACCGTTATCGACCATCTGGACCATCGTGTGCAGCGAGGTGCCGAGCATCGTGGCCTCCGCACGCAGCTCCGTGCGATTGCACGCCGCAAGCGCATGTTCCTTCAGGCAATGTCCGTCCTCAAGCAGCAGCAGCCGCGCCTCGTCGATGTCCTCGGGCTGGATGCTGGCGGTGCCGGCGGGCATCTCGTCCTCCGGAAAGGCGAGGAACAGCCGGTCGTCGAACAGCTTGAGGACGGTCACTTCGCCGCAGGCGTAGGGAAGGGCCAGCAGCACGCAATCGGTGCGCCCGTTGTGCAGCGCTTCGCACGCGACGCCGCTCGGCTCCTCGCGCAGGAACAGCTTCAGATCCGGATAGTCGCGCCGCAGCCGCGGCAGGATGCGGGGCAGCAGGAACGGCGCGATCGTGGGGATGACGCTCATCCGCAGCTCGCCCGATAGCGGGCGGCCGGCGGCGCGCGCGAGGTCGCCGAGTTCCTCCGCCTCGCGCAAGACGACCCGTGCCTTGGCGGCGATCTGCTCGCCGAGCGGGGTGAAGCGCACGACGCGGCGCGTGCGCTCGACGAGGGTCACGCCGATCAGCGTCTCCAGCTCACGCAGCCCTGCCGACAACGTCGATTGCGTCACGAAGCACGCCTCGGCGGCGCGGCCGAAATGGCCGTGGTCCTTCAGCGCGACGAGATATTGCAGCTGCTTGAGCGTGGGCAGGTAGGTTGCGGCCATTCATCGCCTCCGACGATTACTGGAGGAAAAATAGACGATTTGTTCGATCACGCGAAGCCCCCTATATCAGCGGCAACAAGAGGCGGCGGCAGCTGCCCGGCGTATCGAGAGGATGGCTGGAACTCCGGATTTTGTCTTAGAGGAGCCAGACATGCTGACCATCGGCGATACCTTTCCCGCCCTCACCGTCCCCGTGCAGCAGGGCACGAGCGCGCTGCCGAACGGCGAGACGCTGGACCTGACCACCGCCTATCCGGGCAAGTGGAAGGTACTGTTCTACTGGCCGAAGGACTTCACCTTCGTGTGCCCGACCGAGATCGTCGGCTACAGCCAGATCAAGGGTGATTTCGAAGACCGCGACGCGGTGCTGATCGGCGCCTCGACCGACACCGCGCACGTCCACCTGGCGTGGCGCAAGTCGGATCCGGACCTGGCGGCGGCCGACTTCCCGTGGCTGGCCGACAATGGCGCGAAGCTGGCCGAGGCGCTCGGCATTCTCGACAAGAACGAGCATGTCGCGTTCCGCGCCACCTTCATCGTCGACCCGGACAACGTGATCCAGGCGGTGCAGGTCAACGGCCTGAACGTCGGCCGCAACCCGGCCGAGACGCTGCGCGTCCTCGACGCGCTGCAGACCGACGAACTGTGCCCGTGCAACTGGAACAAGGGCGATGACGTCCTGCAGGTTGCGGCCTGATTCAAGGTGGGGCGGGGGCGATCGCTCCCGCTCCTCTGATTTCCCGTCACCCCAGCGAGAGCGGGGGTCTCTCTGCCAGAGGGAGACCCCGGCCTCCGCTGGGGTGACGCATTTTCAAATCGAGAGATTTACGATGGCACTCAAGGAATTCGCGGGCACGCTGCCCGATTTCGCGAAGGACATCCGGCTGAACGTCGGCTCGTTGCTGAACGAAACGGTTCTGAACGACCAGCGCAAGTACGGCACGTTGCTCGCCTGCGCGCACGGGTCGGGCTACAAGCCGCTGGTCGAGGCGACCGAGGCCGAGGTCGAAGGCAAGCTGTCGCCGGAAGCCGCGACCGCGGCCCGCGCGGCAGCGGCGGTGATGGCGATGAACAACGTCTATTATCGCTTCACGCACCTCGCCAGCAACGAGGAATACAGCCGGATGCCGGCCAAGTTGCGCATGAACGTGATCGGCGCGCCGGGGATCGACAAGGTCGACTTCGAGCTGTTCAGCCTGGCGGTCAGCGCGATGAACGGTTGCGGCATGTGCATCGACAGCCACGAGCAGGTGCTCAAGAAGGCGGGCGTCACCGCCGAGGTGATCCAGACCGCAGCGCGCATCGCCTCCGTGATGAAGGCCGTCGCGACGGTGCACGCGGTCAGCGCGTAACGCCTGGTCACGCCATCCCCGCCCACACCGGGATGGCGTGCATCTACATCAGCACCGCACGGATAAAACCATAGGTGCTGGTGATGGTCAGCACGGCGCCGACCAGCACCAGCATCACCTTCATCGGAATGCGCTTGGCGAAGAACGCGCCGAACGGGGCCGCGAACACACCACCGATCAGCAGCCCGACGGTCGCAGTGGCGAAGTCCTTCAGCCCAAGATGGTAGAGGAACGTTGCCGAAACGGTTGCGGTCAGGAAGAATTCGACCGCGCTGACCGTGCCGACGACCTTGCGGGGCTCGACGCCCTGTACCAGCAGGTTGGAGGTGACGATCGGGCCCCAGCCGCCGCCGCCCGCCGCATCCATGAACCCGCCGAACAGCCCGAGCGGCTCGACGATCTTGGGCTTGCTGACCTGCGGCGGGAACATCAGGCCACGGATCAGCAGGTAGATGCCGATGGCGACCAGATACCCCAGCACATATGGCTTCACGACCGCGCCATCGATGTTGGTCAGGAGGTAGGCGCCAGCGACGCCGCCGATGACGCCGGGGACCAGCAGTCGCAGGAACAGTCGCTTGTCGATGTTGCCGGTGATGGCATGGCTGATCCCGGAGATCGCGGTCGTGAACGTCTCGACGATATGCACGTTCGCGGAGGCACGCGCCGGGGGCAGGCCCATGACCGCCACCAGCAAGGTGTTGCAGATGACGCCGAACGCCATGCCCAGCGCGCCGTCGACCAGTTGCGCGCCGAAGCCGACCGCGATGAACGGCAGCAGGCCGGAAAGGTCGAGTTGCGTGATCGCCTGCATCTGCTTCCCCTTCGCCGGCAGCGTGCCGACGTGTCGCGTGTGTCTTCCTCCATATCCCATGCCGGCGATAGGAAAATACCGTTTCCCGGCCGATAGCGCTGCTTATGGAAACCGGCGCGCCGACGCTCTATCTTGCGCGCAAGAAATAAGGGGACGCGGATGACGCGACTGTTCGATTACCTGGATTCGATCCGCGCCCGCGACCCGGCGCCGCATTCGCGATGGGAAGTGCTGACCTATCCGGGCGTTTGGGCGCTGGCGTGGCACCGCATCGCGCACCGGCTGTACCGCGCGAAACTGTACCTGCCCGCGCGGATCGTGAACCATTTCGCGCGCGCGACGACCGCGATCGACATCCATCCGGGCGCGTCGATCGGGCGCAACTTCTTCATCGACCATGGTTTTGTGGTGATCGGTGAGACGGCGCACATCGGCGACGATGTCACGATCTATCAATGCGTGACCTTGGGCGGCACCAGCCCCGACAATGGGGTGGCGGGCAAGCGCCATCCGACGATCGCCGATGGCGCAATCATCGGATCGGGCGCGCAGGTGCTGGGACCGATCACGGTCGGCCCGCGGGCGCGGATCGGCGCCAATGCCGTGGTCACCCGCGACGTGCCTGCCGGCGCGGTGATGGTCGGCATTCCGGCGCGCCCGACGATGGTGGAAGGCGGTGCCGCGCCCGAGCCGCCGCGCTTCGTCCCCTATGGCACGCCGTGCCGCGAGCTGTTCGATCCGGCGACGCAGAAGGTCGAGACGCTGCGCTGCGAACTGGAGGCGATGAAGAAACGGCTCGATGCGCTGATCGAGGAGCAGGGCGGCGTCGGTCAGGGTGAGGGCGTGCAGGAGCGCGACCGCGCCTGATGGGGATCGTCACGCCATTTCCTTCCGGAGCGCGGGGGCAGGGACAGGTCGGTTTCGACCGCGCCGAGCTGGGGCGCATCCTCGACTTGTACGGGCGGATGGTCGCCGCCGGGCATTGGCGCGACTATGCGATCGATCTCGGGCGCGAAGCGGCGGTCTTCGCCGCGTTCCGCCGCGCCGCCGAACGGCCCGAGTTCCGGATCGAGAAGCGCCCGGCGTTGCGCAACCGGCAGGGGATGTGGGCGCTGGTCGGCGAGGCGGGGCAGGTGATCCGGCGCGGCCACGAGCTGGGGCCGGTGCTCGCGCCGGTCGAGCGACGGCTGATGAAGCTGGTCGAGGAGTAGACGCTTCAGCCGGCGGGCAGTAGCGGCTCGAGCGGGCGGGTCGCCACGGCGGGCGTACCACGGACGACGGTATTGGGGGGCACGTCGCGCGTGACGATCGAGCCGGCCCCGACGACGCTGCCGCGCCCGATCCGCACGCCGGGCAGGATGACCGCGCGGCAGCCGATCCAGGCTCCATCCTCCACGACGATCGGCGCGGGCGCCACGGCGCCGCAGCGCCGGCGTTCGTCGCCCAGTTCGTGGTTGGCGGTAACGAACAAGGTGTGGTGGCCCACGACCACGTCGTTGCCGATCTCGATCCGCGCCGACAGGTCGAAATAGCACGAGCGATTGATGAAGGCGCGGTCGCCGACGACGAGGCCGAGCCCATTGATGCGGCATCCGCCCTTGACGGTCGGCGCGCGCCCGAACCGCGCCGAGAGCAGCCGGTAGAGAAGCGCGCGTCCGCGCGAGCTGAACGGATCGTCGGGCAGCGCGCCGGCGATCGCATTGACGATCGTGGTCAGCAGCGAGCGGTAAATCACGCGGATCATCGATCATCTCCGGACGGCGCCGCGGCGGCGCCAGGCGACAGGACGCCGCGCGTGTTGCCCGGCAGCATCATCGCCTTTGCGGCATCGCCGCGCCGCCGTCCAGAGGGTCGACGCGCGCGTGCTAACCCTGCAACGTCCGTCCGATCAGCATCGCCTGCTCGGCACCCGACGAGGGGACGATCTCGCCGCTGCGATCGGTGATCGCGGCCCACGCTTGCGCCACGCCCTCCGGCGACAGGTCGTCGCCGTGCAGCGCCACGCCGGGGGTCAAGGTGATGTAGCTCGCCTGCACCACACCGGCGCCCGCACCGACGATCTGCCCGGACGGCGCATCGTCGCTGACGAGGAACAAGGCGGCGGGCACGACCTTTTCTGGCGCGAACGCCGCAAAGGCGGCGTCGGGGAAGAGCCCCTCCGTCATGCGCGTGCCCGCGGTCGGCGCGATGGTATTGACGCGGATGTCGTGCTTCGCGCCTTCCAGGTGCAGCGTCCGCGCGAGGCCGGTGATCCCCAGCTTGGCGGCGCCGTAATTCGCCTGCCCGAAATTGCCGAACAGCCCCGACGACGAGGACGTCATCAGCACGCGGCCGTAATTCTGTTCGCGGAACACATCCCAACACGCCTTGGTCGCATAGGCAGTGCCAAGGAGGTGGACCTGCACGACGAAGGCGAAGTCATCGGGCGTCATCTTTGCGAACGTTTTGTCGCGCAGCACGCCGGCGTTGTTGATGAGGACATGGACGCCGCCCCACGCCTCGCGCGCACGCGCAACCATCTCGGCCATCTGTTCGTGGTCGGCGACGCTGGCACCGTTGGCCATCGCGGTGCCGCCTGCGGTACGGATCTCCTCGACGACCGACAGCGCGGCGTCGGACGCGCCGTTGCCGCTGCGGTCGCCGCCCAGGTCGTTGACGACCACGCGCGCGCCGCGGCGGGCGAGTTCGAGCGCATACTCCCGGCCGAGCCCGCCGCCGGCCCCGGTTACGATGGCGACGCGATCGTCGAAACGGATCGACATGGAAAAGGCGCTCCCTCCGCAATGGATGAAGCGCCCTCCATACTCATTCTTCGAACCCACGCAATGTCGGTCCGAGAAGATCCGGCTTAGCGGCGGCGGCGCGGCGCCTTGCGCGCGTCGCTGGCCTGCATGCAACCGTCATACTGACCCTTCTTGCAGATCGGGTAGCTGTCCTTCGGTGCCGGCGGCGGGAAGGCTTGCGACGGCGACGCGGCCGGCTGGTAGCGCACGGTCGCGCCCGGCTGCGGCGTGCCCGAGACGGCCGGCTGCGATGGCTGATAGCCGCCCGCGCTCATCGACCCGCCGGTCGACCCCATCGCGCCGCCGGTCGTCTGCGACGTCGGCGCGTTCGCGTCGGGGGTGGTCGACGGCATCGTGCCGCTCGGATCGGCCTGCGTCGTCGGGGCCGGGGTGGTGGTATCGGTCTGCGGCGCAGTGGACGGGTCAGCGGTGGTCGTCGCCGGGTCCATGGTGCTTGTGGCAGGCGCCGCACCGGTGTCCGGGGTGCCGGTGGTCGTCTGCGGAGTTTCCTGCGCGGTCGCCATCGTCGGGAAGGCGATCGCCGCTGCTGCTGCGAGAAGAATGGTCTTCATCTTATATTTCTCCTGCCGTGTGCGTTCGGTGAGAAACGCGTCGTTATCACGCGGTCCGGCCAACGCCCCACGGCAGAAAAAAGGTCCGCCGCTCGCGCGGCGCCAGGATTCAATGGCCCGTGTCGAGCGCGTAACCCGCTGAACGGACAGTACGAATGATGTCGGGACGCCCGCCTTCATTGATCGCCTTGCGCAGACGGCGAATGTGGACGTCGACCGTACGGCTTTCGATGTCGCTGTCATGCCCCCAGACACTGTCGAGCAGGCGTTCGCGCGAGAAGACATGGCCGGGATGTTCGAGGAAATGCTTGAGAAGGCGGAATTCCGTTGGCCCGAGCGCCACCACGTCGCCACCGCGGCGCACCTTGTGCCCGACCGTATCCATCTCGAGATCGGCATAGGTCAATTGCTCGCCGGCGAGCGCGGGACGCACGCGGCGCAGCACCGCGCCGACGCGCGCCACCAGTTCGCGGGGCGAGAACGGCTTGGTGACGTAGTCGTCGGCGCCGGTTTCCAGCCCGCGTACGCGATCCTCCTCCTCGCCGCGCGCGGTGAGCATGATGATCGGGACGTTCTGCGTCTCGGGCGCGCGACGCAGGCGACGGCAGACCTCGATCCCGGAAATGCCCTCGACCATCCAGTCGAGCAGCACGATGTCCGGCGGCGTTTCCTTGGCGAGCAGGAGCGCCTCCTCACCGTCGATCGTGTGCTGGACGTCGAAATGCTCGCGGGTGAAATGCCACACGAGCAGTTCGGCCAGGCTGGCGTCGTCCTCCACCAGCAACATGCGCGCCTTGGCCATCAGTCGACTCCCTTTTCGCGTTCCACGAGCCGCACCCCGGTTGCGGCGAAATAGACCATCTCGGCGACGTTCGTGGCGTGATCGCCGATCCGCTCGAGGTTCTTGGCTACGAACAACAGCTGCGCGCACTCGCTGATCGTCTTGGGATTCTCGACCATATAGGTCACGAGCGTGCGGAAGATGCTGTCGTAGAAATCGTCGAGCGCATTGTCGCGCTCGCATACCTCCAGCGCGGACTGCGGGTCGCGCGCGGCGAAGGCGTTGAGCACGTCGTGGACCATCGCCGCAGCCATGCGACCCATCGCCGGCAGGATCGACAACGGCTCGATACGGTGCTCGCTTTCGATCTGCGGCACGCGCCGTGCAATGTTCTTGGCATAATCGCCGATCCGCTCGATCACGCTGGCGATCTTCAGCGCCGCCACCACCTCGCGCAGGTCGTCCGCCATCGGGGCGCGCAATGCGATGATGCGTACGGCGGTGCGCTCGACCTCCGCCTCCATTGCGTCGATCTTCTTGTCGTCGGCGGCGATACGTGCGGCGAGCGTGGCGTCACCGCGTTGCAGCGCCACCATCGCGTCGGCGATCGCGCTTTCGGCGAGCCCGCCCATTTGCGAGATCAGCCCGCGCAGCTGCCCGATATCCTGGTCGAAGGCCTTGACGGTATGTTCCTGGGTATGCGCCATGTCGTTCCTCAGCCGTACCGGCCCGTGATGTAGTCCTTCGTGCGATCCTGCCGCGGGTTCGTGAAGATGTCCGAGGTGTCGCCGTATTCGACCAGCTGCCCGAGGTGGAAGAAGGCCGTCCGCTGGCTGACGCGCGCGGCCTGCTGCATGTTGTGCGTCACGATCACGATCGCATAGCGGCCGCGCAGCTCGTGGATCAGTTCCTCGATCTTCGCGGTCGCGATCGGGTCGAGCGCCGAGCATGGCTCGTCCATCAGGATCACCTCCGGATCGACGGCGATCGCGCGCGCGATGCACAGCCGCTGCTGTTGCCCGCCCGACAATGCGGTGCCGCTGTCGGCGAGGCGGTCCTTGACCTCGTTCCAAAGACCGGCGCGGGTCAGCGAACGCTCGACGATCTGCGCGAGATCGGCTTTGGAGCGCGCAAGGCCATGGATGCGCGGGCCGTAGGCGACGTTTTCGAAGATCGATTTGGGGAAAGGATTCGGCTTCTGGAAGACCATGCCGACGCGCGCGCGCAACTGCACCACGTCCATCGCCTTGGCATAGATGTCCTCGCCGTCCAGCCGCACGTCACCCTCGACGCGCGCGCCGGCGATGGTGTCGTTCATGCGGTTCAGCGTGCGCAGGAAGGTGGACTTGCCGCATCCCGAGGGGCCGATGAAAGCGGTGACGTCCTCGCGCCGCACATCGATCGACACATCGCGGATCGCCTGCTTGCGACCGTAAAACACATTGACCCCGGTGGCGGTCATCTTGGGAGGCAGGTTGGACATCACCAGCGGGTCTCGAAACGGTTGCGTAGGTAGATCGCGACGCCGTTCATCGCGAGCAGTACGACCAGCAGGACGATGATCGCCGCCGACGTCTTCTCGACGAAGCCGGTCTGCACGTCGTCGGACCACAGGAAGATCTGCACCGGCAGGACCGTGGCCGGGTCGGTCAGCTTGCCCGGCGGCGCGGCGATGAAGGCGCGCATGCCGATCATCAGCAGCGGCGCGGTCTCGCCCAGCGCGCGCGCCATGCCGATGATCGTGCCGGTCATGATGCCGGGCAGCGCCAGCGGCAGGACGTGGTGGAAGACGACCTGGATCGGCGAGGCGCCCAGCGCGCGCGCGGCATCGCGGATCGACGGCGGCACCGCGGTGATCGCGTTGCGGCTGGCGATGACGATCACCGGCATCGTCATCAGCGCAAGCGTGAGCCCGCCGACGATCGCGCCGGAGCGCGGCATGTGGAAAGTGCCCAGGAACACCGCGAGCCCGAGCAGACCGAAGATGATCGACGGCACCGCAGCGAGGTTGTTGATCGATACCTCGATCAGGTCGGTCCAGCGGTTGCGCGGCGCATATTCCTCCAGATACAGCGCCGACAGCACGCCGATCGGGAAGGCGAGCGCGAGCGTGACGACCATCGTCAACAGCGAGCCCTTGAGTGCGCCCCAAATGCCGGCGCGGGTCGGATCGGTCGCATCGGCACCGGTAAAGAAGCTGACGTTCGGCCCGAGCGAGAGCCGGTCGCCGAGTGCGGCGACGATCGCCTCGTTTTCGCGGGTGCCGTCGCCCTTGTATGCCATGTCGATCCCGGTCGCGACCGGCACGTCGATGACGGCGCGGGTGCGCAGCAGTGCCGGGTCGTGCTTGATGGCATCGCGGACGCGCAGCCACGCACCGTCGGAGAGCAGCGCGGCGCCGCCCTGCGCGCGGTAGGCGTTGCCTGCGGCAGCGTCGACTGCATCCTCGAGTCCCGCGGCGGCGAGCGCCAGGTCGGCGCGCTCCCCCTGCCGTTGCGCCGGCGCCAGCGAGACCTGCCCGCGCAGGTCGAGTGGCAGCGCGATGCGGGTCTCGGTGAAGCCGCTGGCGCCCTGCACCACCATCGTGGCGAGCAGATAGACGAGGAACGCCGCAGAGACGAACACTGCCGCCAGCCCGAGCAGGCGGAAGCGACGCTCCGCGGCATAGCGGCGGCGCACGCGACGCTGCATCGCCGCGGTCTGCCAGTCGGTCGGCTGGCGCTCGGGCAGCCGCTTATTCATACGCCTCGCGGTAGCGGCGCACGACGATCAGCGCGATGACGTTGAGCAGCAGCGTGATGACGAACAGGGTGAGACCGAGTGCGAAGGCGGCGAGCGTCTTGGCCGAGTCGAACGCCGCCTCGCCGGTCAGCAGGTCGACGATCTGCTTGGTAACGGTCGTGGTGCTGGCGAACGGGTTGAGCGTGAGGGTGGCGACCCCAGAGGCGGCCATGACGACGATCATCGTTTCGCCGATCGCGCGGCTGACCGCCAGCAGCACCCCGCCGACGACGCCGGGCAGCGCGGCGGGTACCAGGACCTTGCGGATGGTCTCCGAGGCGGTCGCGCCCATGGCCAGGCTGCCGTCGCGCATCGAGGCCGGCACCGCGGAGAGCGAGTCGTCGGCCATCGAGGAGACGAACGGGATGATCATGACCCCCATCACCACGCCCGCCGCCAGCGCGCTCTCCGACGAGGCCCAGCGGATGCCGAGCGCGACGCCCAGGTCGCGAACCGCTGGCGCGACGGTGAGCGCGGCGAAATAGCCGTAGACGACGGTGGGGACGCCCGCGAGCACCTCCAGCATCGGCTTCATCCAGCGACGGGTGGTGTCGCGGGCATATTGGGTCAGATAGATCGCGCTCATTAGTCCGAGCGGCACCGCAACCGCCATCGCGATGAGCGCGCCGATGAAGAAGGTGCCCCAGAACAGCGGCACCGCGCCCAGCGTCGCGCCGGGATCGCGATAGTCGATGACCTGCGGGCTCCAGTGCGTGCCGAACAGGAACTGCCCGATCGGCACGATCCGGAAGAAGCGGACGCTTTCGCCGAGCAGCGAGGCGACGATGCCGATCGTGGTCAGGATCGCGATCAGCGATGCGATCAGCAGCAGCGCCATGACCACCCGTTCCACCTGCGTGCGTGCCGAGAAGCCGGGGCGGACGCGCAGGAATGCGACCGCGCCGCCGCCGAAGGCGAGCAGCAGCGCAATGGCGGTGGCGATCCAGTCGTATCGCGCCTGCGCCTGCGTATAGGCGGGCGCGAGCTGCTCCGACAGCGGATGAAAGGCGCCCCAGGCGTCGCCGTTGGAGAGGTTGCGTGCCTCCGAGAGGATCGCCGCGCGGTCGAGCCCCGGCGGGGGCAGCGCCGCGGCAAGCGGGGTCGCGAGCACCGCATCGGTGACGAGTGCCGGAGCGACGACATGCCAGACGGCGAGGAAGACGAGGGCCGGCACCAGCGTCCACATCGCGACGAACCAGCCGTGATGCTGCGGCAGCGAGCTGAACCGCCGCGCACTGCTGGCGCGGAAGCGCAACGCGCGGGTGCGGGCGGTCACCCAGCCGATCAGCCCGAGCGCGGCGATCAGGAAAAGAAGCGCGAGCGCCGACATCAGCGCAGCTCGCGCGGGTCGAGCGCGATCTCGTTGGCGATGATCGCGGCGGATCGGCGCTGCACGGCAATCGGCGCGGCGATCAGCCCGCGGCGCACCAGCGGACCGTCCGTGCCCCACAAAGCGGCATATTGGCGCAGGAACGCACGAAGGCCGGGGATCGCGCGCAGATGGGCTTTTTTGACGTAGATATAGAGCGGGCGCGCACCGGGATAGCTGCCCGACGCGATCGTGGCGTAGTTGGGCGCGACGCCGTTCAGCGTTACGCCGCGCACCACGCCGGCGTTCTGCTCGAGATAGCCGTAGCCGAAGATGCCGAGCGCATCGGGGTTGGAGCGCAGTTTCTGCACGATCAGATTGTCGTTCTCGCCCGCGTCGACATAGGCGCCGTCTTCGCGTAGCCGCTGGCAACGGGCGGCGAAGGCGTCGGGATCGCGCTCGTGCAGCTCCAGCGTGTCGGGCTCGACCGCTTCGCAGCCCCTGGCCATGATGAGCTCGGCCAGCGCGTCGCGCGTACCACTGGTCGCGGGGGGGCCATAGACTTGGATCGGGATCGCCGGCAGCGCCGGGTTGACGTCGCGCCACGTCCGCGCGGCGTTGCGGCGCCCGAACGGTGCGGCGGCGAGCGCGCGGTAGATGTCGGCCGGGGTCAGCGCCATACGCGGGCCCTCGAGCGCCTCGGCAAAGGCGATGCCGTCGATGCCGATCTGCACCTCCAGCACCGCAGTGACTCCGTGGCGCGCGCATTCGTCATATTCGGCACGGCGCAGGCGGCGCGAGGCATCGCCAATGTCGGGGTGCGCCGCGCCGACGCCGGCGCAGAACAGCTTGATACCCGCGCCGGTGCCGGTCGACTCGATCACCGGCGGGCGCGCCTGGGGCGTGTCGGCCAAATAGCGTTCGGCGACGATCGTGGTGAACGGATAGACAGTCGAGGATCCGACAGCGGTGATCTGGTCGCGCGATCCGCTGCCGCCGCCTGCCGCCTGATCGACGCACGCCGCCAGCCCGCCCGCGCACGCGAGCGGCAGCATGGCTGCAAGCGCCTGGACGAAGCGCGACATCGTTCCCCCGCTGGTGGGCGCCGACACGGGCCCGCTCACGCAGCGCGCCGTGTGACATAGAGGTTACGCCTTCATGACAGCTGCTTCGGCACGGCCGGCAACGTGACGGTGACGCGCGTGCCGACTCCAACCGTGCTGGCGATGTCGAGCCGGCCGCGATGCCGCTCGACGATATGCTTGACGATCGCCAGCCCGAGCCCGGTCCCGCCGACCGAGCGACTGCGGCCGGGGTCGACGCGGTAGAAGCGCTCGGTGAGGCGAGGGAGGTGTTCGGGCGGGATGCCGTCACCCTGATCCGTCACGGTCATGCAGACGTTCTGTCCTTGCGCGGACACAATCACCTCGACCGGCGTCCCGGCGCGCCCGTATTTCATCGCATTGCCGATCAGATTGTGGATCAGCTGCGACAATTGCGCGCTGTCGCCGGTCACCAGCGGCAGCGTGTCGCCGATGTCGAGGCGGATGTCGGTGCCCCGGTCTCCGTGCGTGGTGGCGAGTGCATCTGCCGCCTCGTGCGCCACTGCGCCGAGGTCGATCGCGGCGCGCAGTTCGCGAAATTTCTCGGCCTCGATCCGCGACAGGCTCATCAGGTCCTCGACCAGCTGCTCCATCCGCCGCGCCTCGTCGAAGACGATGCCGAGGAAGCGCTTGCGCAGCCCGGCGTCCTCCCCGGCCTCGTCGGCCAGCGTCTCGACATAGCCGAGGATCGAGGCGAGCGGGGTGCGCAGCTCGTGGCTGGCGTTGGCGACGAAATCGACGCGCATCCGCTCGGCGGCGTGCTGTCCGGTGCGGTCGACGAGCTGGACCAGCCGCGCGTCGTCGTCGATCGCGGCGGCGCGCATCTGCCAGCGCTGATCGAGCGTGCCGATGCCGACGAGATCGACGGGTTCGGCGGCGCCATGCGCGAGATGTTCGGCGGCACCGGGATGGCGAATGGCGACGCGCGCGTCCTCCCCCAGGATGTGCGCGCCCAGCAGCCGCCGCGCGGCCACATTGGCGAGCGTGACGCGCCCGCCGCGCAGCACCAGCACGGGATCGGTGATCGCTTCCACCACCGCTTCGGCGGGCAGCTCCGGCGCGGGAGCGGCAGGCGCGGGTCTGTCGGCGGCGAGTTCCTCCGGGATGGTGGCGACGATGACGACCAGCGCGGCGCCGCCCGCCAGCGCCGCCAATGCCGCCTGACCGTCGCCCGAGAGCAGGAACACGACCGCGGCGGTCGCCACGGCGATCGCGACCGCCAGCCAGGTGCGCAAGGGAATTTCGTCGATCACGCCGGCTGCGATAGCGCAGCCGCGTCGGGAAGGGCAGGGGCGATCAGCGCGCGCCGCGCATCTCGCGACCGACCCGTACCACGACGAGCACGCCGACGATGATCGTCGTGTCGGCGACCCAGTCCATGATGTCGCAGTCGCGGTGCAGCGCAGGGATCGACTGCAGCACCTCGATCATCGCGCCGAGGAACGACAGCCGCTCGCCGATGCGCAGCAGCGAGGCGGACGGAAAGGCGAGCACCGACAGCAACGTCAGCGTCCCGAACGCGGCCATATGCTGCCACTTGTCGCCGACCTCCATCTGGATCGGGCGCGGGATCAACGCCATTCCAACTGCGAAGACCGTTGCGACGATCAGCACGAAGAACCATGGCACGCGGACTTCGGTCATGCCAGTCGCTCCAGTGTGGGGATGAGGTCGTCGAAGCCGTCGATCACTGCATCGGCGCCGAGCTCCTCGACCGGCTGCATCAGGAAGCCGAACGAACAGGCGATCGCGGGCAGCCCGGCCGCGTGCGCGGCGGTGATGTCGTAGATCGAATCGCCGACGAACGCCGCGCGCCCGCCGCCGCAACGCGCCACCATTGCGTCGATCGGCATCCGCGACGGCTTGCCGTTGCCCGGCCCCATCGTGTCGCCGCCGATGATGGTGGCGAAACGCGCCGTCAGCGCCAGCTCGTCGAGGATCTGACGCGCGAGCGACTCGAGCTTATTGGTGACCACCGCCAGCGTGACCCCCATGTTGGCCAGACGGTCGAGCGCGTCCATGGCGTGGGGGAAGGGACGGGTGAACACCGCGATGTTGGTGCGGTAATGATCGAGCAGCCGCGCCTGGAGCACGTCGAGCTCCGCCTCGCTGCACCCGCCGGTGGCGGCCATGCCCTGCGCCAGCATGTGCCGCGCGCCGCCGCCGATCATCGGCTTGACTCGTTCGACCGGCAGCGTCGGCCGGCCGGCGCTGACCAGCGCATGGTTGAGCGCCGCGGCGAGATCGCCCGACGTATCGAGGAGCGTGCCATCGAGGTCGAAGCCGACGATCGGGAAGGGGAAGCTGGTCATCGGCTGCGGGCGTTGCCGCGCGCTACTGGAAATGGCAAGCAAAGGGTGGCAGGGCGGCGCCATGTCGAGCCGCAAGACCGCCGTCGTCGTCCTCGCCGCGGGCAAGGGCACCCGCATGAAATCCGATCTGCACAAGGTGCTGCACCCGATCGCCGGGCGGCCGATGCTGCTGCACCTGCTGGCGGCCGCCGAAACGCTGTCGCCCGAGCGGACGGTGGTGGTGACGGGCGCTGGGCGCGAACAGGTCGAGACGGCGGTCGCGCCGGTCGGGGCGAAGATTGCGGTGCAGAACGAGCAGCTCGGCACCGGCCATGCGGTGATGCAGGCGCGCGAGGCGCTGGCGGGGTTCGCGGGCGATGTGCTGATCCTCTACGGCGACGTACCGCTGGTGCGTGCCGAGACGATGCGGGCGATGATCGCGCGGCTGAATGCCGGCGATGCGCCGGCGGTGGTGGTGCTGGGATTTCGGCCGGCCGACCCGGGAGCGTACGGGCGGTTGATCGTCGCGCCGGGCAGCGACCGGCTGGAGCGGATCGTCGAGTTCAAGGATGCCGATCCTGAAGAGCGGGCGGTAACACTGTGTAATTCAGGGCTAATGGCCGTGCGGGGCGAGGCGCTGTTCGCGCTGCTCGATCGGTTGCGCAACGACAATGCGGCGGGTGAATATTATCTGACCGACGTGGTCGAGCTGTCAGGCGCGGCGGCGGTCATCGAGGCCGATGCCGATGAGGTCGCGGGCGTCAACAGCCGCGGTGAGCTCGCGGGAGTCGAAGCGGCGTGGCAGCGCGCGAGACGGGCTCAGGCTATGGCGGACGGCGCGACGCTGATCGCGCCGGAAACGGTGTGGTTCGCGCATGACACCGTGCTGGGACGCGACGTGACGATCCAGCCGAACGTCGTCTTCGGCCCCGGCGTGACGGTGGCGGACGGCGCGACCATCCACGCGTTCAGCCACCTGGAGGGCGCGTCGGTCGGCGCGGGCGCGGAGGTCGGGCCCTACGCGCGGCTGCGCCCCGGCGCGACGCTGGCGGAGAGAGCCAAGATCGGCAACTTCGTCGAGATCAAGAAGGCGGAGGTCGGCGTCGGCGCGAAGGTGAACCACCTGACCTATATCGGCGATGCCGAGATCGGCGCAGGCGCGAATATCGGTGCGGGCACGATCACGTGCAATTACGACGGCTTCTTCAAGTACCGTACGAAGATCGGCGTGGGCGCGTTCGTCGGGTCGAACAGCGCGCTGGTCGCGCCGGTGACGATCGGTGACGGGGCGATCGTCGGGGCGGGCTCGGTGGTTGTCCGGGACGTTACCGCGGATTCACTTGCCTTGGCACGCGGTCGGCAGGAAGAGCGCGGCGGTTGGGCGAAGCGCTTTCGCGACGCGATGACGGCGAAGAAGAAGGGCCAGTAAGATGTGCGGTATCGTCGGTATCCTGGGGCATGAGGATGTGGCCGATCGTCTGCTCGACGGGCTGAAGCGGCTCGAATATCGCGGTTATGACTCCGCGGGGATCGCGACGATCGTCGACGGCGCGATCGCGCGGCGGCGTGCCTCGGGCAAGCTGGTCAACCTGGGCAAGGAGCTGGCCGCGCATCCGCTGCCCGGCACGACCGGCATCGCGCATACGCGCTGGGCGACTCATGGCGGGCCGACGACCAACAACGCCCATCCTCATGCCACGGACGAGGTGGCGGTCGTACACAACGGAATTATCGAGAATTTCAAGCCGCTGCGCGAGGAGTTGCAGGCGCGCGGACGGGTCTTCACCAGCGAGACCGATACCGAGGTGGTCGCGCACCTGATCAGCGAGCAGGTCGAGGGCGGCAAGACTCCGGTCGAGGCGGTGCGGGAAGTACTGCCGCGGCTGCACGGTGCGTTCGCGCTGGCGATCCTGTTCCGCAGCCATCCCGAATTGTTGATCGGCGCACGGCTCGGCTCGCCGCTGGTGGTCGGCTATGGCGAGGACGAAACCTATCTCGGCTCCGACGCGCTGGCGCTCGCGCCGCTGACGCAGCGGATCGCCTATCTGGAGGAGGGCGACTGGGTGGTCTGCGCGCGCGATGGCACGCAGGTCTATGACCGCGCCAACCAGCCGGTCGAGCGGCCGGTGACGATATCGGGCGTTACCGGCGCGTTGATCGACAAGGGAAATCACCGCCATTTCATGCAGAAGGAGATCTACGAACAGCCCATCGTGGTGGCGCAGACGCTGCGCAGCTACCTGCAGCGGTTCGAAGGCAAGATCGTGTTGCCGATCCCGGATTTCGACCTGTCGGGGATTCGCCGGGTCACGATCGTGGCATGCGGCACCAGCTTCTACGCGGGAATGGTCGCCAAATATTGGTTCGAGCAGTTCGCGCGCGTACCGGTCGATCTGGATGTCGCCAGCGAGTTCCGGTATCGCGCGCCGGTGATGGAAGAGGGCGGATTGGCGTTGTTTATCAGCCAGTCCGGCGAGACTGCTGACACGTTGGCGGCACTTCGTCATGCGCGCAGCGAAGGGCAGACGATCGCGGTGGTGGTCAACGTGCCGACCAGCACGATGGCGCGCGAGGCCGACCTGCTGCTGCCGACACACGCCGGACCGGAGATCGGCGTGGCGTCGACCAAGGCATTCTCGTGCCAATTGGCGGTGCTGGCCGCGCTGGCGGCGAACCTCGCCAAGGCGAAGGGTCGGCTGAGCGAGACCGAAGAACGCAGCATCGTCAGGCAGTTGGCGGAAGCACCGGCGGCGATCAACGGCGCGCTGGCGTATGACGAGCCGATCGAGGGGATCGCGGGGGTCATCGCAGGGGCGCGGGACGTGCTGTACCTGGGGCGTGGGACCGACTATCCGCTGGCCCTGGAAGGCGCGCTTAAGCTCAAGGAAATTAGCTACATACACGCGGAAGGTTACGCGGCAGGCGAGATGAAGCACGGGCCGATCGCGCTGATCGACGAAAACGTGCCGGTGGTGGTGATCGCCCCGTCCGGACCGTTGTTCGACAAGACCGTCAGCAACATGCAGGAAGTGCAGGCCCGCGGCGGTAAGGTATTGCTTATCAGCGACTATGACGGCGTCGAGGCGGCGGGCGACGGGTGCGTGGCGACGATCACGATGCCGAAGGTCCACCCGCTGATCGCGCCGATCGTCTATGCGGTGCCGGTGCAGTTGCTGGCGTACCATGTCGCGGTCGCCAAGGGCACCGACGTCGATCAGCCGCGTAACCTGGCGAAAAGCGTTACCGTCGAATAACAGCCGCTTAGCGCGCCTTCCTTCGTTCGAACCGCAGCACGCCGTCGTCGAGGCGGCGGCGCATCGCCAGCGCGTCCAGCACATAGTTCTGGTGGGTGCGCCAGGGTGCGCGTTTTCCCTGCCGGGGTAGCAGCGCGCGCGCACGCTGGATGTAGCCGGAGCTCAGGTTGAGCACCGATTCATCGCTCGCGGTATCAGCGGGTGCATCGGCGACCGCGAAAATAGCACCGCAGTTGCGCATGTGATCGAGCAATCGGGCCACAAAACGCGCGGTCAGGTCACTTTTGAGCGTCCACGAAGCGTTGGTATAGCCCATCGCGAAGGCGAGGTTGGGCACGCCGCCGAGCATCGCGCCCTTGTAGAGCAGGTGCTGCCCCGGATCGACGGGGCGGCCGTCGAGCGACAGGGTGGCGCCGCCCATCATCTGGAGCGTCAGGCCGGTGGCGGTGACCACCAGATCGGCGGTGAGCGTCTCGCCCGAGGCGAGGGCGATGCCGTCGTCCTGGAAATGCGCGATCCGGTCGGTGACGATCGTCGCGCGGCTATCGCGCAGGACGCGGAACAGGTCGCCGTCGGGCACGAGGCAGAGCCGCTGGTCCCAGGGATCGTAGCGCGGGGTGAGGTGGGTCGCGATGTCGAACGCCTCGCCGAGTTCCTTGCGCTGCTGGTCGGCGATCTTCCGCTTGACCAGCGCGGGGCGGCGCTGCGCGAGGTTATAGGTCACCATGCCGTAGGCGATGTTCTTCCAGCGGATCGCACGATCGGCCAATGCGCGGGGCAGGCGGCGGCGGAGGCGTGCGGCGACGCGATCGCGCGCGGGCATCGAGACGATATAGGTGGGCGAGCGCTGGAGCATGGTGACATGCGCGGCGCCGCGATCGACCAAAGCGGGAACGAGCGTGACCGCGGTCGCACCCGACCCGATGACCACGACGTGCTTGCCGGTGACCTCGGCATCGTCGGGCCACGCCTGCGGGTGGACGATCGTGCCGCGAAACTCCTCGACGCGCGGCCATGCGGGGGTGTGGCCGCGGGCGTAATCGTAATAGCCCGAGCAGAGGAAGAGGAAGGTGCAGGTGAGCTGGGCGCGCTCTCCGCCCGCTTCGTAAGTGACCGTCCAGACCGCGTCGGCGGACGACCAGTCGGCGGCGACGACCCGGTGCCCGAACCGAATGTGCCGGTCGATGCCGAAGGTCCGCGCGGTGTCGCGGATATAGTCGCGGATGTCGGCCCCGTCGGCGATCGCCTTCTCGCCGCGCCACGGATGGAACGGGAAGCCGAGCGTCGCCATGTCCGAGTCGCTGCGGATACCGGGATAGCGGAACAGATCCCACGTCCCGCCGATCGCGTCGCGCGCCTCAAAGATCGCCCAGCGGCGGTCGGGGCGGTCGTGGCCGATGTGATAGGCGGCATCGATCCCCGACAGGCCGGCGCCGACGATCAGCACGTCGAGATGTTCGGTCATGGCGATGATGTAGGATAGGGCGGTCCGAATCTGAACCGTGCGGGCGTGTGGGGCACGCACTTCGACAAGCTCAGTGCGAACGGAGCAGGTGATCCAGACCCAGGGACTTTCACAAGCTCAGTTCGAACGGAGTGGGTGATTCAGACCCAGCGCACTTCGACAAGCCCGGCGCGAACGGAATGGGCGATCCGGACCCGGCGCACTTCGACACGCTCGGCACGAACGGTCGGGTCAGCGCCCTCGCTTCGGCGCCGCGCCGTCACGACCGCAGGCGGAGGCCGATCCACAGCGTGCGCGGGGTGGCGCGCTCGACGACGCCGGTGCCGCTGACGCCGGCCTCGACGCGGGCGTCGAAGAGGTTTTCGGCCCGCGCCTCGATCGCGATACGGCGGGTGAGCGGGAGCGCGGCATAGGTGTCGAGCGTGGTGGCGGCGGCGAGCAGGCGGGTGTTCTGGTCGTCCTCGAACTGCGCGGCGCTGTGCCGGAGCGTGGCGGAGAGCGCGGCGGCGTCGCGGCGCCAGCCGAGCGCGGCCGAGACGAGGTCGCGCGGGGTCTGCGCCGGGCGAAGGTCGTCGAGCGGGAGCGCGGCGCCGGATGCCTCGACCCGCGGGGCGACATGGCTCCACGAGGCCTGCGCGAACCACGGGCCATGGTCCCAGCGCGCGTCGACCTCGACGCCCGTCGAGCGGATCGCGTCGAGGTTGCGCCGGACGCGGTAGGTGCCGCCGGCGGCGACGAAGCCGACGCCGGGGAAGGTGCCGGGGCCGCGCCCCGCGGTGACGTTGGCGATGGCCCCCTCCAACCGGTTCCAGAAGAGGGTCCCGGTCAGGCTGAACCCGGCCAGCGGCGTGAGCGTCAGGCCGCCGTCGACGCCGGTCAGACGCTCGGGCGCGAGCGCGGCATTAGCGGCGACCGCGTCGGTGCCGACGCGGAACGGGCGATACAGCTCGTTGAGCGTCGGCAGGCGCCAGCCGCGATAGGCGGAGGCGCGCAGCGTGAGCGGGGCGGCGATCGTCCAGGCCGCGCCCGCGCGGCCGGTCCATTCAGTGCCGCGGCGGTCAGCGAAGTCGGTGGTGGTGAGCGCGGCTCCGTCGGCGAGCGCGGTCTCGCGCAGGCGGCCATCGGTGAGCTCCCAGCGGTCGGCGCGCCCGCCGAGCGTGAGCGTCACCGGCCCGCGGGTGAGGCTGGCGTCGGCGAACAGACCGTAGGTGAGCGCGGCACCCCCCGCGACGCGGCGGCGGGTCGGGAGACCGGCCACATAGGTATAGAATTCCTGCGTGCGGCCATCGACGCGGCGGACGTCGGCACCGAGGCGCAGGTCGGTGCCGCTGCCCAGGCGCGGGGCCAGCTCGATCCGGCCACCGACGCCGGTGGCGGGGGTGTTGTACTGGTCGAGCGTCTGCGTCGCGGTGCGGCGTGCGGCATCGACGCCGGCGAATTGCGAGGCGAACGCGCGCGTTTGAATATAGGCGAGCGCCGACCAGCCGAGCGCGCCGTGCCCGACGAGGCGCAGGCTGGCGTCGGCGCCCTCGCTGCGATTGCGGGTGAAGGCGGTGCCGCGCTCGCGCGTGTCGGTGAAACCGGAGAGGCTGGCCTGCAATTCGGTGGCGGGCGCGACGTCGACGACGGTGCGCGCGGCGGCGGAGAATTGCTCGTAGGGGGCCGGGCGGTCGGCGGGGCCGCGCTGCCCGGCGACGGTGGGGATGAAGCCGTCGCCGCGGGCATAGGCGGCCGACAGCGTGGCGAAGCCGGCGCCGCGCTTCAGCATCGCCGATGCGCCGGCGTCGACCGAGCGGCGGCTGCCATAGGCGAGGTCGGCGGCGAGCGCGGGCTGGTCGCGCGGGTCGGCGCTGTCGATCTCGACCGTGCCGGCAAGCGCGCCCGGGCCGAAGTACCCGCTGCCGCCGCCACGGGTGACGCGGATCGCGCCGATCCGGTCGGTGGCATAAGCGGGGAACGGCACCCACCCGCCGAACGGATCGGCTTGCGGCACGCCGTCGAGGATCAGCAGCGCACGGCTCGACGCATTGCCGCCGATCCCGCGCAGCGAGATGCCCTGGCTGGTCGGGTTGGCGGACCGCGAGTCGGCGCGGCGGAATTGTTGCAGCCCGGCGACGTCGGCGAGCACGCTCTCCAGTCGGTTGCTGGCGTTCTCGCGGATGCGCGCGGCGTCGAGCGTGACGACGGACGCGGCCTGGTCACCGGGGCGCGGCGCGAGACCGCGACCGCGTACGACGACGTCCGCGCCATCCTGCGCGGCGGCGGGGGTGGCGGCGGCGAGCAGCAGCGCGGCGGCAGGGAGGCGGGTCATGGCGGATACTCCGGGCGGCGGTCGCCCGCGTTGAAGGTGAGACGCGTGGGGCGGGGGAAGGATGCGGGTGTAGCCGTCGGGCCGCGGCGCAGCCGCGCGCCGGGACGGCGTATCGAGAGACAGGTGGCGCGTAGGGCGGTGTCCCGACACGCGCGCCCGGTACGCTCCCGCGGCGCTACTCGATGGCTGCCCGACACGAACGAAACGGGGATGGCGTCGTGCCCATCTACGACGCCTTGACCGGCGGGAGCACGCCGAGGCGGGTGGCGAAGGCGGCGAACAGCGTCGGCCACGCCGCGGCGGGGGTGTCGGCGGGAAGGCGGACCCCGAAGCCGTGGCCGCCGCGGTCGAACGCGTGGAGCTCCGCCGGGCGCTTCGCGGCGAGCAACGCCTGGTAGAGCGTGAGGCTGTTGGCGATCGGCACGACATCGTCGTCGCTGGCGTGGACGAGGAAGATCGGCGCGGTCGGCGCATCGACGTGGCTCTCGACGGAGGCGGCGCGGCGCGCGGCATCGTCGGACGGGGTGCCGAGCAGGTTGTCGCGCGATCCGACATGCGTGAACGGCGCGACCAGCGACACGACCGGATAGATCAGCGCGGCGAGGTCGGGACGGGCCGATGCGCGGTCGGCGGCGTCGACGGGGGCATAGGTGCGCTCGGCATGGCGCGTCGCGAGGCTGCCGGCGAGATGCCCGCCGGCGGAGAAGCCGATGATCGCCACGCGGGCCGCGTCGACGCCGTAGCGCGCGGCGTTGGCGCGGATCAGCCGCAGCCCGCGCTGCGCATCCTGGAGCGGGACGAGCGCGCGATCGCGCCAGCCCTCCGCGGGCAGGCGATAGCTCAGGATGAAGCAGGTGACGCCGCGCGCGGTCAGCCAGCGCGCCTGTTCCTCGCCTTCGTTGTCATAGGCGAGAAAGCCGTAGCCGCCGCCGGGGATCAGCATGACCGCGGTGCCGTTCGGCTGTGCCGGGCGGCGGACGGTGAGCGACGGGGCGGCGATGCCGGTCAGCCAGCGATCGTCCGGCGCGCCGGGCTTCGCGCGCTGCTCGGTTCTGGGCACCGGCAGCGTGGCGGGCGCGCCGGGCGGCGAGCCGGGCCAGAGCGGGAGCGTGTCGCCCGCGGACGCGGCGGCGGCGACCCCCGCCGGTGCGGCGAGCGGCGTGGCGGCCAGCCCGGCGAGCAGGGCGCGACGCGTGGGCGCGATGTTCCGGTCGGGCATGGCGGTCCTCTTCCTCGATACGATCGCCGACTTAGTGAGCCGTTCGTGGGAACGCTATCATCAAAATGGGGCAAGAGGGGCTTAACGGATGCGTCCGGCCTGCTAAGCACGCTCAACAACGGGGGACGCGATGACGGGAGAGCGACGCAAGCGACATTCAGGGGTACCGACGATCGCCGATGTGGCGCGGCTGGCGGGCGTGTCGCCGATGACGGTGTCGCGCGTCATCAACTCCGAAAGCAACGTGCGCGCCGAAACGCGCGACGCGGTGAATGCGGCGATCCGGCAGCTGGATTATTCGCCCAATCCGGCGGCGCGGCGCCTGGCGGGAGCGGCGCAGATCCGCATGGGGTTGCTGTTCAGCAATCCCAGCGAGGCGTATCTGAGCGCATTCCTGCTCGGCAGCCTCGACCAGGCGGGCCGTGCCGACATCCAGCTGATCGTGCAGAAATGCGATCTGGGCGACCATGAGCGCGAGGTCGCCGAGCGGCTGATCCGCGGCGGGATCGACGGGGTGATCCTGCCGCCGCCGCTGTGCGATTCCCCGATCGTGCTGGAAGTGCTGCTCGCCGCCGGCATCCCCACCGTGGTGGTGGCGACCACCGACCCGTCGCCGCAGGCCGGCGCGGTGGCGATCGACGATCGCGCGGCGGCGCGCGAGATGACCGCGCACCTGCTGGCGCTGGGGCATGAGCGCGTCGGCTTCATCACCGGTAACGCCAATATCCACGCCAGCGGCGAGCGGCTGGCGGGGTATCGCGAGGCGCTGTCCGCCGCGGGGATGCCGCACGACGATGCGCTGGTGGTGCGCGGGCTGTACAGCTACCGCTCGGGGCTGGAGGCGGCGGAGGAGCTGCTCGACCTGTCCGAGCCGCCGACCGCGATCTTTGCGAGCAACGACGACATGGCCGCGGCGACGGTGGCGGTGGCGCATCGCCGCGGGCTGGACGTGCCGGGCGACCTCACGGTGTGCGGCTTCGACGACAGCGCGGTGGCGACGACGATCTGGCCCGAGCTGACCACGATCCGCCAGCCGATCGCCGACATGAGCCGGGCGGCGGTGCAATTGCTGGCGACGATGCTGTTCGACCGGCGCGAGGCCGGCAGCGCGGGAGAGCGGGGCGAGCCGAAGCACGTGACGCTCGACTATACGCTGGTGCGGCGACGGTCCGACGCTGCGCCGCGGCGGCGGCCCTCGGTTCGGGGTCGCTGAACGCCCGCCGCCGTGATAGCGCCGCGCGCATGGGCAGGCGTGGACGAGCAAGCGTGAACGGGCGGAACGACGGCGCGGCGGCGGACGCGCGCTGAGATGGGTGCGATCGCCGGGCTCTTTCATCCGGCCACGCCCAAGCCGGTCGAGGCGGCGCGCGTCCGCGCGATGGCGGCGGCAATGGCACACCGCGGGCCGGACGGCGCGGGCGAGTGGACCGCGCCCGGCGTCGGCTTCGCGCATCGTCGGCTGGCGGTGGTCGGAGGCGCGGGTGCGGTGCAGCCGGTCGCGACGCCCGACCTGCGCTATGCCGCCATGCTGGACGGGACGATCCTGAACCATGTTGCGCTTCGCGACGAGCTGCGTGCGTTGGGGCACCGCTTCGCGGGTGAGGGCGACGCCGAGGTGGTGTTGCACGGCTTCGCGGCGTGGGGGCCCGCGCTGCTCGACCGGCTGGAGGGCGGGTTCGCGATCGCGGTGCACGATGCGGCGATGCAGACGCTGTTCCTGGCGCGCGACCGGCTGGGCGCCAAGCCGCTGCACCTGGCGATGCTGCCGGACGGGGCGCTGGTGTTCGCCTCCGAGCTGAAGGGGGTGCTGGCGCATCCGCTGATGCGGCGCGCGGCGGATGCACGGGCGGTCGCTGACTTCCTTGCGCTGGGGCATGTGCCCGACGACGGCTGCGTGGTCGCGGGGGTCGAGAAGCTGCCGGCGGGGCATTTCGTGCTGGTCGAGCGCGGGCGGCCGCTGCGCGGGGCGCGGCGGTGGTGGAGCTTGCGCGATACTGCGGAAAGCGCGCCCGCGGCATTGCTGCCGGAGATGCGCGGGGCGGTGGCGCGGACAGCGGGCGACAATGCGACGGCGCTGCTGCTGGGCGGGCCGGGCGATGCGGCGGTCGTCGCACTACTGGCCGAGGCGAGCGCGAAGGCGGTGCGGACGGCCGGGACCGGGGCCGAGGTGGCGGCGCGATTCGCGACCGCGCATCGCGACGTTTCGGGTGCGGTTCCGGGCAAGGTTCCGGGCGGCGACGTGGCGATGTTGCTGGACGACATGGTGGCGACGTTCGACGAGCCGTTCGGCGATCCGGCCGCGATCGACGCACTGGTGGTCGCGCGGGAGAGCGGGGCGGTGGCGCTGTCGGGGATCGGCGCGGGGCTGCTGCTGGACGGCGGGCGGTGGCGCGGGTTCGCGCGGCGCGAGGCGTGGCGGCGCCGCGGGTGGCCGTGGCTGCGCAGCGCTGGTGACGACCTGGCGGCGGCGATCGGGGCGCTGCCCGAGGCGGCATGGCGAGGCGTCGCGAGCGGCGTACCGGACGGTCACGATCCGCTGTCGCGCTATGCGCGAGCGGGCGATCCGATCGATGCGGCACGGCGTGCGGAAGTGGCGGTGCGGTTGCCGGCGCAGGTGCTGACGATGACGGATCGCGTCGGGATGGCGGCGGGGGTGGAGTGGCGCGCGCCCTTCGCCGATCCGCGGCTGGTGGGGTTCGCGCTGGGATTGCGCGCTCGGCGGGTGTCGCTGCTGGCGGGTGCGATGGCGGCGTATCTGCCGGCGATGCCGGTCGAGGCACCGGCGCCGCCGGTCGCCGTGTGGTTGCGCGGGCCGTTGGCGGCGGACATGGCGGGGCTGGCGCGGTCGCGAATGCTGGCGGAGCTGGGGTGGTTCGACCTGCCGCGCCTCGCCGCGGTGGCCGACGCGCATCGCGCCGGGCAGGCGGACCACGGCGTGCTGCTGTGGCGGATGCTGGTGCTGGAGCGGAGCCTTACGCGGCTGTTCGGCTGAGCGTGCGCTGCGTCCAGCGGTCGAACAGCTGCGGCCATTGCGCGCCGGGCAGGTCGGGGGCGAGATAGGCGGGGCCGAAGCCATGCCCGCCTTCCTGGAAGAAATGCGCCTCGGCGGGCACGCGCGCGGCCTGGCAGGCGGCGAGCATCGCCATCGGCTGCGTGGCGGGCACGGTCGGATCGTCGAGCGCGTGCGCGATGAAGACCGGGGGCGTGTCGCGGCGCACGCGGCGGTCGGTGTCGAAGCGCGCGGCCGCGAGCGTGCCGACGCGCATGAAGTCGCCGGTGATGACGGGATAGACGAGCCCGGCGAAGGCGGGGCGGGCGGGCAGGTCGTCGGCGGCGTCGAGGCGCGGATAGACCGGATCCATGTGCGCGACGGCGAGGCTGGCGGCGAGCAGTCCGCCGGCGGAGAAGCCGATGACGCCGAGCCTGGCCGGGTCGATCGCGACGTCGGCGGCGCGCGCGTGAATCAGGCGCATCGCGCGCTGCGCATCCTGCAGGGGCACGTCCTGCGGCTCGAGCCAGCCTTCACCCGGCAGGCGATAGGCAAGGACGAACACGGTGATGCCGAGCGGGTTGAACGCCTTCGCGACGTTGATGCCTTCGTTCTCGACCGAGAGGAAGCGGTAGCCGCCGCCGGGGAGCGACAGCAGCGCCCGGCCGTCCGGCTTTGCAGCGCGGTAGACGCCGACGATCGGCTCGGCGACGCCGCGCAGGTGAAGCTCGCGGCGCGGCGGCTGGCCGCTCATCTCGTTGTTCGGGGTGGGGAGGCGGCGGGGGCTGTTGGGCGGGTGCTTGGGCCAGAGCCGGAACTGTTCGCGCGGCGGCCACGTGGCCTCGGTCGATTGTGCACGGACGGCAGGAGCCGCGGCAAGCGCGGCGGCGCTGGCGATCAGGGTGCGGCGATCGATCGGCATCCGCGGGGCTCTCCGATGGTGTTCGTTCCGGGGAGTATGGCGGGTTCCGTGCTGCGCGTCATCCCTGGCTGCTGCGCTCGCCCCTGGTAGGGGAGAGGGATAGCGTTGCTGCTTAGCGCAGCTTGGGTGAGGGGTCGAGCGAGCCGAAGGCTCGCGCGCTCGCTGGCGAGCGCCACCCCTCACCCAGCTTCGACTAGGACTTTGCTGTCGCAAAGCCGAAGTCTGCGCCTCCCTCTCCCCTCTGCGAGGGGCGAGGGAGGGAGGGCGGTGCCGCTTACTTCGCGTCGAAGATGGTCGCCCACTTGCGGACCGGGCGGTCCTTCCACAGGCCGCGGTGATAGGCGTCCGACGCCAGCAGCGGCATGACTGAGCCGGCCTCGGCGAAGACCATCTGCTCGATCGCGGTCGACACCTTGCCCCAGCTGGCGGCTTCCTGCAGCGTCGAGGACGAGCAGGCGCCGTCGCGAACGTCGGCGACGGTGATCTGCACCGCGTACTTGTGAACCGCGACATCGTCGTGCCCGAGGATCTCGGCGCAGACGACCGTGTCCTGGATGAAGTTCTTCGGTACGCCGCCGCCGATCATCAGCAGGCCGGTCTCGCCCGCCTTGATCTTGATGTCGGTCAGCTCGCGGAAATCCGCCACCGCGTCGATCATCAGATACGGCTTGCCCTCCTTGGCGCGGTCGACCTGGTGCTTGACGAGGCCGAAGCCCGCCGAGCTGTCGACGAACGCCGGGCAGAAGATCGGCACGTCATGCTCGTAGGCGAGCTTGACGAGGCTGTTCTCCTTCTTGCCGTTCTCGACGAGATACTTGCCCATTTCACGGATGAAGGCGCGCGACGAATAAGCCTTCGGCTCCAGCGTGTTGCAGATCTCGTAGATCGTGTGGTCGCAGTCCTGAAGCTGCTCCTCGTCGATATACGTGTCGTAGATGCGGTCGATGTAGAGCGAGCGCAGCGTGTCGTCGTCGGGCACCTCGAGCGCCTGATAGTGCTTGTGGCCCAGGCCCTCGAAGAAATCCATGTCGACGATGGTCGCGCCGGTGGCGACGATCACGTCGACCATGTTGTTGCGAACGAGCTCCGCATACAGGTCCATGCAGCCGCCCGCCGAGGTCGACCCGGCGATGACGAGGACGACGGTGCAATCCTTGTCGCCCAGCATCTGATTGTAGATCTTCGTCGCGCGGCCGAGGTCGCGGCTGGTGAAGCTCATGTCGCTCATCGCGTCGACGATCGGGCGCGCGTCGAAGCTCTTGATGTCGATGTGCTTGACCTGCTTCGACAGCAGTTCCGCCTTCCTAAGGTCATTGGGGCGCGTGTCGTTGATGGTGGTGTCGGTCATGGGGGCTCCCATAGGGAAATGCACGTCGTTCTAAGGGGACGCGAAGACCCGAACGATGACGGCGCGCGGATGGTCCGCACGCCGCCACCGGATCACTGAAGTCGTAACGTTACAGCTTCACGACGTTGCCGGTAACCTGCTGCGGCAGCGCGATGTAGAGCGATTCCATCGGCTCGTCGGTGGCGACCACCGTCTCGTCCGAGGTGAAACCGTTGAAGGCGGTCCGCATCGCCGCGCCATACGCGCCGAGCATCCCGACCTCGATATAGTCGCCGGCGGTCACGTCCGCGGGGAGCGGGAAGGGGCCGGCCATGAAGTCCATGTCGTCGCAGGTCGGACCCCAGAAGCTGAACGCATGATCGCGGACGGTCGACTCGGGTTCGCGCAGCAGCGCGACCGGGTAGCGCCAGCCGATGTGCGCCGCGTCGAACAGCGCGCCGTACGCGCCGTCGTTGATATAGAGTTCCTCACCGCGGCGACGCTCCACGCGCACCACGACCGAGCTGTACTCGGCGCTGAGCGCGCGGCCCGGCTCCGCCCAGAGTTCCGCCGAATAGCTGATCGGCAGGCTCTCGAACGCGCGGTGGATCGTCTCGAAATAGCGCTCGAGCGGCGGCGGGGTCATGCCCGGATAGGCCGAGGGGAAGCCGCCGCCGACGTCGATGACGTCGACCGTGACCGCCGCCGACACGATCGCCTGGCGCACGCGCTCCATCGCCTGCGCATAGGCATCCGGCGTCATCGCCTGCGAACCGACGTGGAAGCAGATGCCCAGCGCATCGGCGACCTGACGGGTGGCGAGCAGCAGTTCCTTGGCCTCGTCCGGCGCGACGCCGAACTTCGCGCCCAGGCTGAGCTTCGAATGCTCCGACGAGACGCGCAGCCGCACGCACAAAGTGAGGTCCGCGGCACCGCGGGTGGCCGACACGATCTTCGCCAGCTCTTCCATGCTGTCGAGCGAGAAGGTGCGCACGCCGTGCGTGAAATACGCCTCGGCGATCGCTTCCTCGGCCTTGACCGGGTGCATGAAGCACAGGGTCGCATCCGGCAACGTACAGGCGACCAGCCGCACCTCGGCGATCGAGGCGACGTCATAGGTCGTCACGCCGTTGTCATACAGCGTGCGTAGCAGCTCCGGGCTCGGGTTCGCCTTGACCGCATACATGGTCCGGCCCGGGAACTTCTCCGTAAAGAAGCGGGCGGCCCGTGCCGCGGCGTGCGGACGAACGATCGTGACCGGCTGAACCGGACGACGAGCAGCGATGTCGATGGCCCCGGCGACGGAATCGGCAGGGACGGTCGAAAGGGGCGCTAGCCCCAGCGCGCGATGATGCTGGTGCAACTCAAGGGACCTCCAATTGCCTTGCGGCATACGGTGACAAAAGCTGCCTTGCGGTTGGAAGTCCCATGGGGCAGCGGAGGCGCGAAATATGATCGCTGATCGGGGATGTAAAGTACCTGATGCGACGAAAGGTGCTTCTGTGACGATTATGCGACAACCGACCCGGGCAGGGGTTCGGGATGCAGCGGCGAAGGTGGCGGCGATCCTGCCGCCCACGCCAATATACACTCACGAAATCAATGGGTTAGACGTGGCCTTTAAGGCGGAATGTCTCCAGCCGATCGGCGCGTTCAAGGTGCGCGGCGCCTGGCATCGGCTGACCGCATTGAGCGCCGAATCGCGGCGACGTGGGGTCGTGGCGTTCTCGTCGGGCAATCATGCGCAAGGGATCGCCTGGGCGGCGCGGCGGCTGGGCATGGCGGCGACCGTGGTGATGCCCGCCGATGCGCCGGCCGCCAAGCGCGAGTCGACGCTGGCGCTGGGGGCGGAGGTGGTGACCTACGATCGCGCGAGCGAATCGCGCGAGGCGATCGCGGCGCGGCTGGCGGAGGCGCGCGGGGCCACGTTGGTGCCGAGCTTCGACGATCCGTGGGTGATCGAGGGGCAGGGTAGCGCGGGCATCGAGGCGGCGGCGCAGATGGTCGCGGCCGGGCTGGGCGCGCCGGCCCATGTGGTGGTGCCGTGCGGGGGCGGCGGGCTAGCGGCGGGAATCGCGCTGGCACTGCCCGAGACGCGGGTGACGGTCGTGGAGCCGGAGGGCTGGGACGACATGCGCCGCAGCCTGGAGGCGAGCTGGATCGAGCCGGTCGGCGACAACCCGCCGCCGACCGCGTGCGATGCGTTGCAGACCACCCGCGTGTCGCCGCTGACGTTCGATGTGCTGTCGCGGCGCGATGCGACCGGCGTCGCGGTGAGCGAGGCGGAGATCCGCGCGGCGCAGCGCTGGGCGGCGGCGCGGTTGCGGCTGGTGGTGGAGCCGGGCGGGGCGGTTGCGCTCGCGGCGCTGCTGGCAGGGCGGGTCGCGGTGGAGCCGGGCATGCTGGTGGTGCTGTCGGGCGGGAATGTCGACATGGCCGCCTACGCGCGCGTGCTGGCGGGGGAGGCGGCGTGACCGGGGCGGCCGTGGGCGGGGTGGCGGCGGTGGCGCCTGCGCTGGCGATGCTGGCGGCGTTTGCGTGCGCGATCGGCGGCGGCTACCTGCTGGTGAAGCGGCGCGAGCGGTTGAAGGGCGTGCTGATGCTGGTGATGGCGGCGGTGCTGGTGGGGAATGTGCTGATCTGGACGGTGTGAGCGTCAGCGATCGTCGCCCCAGCGCCACCGCCAGTCGCCGTCGGTCCTGAAGAAGGCGACGATCGACAGAAGGACCGCGGCGGTCACGATCACCGCCGTCCGCGCTCCCTGATGGTCGAGGTAGATGTTCGCGAGGGCCAGGATCGCGAAGAAGAGCGCCAGCAACGCCCAGCCCTGCCATGCGATCGGCATCCCCGCGCCCATGCCGTAGCGCTTCACGGCGAACCATGGCTTTGACCGGTGTGAGGACATCGCATACCTCCACGCGCATCATATCGCAGGGCAGCGCCGCGGGCAAAGCCCGCGTCGTCGGTCGGCGCGGGGCGGCGCCGACCGGTCGGCCGCGGAAGGCGGGCGCAGGCAGCGCCTGCGCTTCCGCGCGGCCTATTTGATCGGCGAGTTCGGGTCCAGGCGCATGTCGAGGTAATTGTCTACCGACTTCATCAGGTCGGGCATCTCGTGCTCGAAGAAGTGGTTCGCGCGCGGGATCACGTCGTGGTGGATCGTGATGTGCTTCTGCGTGCGCAGCTTGTCGACCAGCTTCTGCGAGGCGAGCGGGGTGGCGACTTCGTCCTCGGCGCCCTGGATGATGATCCCCGACGACGGGCACGGCGCCAGGAACGAGAAGTCGTAGAGATTGGCGGGCGGCGCGATCGAGATGAAGCCGCGGATCTCCGGGCGGCGCATCAGCAGCTGCATGCCGATCCACGCGCCGAACGAGAAGCCGGCGATCCAGGTCGTCTGCGCCTCCGGGTGGAAGCTCTGCACCCAGTCGAGCGCGGCGGCGGCGTCCGACAGCTCGCCGATGCCGTTGTCGAACGTCCCCTGGCTCTTGCCCACGCCGCGGAAGTTGAAGCGCAGCGTGGCGAAACCGCGGCGCTGGAAAGTCTTGTAGAGTTCCTGCACGATCTTGTTGTTCATCGTGCCGCCCGCATTGGGATGCGGGTGGAGGATCATCGCGACGGGCGCGCGCGGGCGCGGGGCGGGGGCGAAGCGGCCCTCGATGCGGCCTTCGGGTCCGGGAAAGATGACTTCGGGCATGGTGACCTTGTAGCTTGGGCGGCAGGCGTTGGGGCCGGCGGGAAGCGCGCTATATAGGCCGGAACGCCGATAATGGAATGTGTCTTGACCGAGCCGCTGTACCTCGACCACGCCGCGACGACTCCGATGACCACCGCCGCCGTCGATGCGGTGCGCGAGGGAATGGCGATGTGGGCCAATCCGTCGTCGCCGCATGCGGCGGGGCGCGCGGCGCGTGCGCCGCTGGAGGAAGCGCGCGGGCGGATCGCCGCCGCGTACGGCTGGAGCCATGAGGTGCTGCTGACGAGCGGGGCGAGCGAGTCGCTGGCGATCGCGCTGGGGCGGTGCACCGCGGCGCGCCGGATCGTATCGGCAGTGGAGCATGACGCGGTGCTGCGCGCGGCGGGACAGGCCGAGGTGCTTGCGGTCGATGCGTCGGGGCAGGTCGATGCTGGCGCGCTCGGCGACGTGGCGGGGGCGCTGGTGGCGGTTCAGTGGTGCAACAGCGAGACGGGGGTGAAGCAGGATATCGCCGCGATTGCGGCGGCGGTGCATGACGGGGGCGGGCTGCTGCTGGTCGATGCGGCGCAGATGCCCGCCGGCCCCGAACTGGCGAAGCTGGCCGATTTCGTGGCGGTGTCGGCGCACAAGCGCGGCGGACCGCCGGGGACGGGGGCGCTGCTGGTCCGCGATGTCGCGACGCTGCACCCGAGCGGCGGGCAGGAGCGCGGCTATCGCGCGGGGACCGAGAACCTTCCCGGTGTGCTGGGGCATGCGGCGGCACTGGGCGAGGCGGAGCCCGACCATGCGGCGCGACGGGCGCGGCTGGACGATGCGGTGCGGCGGTCGGGCGGCATCGTGGTGGCCGAGTCGGCCGCGCGGCACCCGGCGATCGGCGCGTACCGGATGTCCGGGGTCGGATCGGCGGCGCAGCTGATCCGCTTCGACATGCAGGGCATCGCGGTGTCGGCAGGCAGCGCGTGCGCGAGCGGGAGCCTGAAGCCCAGCCATGTGTTGCGCGCGATGGGCTGGAGCGAGGAAGCATCGCGCGAGGTGGTGCGGGTGAGCTTCGGGCGGGCTACCACCGACGCCGATGTCGAGCGGTTCGTCGCGGCATGGCGCGGGGTGGCGCGTGCAACGGGGCGGTTCGCGGCGTGACCTATCTCGACTATCAGGCGACGACGCCGCTGGCGCCGGAGGCGTTCGATGCGATGGTGCCGTGGCTGCGCGACCAGCACGCCAACCCGCACTCGCCGCACCGGGCCGGGCGTGCCGCGAAGGCGGCGGTGGAGGTGGCGCGGGCCCAGGTCGCGGCGCTGATGCCGGCGGGCGGGCGCGTGGTCTTCACCAGCGGGGCGACCGAGGCGCTCAACTGGGCGATCAAGGGCACCGGCCACATCGGGGGCGGCGCGATCGTCACCCAGGCGACCGAACATGCCGCGGTGCTGGATACGGTGGCGGCAAGCGGACGCGCGAGCGTGGTGGTGCCGGTCGGGCAGGACGGGCGGGTCGATCCGCAGGCGATGGCAGCCGCGGTGCGCGAAACGGGCGCTGTCCTTGCCGCGGTGATGCTGGTGAACAACGAGATCGGGGTGATCCAGCCGATGCCCGAGATCGCGGCGGCGGTGCGGCCGCTCGGCGCGCTGCTGCTTTGCGATGCGGTGCAGGGGTTCGGGCGGGTGCCGATCCCGGAGGCGTGCGACATGGTGGCGGTGTCGGCGCACAAGATCCACGGCCCGAAGGGAATCGGGGCGCTGTGGCTGCGCGACGGGGTGACGATCACGCCGTTGTTGCACGGCGGCGATCAGGAGGGTGGGCGGTCGGGCACGCTGAGCCCGGCATTGTGCGCGGGGTTCGGAGCGGCCGCCGTTCTGGCCAAGGCGCGGATGGTGGAGGATGCAGCGCACGCCGCGCGGTTGTTCGCGGCGGCGCGGGAGCGGCTGGCGGGGTGGACGCTGAACGGCAGCACGGAGCATCGCTGGCCGGGCAATCTGAGCGTGCGGCGCGACGGGCTGGACGTCGCGCGGTTGATGAGCGACGTGCGCGACGTGGCGTTCTCGGCGGGGTCGGCATGTGCGAGCGGGTCGGGGCGGACCAGCCATGTGCTGCGTGCGATCGGGCTGACGGACGCGGAGGCGCGGTCGACGATCCGCGTCGGATTCGGGCGGTACACGACCGAGCACGAACTGGCGGCGGCGCTCGACCGGCTGGTGGCGGCGGCCGACGCGCAGAGGATGGCGGCATGAAGGTGATGTTCGACGATCGCGCGCTGGCGGCGAACGCGGGCGAGCGGTTGCTCGACGTGGCGCGGCGTAACGGCCTGCCGATCGAGGGGACGTGCAACGGCGACCTGGCGTGCGCGACCTGCCATGTGGTCGTCGCGCCCGACTGGTTCGCGCGCCTGCCCGCGGCGCGCGAGGAGGAGGAGGACATGCTCGACCTCGTCCCCGATGCGCGGCGGACCAGCCGGTTGGCGTGCCAGATCGTGCTGACGCCCGATCTCGACAAGCTTTCTGTCAGCTTACCATAGGGTTCAGCGTCGATGCAGCGGCGTGCGCGCATCTTCCGAGTCACAGCGGGGATTTCGGGAGTAGAGCGTATGAAACTGATGACCTTGAGCATCGCCGGGCTGGTCGCGGCGACGACGTTGGTGCCGAGCGCGGCCGGTGCGCATCCGCGCGATCGCTGGGACGACCGGCGCGGGTGGAACGATCATCGCGGCTGGGATGATCACCGCGGCTGGAACGACCGCCGCGGGTGGCGTGGCGATCGCGGCTGGCGCGGGGATCGCGGTTGGCGCGACAATCGCTACGCCTGGAACGGCTATCGCGGCGGGCCGCGCGCGCAGACCGTCTGCCGCTGGGTCGATGGTTACTACGGACCGCAGCGCCGCTGCTTCCGCGTGCGTCGCTAACGGCTTGATTGCGCCGCCCGGCTCCGCCATAGGGCGCGCGGGAGTCGGGCGGACGTGGTCGTCGCCAACCTGGTCAGGTCCTGACGGAAGCAGCCACAACGATTTCGCCACGGGTCGTTCCGGCTCCCACCGCGCGGGCCGGCGAGTGAGCGGCCATGCCGCTCCACGCCGACAAGCGCGGCCGGCGGGATGGCGTAGCCGATCCCGGCCGACGACGATGCGGCGTTGCCGCGGCGGTTTTCTCAAACAGACTCGCGTTGGTTGGTGTGGGTGCGTGCTCGCTGCACTCTCACACTTGGCGCCTGCCTGCGCAGGGGCGATGACGTGCGAAATTGCGGTCGGACATGTGGTCGCTGGCTCGGTGACGACTGCCCCTCACCCCGACCCTCTCCCCGCGGGGGAGAGGGAGCGGCGCGCGTCGCCGCCGCGTCTCGCAAGGAGTATGGCTTCGACAAGCCGCGAACCGCCGCCTATATCCGGCCGCGATGTCCGAATCCCTCGACCTCGGCACGCCGCCGTCGCCTGCGGCCAGCGCGCAGCCGTATCGCGTCCTCGCGCGCAAATACCGGCCGCAGACGTTCGGTGCGCTGATCGGTCAGGACGCGATGGTCCAGACGCTGGGCAATGCGATCAAGCGCGACCGGATCGCGCATGCCTTTCTGCTGACGGGCGTGCGGGGCGTCGGCAAGACCTCGACCGCGCGGCTGATCGCCAAGGCGCTCAATTGCATCGGCCCGGACGGGCAGGGCGGGCCGACGATCGACCCGTGCGGGGTGTGCGAGCCGTGTCGCGCGATCGCCGAGGGGCGGCACATCGACGTGATCGAAATGGACGCCGCCAGCCATACCGGCATCGACGACGTGCGCGAGATCATCGAAGCGTCGCGCTATGCCGCGGTGTCGGCGCGCTACAAGATCTACATCATCGACGAAGTCCACATGCTGTCGAAGGCGGCGTTCAACGGGCTGCTCAAGACGCTGGAAGAGCCGCCGGCGCATGTGAAGTTCCTGTTCGCCACCACCGAGGTGAACAAGGTGCCGGTGACGGTGCTGTCGCGGTGCCAGCGCTTCGACCTGCGACGGATTCCGGCGCAGGCGCTGGCGGAGCATTTCGCGCGCGTCGTGGCGGCGGAGGGGGCGGAGGCGGAGCCCGAGGCGCTGGCGCTGATCGCGCGCGCGGCGGAAGGATCGGCGCGCGACGGGCTGTCGATCCTCGACCAGGCGATCGCGCATGCCGATCTGGAAGGCGGGGGCGTGCGCGCCGATGCGGTCCGCGAGATGCTGGGACTGTCGGACCGCAATGCGGTGCGCGACCTGCTGGCGCTGGTGCTGGCCGCCGATGCGCCGGGCGCGCTGGCGGCGCTGCGGCGGCAGTACGACCTGGGGGTCGATCCGCTGGGGGTGATGCGCGCGCTGCTGGAGGCGGTGCACGGCGTCACGCAGGTGAAGGTCGGGGCGCCCGACGACGCCGCGCAGCCGGCCGAGGAGCGCGCGGCATACCGCGACTGGGCGGGCAAGCTGTCGTTCCCGGCGCTGCACCGGCTGTGGCAATTGTTCCTGAAGGGGCATGAGGAGGTCGGGCGCGCCGCGCTGCCGATTGAGACCGCGGAGATGGCGATCCTGCGCGCGATCCACGCCTCGACCCTGCCCGACCCCGGCGAGCTGGCGCGACGGATCGCGGGCGGGCAAGTGCCGGTGGCGACGGCGCCTGCGGCTCCGGTCGCGCCGGCGGTGCCGCCCGCGCCGGAGGATCGCGCACCGAAGGAGTTCGCGGGGGTGCTGGCGTTGCTCGACGAGCGTGGCAAGCTCGACCTGCTGGTACGGATGCGGCGCGGGGCGAGCCTGGTGCGCTATGCGCCGCCCGAGATCGTGTTCAGCGGGACGAGACCGTTGTCGACGGATACGCTGGGCGAACTGGCGGCGGTGCTGCGCGAGGCCACTGGCATGCCCTGGAAGATCGCGATGGCCGATCTGCCGGGTGCGCCGACGATGTACGAGGCCGAGCAGGACGTGGTGCAGGCGCGCCACGATGCCGCACGCGCGCACCCGATCGTCGCCGCCGCCTTTGACGCCTTTCCCGGTGCGGAACTGATCGACCCGAAACCCGCTCAACGCAGCATTACCTGAACGGAGCAGATGATGAAGGATCTCAACGACATTCTGGCGATGGCCCAGAACGTCCAGAACGAATTGCAGAAGGCGCAGGACAGCCTCGACACGATCGAGGTCGAGGGCGTCGCGGGCGGCGGGCTGGTGAAGATCAAGGCATCGGCCAAGGGGCGGATCATCTCCGTCGCGCTTGACGATTCGCTGATCGTGCCGTCCGAGAAGCAGATGCTGGAGGACCTGATCGCCGCGGCGCTGAACGATGCGCGCACGAAGGCGGATGCGGCGTCGTCGACCGAGATGTCGAAGATGACCAGCGGGCTGCCGTTGCCGCCGGGATTCAAGCTGCCGTTCTAAGTCCTTACGGCTACGGAACATTGCTGCGTCGATCGCATTCATGGCCTCACCGAAACGAAGGGAGAGAGCCATGAGTGACGATCGCGTGACGCAGACCCCGCACACCACGATCATCGAGCGGCGGCGCGGTGGCGGCGGGGGCGTGCTGATCGGGCTGGCGGTGCTGATCGTGGTGGCGGTCGCGGCCTATTTCCTGGTCGTGCGCGGCGACAGCGAGACCGCGAAGAACAACGCGATCACCTCGGCGGCGAAGAGCGTCGAGAGCACCGCGGAGAAGGCGGGATCGGCGATCGATGGCGCCACCGACGGCAAGTGATCCTATAGGAGCGAGCCCTGCCGCGCATTGCTCTCACGCGGTGCGCGGCGGAAGGCGGCGGTGGGATCGATATACGGCAGGTCGGGACGGCGACCGCGGAACAACTCCGCCAGCGTGATGATCTGGAGCCGCGGATAGCTCTTGCCGGTCGCGGCGGCGGTGAAGCGGCCGGCGGCGGCGGCCTCCTTTTCCATCGGACGCGACGGCGCGGCCTTGGTCACGAACACCGCGGCGGTCGCCTTCTCGCGGATCATCACCGAATGGAGGTCGCGGATCATCGGAACGCCGACATTGTCGCCGCCCTTGACCGAGACGAGCGCGCGCTCAGTGCGGCGGCCGTCGGGCTTGAAATAGATGATGCCGTCGATCCCACCGTCGGCACCCTTCTTCTTGCCGCCATAGGGCATGGCGTCGACCATCGACACCGACCACCATTGGAACTGATATTTGTCGCGGCGCGCGAGGTCCTCCGCGGAGGCGAGGTCCTTCGGCGTGCCCTCGACGGTGAAGGCGACGCCGGGGAAGGCGGCCTGCATGCGCTTCTCGATCAGCGAAATCGCGAGGTGGGTGACGTCGATGCCGATCCACCGCCGGTCGAGCTTCTGCGCGGCATGAACCGCAGTGCCGCAGCCGCAGAACGGGTCGAGCACGACATCGCCTTCGTTGGAGGAGGCGGCGATGATGCGCTCGAGCAGCGCCAGCGGTTTCTGGGTGGGGTAGCCGAGGCGTTCCTGCGCTTGTGAGTTGAGCGGCGCGATGTCGGTCCAGATGGACTGCAATGGTATGCCAGGCATTTCGTCGAGATAGCGGATGTATTCTGGAGTGCCCGAGCGGGTATGATAGAGACGACCGCTGTCGTGCAATTCCTGCATGCGTTCGCGCGGGTAGCGCCAGATCTTCGTGACGCCGTTCCATTCATAGGTGTAGCCGCCGCCGGAAAGCCCCATCGCCGTGACGTTGTCCGTTCTATAGAGCCGCCCCTTTGCATCCGAGCGCCGGTAGTGCGTCTGGACGTATGCCTCGTCATAGGCTTGGTAGGCCTTGTTCCAGATGAAGCGGTCGCTTCTCCGATAATATAAGATGACGTCGTGGATCGCGCCTGCTCGCGACGAGTCGCTATGCGCACCGGTCCGCTTCCAGATGATCTCGTTTCCAAAAGCGAGAGGCCCGAAAATTCCATCCAAAAGGAGTTTCAGGTAGTGGCTCGCCGTGGGGTCGCAGTGGAGATACAGGCTGCCGGTCGGTTTCAGGACGCGGTGCAGCTCGATCAGGCGGACCGCCATCATCGCCAGATACGCCATCATGTCGTTGTCGCCGAGAAAGCCGCGCATCGCGTTGAGCAGGTCGAACGCCTTGGTATGGCCGCTGCGCGCGACCTGATCGAAGGCGTCCTCTGCGCGGTCGTTCCAGTGCCAGCTGTCCTCGAATGCCTCGATCTGCGCATCCGCGCCGCCGCCGGTCGGGGAGCGGAAGAGGATGTTGTAATTGGCGTTCGAGTTGAACGGCGGGTCGAGGTAGATCAGGTCGACCGAGGCGTCGCCGATCTCGCGGCGGAGCACGTCGAGGTTGTCGCCGTAATAGAGGTGGTTGGACGGTCGGTTCGCGCTGGTCATGCGCGCGAGTGGAGCCGGACGGGGGGCGCATGTCGTGGCGAGGTTGGACCGTATCGGCGGTTTAGCGGCGCTGTTGCGGGGAAGGGGCGCGGCGAAAATGGATCGAACTGCCACATGCGTCATCCCGGCGGCGGCAGGAATCCAGAAACGCCGCGCTTCGATGGAGCCGCAGCCTCAGCGCGTCTGGATCCCCGCCTGCGCGGGGATGACGCTTTGGGTCAGCCGTGGCCCGCCAGTGCCGCCAGAAGCAGCAGCGCGACGATGTTGGTGATCTTGATCATCGGGTTCACCGCCGGTCCCGCGGTGTCCTTGTACGGGTCGCCGACCGTGTCGCCGGTCACCGCGGCCTTGTGCGCGTCCGATCCCTTGCCGCCGTGGTTGCCGTCCTCGATATATTTCTTGGCATTGTCCCACGCGCCGCCGCCGCTGGTCATCGACAGCGCGACGAACAGGCCGGAGACGATCACCCCGAGCAGCATCGCGCCCAGCGCCGCAAAGCCGCTCGCCTGGCCGTCGACTGCGCGGACGATGAAATAGAGCGCGATCGGGGAGAGCACCGGAAGCAGCGACGGCACGATCATCTCGCGGATCGCAGCGCGGGTGACGAGGTCGACGGTGCGGCCGTAGTTGGGGCGGCTGGTGCCCGCCATGATGCCGGGATTGTCGCGGAACTGGCCACGCACCTCCTCGACCACCGCGCCCGCCGCGCGGCCGACCGCGGTCATCCCGAACGCGCCGAAGAGGTAGGGGAGCAGCGCGCCGAGCAGCAGTCCGACGATGACGTACGGGTTGCTGAGCGAGAAATCGACGGTGAGGTCGGGGAAGTACGTGCGCAGGTCGGTGGTATAGGCGCCGAACAGCACCAGTGCCGCCAGCCCTGCGGACCCGATCGCATAACCCTTCGTCACCGCCTTGGTGGTGTTGCCGACCGCGTCGAGCGCGTCGGTGCGTTCGCGCACCTCGTCCTCCAGCCCCGCCATCTCCGCGATGCCGCCGGCATTGTCGGTGACGGGCCCGTAGGCGTCGAGCGCGACGACCATCCCGGCGAGCGCCAGCATCGCGGTGGCGCCGAACGCGATACCGATGATGCCGGCGAGCTTGTAGGCGGCGATCACCGCGACCACGATCACGATCGTTGGCAGCGCGGTCGCCTCCAGGCTGATCGCGAGGCCCTGGATGACGTTGGTGCCGTGGCCGGTCTCGCTGGCCTTGGCGATCGACTTGACCGGGCGATAGTTGGTGCCGGTGTAATATTCGGTGATCCAGACGATCAGCCCGGTGACCGCAAGGCCGATCATCATGCACCAGAACAGGTCGGTGCCGGTGAAGGCCGCCGCGGCCGGGACGCCGGCCACCGCCGCGTCGCTGCCGCCGGTGGTGATCGCGTCGAAGGCGGCGTCGCGGTCGGCGTCGAGGAAGCCGGCGCCACCGATCGTCGCGCCCATGTCGCCCAGCACCCAGTGCGTCACCGCCCAGATCGCGGGAACCGACAGCAGCGCCGAGGTCCAGAACCCCTTGTAGAGCGCGCCCATGATCGAGCCCCCGCGGCCGAGCCGGACCATGTAGGTGCCGATGATCGAGGTGATGATGCACACGCCGCCGATCGCGAGCGGGAGGCTCATCAGCCGCATCAGCTCCGCCGGGCCGGCCTGGATCAGCAGCGCGATCGACACCATCGTGACGCCGAGCGTCACGACATAGGTCTCGAACAGGTCGGCGGCCATGCCCGCGCAATCGCCGACGTTGTCGCCGACGTTGTCGGCGATGACCGCGGGGTTGCGGGGATCGTCCTCGGGGATGCCGGCCTCGACCTTTCCGACCAGATCGGCCCCGACGTCGGCGGCCTTGGTGAAGATGCCGCCGCCCAGCCGCGCGAAGATCGAGATCAGCGATGCGCCGAACGCCAGCGCGGTCAGCGCCTCGATGATCGCGCGGTCGTTGGGGAGCAGCGCGGACGGGCCGGTGAGGTACCAGAAGAACAGCGCGATGGAGAGCAGCCCGAGCCCGGCGACGAGCATCCCCGTGACCGCGCCTGACCGGAACGCCATGGTCAGGCCGCCTTGCAGCGAGCCGCGCGCCGCCTCCGCGGTGCGGACGTTGGCGCGCACCGAGATCGTCATGCCGACGAACCCGGCGACCCCGGACAGGAGCGCGCCGATGACGAAGCCGATCGTCGACAAGGCGCCCAGCGTCGCCGCCAGCACGACCGCGACGACGACGCCGACGATCGCGATCGTGGTGTATTGCCGCCCCAGATAGGCGCGCGCGCCCTCCTGGATGGCGCTGGCGATATCCTGCATCCGCTCGTTGCCGGGCGAGGCGGACAACACCTGTCGACTGGTCACGAAGCCATAGAGTACGGCGATCAGGCCGCAGACGATGGCAAGATAGACGATCGTCATGCCCTTCATCCCTCCTAATGGCGCGTCCGGTCTGTCGCCGGTACGTCGCGCGGGGGACCGAGGCTAACAGGTGGTCGCGTCAGCGCAAGCCGTGCTGATAGCCGAGGCGCGCGGGCAGGGGGATCAATCGGTTATCCTGCGTCAGGGATAGTCCGGTGCCGGTGGCGAACGTGCCGACGCGGGTGGCGGGAAAGGGGAGCGCGAGCGCGGCGGGGGCGGCGAACAGCAGTTCGTAATCGTCGCCGGCGGTGGCGGCGGCAAGCGGGTCGGCGATGCCGGGCGCGAGCGGGACCGCGGCGAGATCGACCGTCACGGCAAGGCCGCTGGCGGCCGCCATGCGCGCGGCGTCGATCAGGAGGCCGTCCGAGACGTCCATCATGGCGTGGACCAGCGGGGCGAGCGCGCGGCCCTCGGCAAGGCGGGGCACCGGGCGGCGGTAGCGGGCGAGAAGCGCTGGGTCGCCGTGGCCGGCCTGCGCGATCGCGAGACCGGCACCGGCGTCTCCGATCGTGCCGGTGACCCAGAGCGCGTCGCCAGCCCGCGCGCCCGACCGCGGCGGGGCGGCGGCATCGCGACCGATCGCGGTGACGGTAAGGATGCGCGGTGCTCCGGCGGGCAAGGTGACGGTGTCGCCCCCGACAAGCGGGCAGGCGAGGGTGCGGAGTGCGTCGTCGAGGCCGTCGAGGAAGGCGACGTCCCACGCGGGATCGCGGAGCGGGTAGTTGAGGAGGATACCCTCCACCAGCGCCCCCTTGGCGGCGAGATCGGACAGGTTGGTGGCGACGAGCTTCCACGCGACGTCGCGCGGCGGGTCGCCGGAGAGGAAGTGAACGTCCTCGACCAGGGTGTCGGTTGTGAGCGTAAGGCCGGCGAGCGCGGCGGTATCGTCGCGCAGGCCGCCCGCACCGGGATGGAGCGGGAGCGTGCGGAGACGGGCGAGGAAGTCCGCCTCGGTCATTGTTCGTTCGATGCCGTCATCCCCGCGGAGGCGGGGATCCAGACGCGCAGGTTTGGCGATGGAGGCGCGACGTCAGGGGTTCTGGATTCCCGCCTGCGCGGGAATGACGGAGGGAGCTTACTCATACGCGCCGCGCCGCATGACATAGTCGCGCGTCTCGTAGGGGGCGGGCAGGCCCTCAACCCAGGCGCCGTGCGCGTGGGTGAGCGCGACCAGCTGCATCGGCTCGGCGGACGGCCAACATTGCACGCGCACCTCGTGGCGGTGGAGATCGCGGTTGGGCTCCATCATGACCCAGCCGAGCGGGCGCGCCGGCGTGGCGCGGGCACCGGCGGCAGCCATCGCGGCGCGGATGCGCGCGCGGCCGGCGGCCGGGAGATATTGCCATACGACCGAATGCATCAGGACGCGCACCGTGCCGTCTTCCTGTGGCTCGGCGAGGCGTTGCTCGACCCAGTCGGCGGCGTCGCCTTGCGTCAGGTCGACCGGTTGCGCGCGAACCATGGCAATTGCGGTGGCCAGCCGGTCGAGACGGTCCTGCGCGTCGACCCAGACGTAGCCGGCGAGCCGTTCGGCTTGCGCCGGGTCGCGCACGTCGACCGGGGCGAGGTCGACGCCGCGGGTACGGACGACCGTGATCGGCGCGGCAGGTGGCGGCGGGCCGCGCCAGTGGGGGACGATCGCGAGCGGCGAATCGGCAGGGCCGACGCGGACGCCGCCGAGATCGAAGCGCATCCGGTCGATCAGCAGGTTCAGCCCGGCGCTGGAGCCGATCTCGAGGATCTCGAGGCGCAGGCCGAGCGTGGCGGCGACGTGGAGCAGGCCGGTCATCAGCCCGGCGGAGCGCTGCGCCTCGTTGGTCTGCGGCGGGCCGTCGAGCCACGGCAGCAGCGCGGCGTCGTGGATGGCGAGGATCGCCGCCAGCGCGGCGTCGTCGGCGGCGAACGGGTCGGCGACGCCGCGGCGGGCGAGCGCATGGAGTCCGCCGACGATCCGCAGCACGGTGGCGTCGGCGACCGGCTCGCCCGCCCAGTAGAGCAGCCGCGTGCCGACCAACGTGCCGCGGGTCAGGACGCGGCCGAGCGCGCGGCACAGCGCGGCGGTGCGCGGCGCGGCCATCGCGTCGCAATATCGCGCCTGCACCTCGAAGGCGGCGCGGTTGTTCTCTTCGTCGGCCATCGCGCCTCATTGCGCCGATGACAGTGCCTTCGTAAAGCCGCGCGCATGTCAGAACCGTCCGCCGCCGCGCCGATCGTCATCGCCGTTCCCAAGGGGCGCATCCTGGAGGAAGCGCTGCCGCTGCTCGCGCGCGCAGGCGTCGTGCCCGAGCCGGCGTTCGGGGACGAGAAGAGCCGGGCGCTGCGCTTCCGCACCGATCGTCCCGGCATCGAGCTGATCCGGGTGCGCGCGTTCGATGTCGCCACCTTCGTGGCGCACGGCGCGGCGCAACTGGGGATCGTCGGGTCGGACGTGCTCGCCGAGTTCGATTACGCCGAATTGTACGCACCGGTCGATCTCGACATCGGACATTGCCGGCTGTCGATCGCCGAGCCGGCCGACATGGCCGCGACCGACGATCCGCGCGGGTGGAGCCACGTACGGGTCGCGACCAAATATCCGCATGTCACCGCCTCGCACTTCGCGCGGCGCGGGGTGCAGGCGGAGTGCATCAAGCTGAACGGCGCAATGGAGCTGGCGCCGACGCTGGGGCTGGCGGCGCGGATCGTCGACCTGGTGTCGTCGGGACGGACGCTGAAGGAAAACGGCCTGGTCGAGGTGGAGCGGATCATGGAGGTGTCGGCGCGGCTGATCGTCAATCGCGCGGCGATGAAGACGCGGGGCGCGGTATTCCCGCTGGTCGAGGCGTTCCGCGCCGCGGTGGCGGAGCGCGCGGCATGATCCGGCTCGACACGCGCGACGCGGATTTCGGCAGCCGGTTCGCGGCGCTGGTGGACGATCGGCGCGAAGCGGCGAGCGACGTCGCACGCGATGTGGCGACCATCGTGCGCGCGGTGCGCGACGACGGCGATGCGGCGCTACAGGCGTTCACGCAGAAGCTGGACCGGCATGACCTGAACGAGACCGGATGGCGCATCGATGCGGCGGCGTGCGCGGCGGCGTTCGACGCGCTGGAGCCGGAGTTGCGCGCGGCGCTGGAATTGGCGGCGGCGCGGATCCGGGCCTATCACGAAAAGCAGCGCCCGGAGAATACGAGCTTCACCGATACCGCGGGCGTGCGGCTGGGCGCGCGGTGGCGCGCGGTGGATGCGGCCGGAGTGTACGTGCCGGGCGGGCGCGCCGCTTACCCCTCGACACTGCTGATGAATGCGATCCCGGCGCGGGTGGCAGGAGTCGAGCGGCTGGTGGTCGTGACCCCGACACCGGATGGCGAGGTCAATCCACTCGTCCTGGCCGCCGCGCATCTGGTCGGCGCCGACGAGGTGTGGCGGGTCGGCGGGGCGCAGGCGGTCGCGGCGCTCGCCTACGGCACCGAGCGGATCGCGCGCGTCGACGTCGTGACCGGGCCGGGCAACGCCTGGGTCGCGGAAGCCAAGCGGCAGGTGTACGGCGTGGTCGGGATCGACATGGTCGCGGGGCCGAGCGAGATCGTCGTCGTCGCGGACGGCGCGAACGATCCGGAGTGGATCGCCGCAGACCTGCTGAGCCAGGCGGAGCACGACACCACCACGCAGTCGATCCTGTTCACCGACGATGCGGCGTTCGGCGAGCGCGTCGCGGAAGCCGTCGAGCGGCAGTTGCAGGCGCTGCCGACGCAGGCCGTCGCGCGGGTGGCGTGGGAGGATAACGGCGCGATCGTCGTCGTGCCGGCCCTGGAAGACGCAATGCCGCTGGTCGACCGGCTGGCACCCGAGCATGTCGAGCTGGCGTGCGACGATCCGCAGGCGCTGTTCGACCGATTGCGCCATGCCGGGTCGGCGTTCCTGGGGCGGCACACGCCCGAGGCGATCGGCGACTATGTCGCGGGGCCAAACCACGTGTTGCCGACCGGGCGGCGGGCGCGCTTCGCCAGCGGGCTGGGCGTGACCGATTTCATGAAGCGGACGAGCTTCCTGCAGCTGAACGAAAGCGCGCTGAACGAGCTGGGGCCGGCGACGATCGCGCTGGCACGGGCCGAGGGATTGCCGGCGCATGCGCAGTCGGTGGCGTTGCGGATACGGACGAATAGGTAATCTTCCGTTCGTCCCGAGCGTGTCGAAGGGCGGGTTTGGAACACGTGCTTCGACAGGCTCAGCACGATCGGGTAGTAAAGATCACCCCGCCACGGCGGCGTGGGCCAGCTTCAGGTCCTCCACGAACCGCGCGAACTCGGTGGTGCGCGCATCCTCGTCCGGAAGTCGGAGCAGGTAGCTGGGATGGACGGTGATCCACGCCGCGCCGCCGTCCGGCAGCCGCTGTTCGCGGCCGCGTTCGCGGCCGATCGTCATCGCCTTGCCGAACAGGCTGCGCGCCGCCGTCGCCCCGAGCGCCACCGTCACCTTGGGGCGCAGCAGCATCTGTTCCTGCTCGATCCACCACCGGCAGGCCTCGATCTCGCCGGCGTCGGGCTTGGCGTGGATGCGGCGCTTGCCGCGCGGCTCGAACTTGAAGTGCTTGACCGCGTTGGTCACGTAGGTTTCGGCGCGCGTGATCCCGGCGGCGGCGAGGGCGCGGTCGAAGACCTGGCCGGCGGGGCCGACGAACGGATGGCCGGCGAGGTCCTCCTGGTCGCCGGGCTGCTCGCCGACGAACATCATCGATGCCGATACCGGGCCTTCGCCGAACACCGTCTGCGTCGCATGACGGTGAAGATGGCAGCGCGTGCAGGCGAGCGCTTCCTCGCGTAGTGCCTCCCACGCCGCCTGCGCGTTGCCGCCGATGTCACCGCGTGCGCGTTCGATCATGCCGCTCTCCCGTGCCTGTGCGCCGGCCAGCAGCTGCGGGACCAGCGCGGTTTCCGGCATGTTCTTCCAGTATTTGCGCGGCATCTCCTTCAGCATCGCCTTCACCTTGACGCGCGCGGGGTTGAAGATGCTGGAGTAATAGGTCTTCCACACTTCCTCGATCGGGTCGCCGTCGGGCGCGTCGCTGCGGGTCGCGCCGGGTCCTTCACTCAGCATCGCGCCGTCCCAGTGGACCGACACCTCGGGCGTCAGGATCGACCAGCGCATGCTGGCGAAGCGGTTGACGAAGAATGCGGCGTTGGCGCGGACGATGTGATGTTCGGGCTCGAACCATGCGACGTAGCGTTCCGTGCCGTCATCGTCGGCGACGCTGCGGAAGCGGAGAAAGGCGCGCATCTTGTGGATGTCGCGGCGCACCGCCTTGGCGAAACCTTCCAGACGCCGCACCAGCGGGTCGGCGTGATCCTCGACCAGCCGCGGCGTGTCGCGCAGCCGCCACAGCAACGTATAGAGCAAGGCGAAGCGTTCGGGGTCGCGATGCAGGATCGCGTCGCCCGCCAGTGCGATAAAGGCGCGCGACACGCGTAGCGGCGAGGCGGGTGGCGGCGTGGGGGCCGGCGTGTTGGCCGTGGCGGCGAACAGGTCCTCCGCCACGGCGCCGACCTGCCACACGACCCGTTCGGGCGGTACGTCGTCGGCCACTAGTGCGCGCGCCGCCTCGCGCCACGCGTCCATGTCGTCGGGGGCGGGAAGCGTGACGGCGCGCATCAACGGCAATCAGTCGCGCTCGTCGCTGCCCGGCGGGTTGGCGCGGGCAAGCTCCAGTTCGGCCGGCTTGCGCTCCTCATAGGTCTCCGCCAGCCGTTCCCCGGTCGCGTCACCGAGCTTCTCCTCGGCGGCATGGCTCTGCACCCCGAGCCGACGCGTCAAACGAGTTGCGGCACTTCGCGTCGGCACCTTGCAGGTCGCCGCACTGCTTGCGCACGTTACGCTGCTTGCCGAGGTCACGCCTCACGGACGCGTAATCGCCGGCGTGCGCCATGCCAGTCTCCTTCGTGGGGGCAAGCGCATGACGCGGCAGGCCGTTTCACCCGCGATTCATTCTCACGCGCCGAACAACTCGAGCTGCTGCCGGGGGGGTCGCGGGGCCACGAGCGGCTTCAGTTCGGCGCGGTCGGTCAGCGAGACCGGGCGCCAGTCCTCCGCGACGATGAACGGGCGGACGCGCGCAATCGACACGGTAAGACGCGCGACATCGTCGAGCCGCAGCCGCCGCCAGCGTCGTGCTGCCAGGATGCTCTTGACCGCCTTGGTGCCGAGCCCTGGCACGCGCCACAGCAGCTCGCGCGGGGCGCGGTTGACGTCGACGGGAAATTGATCGCGGAACTTGAGCGCCCAGGCCAGCTTCGGGTCGATGTCGAGCGGCAGCATCCCCGTCGCCTTGTCGGTGGCGGCGACCACCTCGCGCGGCTGAAAACCGTAGAAGCGCATCAGCCAGTCGGATTGATAGAGGCGATGCTCGCGCATCAGCGGCGGGCGTTGCAGCGGCAGGACGCTCGACGCGTCGGGGATCGGGCTGAACGCCGAATAATAGACGCGGCGCAGGCCAAAGCGATCGTACAGCGTCGACGCCTTGGTGACGATGTCGCCATCGGTTGCGGCATCGGCGCCGACGATCATCTGCGTCGACTGGCCGGCCGGGGCGAAGCGCGGCGCCGACTTGTAACGAGTGCGCGCGTCGGCGGTGTCGGCGATGGCGGCGTGCATGTCGCCCATCGCACCCTCGATACGCGCATTGTCCTTTTCGGGGGCGAGCCGCTTCAGCCCGCCGACCGTCGGCAACTCAACGTTGATCGACACGCGATCGGCATAAAGACCCGCCTGATGCACCAGCTCCGGATCGGCATCGGGAATCGTCTTGAGGTGGATATAACCGCGGAAATGGTGATCCTCGCGCAGCGAGCGCGCAACCTCGACCAGTTGCTCCATCGTGTAGTTCGAGGACTTGATGATCCCCGACGAAAGGAACAGCCCCTCGATATAGTTCCGGCGATAGAAGGAGAGGGTGAGGCTTACGACCTCCTGGGCGGTGAAGCGCGCACGCCGCACGTTCGAACTCTTGCGGTTGATGCAATAATGGCAGTCGAAGATGCAGCTGTTGGTCAGCAGGATCTTGAGCAGCGAGATACACCGGCCGTCCGGCGCATAGGCGTGGCAAATGCCCATACCCTCGGTCGAGCCGATCCCCTTGCCGTCCGCCGAATTGCGTTTCGCGGTGCCCGACGACGCGCAGGAGGCGTCGTACTTCGCGGCGTCGGCCAGAATCTCCAGCTTCTGTCGGACATCGAGTTGCGCCATCGCGTTCGATGTATGTTCGCTCATCCCGCTTGTCGAGGGCGGATCGTTTTGCCATGGATCAACCCTGTGCAGCGGCTTTTCGACCGGCTCGGCCCCAACGGCCCCTATCTCGCGCTGGCGCTGACGTGTCTGCTCGGCTGGGGTTTCAAGGCGCATTGCGGCGCCGGCTGGACCTTTGCCGAGCAATATACGACCGGCTGCTACAGCGACGCGGTGCCGTTCTGGGGCTTGCGCGGGGTAGCGGCGGGGCAGCTACCGTATCTGCAGGCGCGGATGGAATATCCGGTGCTGACCGGCGCGTTGATCTGGGCCGAAGGATTGCTGGCGCGCGTGGCGGGCGGGCGCGGGGCGGATGCCGCCGACTTCCTGAACGCGGTGACGCTCGGCAACACGATCCTGGCGTTCACGGTCCTGGAGTTGCTGCGCAGCGCCGGCGTGAGCGTGCGACGGCAATATGGCTGGGCGCTCGCGCCGCCGCTGGTGCTCTATCTGGGGCATAACTGGGACCTGTTGGCGGTGACCTTTGCGACCGCGGCGCTGCTGGCGGCGCGGCGCGCGGAGACGGTGAAGGCGACCGCGCTGGCGGCGCTGGGCGGCGCGGCGAAGCTGTTTCCTGTACTGATGCTGCCGCTGCTGGGGCTGGGAGCGCTGTTCCAGCCGGGGCGGACATGGGGACAGCGCCTGGCGCGGGCGGCGTCGCTGGTCGGCGTGGCGGTGGTCGCCTGGGGCGCGGTGAACCTGCCGGTGGCGGTGCTGGCGTACGACAACTGGCGCGAGTTCTACGCCTTTTCCAGCGAGCGCAGCGGGACCGCGGCGAGCGTGTGGGAATTGATGGCGCAGTTCGGCTGGTGGGCGACGGACATTCCAACGCGCAATTTCTGGTCGTTCGTGCTGTTCGCGGGCGGCGCGGCGACGATCGTCGCGGCCGGGTGGAAACGGCACGGCGAACGGCCATGGGTGCTGTTCATGCCGGTGCTGGCGTGGTTCCTGCTGACCAACAAGGTCTATTCGCCGCAATTCGACCTGTGGCTGTGGCCGATGATCGTTCTGACCGGTACGCGGGTGCGCGCGGCGGCGCTGTTCCTGCTGGGCGACGTGGCGGCGTATTTCGCGGAGTTCTGGATGTTCGCGGGAATGGAGGGGGCCTGGCCGTCCGCGACGCACGCGGACATCCTGGCGGCGGCGATCGTGCGCGGGACGGCGATGCTGTGGCTGATCCATGGCGCGGTCAACGATCCCGCACCGGCATGGACCGCTATTCGGCGGCGAGCAGTTCCGCCGCCTGCAGATCGACCGATACCAGCCGACTGACACCCTTTTCGACCATCGTCACCCCGAACAGGCGGTGCATGCGGCTCATCGTCACCGCATTGTGGGTGACGATCAGGTAGCGGGTCTCGGTCTCGCGGGTCATGCGGTCGAGCAGATCGCAGAAGCGCTCGATATTGGCGTCGTCGAGCGGGGCGTCGACCTCGTCGAGTACGCAGATCGGCGCAGGGTTGGTCAGGAACAGCGCGAAGATCAGTGCGATGGCGGTCAGCGCCTGCTCGCCGCCCGACAGCAGCGTCAGGGATTGCAGGCGCTTGCCGGGCGGTTGCGCCATGATCTCCAGCCCGGCCTCGAGCGGATCGTCCGAGTCGACCAGCGCGAGATGCGCCTGCCCGCCGTCGAACAGGGTCGTGAAGAGGCGCCGGAAGTGCGCGTCGACCGCCTCGAAGGCGGCGCGCAGCCGCTGGCGCCCTTCGCGGTTGAGCGTGCCGATCGACCCGCGCAGCCGGTGGACCGCCTGTTTCAGCTCGTCGCGCTCGGCGGCGGTGGCGGTACCGGCGGTCTCCAGCTCGGCCAACTCGCGCTCGGCGACGAGGTTGACGGGGCCGAGCCGTTCCCGGTCCATCGTCAGCCGCTCGTGCGCGGCCGACTCCCCGGCGGGCGTGCCGACCGACGCGTGATCGAACCCGACCTTGCTGGGGAGGAGCGGCGCCGGGCATTCGAAACGCTCACCCGAGACGCGCCCCATTTCGACACGGCGCAGTTCGTGGCCCTCGGCGCGCGCGCCGGCCGCGGCGCGCGCCTCGCGGGCGGCGGCGAGCGCTTCGGCGGCGCGGGCCTGCGCGGCGTCGGCGGCGCGCAGGGCGAGATCGGCCTCGCGTTCCTCGGCTTGCGTCGCCTCCGCGGCGGTGCGCGCGTCGGTGTGGGCGGTGTCCAGCTCGGCGAGGTCGTTCGCCAGCGCGGCGGGGCGGTCGGCGAGCCGGGCGAGCTCGGCGTCGAGCGCGGCAGCGCGGTCGGCCATGTCGGCGATCCGTCGCGCCGCCGCGCCGGCGCGAGTGCGCCAGCCCTCCGCCTCCTCGTGCGCGGCGGCGGCGCGCGCACGAGCATCGGCGATTGCGCGCTCCTGCGTGGTACGGTCGGCGCGGGCGAGGGCGACATGCGCGCGCGCCGCCTCGGCCTCGCCGCGCAGCCGTGCCGTCTGCCCGGTGGCGGCGGCGGTGTCGGGCAGCGCGGCGAGTGCATCGGCGCTGCGTTCCAGCTCGGTGCGGGCATCCTCGGCCTCGGCGGTGACGCGCGCGGCGCGGGCGGCGAGATCGGTGCGCTGCGCGGCAAGCCGGTCGATCAGCGAGGTGGCGCGATCCTCGTCGCGCTGCGCCGTGCGAGCGGCGGCTTCGGCATCGGCCAGCAATGTGCGCGCCGATTGCGCGGCGGTGCGGGCGCGCGCGATCCGCTCGTCGATCCTGGCGCGGCGTGCGCCAGCCTTCTCCAGCGTGGCGACCGCGGCGGGCCGCGATTCCGTCAGCGCGGCGAGCCGGTTAAGGCGCTGCAACCGCTCGGCCGCGGCGACGCCGCCGCTCTCGCTGACATAGCCGTCCCAGCGCCGCACGCGCCCGGTGCGCGTAACGAGCCGCTGGCCGGCGTGCAGCGGCTGTCCGGAATCGGCCTCGACGACGAACACCTGCGACAGGCGCCGGGCGAGCGCAGGCGGGGCGGTGACGCGCGCGGCGAGCGGTAGCGTGCCGATCGGCGCGGGCGGATCGGCGGGCTCGGGTGCGGCACCGGTCCAGTCGGCAAGGGCAGTTTCCAGCTCGTCCCCGAGCGCGGCGGCAAGCGCGCGTTCGAAGCCCGGCTCGGCGCGGACCGCATCGAGCAAGCGGTCGCCCTCGCGCGCCGTCGCGAGGGTGAGCGCGGCGACCTCGCCGTCCAGCGCGGCCAGCGCGGCCAAAGCGGCGGCGCGGGCGGCCTCCGCCGGGTCGCGCTCCTCGCGCGCGTCGCTTTCGCTGGTCTCGGCCCAGGTCAGCGCGGCCTGCGCCTTTTCGGCCTGCTGTCGCGCGGCGTCCAGCGCGGCCCGGGCGGCGGTGCGCTGCGCCTCCAACTGCTCAGGATCGTCGAGCGCCTCGATCGCGGCGGCGAGCGCGATCGCTTCCTGTCGGGCGCGATCATGGCGCGCGGTCGCGGCGGCATGTGCGGCGGCGGCGACCCGGCGCTCGGCCATCTGCGCAGCCTCGGCCGACATCGCCTGCGCGAGCGTCACCTCGACATCGCGCGCGCGGCGCTCGGCCTCGGCGAGTGCGGCGTCGAGTGTGGGGAGCGCTGCGGTGCCGTCCGCAATGCGTCGATCGAGCTCCGTCGCCTCCGCGGCGAGCCGGGTCAGCGCGGCGGCGGCATCGTGCGCGAGTGCATCCTCGCGCGCGCGATCCTCGTCGATACGCGCGCGGGCGGCCTGCGCATCCGCCAGCTGACGCTCGAGCCCGTGGCGCTGCTCGTGCAGGCGCGTGAGACGATGCGACAGATCGGCGGCGGCGTCTCGGGTGGCGAGTGCGGCGGCGCGCGCGGTGGCATGGCGTTCGGCGGCGGCGCGCTGTGCCTGATGCGCGGCCGAGGCCTGCGCGGTAGCGGCGGTGACCGCCACCTCGGCGGCCTCCGCCTCGGCGGTCGCAGCGGTCGCGGCGGCGGCGGCGTCGCGCCAGCGCGCGAAGATCATCCGCGCCTCCGCGATGCGAATCTGCTCGGACAGCAGCCGATAGCGTTCGGCGGCGCGCGCCTGCCGCCGGAGCGCGGCGATGCGGGTCGCCTGATCGGCCAGCAGCTCGTCGAGCCGCGCGAGATTGGCCTCGGTGGCGCGCAGCCGGGCCTCGGCATCCTTGCGGCGGACGTGGAGCCCGGCGATCCCGGCGGCTTCCTCCAGCATCGCGCGGCGCTCGGCAGGACGCGCCGCGATGACCGCGCCGATACGGTTCTGACTGACCAGAGCGGGGGAGTGCGCGCCGGTGGCGGCGTCGGCGAACAGCAGTTGCACGTCGCGCGCGCGCACGTCGCGGCCGTCGATGCGATAGGCGGAACCCGCGCCGCGCTCGATCCGGCGAACGATCTCGCTTTCCTCGATGCCGTCCGGGCCATCACGCTCGGCGAGCAGCGCGACCTCGGCAAAGTCGCGCGGCGGCCGGGTGGCGGTGCCGGCGAAGATCACGTCCTCCATGCCCGCACCGCGCATCGACCGTGCGCTGTTCTCGCCCATGGTCCAGCGCAGCGCTTCGAGCAGGTTCGACTTGCCGCAGCCGTTGGGGCCGACGACGCCGGTGAGCCCCGGCTCGATGCGCAGGTCGGCGGGATCGACGAAGCTCTTGAAGCCGGCGAGGCGAAGACGCTTCAGGCGCATGGGAGCGGGAATAGCAGACGCTGGAGGCGGGTGCCGCGAGCACCCGCCGGGCGGCGTCCGTGGCGACGGACGCCGGCGAGCATCACGCGCCCGCGTTCTTCAATGCCGTCTCGACCTGGGCCCAGGTGACGCCGTCGACCTTCGCGCCGTTGAGGATGAAGGTCGGGGTGCCGGTGACGCCGTTCTTGTCGGTGCCGTCCTGCATCATCTTGGTCAGCGCATCGATCGCCTTGGCGTCGGTCAGGCAGGCGCGTGCCTGCGCCTCCGGCACGCCGCGCTGCTTGATGAACTCCAGATAGCCCATCTTCTCTGCCCAGGCCGTAGCGACCTGTGGCGGGGTGGCGTTCTGCGTCTGTTGCAGGAACGCCTGATCCTGCGCGATCTTCATCTGCGTATCCAGGAACTTGGGCTGGTCGATGTACATCTGTTCCAGGATCGGGAAGAACGGCTGCGGTCCGGCGCAGCGCCCGAGCAGCGCGGCGGCGAGATCGGGCGGGCCGTGGACCAGGAAGTCGCGGAATTCGTAGGAGACCTTGCCGGTCTTCACGTAATTATCTTCCAGCGGGCGCATCCCGGTCTGACCGAACGCGCCGCAGGTCGGGCAGGTGCGCGAGCCATATTCGACCAGCTTCAGCTTGGCGTCGGGATTGCCGACGACGAAGCCGCCGGCGGGGGTCTGCGACACGACCTGCGTCCAGTCCTGCCCGGCCGGAGCGGCGACCGCCTTTACCGAGCCGGCCGGCGCGCTGGGCGTGCTGCTATTGCCGTCGCTCGCCGCGCCGCCGCATGCGGCGAGCAGCGCGAGCGCCGCGACCATCGGGATTGCCATACGCTTCATCGTGTCACTCCGTCGCTTACTTCGCGCCCGCCGCGCGCAACTGCGGCTGCAACTGCGTCCAGCCGACATTCTGGATCAGTCGCCCGTTGATTTCAAAGGCTGGGGTGCCCGACACCTTCGCGGTCGCCTCCGATGCCGCAATCGTCCGCTTGACCGCGGCGTCGTTCGCGAAACACGCGGTGATCGCGGCGGCGGGCATCCCGGCCGCGCGCGCGATCGTCGTCAGCCCGGCACCTTCCGCGATGGCCGAAAGCTGCGCCAGTTGCGGCCAGCTGGCGATCCGCTCGCGATTGCCCTGCGCCCAGGTGTCGGCGCGCGACACCCATTGCTCCTGCTGGGCGAAGAAGGCGGCGTGGACTTTCGGAAAAGCCGTCGCCCCGGCGCAGCGCGCGAGCGTCGCGGCGGCAAGGTCGATGCCGTCGTGGACCTGGTTGCGGATCTCGACGCTGGTCGAGCCGGAGCGGACCATCGCGGCGAGCGTCGGCTCCGCCTCATGCTCGAAGTGCGCGCAATGCGGGCAGGTGTAGCTGACATATTCGACCAGCTTCACGCGCGCCTTGGGGTTGCCGATCAGGTAGCTGCCGGTGGCCACCGGCGTCGCGACCGCGGTCCACGGGCGCGGCGCGGCGGTGGCGGGTGCGGTAGCGGCGGCCAGGGCGGTGCCGGCAATAAGGGGAAGGAGGAAGCGCATCAGCGGACCTTGGGCAGGACGGGGCGGGGGGTGGCGACGCCGGAGGCCAGCGCCTCGAGCACGGCCTTGAGTTCGGGATCGGCGATGCCGCGCAAGCTCTGCCCCATTTCGGGCGGGGCGGGGGCGAGCGTCGGCGGCGCGCGGCGTTCGGGGCGGCGCGTGACCTCGCCGTGGCGGATCGCGACGCGCACGACGGCGGCATAGCCGAAGAAGCGGTTGACCCGCTCGATGATCTCTTCGGTCAGATGGCTCATCATCGCGGCATGCGCGCCGCGCACGGTGAGCGTGAGGACGCCGTCCTGCTTCTTGCCCGCGGGAAAGCGAATCGATTCGGGGGTGCTGGCGGAGGCCAGCCGCTCGCCGACGATCTCCGGCCAGCGCGTGACGATCGCCGACTGCACGAAGCCGAAGCGGCGGAAGGCGGCGCCGCCGACCGCGGGCAACAGTTCGGCGACCTGCCGCGAACGATTGTGGCGCGGGGATTCGGAAGGGGGAATGCCGGCGCGCTTGCTCATTCCGTCGCCCATGCCATAGCCGGGGCATGGACGCCAAGCACCGGATCGACATCGCGACGCCGTTGCTCGACTGGTACGACCGGCATCGCCGCGATCTGCCGTGGCGCGCCAAGGCCGGCGAGACGCCCGATGCATACCGCGTGTGGCTGAGCGAGGTGATGCTCCAGCAGACCACGGTGGCGACGGTGCGGCCGCGCTTCGCCGAGTGGGTGCGGCGCTGGCCGACCTTCGCCGACCTGGCCGCCGCCGACGAAGCGGACGTGATGGCGGCCTGGGCAGGGCTCGGCTATTATGCGCGGGCGCGCAATCTGCTGGCGGCGGCGCGGGCGATCGCGACGGAGCATGGCGGCGAACTGCCCGATACCGAGGCGGCGCTGCGCGCGCTGCCGGGGTTCGGCGACTATACCGCCGCGGCGGTGGCGGCGATCGCGTTCGGGCGGCGCGCGGTGGTGGTCGACGCCAATGTCGAGCGGGTGGTGGCGCGACTGTTCGCGATCGCCGATCCGCTGCCGGGTGGGCGCAAGGCAATCCGTGCGGCGGCGGAAACGATCACCCCGGACGCGCGGGCGGGCGATTTCGCGCAGGCGATGATGGACCTCGGCTCCGCGATCTGCACGCCGCGGCGGCCGCGCTGTCTGCTATGCCCGCTGCACCACGCCTGCGCGGCGCAGGCGACCGGCGCGCCCGAGAGCTATCCGGTCAAGAAGCCCAACGCGCCCCGCCCGCATCGGCATGGCACGATCTTCTGGTTGGAGCACGACGACGCGGTGCTGCTCGTGCGGCGGCCCGACAAGGGATTGCTGGGCGGGATGCGCGCGCTGCCGACCGGGCCGTGGAGCGATGCGCCGCCGGGGCTGGCGGAGGCGCCTGCCGAGGCAGACTGGCGGATGATCGACAGGACCGTTTCGCATGGTTTCACGCATTTCACGCTCGATCTCGCGATTGCGGTGGCGCGAAGCGACACATTGCGCAACGCTGGCGAATGGTGGCCGATCGCGCGGCTGGACGAAGCGGGGTTGCCGACGCTGTTCGCCAAGGCAGCGGATGTGGTGAGGAGAGAAGCATGACGACGAAGCGGTGGAGCGTGGGGACCACGATGGCGCTGGCCCTGCTGACGACGGCAGTGGCGGCGCAGCAACCCGCGCCGCAGCCGCGTCCGCCGGCCCCGCGCAACGCCGATGCAGCCTCGGCGGCGGTACTGCTGCCCGCGACGCAGGCACTCTACGACGGCTATGTCCGCGCGCACAAAATGCCGGGGATCGTTGGGGCATTCGGATTGGGCGACTTGCCGACCGTGTTCGTCGCCGCGGGCGATATCGCGCTCGATCCCGGTGCCGCCAGGGCGGGGCCGGACTCGCTGTGGCGGATTTATTCGATGACCAAGCCGATCACCGGCATGGCGGCGATGCTGCTGATCGAGGACGGCAAATTGTCGCTCGACGATCCGCTTTCCAGATACTTCCCGGCGTTCGGCAAGATGCGTGTGTTGACCAGCCCCGACACGTCGCTCGACACCCGGCCAGCGACCAGGCCGATCACGATCCGCGAACTGATGACGCATACCTCGGGGATCGGCTACCAGATCAACGCCAAGGGGCCGCTGCTGAAGGAATATGAGCGGCTCGGGCTGATCCCCGCGACGGTCAATGCGCAGGTCGAGGCGCAGGCGCGGCCGACTCGCCCGGCCTCGCTCGCCGCCTTCGCCGAGCGGGTCGCGCAGGCGCCGCTGGTCGCCGAGCCCGGTACGAAGTGGCATTATTCGATGGGGCTGGATGTGCTCGCGGCGGTGGTCGAGAAGGCGAGCGGGATGTCGTTCGAGCGCTTCGTGCAGACGCGGCTGCTCGATCCGCTGAAGATGACCTCGACCTTCTGGCAGGTGCCGCGGCGCGATGTCGGCCGGTTCGCGACCAATTATGCGTTCGTGGGCGAGAACCTGTCGCCGGCCGATCCCGCCGCGCGCTCGCCATGGCTGGAGGCGCCGAGTTTCCCGTATGGCGGTGCCGGGCTGGTGAGCAGCGCGCGCGACTACGACCGCTTCCTCCACATGCTGCAGAACTACGGCACACTGGACGGCGTGCGGGTGATGAAGGACGCGACCGCGCGGTTCGGCATGTCGAACCTCCTGCCGGCGGGCGTCACGTTCGAGAGCGACGGGCAGGTGCGCGGCTTCGGTGCGGGTGGGGTCGTCTATATCGCCGACGATCCGAACGGCGCGTCGAAGGGCAGCTATGGCTGGGCCGGGGCGGCCGGAACGCTGGCGCTGGTCGATCCGGCCAAGCGTTTTCGCAGCACGATCATGGTCAATTACTTCCCGGCAGAGAAATGGCCGCTCGCCAAGGAAACGTTCGCGGCGCTGCGCAACGATGCGGCACGGCTGCACGGGGGACGCTGGTGACGATCGCGACCGGCTTCACCGGCGGAACGCTCGATCGCGCCGACGCGCTGCGGCACGACCCGGCGGCGGTGGCGGCGCTGCTGGCCGATCCGTCGTCGCGGCTGCTGCTGCTGAGCGGGTTCGAGCCGGTGGTGGGCGACGACGGCCTGCTCGGCTGGGGCACGATCGCGGACGCGCCGTGCGCGGCCGAGTTCGTGCTGCTCGGGCTTGGCGAGGGGCGGGCGCACTTCGCCGCGGTGGTGCCGGGCGACGCGCCGCCGCCGCCCTATCGCTCGCCGACGCTGTTCGCCTTGCTCGACCGGCTGCGCGACGGCGAGGCGGCGACCTTCGCGGCGGCGCGCGCGCTGATCGACTGGCATGCGCGGCATCCGTTCTGCGCGCGCTGCGGCCATGCCACCGCGATGTTCCGCGCCGGCTGGGGGCGTGCCTGCCCGAACTGTGCGGCGGAGCATTTCCCGCGCGTCGATCCGGTCGTCATCATGATCGCCGAGCATGACGGGCGCGCGCTGGTCGGGCGACAGGCGGCGTGGCCGGCGGGGCGCTATTCCGCACTGGCCGGGTTCCTGGAGCCGGGCGAGTCGATCGAGGAGGCGGTGGCGCGCGAGATCGGCGAGGAAGCCGGGGTGCGGGTGCGCGACGTCCGCTATGTCGCGAGCCAGCCGTGGCCGTTCCCGTCGCAGCTGATGATCGCATGTGTGGCGCGGGCGGACGACGATGCGATCACGCTGGACGCCAACGAACTGGAGCATGCGATGTGGGTGACGCGTGACGAGGTGCGCGCGGCGCTGGCGGGCGAGGCGGGGGCATTCGGCGCGCCGCCGCCCTATGCGATCGCGCATTCGCTACTGCGTGCGTGGGCCGACGGCGAGGGCTGACGCGGAGCCGGCGAGGCTATGTCACGAGCGCGGTGCGATCGATATCGGCGATCCGGGTCCGGCCGGTCAGCGCCATCGCGACGCGCATCTCCGCTTCCACGAGCTTCAGCACGTGGCGCACTCCCGCCTCGCCGCCGCCGCCCAGCGCATAGACCCACGCGCGCCCGAGCAGCACGCCGCGCGCGCCGAGCGCGAGCATCCGCACCACGTCCAACCCCGAACGGACGCCGCCGTCCGCCAGCACCGTTAACCGCTCCCCCACCGCCTTGGCGATCGGCGGCAGCGCGCGTGCGGTGGAGGGAACGCCGTCGAGCTGGCGCCCGCCGTGATTGGACACCACGATGCCGTCCGCGCCAAGATCGGCCGCGGCCCGCGCATCCTCCACGTCCAGAATGCCCTTGATGACGAGCGGCCCGTCCCAGTGTTCGCGGATGAAGTCAATGTCGCGCCAGCTGACCGTCGGGTCGAAGTTGTTGCGCATCCAGGCGAAGAAATCCTCCAGCCCGGTGTTCTTGCCGAGGACGGGCGCGACGTTGCCGAGCTGGTGCGGGCGGCCGTGGATGCCGACGTCCCACGCCCAGCGCGGATGAGTGACGCCCTGCCACAGCCGGCGCGCCGCTCCCATCATGCCCGATGCGCCGGCGAGCCCGGAATGATAGTCGCGGTAGCGCGATCCGGGTACGGGCATGTCGACGGTGAAGACGAGCGTCGAGCAGCCCGACGCGCGTGCCTGTTCCAGCAGATCGCGCATGAAGCCGCGATCGCGGATCATGTAGAGCTGGAACCACAAGGGCGCGCTCACCGCGCGGGTCACCTCGGGCAGCGGACAGGCGGAGACGGTCGACAGGCAGAAGGGGATGCCCGCCGCCTCCGCCGCGCGTGCGGCCTGCACTTCGCCGCGACGCGCGTTCATGCCGGCGAGGCCGACCGGCGCGAGCGCGACCGGCATCGCCAGCGCCTGCCCGAACAGCTCGGTCGACAGATCCAGCGTCGAGACATCGGTCAGAATGCGCTGACGCAACGCGACCGCCTCGAGATCGGCGACGTTGCGCTTCAACGTGACCTCGGCATAGCTGCCGCCGTCGATATATTCGAACAGGAACGGGGGCAGGCGCCGCCGCGCCAGTTCACGATAATCGAGCGCGGAGGCGGCCTTTCTCATCCGGGCGTCCTAGGGATTGCGCGCACCGGCAACAAGGATAGAGATGGCGGTATCGGCCGCGACGCAACCGGCCGACCGTGCCGGCGGGCAGCTTCAACGTCGATGACGACCCTCTTGCGCGTCGGCCCGCAGGAAGCGGTCAGCGGTGCGCAGCGACAGCGCCATGATCGTCAACGCCGGATTGGCGGCCAGCGCGCTGGGGAAGATAGAATTGTCGCAGATCAGCAGGTTAGGGATGTCGAAGCTGCGTCCGTCGGCGTCGACCACCGCCTCGTCGCCGTTCGAGCCCATCCGGCACGTTCCGATCGTGTGGGCGGAGCGGTCGACGGCGAAGATGTCGCGGGCACCCGCGGCTTCCCAGATCGCGGTCATCGTGCGGCGGGCGTGGCGGTCGATCGCGCGCTCGTTCGCGTGATAGCCGAAGTCGATGCGGGCCTTGCGCTGGCCGAAGGCATCGGTCTCGTCCGACAGGGACAGGCGATTGTCGGGGTGCGGCAGGCAGTCGCCGTTGATACCGATACCCGCCATGCGATTGTACCGTCGCAGCAGGTTCTGCAATCGCTTCCCCCAGAAGCCGGCACCTCTCGCCAGACCGTTGGCGAGATTGACCGGCAGCACGCCCAGGCTCTGGATCAGATAACCGCCTGCGAAATCAGCATCTTCGGGGCGCAGCAGGTCTTCGGTGATGAGCGACGACGGATAGCCGCGGTTCATCCGCATCTCGGCATCGAACGTGCCCCACACCTGCGTGGCGACATGCGCCATGAAGTTGCGCCCGACCTGTCCGCTGGAATTGGCGATGCCGAGATTGAGCAATAATCGTGGTGTTTCAACGCCTCCCGCACAGAGGAAGAGGGTGCGGCAGCGTTGGCGGCGGGTTTCTCCGCCTTGATGATAGACGACGGCGGTGATCTGGCCGGCGCTATCGAACTCCACCGACAGGACGCGGGCACCGGCGCGGATCTCCGCGCCGTGGGCGACGGCGTGGGGAAGATAGCTGGTGTCCATGCTGGTTTTTGCAGCGTTTCTGCACCCTTGATGGCAGGTGCCGCAGTTCACGCACGCTTGCCGCTGACCCCAGTGCGGCTGTTCGCGATCGCGCGACACCAGCGCGGCGGGGGCGTCGGTGGCGGTGATCCCGAGCGCCGCGCAGCCGCGCGCCATCGCGTCCGCCGACGCGTTGCGGGCGACCGGAGGATAGGCGTAGTGGCGTTCGGTGTCCCATGGATAGCGCGCGGGACCGGAGACACCCGTGAAATACTCGGCACGGTGCACATATTCGATCAATTCGGCATGCGGGATCGGCCAGTCGGTGCCGAATCCGGTCGTGCTTTTCAGTGTCAGGTCGCGCGGATCGGGGCGCGGGCAGAAGGCGCCCCAATGCAGCGTGGATCCGCCGACCCCCATCCCGGAGTTGTTGGACCCGAACGCGGTCGGATCGGCGCCGCCGCTCAGCCGCTCCTCCATCCAATAGATGTCGGCCGCCAGTTCGTCGGCGACATGCTCTTCGGGGCGGAAGGCGCGACCGGCGTCGAGCGCGACGACCGACAGCCCGGCCTCGGCCAGCCGCGCCAGCAGCGGGGCGCCGCCGGCACCCGTCCCGACCACGACCGCGTCGACCTGTTCGTTTTCGGCATAGGGTGCGCGGCTCATGCGGTCGGCTCCGCGGCGTGCTGCCAGTGTTCGATGTCGTCGGCGGCGGTGCGGGTGAAGCCCTGTTGGCGCGGGCCGTCGCCGCCGACCGCGAACCCGTCGTAGCCGATCGCCGCCATCGCGCCGGGCGCGGCGATCCACTGCCGCGCGATCTCGGCACGGGCGTCCTGGAACCACAAGCGCATCTGCGTGGGCGAGAGATAACGCGCGTCGTCGGCGATCCCGGCTTCCCCGGCGTCGATCCGGTGGAGCCACGCGGCCTGATCCGGCGAAGACAGCGCGGCGAAGCCGCCGCTCAGCGCGTCGAGCGTCGCCAGCCCGCGCGCCCAGGCGTCGGGGTCCGGCGGCAGGTCGGCAAAGCGCCAGCCGTCGCCCGGGCCGTGGACCGCGACGCCGACGCGGCGCGCAAGCGCGCGATCATGGCCCTGGTCGGGCAGCACCTGCGCGACGAGCGCGGCGACCGATCGCAGTTGCGGGTCGGACCAGCCGGCCTCCGCGTCCGAGACCGGGCGGGTCCGGTCCAGCATCGCCGCGCGGGTGCGGCGGCTGACGCGGTCCGAGTCCAGCAGGCGGACGAAGCGGTCGGGCAGCGCGCGGTCGCGCACCGCCGCGACATGCCCGGCGATCAGCGCGGCGAGCGCCGCGGGCTGCTCGTAGGGGATAAGGTGGGCGGCATCGGCGACGGCGTGCACCTCGGCATGCGGATAATGCGGAAGGTTGAGGCGGCGCTGCGCCGCTTCGCCGAGGTCGCCGTCCTCCGCGCCGGCGACGATCAGTGCGGGAAGCGGGATCGACGCGGCGCGCGGGCGCCAGTCCTCGCGGCTGCCGCGCTCCAGCCAGCCGAGCCACGCTTCGCGGCTCGACCGGCGGGTGTCGGCGATCGCCCGTTCGCGCAACGGCACGGGCAAAGGCACGGCGGTGTTGGCGTCGACGAAGGTTTCGGCGTCCGCGCGCCCGATCTCGCCAGCGGCGGGCCAGCCGATCATCTGCGCGCGGCGCTCGTCGGCGATCGGCTCCGGCGCGGGCGGCGAGGCGGCGACCAGCACGATGCCGAGCACACCGGCGAGGCCGAGCTCACCCGCCGCCGCGCGCGCGGCGACCACGGAGGCGACCTTGCCGCCCATGCTGTGCCCGACCAAGACGCAGGCGGTGAGCCGATGCGCGCGGATCGCCTCCGCAACGTCGTCCGCCATCGTCGCCACATCGGCATAGCCCCGACCGGCGCGATCGCCGAAGCCGGGCAGGTCGAGCGCGAGGCACGCGTGATCGGGCAAATGGCCGCGCACGAGGTCCCATGCCCGCGCGCTGGCGCCGAGCGCATGAAGAAAAACCAATGTCGGTTGGGTCACGTCGCCTCGCGGAGCAAAATCCCCTGCTGGACGATGCAGAGGCGCTTGCGTTCCCCGGTTCGGCCACAGACTAGAAATTAATTCGCATCAAGGCACATCGGGTCAATGCTTTACGCGTTTAAGCGATCCGCGTGGGAACTCTGCGTCGATGCGAGCGCTTCGGCACCGAGTTGCAACGATACCGGAGTGAGTTCGTGGCCCATAACGATCAGGCGCAGCCGCACTACAAGATCGAATATCGTGAAATCCAGCCGTTCGGCACGCTGAAGGAACTGCCGCTCGGCCTGTCGGACAATGCGCGCAAGCAAAGCGTCGCGATCCTGAACCAGGTGCTGGCCGATACGATGATGCTGCGCGACCTGTACAAGAAGCACCACTGGCAGATGTCGGGCGCGACCTTCTATCAGCTGCACCTGCTGCTCGACACGCATTACGAAAAGCAGGCCGAACTGGTCGACATGGTCGCCGAGCGGATCCAGGCATTGGGCGGGATCAGCATCGCGACCCCGCACGACGTCGCCGAGATGACGAAGATCGCGCGCCCGCCGCGCGGCCGCGAGGATGTGCCGACGATGCTGGCGCGGTTGATGGAGGCGCACCGGATCGTGCTGGAGGAGGCGCATGAGGGCGCCAAGGCCGCGGACGAGTCGGGCGACGACGGCACCAACGACCTGCTGGTCAGCGATATCATCCGCACCGGCGAGCCGCAGGTGTGGTTCATCAGCGAGCATCTGGCCGCGACCGATCTGCAGCGTGCGGACTGAACGACGGCAGCGGCAGAAGGGTAGCGTTGATGGCGAAGCGTGATCTGGCGAGCGGCATCGCCTCGACCGATCTGGCCGAAGGGCAGATCGTCGCGGGCGAGGTGGACGGCGTCGATGTGGTGCTGGTGCGACACGGCGGGCGGGTGTGCGCGCTGTCGGGCGTCTGTACGCATCTGAAGGCGCCGCTGGCCGACGGCATCGTCGTCGACGGCACGCTCCGCTGTCCGTGGCATCATGCCCGGTTCGACGTGAAGACGGGCGAGGCGGTGGGTGCGCCGGCGTTCGCCGCGCTCGACCGGTTCGAGGTGGTCGAGGAGGCCGGGCACGTCCGCATCGATCCGACGCCGCGCGCGGCCGACGCGGGGCCGGCGGCGGCCGGGTCCGACATCGGGCGCGTCGTGATCGTCGGTGCGGGTGCGGCGGGTCACGCCTGCGCCGAGATGCTGGCGCGGCACGGGGCGGGGGCGTCCGTCACGCTGATCGGGGAGGAAGGCGAGGGGCCCTACGATCGCACCTTCTGTTCGAAGCAGTATCTGGCGGGGAAGGCCGATCGCGACGCGGCGGCGCTGCCGGATCTGGACGGGGTGACGCTGCATACGGGCGCGCGCGTGACGGCGATCGACCGGGAAGCGAAGGCGGTCGTGTTCGGCGACGGCGTGACGCTGGACTATGACACGCTGGTGCTGGCCACCGGTGCCGAGCCGTTCGCGCCGGATTTCTACGGCGCGGACCGCAACGACGTGCATCTCGTCCGCACGCTGGCCGATGCCGATCACCTGATCGCCGCAGCCGAACAGGCGGCGCGCGCGATCGTGGTCGGATCGAGCTATATCGGGCTGGAGGTCGCCGCCTCGCTGGTCGCGCGCGGGCTGGAGGTGGCGGTCGTGTCCGATACCGACCTGCCGCTGGAGAAGACCGCGGGTCCCGAGGTCGGGGCGATGGTCCGCGACCTGCACGAATCCAAGGGCGTGACCTTTCACGTCAACCGCCGCGTCGCGCGCTGGGACGGCCGTGCCGCAATGCTGGACGACGGCACGCGGGTAGAGGGCGACCTGATCGTCGCCGGAATCGGTGTCCGGCCGCGGACCGCGCTGGCGGAGGCCGCGGGGCTGACGCTGGCCGACGACGCGGCGGGCGGCGGGGTGCGCGTCGACGATCATCTGCGGACGGTCGACTCCGCGATCCATGCGATCGGCGACGTCGCGAGCGTCCCCGATCGTCGGCTGGGGCATCCGATCCGCGTCGAACACTGGGTGGTGGCGCAGCGTATGGGGCAATGGCTGGCGCGGCACCTGCTGGGGCAGGAGGCACGCGGCTATGATGCGGTGCCGTTCTTCTGGTCGGGGCATTACGACCTGAGCCTGCGCTACGTCGGCCATGTCGCCTCGCCCGCCGATCGCGCGATCGACGGCGATGTTCCGGAGCAGGACGTCGCCGTCCGCTTTGCCGAGGACGGGCGCGAGCAGGCCATCCTGACCGCGGGACGCGACCGGCTGTCGCTGGAGACGGAACACGCGTGGGAGCGGCGCTGACCAACCGCCGCTCGCAGTAGCGCCGGACGTCGGGCACGGTGTTTGCGGTTGCGGCACCGCCGGTGCCGGTCGGGCGTTGTCGGGGCATGAGCAGCGAAGGGCAGGCCGCGCGCACCGACGCGGCGGGATGGACGCCGAAGCGCGTGCTGGCGACACGTTCGGCGCTGACCTTCGCGCATGGACGGGCGATCGCGGAGCGCGCGGCGGCGCGGGGGATCGAGGTGGTCGCGCTACCCGGCGACCGGTTGTCGCTCGATCTCTCGGCCGACCCGCGCCGCGCCTATGCCGAGGCGAAGGCGACGCTCGCGCTGGTCGTCGCGCCGCCGTCCAAGCGGCGCTTGCAGCCGATCGCGCCGAGCGCCGACTGGCGCGTCGACCTGGCCGAGGGGTGCCCGGCGCATTGCGGGTATTGCTATCTCGCCGGGTCGCTGAAGGGGCCGCCGATCACGCGGGTATATGCCAACCTTGACGAGATCCTGGACGGGCTGTCGGCGTATCTGGGGAAGGGCACCGTCACCTCGCGCAGCCGCAGCCGCGCCGGGGAGGGAACGACGTTCGAGGCGTCGTGCTATACCGATCCGCTGGCCCTGGAGCCGCTCACCGGATCGCTGTCGGCGGCGATCGCGTGGTTCGGGCGGTGGGATGCCGACGTCCAGCTGCGCTTCACCACCAAGTTCGCCAATGTGACGCCGCTGCTGGCGCTCGATCATGCCGGACGCACGCGGATGCGCGCCTCGGTCAACCCGCGCGGGTTCGCGCGGTTCGAGGGCGGCACCGCGCCGGTTGCGCGCCGCCTGGCCGCGCTGCGCGACATGGCGGCGGCCGGATATCCGATCGGGCTGACCATCGCGCCGATCATCGCCGCGGAGGGCTGGCAGGCGGCGTATGGCGCATTGCTCGACGAGGCGGCGCAGGCGCTGGAGGGGGTGGAGCACGTCGACCTGACCATCGAGTTGATCACGCACCGTTTCACCGCCGGGTCGAAGGGGGTGCTGGAAAGCTGGTATCCCGGCTCGGCGCTCGACATGACGGATGCGAACCGCACGACGAAGCGGACGAAGTTCGGCGCGGAAAAGCAGGTCTATGACGCGGCGACGATGCGGTTGCTGCGCACCTTCTTCGAGGAACGGATCGCGGCGGTGCTGCCGCGGGCGCGGGTGCTGTACTGGACATGACGGTTTTCTTCACCGCCGACACGCACTTCGGCGATCACCGCACGATCAATATCCAGCGCCGGCCGTTCGCGAATGTCGCGGACATGGACGCCGCGATCGTCGCGCGCTGGAACGCGGTGGTGGGCCCATGCGACGTGGTGTGGCACCTGGGCGACGTGGCGCGGCGCGCGGGCGACGTGGCGGGGTTGCTGGCGCGGCTGAACGGGACCAAGCACCTGCTGCGCGGCAATAACGATCCCGACGGGACGCTTGCCGCGGCGGGCTGGGCGAGCGTCGGCGATTACGCGGAGGTGGAGGAGGGTGGACGGCGCCTCGTTCTCTGCCACTATCCCTTTCGCAGCTGGAACGGGCAGCACAAGGGCGCGATCAACCTGCACGGGCACAGCCACGGGCGGCTGAAGCCGATGCCGCGGCAGTTCGACGTCGGGGTGGACGTCCACGACTTCGCGCCCGTCGATCTCGACGTACTCTTGGTACGGAAAGCGGGAGCGTGATCGACACGGTGGCGCCTCTCCGGAAAGCTTTTGATTCCGATCAACTTTGCTATCCTTTGTTGTGACGGCGTCGATTTCAGCCATGTGATAGTCGTCGCAACGCGAGGCGGATCGATCCGCCGGGGATGAGGAAGTGGTATGGACCGCGAACTGGCAGGCTGTGTCGTCCTGGTGGTCGAGGACGAATATCTCATCGCCGACGATACGGCCGAAGCGCTCAGAGACGCCCGGGCTGTTGTTCTGGGACCGTGTCCGAGCGCGGACGAGGCGCTGCGAATGATCGACGAGTGCACGCCGTCGCATGCCGTGCTCGACCTCAACCTCGACGGTTCCGGCGCGCGGTTCGATGTCGCGCGCCGCCTGAAGGACCGCCGGGTGCACAGCGTCATCGTGACCGGTTACGACCCGTTCGTCCTGCCGCGCGACCTGGCCGACACGCTGTGCCTGCAGAAGCCGGTGAGCCGGCACGCGGTGGTGGAGGTGCTCGCCGCGCGGCCGGCGCGCGTCGCGGGTCGAAGGAGCCATTGACCGGAGGGGGGGCGGCATGGCGGGGAGCGATACCGAGACGCCGCCGCAATGGCCCTGCGGCGACACGGCGATGGCCACGCGCATCCGCCGGTTCGACTGGTCGGCGACCGCGCTCGGCCCCATCGAAGGCTGGCCGCAAAGCCTGAGGACGGTCGTCGACTTCATGCTCGCATCGCCGGGCATGACCAGCCTGCTATGGGGTGCCGGGGCGATCCACCTCTACAACGACGCCTTCGCCGAGCTGCTGCGCGAGCATGACGCGCCGGCGCTCGGGCGATCGGCGTTCGAGACGTTCGCCCGGTCGCGCGACGTGTTCGCCGCCGATGTCGCCGCCGGGATGGCGGGCAAGGCGGCGCGGCTGACGGAACAGCGCTACCCCGTCCTTCGCGACGGCCAGCTGAAGGACGCGTGGTTCGATGTCGACTATGCGCCGGTGCGCGACGAGGGCGGGGCGGTCGCAGGTGTGCTCTGGACGCTGCGCGAAACGACGACGCAGGTCCTGGCTGCCCGCGCCCTGCAGGAAAGCGAGGCGCGTCACCGGTTGCTGATCGGCAGCTGGGCGCAGGCGGTGTGGGAGACCAGCCCGGAGGGGGTGGTCGTCGTGGACAGCCCGAGCTGGCGCGCCTTCACCGGGCAGACGGAGGACGAGTGGCTCGGCTACGGATGGCTGGACGCGATCCACCCCGATGATCGCGCCTATGCCGAGCGCCAGTGGCGCGAGGCGATCGCGGCGCGCGGGCTGGTCGATGCGGAGTTCCGCCTCCGCGCGCCCGACGGCGGCTGGCGCTGGACGAACGTTCGTGCCAGCCCCGTGCTCGACGCCGATGGTGCGATCGCAAAATGGATCGGCATCAATATCGACATCGATGCGCGGCGCCGTGTCGAAACGGCGCTGCGCGAAAGCGAGGCGATCCGGCGTGTCGCGCTCGACAGCGGACGGATGGGGGCGTGGACATGGGACACGCGCGCAGGCACCGTGCGGACCGACGCGACCGTCCAGGCGTTGTGGGGCGTGTCGTCGCCCGAACAGCCGCACCCGGTGTCGATCTATGCCGACCTGATGTTTCTGGAGGGAGTGGATTGGTTCCGCTCCGTCGCCGCGCAGGGGTTCCCCCCCGGCGGGGAGTTCCAGGTGCAGGTTCAAGTGGCCGCCGGGCCGGCGGCGGGGCGCTGGGTCGAGATGCGCGGGCGGGCCGAGCGCGAGAAGCCGTGGATCATCAACGGTGTCAGCTTCGACATCACCCCCCGCCGCCAGATCGAGGAGCGCATCCGGGCAAGCGAGGAGCGCCTGCGCGTGCTGGTGGAGGGCATACCGCAACTGGTATGGCGTTCCCTGGACGGGGGCAATTGGACCTGGTCGAGCGTGCAGTGGCAGTCGTTCACGGGGCAAGGCCCGGAGTCCAGCCTGGGGCGCGGATGGCTCGACGCGGTCCATCCGGACGACCATGCCGTCGCCCTGCGCGCATGGCACGACGCCGATGCAGCGGGCGGCATCGACGTGGAGTTCAGGGTCCGGCGTGGCGGCGACGGCGCGTATCTGTGGCATCATACGCGGTCGATGCCGGTCCGCGATTCTTCGGGCCGGATCGTGGAATGGCTGGGCACCACCACCGACGTGCAGCAGCGCAAGGAGTTGCAGGAGCGTCAGGCGGTGCTCGTCGACGAACTCCAGCATCGGACCCGCAACCTCATCGGGGTGGTGCGCTCGGTGGCGGACAAGACCGCGCGCAGCAGCGCCGATCTCAACGATTTCCGGGCGCGCTTTCGTGATCGCCTCGACGCGCTGGCGCGCGTCCAGGGGCTGCTGTCGCGCCTCGACGAGGCCGATCGCGTGTCCTTCGACGATCTGATCCGGACCGAGCTGTCGGCGGTGAGCGGGAGCCTGGACCGTGCGCACCTCGCGGGGCCGAGCGGCGTGCGCTTGCGGTCCTCGACGGTCCAGATGCTCGCGATGGCGTTGCACGAACTGGCGACGAACGCGGTCAAGTACGGCGCGTTCAAGCAACCGGGCGGTCAGCTGGCGGTCACATGGTCGCTCGATCGCGCGGAAGACGGCGGGAGGCCGTGGCTACACATCGACTGGCGCGAGAGCGGCGTCACGATCGCGCCCGAGGGAACGAGACCGACCGGGACCGGACAAGGCCGCGAGCTGATCGAACGAGCGCTCCCCTATCAGCTGCGCGCGCGCACGTCCTATCAGCTGAAGCCGGACGGCGTTCATTGTACGATCTCGATCCCCGTTTCCGCGAGCACGGAGGTACCGGAACATGCCTGAGCGGACCCTGTGCAACTGCCGCATCCTGATCGTCGAGGACGAGTTCATGTTGGCCGACGAAATGAAGTTGGAGCTCGACGAAGCCGGCGCGGTGGTGCTCGGTCCTGTCGGTACGGTCGAGGACGCCCTGGCGATGGCGCGGTCGGAGCAGCGGATCGACGGCGCGATCCTCGACGTGAACCTCGGTGGCGAGGCCGCGTATCCGGTCGCGGATGTCCTGATCGCGCGCGGGGTGCCGCTGGTGTTCACGACCGGCTACGACGGCACGTCGCTGCCGGATCGCTTCAAAGCCGTTGCTCGATGCGAGAAGCCGACGACCATCCGGCTGATAACGCAGGCGATCGGACGCGTGCTGCACGAGTGACGTCGATCCGCGCGCGGCGGCGGGAAGGTTTCCGTTGATGCCGGCCGCCGTCGGCGTTGCGGGGGTCGGTCCGGCCCGTGCGGAGGAACCTGCGTCGCGGCTTGATCCAGCACAATGCGCGACCTTCCGATTGTGTGACATTTCATGTCGAAAGGCCGGCGCAAAGGAGCGGGATGCGGATCCGATGGGGCGATGTGGCGGCGGGCGCGGCGGCGGCCTTGTGTCTGGCAGGGTGCCAGCGCGAAGCGCGTGAGATCGGGCCGTCGCTGCCGCAGACCGCGCCCCGCGGAAGCGCCGATCCCCGCATCGGCTATTACCAGGACAACGTCTATCAGGTCTCGCAGGGGGGCCGCTATTTCGCGTGGTACGGCTGTGCGGCGTGCCACCGCGACGGCGCGCCCGGGGTCCGCGACCTTGCGGACGGGCGGTGGCGGTACGGCGGCGGCTTCGATCAGGTCTATGCATCGGTCGCGCACCGGCACGGCGCGTTCCGCTACGCCGCGCGCGTGCCGGTCGAACCGTTGTGGCAGCTGACCGCTTACACGCGCGATCTGTCGCGGCATACGCCGGAAAAGCGGCGGCGGCTGAGCGTCGAGCAGGTCGGCGAGCCGCAGGGGCGCAGCTGGTCGGGGCCGGTCAGGTGAGCGCGCGTCTTCCGGTCGCCTGCCTGCTGCTGTCCGGATGTGCCGGGGCGCAGAGCGCGCTGGATCCAGGCGGCGACCAGGCGCAGGCGCTGTTCTCGCTCTTCGCGCTGATGATGTGGGTGTGCGGCGTCGTCTATGTCGTCGTGGTCGCCGCGCTCGGCTGGGCGCTGTGGCGTGCGTGGCGGCAGCGGGGGGCGGACGCACGGGGTGACGGCGACGCCACGCACCGTACGGACGGACGACTGAGGCGCCTGTTGCCCGTGGCTGCGGGGGCGATCCTGATCGGTCTGACGGTGCTGATCACCGGCAGTTTCCTTGCCGATCGCGCGCTGTTCGCCACGCGCGCCGCGCCGGCGCTGGAGGTGCGCGTCACCGGTCACCAATGGTGGTGGCGGATCCGGTACCGCGACCCGGCGAGCGGCGGGTGGACCGAGACCGCCAACGAGCTTCATCTGCCGCAGGGGCGGACGGTGCGGCTGGTGCTGGAATCGGCGGACGTGATCCACAGCTTCTGGGTGCCGGGTGTGGCGGGCAAGCTCGACATGATTCCGGGACGCACCAATCGCCTCGACGTCACCGCGCGTCGCGCCGGCTGGTATCGCGGCCAATGCGCCGAGTTCTGCGGGTTGCAGCACGCGCATATGGCGTTGGCGGTGAAGGTGGAGCCGAGCGACGCGTTCCGCACGTGGCTGGCCGCGCAGGCAGCGCCCGCCGGTCGGGCGGCGGGGCGCGGCGGCGCGGTGTTCGCCACCGTCTGCGCCGCCTGCCATGCAGTCCGCGGCACCGCGGCGGGCGGCCGGGCGGGCCCCGACCTGACCCACGTCGCCGGGCGTCGCACGCTGGCGGCGGGCACGCTGACGATGACGCGCGGCAATCTCCAGGGCTGGATCGCGCAGCCGCAGGCGATCAAGCCCGGCACGTCGATGCCGGCCGTCCCCCTCACGCCCGCCGACGCCGATGCGGTGGCCGGCTATCTGGCAGGCTTGCGATGACCCCCGACCTCGACCGCCGCGACCGGCTTTCGCTCACCTGGCGCGATCCGCCGGGCTGGTGGGGCTTCGTGACCACCGTCGATCACAAGCGGATTGCGGCGCGCTATATCGTCACCGCGCTGTTGCTGCTGTTCCTTGCCGGGATGCTCGCGCTCGACATGCGCTGGCAGCTGTCGTGGGCGGAGAACACGCGGATGGGGCCGCAGCTCTATAACGAGAGCTTCTCGCTCCACGGATCGACGATGCTGTTCCTCGTCTCCGTGCCGGCGATGGAGGCGATGGCGCTGTGGCTGGTGCCGCTGATGCTGGGGCAGCGCAACATGGCCTTCCCGCGGCTCGGCGCGTTCAGTTACTGGCTGTACCTGGGCGGCGTGCTGACGCTGTGGGTGGCGCATGCGCTCGACATCACCCCCGATCTCGGCTGGTTCGAATATCCGCCGCTGTCCGGGCCGAACTACGCGCCGGGGCACCGGGCCGACATCTGGGCGCAGATGATCACCTTCACCGAGGTCGCGGCGCTGTGCGCCTCGGTCAACGTCGCGGCCACGATCCTGAAGATGCGGCCGCCGGGCATGACGCTGGCGCGGATGCCGGTGTTCCTGTGGGCGATGCTGGTCGCGTCGCTGATGACGATCCTGTCGATGCCCGCGATCATGCTGGTGACGAGCATGCTGATCGCCGACCGGCTCGTCTCCACCCACTTCTTCGCGCCGGCCGCGAACGGCGACGTGCTGCTGTTCCAGCACCTGTTCTGGTTCTTCGGCCATCCGGAGGTCTATATCATCTTCATCCCCGCGACCGGTTTCGTCTCGTCGATCGTCGAGACGTTTTCGCGGCGGCGCTTGTTCGGGCACCATGTGCTGGTGCTGGCCATTCTGGCGATCGGCTGCCTCGCCTTCGGCCTGTGGGTGCATCACATGTTCGCGGTCGGGCTGCCGCGGCTCGGCAACGATTTCTATACCGCGGCGAGCATGGCGATCGCGGTGCCGGCGGGATTGCAGATCTTCTGCTGGATCGCGACGATCGCGACCGGGTGGACGTGGCTGGCGACGCCGATGCTGTGGGTGCTCGGCTTCGTCGCGACCTTCGTGCTCGGCGGACTGTCGGGGGTGATGACCGCGTCGGCGGCGCTCGACCTGCAACTGACCGACAGCTACTTCGTCGTCGCGCACTTCCATTACGTGCTGGTGGGCGGGGCGATGTTCCCGCTCTTCGGCGCGTTCTGCTATTGGTATCCCAAGGCGACCGGGCGGTTGATGTCGGAGCGCTGGGGGCGGATCGCGTTCGTGCTGGTGGTCGGCGGGTTCAACCTCGGCTTCGCGCCGATGCACCTGCTGGGCCTGCTGGGGATGCCGCGGCGCGTCTATACCTATCCGGCCGGCATGGGGTGGGACGGGCTCAACCAGGTCGCGACGCTGGGCAGCGCGATCGCGGTGGCGGGGGGTGTGGTCTTCGTCGCCAACGCGCTGCTGAGCTACTGGCGGGGCGCACCCGCGGGGGCCGATCCGTGGGGCGCGTCGACGCTTGAATGGGCAGGCGAGTCGCCGGCGCCGGCGTGGAACCTGGCCTACACGCCGGTGGTCGACAGCCTGACGCCGCTATGGGATGCGCCGGTGCTGCGCGTGGTGGACGGCATCGCGACCGAGCGGCGCGAGGTGCTCGTCACCTCGGTCGTCGACGCAGCACCATTGTACCGGCAGAAGAGCGCCGCTCCGTCGATCTGGCCGTTCCTCGCCGCGCTGGCGGTGACCGCCATGTTCCTCGGGAGCATCTTCACCGCCTGGGCCGTCACGATCGGCGCGCTGCCGATCGCGGCGGCGCTGACCGGCTGGTTCTGGCCGCAGCGGGGGCGCGCCACGACCGGCCCGCTGCGGGTGCGGTCATGACCCCGACACCGCCACGCGCCGTCGAGATCGTCGGCGACCTTTCCGCGCTTCCCGCCAGCGCCAGCGGCGCGCGGCACCTCGTCTGGTGGGGCAATATCGGCTTCATGCTGATCGAGGGCACCGGCTTCGCGCTTGCCGCCGCCGCCTATCTCTATCTGATGACGCAGCAGGCGCCGGCGTGGCCGCCGGCCGGGACGCGGCCGCCCGACCTGACCTGGGGACTCGTCTTCACGCTGGGGCTGCTGGCGAGCGAGCTGCCGAACCTGTGGGTGCGTCGCCGCGCGCTCGCCAAGGATGCGCGGGGCGTGCGGATCGGGGTGGCGGCGATGACGATCATCGGCCTGCTGCTGATGGTGCCGCGCGGGCTGGAGCTGGCGCATCTCAACACGCGCTGGGACAGCGACGCTTATGGTTCGGTGGTGTGGATGCTGATGATCCTGCACACCAGCCACGTCGTCACCGACTGCGGCGACACCGTGGTGCAGGCGGCGTGGCTGTTCACGCACGAGATCGGCGACGACCAGTTCGCCGACGTCGAGGACAATGCCAATTACTGGACCTTCGTGGTGCTCACGTGGTTGCCGATCGGCGCGATCGTCTACGGGCTGGCGCGGCTATGGTGAGTCCGCGCGCGCGCAGCCGGGCGGCGCTGGTGCTGCCGCCGGTGGCATGGTTCGCGTTCGAGCAGGGGTTGCCGGCGCTGCTCCACGCGCGCTGCGATCTCGCGGGCTGGGGGCTCGTCTGGGGTGCGGCGAGCCTCGTCGCCTGCGCGCTGGCCGCCTGGCTCGCCCGGCCGCTGGCGCGGCGCGGCGGCGACCTGCTCGCGACCTCGTGGCTGGCGCGGCTGGCGCTGGTGCTCGCGGGCATCTTCGCGGTGGCGATCGCCTTTCAGACGCTCGCGATCCTGCTGGTGCCGCCATGCGTCGGCTGATCGGGCTGATCGCATCCGCGGCGCTGCTGCGCGCGGTGCCGGCGGCGGCGCACGCGGCCGGCGCGCGCGATCATCATGCGCGGCCGGGCTGGACGCTCGACCCGTGGATCGTCGCGCCGCTCGTGCTGGCGGCGCTGCTGTTCGCGCGTGGCTGGTGGCGGCTGTACGCGCGGTCGGGGCAGGGGAGTGCTGCGCTTCGCCGTCGCGCCGCGCTCTTCGCGACGGGGCTGCTGGTGCTCGCCGCCGCATTGGTGTCGCCGCTTCACGAGGCGGGCGAGCGCTCCTTTGCGGCGCATATATTCGAGCATGAGCTGCTGATGCTGGTCGGCGCGCCGCTGCTGGTGCTGGCCGAGCCGCTGGCGGTGATGCTCTGGGCCTTTCCGCCGTCGGGGCGTCGCGCGCTGGCGGCGGCCGTGCCGGTGATCGCGACGCCGTGGCGATGGCTGACCGGCGCGGTGACCGCGACGGTGCTCCAGGCCGTCGCGCTATGGCTGTGGCACGCCCCCGCGCTGTTCGACCGCGCGCTGGCGAGCGAGGGCTGGCACGTCGCGCAGCATCTCTCGTTCCTGGTCGCCGCCCTGCTGTTCTGGACCGCGATGCTGCACCGGCGTACCGCAGCGGGAATCGCGGCATTGTGCCTCGTCGCCACCGCCATCGTCTCGGGCGCGCTCGGCGCGCTGATGGCGTTCGCGACAAGCCCCTGGTATGCCGGTTACGCCAGCCTCGGCATGGCGCCGTTCGGGCTGTCTCCGGCGGAGGACCAGCAGCTTGCGGGGTTGCTGATGTGGGTGCCCGGCGGGCTTGTCCATGCCGGCGCCGCGCTGTTGCTGATGCGGCGGCTACTCGCCGATCCGCGCCTGGGGACGTCGGATGCCCGCTAGTCTCAAGTGGCTCGGCGCGCTGGTCGCCGCCAGCGTGCTGGCCGCCGCCCTGGCAGGCGGGGCGATGGTCGCGCAACGTCGCGCGTACACGCGGGTCATGGCGGAGCAGGTGAGCGGCGGCAGCAGCGCGGCGGGCCGCGTCGCGATCGTCGGCTACGGGTGCGGCAGCTGCCACGTCATCCCGGGGATCGCCGGCGCGAGCGGACAGGTAGGACCCGCGCTGGGAAAGGTCGCGGTGCGCGCGACGATCGCGGGCAAGCTGCCGAACACGCCGGACGCCATGATGCGCTGGCTCGAACACCCGCAACGGGTGGTTCCCGGTAACGGCATGCCCGAGCAGGGCGTCAGCGGCCGCGATGCGCGGGACATGACGGCGTACCTCTACACGCTGAGGTGAGCCGGTGACGTTCGCGCCGCGCCCCGGCTTTTCCCTTCATCCGGTGGCATATTCCATCTGCGGCTCCAGTACCGCGTCGCCATCGCTGTGGATCGTCACCGGGATCGACTTGGCGGCGGGAGTCTTGCTGCCCACGGCATGATGCCACATCGGCATCAGCACGTTGCATTCCGGATAATAGCCGCCGACGCAGCCGATCGGAATGTCATAGGCGACCACGATCAGCCCGGAGAGGTGGCGGTCCACACCGTCGTCGGCGACGGTGCGCATGGTCACGGCCTGTCCGACCTTGAGCCCCAGCCGGTCGATGTCTGAGCGGTTCATCAGCACCACCGTCCGGATGCCGTTGATGCCGCGGAAGCGGTCGTCGTAGCCGTAGACGGTGGTGTTGAACTGATCGTTGGAGCGCAGCGTCATCAGCCGCAGCACGTCATGACCGACGCCGGGCATGTCGAGATCCTCGTCGAGCGCCTCGGGCGTGACGAACTGCGCGCGACCGCTGTCTGTATGCCACTCGCGCCGCTTCGCCGGCAGGTCGCGCTGGAACCCGCCCGGCTCCCACATGCGCGTCTCATAGTCATGGAAGTTGTCGGGCAGCGTGGTCGCGATCTCCTTCCGGATCTCCGCATAGTCGTTCATGTAATCGGCCCAGCGCACCTTCTCATTGGCCGGCAGGACCGCGCCCGCCAGTTCGCACAGCAGCCGTATCTCGCTGATCAGATGCGGCGAGGCGGGGGCGCGCAGGCCGCGGTTGCCGTGGACGCAGCCCGACGTGTCCTCCATCGACAGCACCTGCTGCCCCGCGGCGGTCTCGTCCTTCTCCAGCCGGCCGATCACCGGCAGGATGTAGCTCACCTCGCCGGGCAGCAACGCGCTGCGGTTGAGCTTGGTCAGCACGTTGACCGTGAGCCGCAGCGTGCGCCACGCCGGCTCCATCAGGCCATGGTCGGGAATGGCGCGGACGAAATTGCCGCCGAGCATGAAGAAGGCCTTCACCTCGCCGCGCAGGATCGCCTCGCACGCTTCCACCGTGTTGTAGCCCGGCTCCTTCGGCGCGACGAAGCCGAATTGTTCGCCCAGCCGGTCGAGCGGGAACAGCTCCGGCTTTTCCGTCACCCCCATGGTACGCTGGCCCTGCACGTTGGAATGGCCGCGTACCGGGCAGATCCCCGCGCCGCGCTTGCCGATGTTGCCGCGCATCAGCAGCAGATTGACCAGCATCTGCACGGTTTCGACGCCGGCGCAATGCTGGGTCAGCCCCATGCCGTAGATGCCGATCGCCGAGCCGGCGGCGGCATAGACGCGTGCGGTCGCCTCCATATCGGCGCGGTGCAGCCCGGAGCGGCGCTCGAGCTCGTCCCAGTCCTGCGCGCGCAGCCACGCGGCGTAGCGATCGAAGCCGGTGGTGTGTTCGGCGATGAAGGCGAGATCGAGCACCGCCGGACCACCGCGCGCGAGCGACTCGTCGTGCGCGCTCAGCACCGCCTTGCCGATGCCGGCCAGCGCGGCGAGGTCGCCGCCGTTCTTCACCTGATGATATTGCGAGCTGATCCGCGTTTCCTTGCCGGTCAGCATCTCGGTCGGCGACTGGGGATTGAGGAACCGCTCCAGCCCCCGCTCGCGCAACGGATTGTAGGTGATGATCGGCACGCCGCGCTGGCTCGCTTCCTGGAGCGGATGGAGCATGCGCGGCGAGTTGCTGCCGGGGTTCTGCCCGAAGAACATGATGCATTCGGTCTCGGCGAAGTCGCCGAGGTCGACCGTGCCGACGCCCTGGCCGATGCTGACCGGCAGCGCGACCGAGGTGGTCTCGTGGCACATGTTCGAGCTGTCGGGCAGGTTGTTGTTGCCGTAGAGCCGCGCGAACAGCTGATAAAGGTAGCTCGCCTCGTTGGAGAGCCGCCCCGAACTGTAGAAGACGGTGCCCTTCCGCTTGTCGTCGACCGCGCGCAGCTCGCGCGCGATCTCCTCGATCGCGTGCCCCCACGAGACGGGGACGTATTTGTCGGTCGCCGCGTCGTAGCGCAGCGGATGGGTGAGCCGGCCGGGCTGTTCGAGGTGGTAATCGTCCCAACCGCGCAGCTCGGTCACAGTGTGCTCGGCGAAGAAGGCGGGGGTACAGCGATGCGCGGTCAGCTCCCACGCCACCGCCTTCACGCCGTTCTCGCAGAATTCGAACGGCAGCGGCGTGGCGGGCTTCACCCAGGCGCAGCTGTTGCATTGATACCCGTCGACCTTGTTGTGGCGCGACAAGGCGATCCCGGCGCTGCCGACGACTCCCTCGCGCCGCAGGATGTTGCCGACCGATCGCGCCGATCCCCAGCCGCCGGAGGGAAGACGATAGGGTTTGAAGGTGGGCTTCATCGGATACCTCCGGTCGCGGCAGGGTCGCATGGTCGCAACGTTCGCCGTCGCGCCACGTTGACACCCGGATCGGTACCGCCGTCGATCACATCGATCAGGTGGCTGGTAATAAAGGAGATTTCGGATGTCGGTCGGTCGCGACTACATGGTCCGCAAGGGCGCCGGCCCGTCGGCGCCGAAATTCTTCCTCGACACGGAGGTGCTGCCGCGGCTGGTCGACGCCACCGGCGCCGCCGAGGTGGCGCTGGACCGGGCGGCGCGCGCCGCGGGGGTCCGCCCGAGCCTGTTGCTCGTCGGGGCAGCGGGCGCGCTGTCGATCGCGGTCGCGGGGGCGTTCGGTGCCGGGCGGGCTAAGCGCGCCGCGGCGGATCGGCGCGGCGATCAGGCCGCGACGACGAGCGGCGTCGACCGGCCGGACGCGAGCCAGCCAGACCGGCGGAGCGTCTGAAGGCCGGGCACCGGCGGCGGTACGCGGTCGCTCTCGGACGCAGCCGGCGTGCGGTCGCGGATCCGCAACCCGATCCCGGCCTGACGCCGTGCGGCATCCGAAAGGCGACGTGGACGACCGGCCGTCACCCGGCGCAAACGACGCACCTCGTTGCGCAGAGCGCCCCGGGGCGTCACAAGGCCGGGATCGGTGCAGTAAAGCAAAGGGTTGCGATGTTTCGCATGATGTGGTCGGCGCGTCTGGTCGTCGCCGTTCTGGCCTTGTCCTTCGGGCTGGGCACGCAGGCGCGGGCCGCGGACCTCCCGCGCCTCGAACGCCGCGGCAAGGCGACGCAGCTGATCGTCGACGGCAAGCCGTTCCTGGTGCTGGGCGGCGAGTTGCACAATTCGAGCAGCAGCGACCTGGCCTATATGGCGCCGATCTGGCCGAAGCTGAAGGCGATGAACCTCAACACCGTGCTGGCGCCGGTGGCATGGGAGACGATCGAGCCGCAGGAGGGACGGTTCGACTTCAGCAACGTCGACGGCTTGCTGAAGGGCGCGCGCGCGCAGAACCTGCGGCTCGTGCTGCTGTGGTTCGGGGCGTGGAAGAACACCTATTCCAGCTACGTGCCGGCCTGGGTCAAGCGCGATCAGGCGCGCTTCGCACGGGCGCAGACCAGCGACGGGCGCGGGACCGAGCGGCTGTCGCCCTTCTCGACGACGACGCGCGACGCGGATGCGCGCGCCTTTGCCGCGTTGATGCGCCACCTGCGCGCGGTCGACGGCACCCAGCACACGGTGCTGATGGTGCAGGTCGAGAACGAGGTCGGCGTCATCCCGGAGGCGCGCGATCACTCGCCCGCCGCGGACGCCGCGCTGGCCGCACCGGTGCCGGAGCCGTTGCTGCGCTATCTGGCCGCGCATCGCACCACGCTTCACCCGACGCTGCGCACCGCGTGGGAGACCGCCGGCGCACGGACCGCGGGAACGTGGCACGAGGTGTTCGGCGACGCGGCGATGACCGATTCGCTGTTCATGGCCTGGCATTATGCGACGTTCATCGAGGGCGTGACCGCGGCGGGGAAGGCGCATTACCCGCTGCCGATGTTCACCAACGCGGCATTGATCCGCCCGAACTACGAACCCGGCCAGTACAATTCGGGCGGGCCGCTGCCGTTCGCGATCGACGTCTACAAGGCCGGTGCGCCGTCGCTCGAGTTCCTCGCACCCGACATCTATTTCGAGGATTACGCCAATTGGGCGTCGCAATATGCGCGCGCCGACAATCCGCTGTTCGTACCCGAAGCGCGCGGCGGCATGGTCGGGGCGGCGAACGCGCTCTACAGCTTCGGCGCGCTGAAGGCGGTCGGCTTCTCGCCGTTCGGGATCGATGGGCAGGGCGTGGTGCTGCAAGGCGATGCCAGCATCGGGCTGAGTGCGGCCGGCGAGGGCGATCCCGCGATGACGGCGCTCTACGGCCAGCTCGCGCGGATCGCGCCGCTGATCCTCGAAAAGCAGGCCGAGGGCGGTATCTCGACCGTGCTGATGGAGGGCGGGGCGCAACGTGCCGGTCGCGGCCGGATCGGCGACTATATCGTCAACATGACCCGCGCGAGCGGCGCGAAGGGCGATGTCGACCAGACCAGCCGGATCGCCGCGATGTTCCTGCAGACCGGCGCCGACGAGTTCCTGATCGTCGGCAGCGGCGACGCGCAGCTCAGCTTCGCCACCGATCGTCCGGGGGCGCCGATCGTCGGGATCGAGAGCATCGACGAGCAATGGCTGCGCGACGGGCAGATGGTCGCCGGCCGGCGGCTCAACGGCGACGAAACGGGGCAGGGGCAGTCGCTGCGGCTGTTCGCCGATGATGCCGGCGACAACAAGGTCTACCGCGTCCGGCTCTATCGCTATCGGTGACGTGGACGGTTGGGGAGGGGGGGGCGCCGCAAGCCGCCCGCGTCCGACCACGAACGGGGCGTTGCCGACCTCTGCGGCGGTGATCGCTAGCGCCGGTTGGACATCGCGATAAGCTCGGCCAGCTCCGCCTGGCGAAACGGCTTGGTCAAGCGGGGCAGCGACGGATCGACGCCGGCGAGGTCGGCGTAGCCCGAGATCAGCAGCACCGGGATGTCCGGCCAGCGCGCCCGCACCTGCGCCGCCAATTCGCTTCCCGAACGTCCCGGCATGATGTGATCGGTGACGATGACGGTGGGGCGCAACCCGTCCTCGATCACGCGCACTGCCTCCTCGGCCGAACTCGCCTCCACGACCTTCAGGCCCAGATCGGTCAGCATGTCCGCGGTGCTCGCTCGCACCAGCGCTTCGTCGTCGACCAGCAAGGCGGTGCCGCTGTGCCGCGGGCCGCCGGCCGCCCCGTTTCCGGGCACCGCCGCGACGGCCGGCGCGCTCCCGACCGGTAGCCACAATTCGATATTGGTGCCCAGCCCGGGCCGGCTCGCGATCGTCAGCCGGCCGCCCAACTGCCCGGCCAGACCGTGCACCATGCTGAGCCCCAGCCCGGTCCCCTTGCCGATCCCCTTCGTCGAGAAGAACGGCTCCACCGCCCGCTTCAGCGTCTCCGGATCCATGCCGTCGCCGGTGTCGGCCACCGAAAGAAGGACGTAGCGACCGGGGGCGAGATGCTCGCGGTTCTCGGCATCGACGTTCTCGCCGCGGGCGGTGATCCGCAACGTTCCGCCTTCCGGCATCGCGTCACGCGCGTTCACCGCGAGGTTCAGGAGCGCCATTTCCAGCTGGTTGGGGTCGGCCGAGGCGACCGGCAAATCGTCGTCGACCTCGACAGCGATCCTGATCTGCGGGCCCAGCGTGGACCCGAGCAGGTCCGCCATGCCGTTCACCAGCTCGGCGATGTCGACCGACACAGTCTGCAACGGTTGCCGGCGCGCAAATGCCAGCAGCCGCTGGACCAGCACGCGTGCCCGTTCCGCGGACTGAAGCGCGCCATCGATCAGCCGTTGCTCGCGATCGCCGCCCAGCCCCTTGCGCTGCAACAGATCCAGCGCGCCGATGATCGGTGCGAGCAGATTGTTGAAGTCGTGGCTGACCCCGCCGGTCAGACTGCCCATCGCTTCCAGCTTCTGGCTCTGCCGCAGCTGTTCCTCGGCGTGCACCCGCGCGGTGACGTCGCGCGAACTGCCGATGATCCGGGAGACGACGCCGTCCGGTCCGGTGACCGGCACGAGGATCGTGTCCCAGTGACGCTCGCCGTTGGGAAGGTCGACGACCTCGCGATAGCTGATCGGGCGCGCTTCGCCGACCGCGCGCCGGAAATTCGCCGTGACCGCGTCGGCCACCTGCACCGGCAGCTGTTCTTTCAACGGCTTGCCCCTGATCGCCGCCGTGCTGAGGCCGGTCAGCCGTTCGTGCGTCGGGTTCAGCTCCTCAATCGAGAAGCCGCCGTCGACGAGGACGCGAACGACGAACAGCGCCTCGGCGGTATGCTCGAAATAGGCGCGGTACAGCGCGTCGGCGTCACGGCGGGCCGCCTCGGTCGCGGCGAGTTGCTGCTGCTCGTGGACGCGGTCGGTGACGTCGTAGCCGAAGAGGCTGGCGCCGATGATCTGCCCCGTGCGGTCCGCGACCGGCGCGAATTTCATGTCGTACCAGCGACGGCCGAGCCGCGGTTCGCCGAGCTCGGCGATCTGGCCGAAGCTGTCGCCTGCGAGCACCTTGCTCCATAGGTCGCGGACCGCCTCGTACTGCGGGGACCCGTTCAGAAGATCGAGGAGATTGTCGCCCACCGCCGGCCGGAAGCCGAACACGCGCTGGTATTCGTCGGTCGACGCCTTGTTGATGGCGAGGAAACGATAGTCGGCATCGAGGATCTGGACGAAGGCCGAGGTCGTCTCGAACAGGTCGGCGAACACCTTGCGCTCGGCGAGCACCGCGGTGACGCGTTCCTCCAGCGTCTCGTTCAACTCGCGCAGCCGCGCCTCCGCACCGGCGCGTTCGATATAGGCCCAGCAGCGCTCCACGGCGGCCTCGACGATGCCGATCTCCTCCTCCTGCCAGTCGCGCGGCGCGGCCTGGTGTACCGCCATCATCGCGACCAGGCGCCCGTGCTTCAGCAGTGGGCAGCAGATGATCGCCTCAATCCCGATCGAGCGGAACATGTCCCGGCCCGCGCCGGGGGCAAGCTCGGCCGCCACGTCGCGGATGACCAGCGTCGTGCCGCCGCGCATGTCGGCGGCCGCGCGGGGACCGAACAGATCGAGGCTGTAGCTGCCGGCCGACGTCTCCACGCCGGGTGCGGTGTAATCGTCGCGGATGACGAAGCGGTCGTTGTCCGCGTCGACGTCGGCGTACGCGGTTCGCGACGTGCCCAGATGCCGTGCCAGATGCTCCGCGGCCGCCTGCATCACCTCCAACGGGTCGCGCGAGGTTCGCAGCCGGTCGTCGAGCGCGCCGAGAAAGCGCAGGCGCTGGCGCTCCATGAACGAGCGTCGTTCGTCCAGCACCCGCTCGGTCGTTTCGTGACCCTGGTTGAAGACCCCGGCCACGCTGCCGTCCTCGCCGCGGATCGGCGTGAAGCTGTAGTTCCAGAAGGTCTCCTGCACCGCCCCGCCGCGCACCATGGGGAGCATCTGATCGAAGGTCGCGAAGCCCTCGCCCGTGCGGACGACCTGCGCGAACTGGGTGTCGACGACGCTCCAGATATCGTGCCAGACCTCGTCCCCGCGCCGCCCGAGCGCCCAGGGGTGGCGATCCCCCGCCACCGGGCGCCATGCGTCGTTGTAGAGCAGCCGGAGCTCCGGTCCCCAATAGATCGCCGTCGGGAAGCTGGAGTGAAGACAGATCGACAACGCCGATCGCAGCGACTGGGGCCAATCGGCCGGTGCCCCCAGCGGCGACGAAGACCAGTCGTGCGCGCGCATCCGCGCCCCCATCTCGCCGCCGCCGGCAAGAAAGCCGAGCGCGTCCGAGAGAAGACTGTCATCACGAGAAGACATCAGGGCTCACGTTCATTCTCCGCCTCGACCCGGGAGGGGTGTTCCCTCCCAAGGTCTTCGCAGCGGCCAGGGGATCGGAGTGCCTTGATATCGGGGAAAGGGAAAAAGGCCAGACTTTCGGCTGCTCGTTCGGAGGCAGGGCGTGCAACGTGCCGCCGCCGGGGTCGGCGGGGCGCTATTTCCGGTCGCCGCTGATCCGCTCGGCGCACCTCGCGACCCAGGCGCGGATCGCCGGGTCGGCGGGCATCATGTCGGCGAACCAGAAGAAGGGCGAACTGCACAGCATGTCGGCCGCCGAGAAGCGCTCGCCGAGCAGCCACGGCCCTTTGCGCAACGGCTCGGCCAGCCGCTCGATCATCGTGTCGACATCGCGCAGGCCCGCGGTGATCGCGGGATGGCTGACGTTCGCCCATTTCAGGATCAGCAGCGGTTCGATGACGCCCTGATAGTAGAACAGCCACGACAGATAGGCGCCGCGATCCGCCTCGCCCGGCAGTGGCCCGAGCCCGGCGGCAGGATAGGCGTCGGTCAGATAGAGCATGATCGCGCCACGCTCCCGAACGGCGACCTCGCCATCGGTCAGGTAGGGCACCTTGCCTTCCGGATGCGGATTGGCGGGATCGCGGCTGCCCGAACCGTCCTGACGCGCGATGGTCACCTCGCGCATCCCGACGTCGGCGCCGAGCATCCGGACGAGCGCGACGACCGTGTCGGACCGGGAATTGGGCGAGTAATAGAGGGTGCGCATCGATTGCTCCTTGCGTTGGATGACGCCGTCCATCTACCGAGGCGCTCCTGACAATTTCGGGCAGCAGGGATGGCACGATCGGATCGTCTGATGCGGTTGCTGGAGGTGCTGCGGCGGTTGCCGAAGCCGGTGACGGCGATCCGCCTCGCGGCGGAGACCGAGGTGTCGACGCGGCAGCTCTATCGCGACATCGCGACGCTGCGCGCGGGCGGGGTGCTGATCGACGGAACGGCGGGCTACGGCTACACGCTGACCGAGGACCCGGCGTTGCCGCCGCAAAGCTTTTCGCGGCTGGAGATCGAGGCACTGATGCTCGGCGTCTCGACCCTCGGCGACTTCGGCGACGAGGCGCTGGCGACGGCGGGGCGCAATGCGCTCGCCCGGATCGTCGCCACCTTGCCCGACCGGCAGGCGCGGCAGGCCGCGCACGCGACGATTCGATCGTGGCGCCCGCCGGAGCCGCGCGCCGCCATCACGATCGATCTCGACCTCCTTCGCGAAGCCTGCTGGGACGAGTTCAGCGTCCGCATCGCCTATCGTGACAAGAAGGGGCGGCGGACCGAACGCGAGATCCTGCCGCTCGGCATGTCCTACAGCCCGAAGACGCTGATGCTGGTGGGCTGGTGCCTGTTGCGCGCGGCGCATCGAACGTTCGAGGTGCCGCGGATCGAGGCGCTGGCGCGCGGCGAACGCAGTTTCCGCCCGCGCCGGGTGCAGCTTCTGCGTGACTATGTCGTGCTGCGGACCGCGGAGTGGAAACGGCAGGAGGAGGAGGCGCGCCTGCGATCGTAGCGCCGGACGATGGTGCGCGCGCTGCCGCAGCGGCCGGCCACCGCTCAGTGCGGCGCCAGCCCCATTTCCACGCCGGTCTTGTCGTGGAGCGCGAAACGGTCGATCAGGTCGGCGCTCGCCCGATTGTAGCCGACCACTTCGACTGCGCGCCCTTCGCGGCGTAGCCGGGCGACGATCTTGTCGAGCGCGCCGACGCCCGAAATGTCCCAGAAATGCGCCGCGGCCACGTCGATGACGATGCGCGGGGCGCTGTCCCCGGACTGGAAGGCGCGGGTGAACCGGTCGACCGAGGCGAAGAAGATCTCGCCCGCCACGCGGTAGGTCGCCTGGGTGCCGTCGGGCGATATCGACCGCTCGACCGAGAACATCCGCTGCACCTTGCCCGCGAAGAAGATGCCCGACAGCAGCACGCCCGCCAGCACGCCCAGCGACAGGTCGCGCGTGGCGACGACCACCACCACCGTCGTCAGCATCACCACCGACGACGTGGGCGGATGCCGCCGCAGGTTCGGGATCGAGTTCCAGCTGAAGGTGCCGATCGACACCATGACCATGACGGCCACCAGCGCCGGCATCGGCACTCGCCCGACCAACGGCCCCAGGACCGCCAGCAGGAACAGAAGGAACGTGCCCGCCACGAAGGTCGACAGCCGCCCGCGCCCGCCCGAGGTGACGTTGATGACCGACTGTCCGATCATCGCGCAGCCGCCCATGCCGCCGAACAGCGCGGCGACGATGTTGGCGCCGCCCTGTCCGGCACATTCGCGACGCTTGTCGCTGTCGGTGTCGGTCATGTCGTCGACGATCTGCGCGGTCAGCAGCGATTCCAGCAGGCCGACCGCGGCCATCGTCAGCGAATAGGGCAGGATGATCCGCAACGTGTCGAATGTCAGCGGCACCTGCGGCCAGACGAAGCTCGGCAGGCCGTCGGGCAGTCGCCCCATGTCGCCGACCGTGTTCACCGGCAGCCCGAACCCGATGCTGATCGCGCTGAGCACCAGGATCGCCACCAGCGGCGACGGCACGGCGCGGGTGATCCGCGGCACGCCGTAGATGATCGCCAGCCCGCCCGCGACCATCGCATAGGTCTGCCAGCCGACGCCGGTCAGCTGCGGAAGCTGCGCCATGAAGATCAGGATCGCCAGCGCGTTGACGAAGCCGGTGATGACCGAGCGCGACACGAACTGCATCAGCAGGTCGAGCCGCAGCAACCCGGCGACGATCTGGATCAGCCCCATCAGGATCGTGGCGGCGAACAGATACGCGACACCGTGATCGCGCACCAGCGGGCCGACGAGCACGGCGACGGCAGCGGTGGCGGCGGAGATCATGCCCGGCCGTCCGCCGATCAGCGCGATGGTGATCGCGATCGCGACCGAGGCGTAGAGGCCGACGCGCGGATCGACGCCGGCGATGATCGAGAAGCCGATCGCCTCCGGGATCAGCGCGAGCGCGACGACGATGCCGGCCAGGATGTCGCGGCGGGCGGCGGCGCCGTCAGTGAACCACTGGCGGCGATAGGTAGCGAAGTCGAAGGTCATTGGATTTCCACAACAGGGCACGGGCGCCGGGCGGCGCGGGGCAGGGGTGCGTGTTGTTGTCCGGCGGATCGGCGGCCGGAATAGCCACCCGGGATTTCACCGGGTCCTTGCGAATGACCGCCCCATAGGCGAGCCGGCCTGGTCGGCGCAACCGCCTGCGGCTTGACCGGGGGGCGTGCGGGGGCGACGTGACGCGGATGAGCGATGCGCGCGCGGCGACACTGGACCTACTCGCGCGCCGTGCGGCAGGCGCGACGATCTGTCCGAGCGAGGTGGCGCGCGCCTTGTCCCCGGAGGATTGGCGCGGTGCGATGCCGATCGTCCACGCGGCGATCGACCGGCTGGTCCGCGAGGGGGTAGTGCGGCTGAGTTGGAAGGGGCAGCGGCTGCCGACGCGATCGGGACCCTACAGGATCGGCCTTCCCGGCGACGATTGAGACCGGCGACGACGGAAATACCGAGGTGCCCAAGGATTACGCCACCTCCGCCCGCGCGGCGGCGAGCAAGAAGACGCTGAACGGACGGGCCGCCAGGCACCGTGGCTGGCAGGACTCCATCGTCGAGGTCGCCGAGTGAACCGGACATCGACGCCCGGTATCCGGCGTTCGCAATCGCCGGTCGCCTCGCGCGACGAGCGGCGCTAAAGCGTTGCGGCTGCCGGCAGCCTGCTTGCCGATGCTCCATGAAGGATGCCGATCATCTTCCTCGTCTTCCTCGTTCCGGCAATCTACGTCGCGTCGCGCACGCTCTGGCCGCTGACGCTGCCATTGTGGAGCAAGGTCGTCGTGGCGGTGCTCCTGCTCGGCGTCTCGCAATATCACCTCTGGAGCCGGCTATCGTCGGGGTCGGTCTTCGCACCCGAGTTCCCGCGCCCGGTGGTAATCCTCTTCAACTGGGCATTCGGCGCGCTGGTGCTGCTCATGCTCCTCCAGATCGTGCTCGATCTCGGCCTGCTGGCGACAACTGTCGTCCGGTGGCAGCGCGCCGGGCTGCCGGATGCAGCGCGGTATGGGGCGGTCGGTCTGGCGGCGCTCGCCAGTGCGATCGCGGTCGTCCATGCGGTGCGGGTTCCGCCGATCAGGGACGTCGAGGTGGCGATCGCGGGTCTGCCGCCGCAGTTCGAGGGATATCGCATCCTTCAACTGACCGATCTTCATATCAGCAAGCTGTTCCCGGCCGCCTGGGCCAGCGCGGTCGTGACGCGCGCCAATGCGGCGGGCAGCGACGTGATCGTCGTCACGGGCGACTTCATCGACGGCTCGGTCGACATGCGGCGCAAGGATGTAGAGCCGCTTCGGGCGCTTGAAGCTCCCGACGGCGTCTGGGCCATACCGGGCAATCACGAATATTTCTTCCACTATGGCGCGTGGATGCGGCACCTGGCGTCGCTCGGTGTCCGGATGCTGCCGAATGCCCACACCGTCATCCGGCGCGGCGACGCGGCGCTGGTCGTGGCCGGCGTGACCGATCTGTCCGCGCCGAGCGTCGGCGAGGCGGCCCCGGACGTGGGGCTGGCGCTGCGCGGTGCGCCGGCCGGGGCACCGATCGTCCTCCTCGATCATCAGCCGCGGCGGGCACGGGACGCTGCGGCGAAGGGCGTAGCGCTCCAATTGTCCGGTCACACCCATGGCGGCATGATCGTCGGTCTGGATCGGCTCGTCGCCCGCGCCAACGCCGGCTTCGTCGCGGGCCGCTATCAGGTCGGCGGCATGACTCTTTACGTCAGCAACGGCACCGGCCTGTGGCCGGGCTTCGCGCTTCGCCTCGGGGTGCCATCGGAGATCACCCGCTTCACCTTGCGGGCGAAGACGTGACGGGTCGATGCCACCACGTTTGACGGCAGTGCCCGACCGCGACGGGCAGCGACCCATGACCATCTCGCTGGCCGATGCGCGGCGCATGGCGCTCAAGGCCCAGGGCTTCGGACAGCCACGGCCTTCACGGGTCACGGCGGCGCACCTTCGCAGGGTGGCCGATCGCACCGGTCTGTTCCAGATCGACAGCGTCAACGTCCTTGCGCGAGCGCATTACCTGCCGGCGTTCTCACGTCTCGGCGACTATGATCGCTCGCTGCTCGAAGGCGCCGCCTGGGGGCGGACGCGGGAGCGCCGGTTCTTCGAATATTGGGCGCATGAGGCGTCGTTGCTGCCGCTCGACCTTCATCCGCTGCTGCGATGGCGGATGGCGCGCGCCGAGCGGGGCGAGATCGGCTATCGCGCGCTTCGCCGCTTCGCCGCCGAGCGCCGCGGCGAGGCGGACGCGGTGCTCGCGCGCATCGCCGCCGAGGGACCGCTGACCGCCGCCGAGTTCGAGAACGGGTCGAGCCGCAGCGGATGGTGGGAGTGGAGCGACGTCAAGCACGCGCTGGAATGGCTGTTCTGGTCGGGCCGGATCACGACCGCGACGCGGCGGGGCAGCTTCGCGCGGGTGTACGACCTTCCCGAGCGTGTCCTGCCGCCCGCCGTCTTCGCCATGCCCACGCCCTCCGCTGCCGAGGCGCAGCGCGCCCTGATCGAGCGTAGCGCACGGGCGCTGGGTGTCGCGACCGCGGCCGACCTGCGCGATTACTACCGGTTGAAGCCCGACGAGGCCGATCATGCCATCGCCGATCTGGCAGAGGATGGGGTGCTCGTCCCGGTCCGCGTCGAAGGCTGTAGCCAGAAGGCGTGGCGGCATCGTGACGCTTCGCCGCCGCGGCGGGTGCACGGGGCGGCTTTGCTGGCGCCGTTCGATCCGCTGATCTGGGAACGCGGCCGCACCGAGCGGCTGTTCGGCATCCGCTACCGCATCGAGATCTACGTGCCGCAGGACCGGCGCACGCACGGCTATTACGTGCTCCCCTTCCTGCTGGACGAGGCGCTGGTCGCGCGGGTCGACCTCAAGGCGGATCGGCAAGCGGGCGTGCTGCTGGCGCGTCGCGTCACGCTCGAGCCGGGGGCGCCCGACGACACGCTGCCGCGCCTGCAGGCCGAGCTGGAGCGGATGGCGACATGGCTCGGCCTGTCGGATGTTCGCATCGGGGCGCTCATCCGGCCCGATCGACCCGCTTTTCAGGCGTGAGCGAACGCGCCGCCGATCACGGACAGGGCGTGGTCCACGAACCGGTCCTTCTCACCGACCGGCGCGACATAGTGCAGCGCCTCGCGGGCGAGGTCGGGCGAGCCGCCGCGCGCGATCATCCAGGCAGCGAGGTACGGCGCCGCAAGGCAGCCGCCGGCGGTGGCGACGTTGCCGTGCGCGGCGAAGGGGGCGTCGATGACGCTGACGCCCGCCTCGACGACCCACGGCTTGCTGATGAGATCGGTGCACGCGGGCAGGTCGCCGATCAGCCCCAGCTTCGCCAGCAGCAGCGTGCCCGAACATTGCGCCGCGATCAGCTGGCGTGCCGGATCGAGGCGCAGCTGCGCCAGTAGTGCGGGGTCGGCGGCGATCTCGCGGGTGCGATAGCCGCTGCCGATCAGCACCGCGTCCGCCTGCTCGACCCATTCGAGGGGCCGTTGCCGGTGGACGATGACGCCGTTCAGCGACGTCACCGTCTCGGTGGGCGCAGTGATGTGCGCGGTCCAGCCGTGCGGCCGCAGCCGGTTGAGGATCGCGGCGGCAACGAAGGAATCGAGCTCGTTGAAGCCGTCGAAGCTGAGGATCGCAACCTGCATCAGCCGTGCACCGAACCGCTGAACAAGGTCCGCGTCGTGCCGGCGACCCATATCTGTCCGGTGTCGTCCTGCGAGACGTGGATGCGCCCGGTGCGGCCCAGCCGGGTACCTTGCGCGGCGACGTAGCTGCCGCTCGCGCGGCCGCTGGCGAACAGCCACTGGCCGACCGAGGCGTTGAGGCTGCCGGTGACCGGGTCCTCGATCAGCCCGCCATGCGCGTCGCTGAAGATCGCGCGCAGCTCAAACGCGACCTCGCCGCCGGGGGCGTGCGGCCCGACGATGCCGATGTCGATGTGTCCGTGATGATGCCGCGCCGGATCGACCGCCAGCACCGCCTCGGCCGACTCCAGCAGGACCGCGATCCAGCCCGGGCCGTTATCGGCCCAGGCCGCGTCGACGATCGCCGTCCGGTCGATGCGCAGCAACGTCGCCACCTCGGCAATCTCCGCCTCGGTCGGCGCGCCGCCGCGGAGCAACGGCGGCGCGGCGAAGGCGAGCCGGTCGTCGTCGCGCCGGATCGTCACCAGCCCGACCCCGCATTCCTGCACGATCACGCCCTCCTGCTTAGGCTTCCCGCCGGCTTCCAGCCAAGCATGCGCGCTGCCCAGCGTCGGGTGACCGGCGAAGGGCAATTCGTGGGCCATGGTGAAGATCCGGACCCGATAGTCCGCCGCCGGATCGGTCGGCGGCAACAGGAAGGTCGTCTCCGAAAAGTTCAGCCAACCGGCGATCGCCTGCATCTCCTGCGACGACAAACCTTCGGCGTCGGCGATGACCGCCAGCGGATTGCCGGTCAGCGGATCGGTGCCGAACACGTCGACGAGGCGGAAGGGGCGGGTCACGGTCTCGGTTCTCCTGCGGATGGTGACGCCTGCTACCCCGCGCCGGCTGGTGCGAACAGGTACGGACCGATACGATCGTGCCGAACCGTATTGGTGGAAACAGCAGCACGATGGGTATCCAACCCGACGAGACCCGCACCGGCATGGTGGTGCGCACGATCCGCGACCGCATCGAGGCGCGGGCGTTGACGCCGGGGGCGCGGCTCCCGTCGATCCGCGCGATGGCGGAGACGAGCAACGTCGCGCGCTCGACGGTGGTCGACGCCTATGACCGGCTCGCTGCCGAGGGGGTGATCCGGTCGCGACCCGGATAGGGCTTCTATGTCGCCGCACCGCTCGCGCCGCTGGCGCTTGACCGGCTCGGCGCCCCGCAGGAGCGCGAGGTCGATCCGTTGTGGATGCTGCGACAGTCGCTGAGCGAGCAACGGCATGACCTGATGCCGGGATGCGGCTGGCTGCCCGACGACTGGCTGGCGAGCGACGCGTTGCGCAAGGCGATGCGCGGCGCCGCGCGGGCCGGCGGCGACGGGGCGCTGGCCGGCTATGCCTCGCCACGCGGCTCGCTGCCGCTCCGTGTGCTCTTGGCGCGGCGGATGGCGAATCAGGGCGTCGAGGTCGGTCCCGACCAGATCCTGCTGACCGACAGCGGCACCCATGCGCTCGATCTCGTCTGTCGCTTCCTGCTGCAACCGGGTGACGCGGTGCTGGTGGACGATCCCTGCTACTTCAATTTCCTCGCGCTGCTGCGGGCGCACCGGGCCGAGGTGATCGGCGTGCCGATGACGCCGACGGGACCCGATGTCGCCGCCTTCGCCAAGGCCGCCGCGGTGCATCGCCCCCGGTTCTATCTGACCAACTCCGGCATCCACAACCCGACCGGCGCCGCGCTCGGCGCACCGACCGCGCACCGCCTGCTGAAGATCGCCGAGGCGCACGACATGGCCATCGTCGAGGACGACATCTTCGCCGATTTCGAGCATGCGGCGTCGCCGCGTCTGGCGGCATTCGATGGCCTCGACCGGACGATCCGGATCGGCAGCTTCTCCAAGTCGCTGTCGGCGGCGGTGCGCTGCGGGCATATCGCCGCGCGGCCCGACTGGATCGCGGCGCTCGCCGACCTGCGCATCGCCACATCGATGGCGGGCAGCCCGCTGACGGCCAGCCTGCTCCATGCGGTGCTGACCGACGGCAGCTATCGCCGCCATGTCGAGGGCGTCCGCGCCCGGCTCGCGCGTGCCACGGCGCGGGTGAGCCAGCGGCTGCGCGCAGTCGGCATCGAGCCGTGGATCGAGCCGGCGGCGGGCATCTTTCTCTGGGCACGGCTGCCGGACGGCGTCGATGCCGTCGACCTCGCCCGCCGCGCCATCGCCGACGGCATCGTGCTGGCGCCCGGCCCGGTGTTCAGCACCAGCGGTCGCTGGCGCGACCACATGCGGTTTAACGTCGCGATGAGCGACGACGATCGCCTGTCCGCGTTCCTGGAACGCGCGCAGCGATAGCCGCCGACGCGAACGTAACCGTCGCGGCGGTGCGGAGACGTCGAATATTGATGACGGACAGCCGCCGCATCGTATGCGGGCCAATATTTCCGGCGCAATTCCGCGTCATCGGGGGAAGATCAAAGCGATGCTGGTGCACGGCCCCGGTTGCCGGAGACGGACGGCGCCTCGCCACGCGCTCGGATCATACGCGGGCGCTTGAAAATAGCGGAGTTGCACAGCGAGGCGTGCAAAAGGGTGCTCAAAATGGCAAGGGGACGATGATCGATCGGTGGCACGCTTTTCATCAAGGCTACTGTCGTGAGATCGGCGGGCTGGCGGGCTTGGCATCCGGCATGACTGACGCCTGCGGCCCGCTTGTCGCGCTGGAGCCACGGTGGTCGCGCATGGTGAAAGCACCAACCCGTTACTCCAGCAGTTGCTCACGCGCGATAGCCGCCTTGCCGTTCGAGCATCCAGCCGGGATATTCCGCCGGCAGCTTCGTCACCGCGTCCAGCGCGGCGAGATCGTCGGCATCAAGCGACACTTGGGTCGCGGCGATATTGTCGGTGAGCTGGTCGACCCGCTTCGCCCCGACGATCACGCTTGTGACCACCGGCTGATGGAGCAGCCAGGCGAGCGCCACCTGTGCGACGGTGCAGCCCTTCGCCGCGGCGCTGCGCCGCATCTCCGCCAGCGCCGCGGAGCCGCGGGTGCGGTCGACCGGCGGGAAGTCGAAGGTCGCACGCCGTCCGTCCGCCGCCTTGCCCTCATCGTCATACTTACCCGACAGGTAGCCGCCGGCGAGCGGGCTCCACACCATCAGCCCGATCTTCTCGGACCGGAGCATCGGCACGATCTCGCGTTCCAGATCGCGACCGACCAGCGTGTAATAGGCTTGGAGCGACAGGATCGGTGCCAGCCGGCGTGCCTTGGCGATACCGACCGCCTTCACCACCTGCCACGCCGCCCAGTTGGACAGGCCGAGGTAGCGGACATGGCCGTGGCGGACGAGCGTATCGAGCGCCTCCAGCGTCTCCTCGATCGGCGTCGCGGGGTCGAAGCCGTGGATCTGGTAGAGATCGATATGGTCAAGGCCGAGCCGTTGGAGGCTCTGCTTGCACTGGCTGATGATGTGCGAACGCGAGGCGCCGCGCGCGTTGGGGCCGTCGCCCATCGGCCCCAGCACCTTGGTCGCGACCACGACATCGTCGCGGGCGACGCCAAGGTTCTTCAGCGACTGGCCCAGGATGCGCTCGCTCTCGCCGCCCGCATAGACATTGGCGGTGTCGATGAAGTTGATGCCGGCGTCGAGCGCGGTCTTCACCAGCGCGTCGGCCTCCTCCTGCCGGAGCTGCCCGATCTGGCCCCACATGCCCTCGCTGCCACCGAAGGTCATCGTGCCGAGGCAGAGTTCGGACACGAAGAGGCCGCTGTGGCCAAGCTGGCGCATACGCATGGATCGTTCTCCTGATGGGATCGGATGCAGGGGGAGATAGGCGCCGAACGCGCGGCTTCGCGACGCCGATCCGATCAATGTCCTGCCCGATCCTATCAACGTGACCGACAGGCCCGTGCATCGGTGCGGGTCACGCGCTAGCTTGCAACCGATGACGACGCTGACCGACCTTGCCCCGCTGATCGAGCGCCACTGGTTCGCGCATGGCCGCGAGACGCCGATCGACGGGTTGCTGCTCACCCGCGCGGAGACGCCGAGCGGCATCATCCGCTCGGTCTATCGCCCGTCCTTCTGCCTCGTCGTGCAGGGCGCCAAGACGACGATTGTGGGCGAGACGCCCTATCGCTACGCCGCCGGTCAGTGCCTGCTCGCCTCGGTCGACCTGCCGGTGACGGCGCGGATCACGCAGGCGAGCGCGCAGGTGCCCTATCTCGCGCTGTCGCTGGCGATCGATCCTGCCGTGGTCACCGAACTGCTGGCCGACCAGGCCGGGGCACTAGTGGACGCGCCGGCTTTTGCCGCCCTCTCGACTGCCAACCACGACCCCGCGCTGTGCGATCCTCTCAGGCGGCTACTCGACCTGCTCGATGCCCCGCGCGACGCGCTGGTGCTCGCGCCGTTGGTCCGGCGCGAGATCGTGTGGCGGCTGCTGGGCGGTGCGCTGGGGCCGGCGCTGCGCCAGATCGGGCTTGCCGACACTCACGCCGCCAGGATCGGCCGCGCCACCGCCCACATCCGCGACCATTATGCCGAGACCTTGCGTGTGGCCGATCTGGCGGCGCTGGCCGGCATGAGTGTCCCCGGCTTCCACCGCCACTTCAAGGCGGTGACGACCATGACGCCGGTGCAGTTCCAGAAGCAGGTCCGCCTGCAGGAAGCCCGCCGCCGGCTGATCGCTGCCGAGGAGGTCGCCCGCGTCGGCTTCGCGATCGGCTATGAGAGCCTGTCGCAGTTCAGCCGCGACTATCGCCGCCTGTTCGGCGCACCGCCGGGCAGGGATGCCGCAGCGATCCGCGAGCAGCTCGTGCCGGAGCCAGCGCTACCCTGATACTTGACTCCGTCAACTAATCGGGCCCAGCTTGCCGGCCATGGAAGACGCAGACGTCACCGCGGTCCGCCGGTTCAACCGCTTCTACACGCAGACGATCGGCGCGCTGGATGCGCACTTCCTCGGCACCGATGCGAGCCTGCTCGAAGCGCGGCTGCTGTTCGAGATCGCGACACGCGAGCCCGTCACGGCCAGCGTGTTGCAGGATGTGCTGGGCATGGACGCGGGGTATCTCAGCCGTATGATCGCACGGTTCCAGGCGCGCGGCTGGGTCGTTCGCGTGGTGCGGGCGGATGATGCGCGCGCCCGGGACCTGCGGCTGACCGAGACTGGACGCGACGCCTTCGCGATCATCGACGAACGCCAGCGTGCTGCCGTCAGCGATCTTCTGGACGAGGTAACGGGTACGAGCCGGCGCGACCTCGTCGAAGCGCTGACCCGCGCCCGCCTGTTGCTTGACCCGGCGTCGGGCGGACCGTTCCACATCCGGCCGTTCCGGACAGGCGAGCCGGCGCTGATCGCTGCCCGGCAATCGGTCCTCTACGCCGAAAGCCATGGCTGGGGGCGCGAGCTTGAGGTGATCGAGGGCGCAGTGACCGCAGCCTTCCTGCGCGACTTCGATCCCGCCCGCGAGCAATGCTGGGTCGCGGAGATCGACGGCGTGATGGCCGGCGCCGTGTTCGTGACCGACGAGGGTGACGGTCTCGCCCGCCTGCGCCTGCTCCACGTCGAATTCTTCGCGCGGCGGCGCGGGATCGGGGAGGCGCTGGTCGCGCGATGCGTCGGGTTCGCGCGCGAGGCCGGCTACACGGCGCTGACGTTGTGGACGCATAGCGTGCTGCAGTCCGCTCGCCGCATCTATGCCGCGCAGGGCTTCCGCTGTGTGGAGATGGCGATGCACGACCGGTTCGGCGTGCCGCTCCAGGGAGAGACGTGGCGGCTGGAGCTGGTGGCATGAGCGATGCCCTGACGATCCGCCGGGCTGTGGAAGACGATCTGGACGCGCTGCGCGACTTGACGACCCTGGCGATCGAGCGCGGTCAGGCGGCAGTGCTGACACCCGCTCAAATCGTCGCGAGCCGCGCCGTGATGGGGCTGGATACGCAATTGGTGCGCGACGGCACCTATTTCATCGTCGAGGAAGACGGCGTGGCAGTCGGCTGTGGCGGATGGAGCCGGCGCGCCACGCTCTATGGCGGCGATCACAGCGCCGGACTGCGCGACCCCGCACAGCTCGACCCGTCCCGCGACGCCGCCCGTATCCGCGCGATGTACACCCACCCCGATCATGTCCGGCGCGGGATCGGGCGCATGGTGCTCGACCGGTGCGAGCAGGCCGCCGCGGAGGCGGGCTTCACGGCCGGTGAACTGATGAGCACGGCCAGCGGCGAGCGGCTCTACGCCGCGTCCGGCTATCGCCCGCTCGAACGCGCCGACGCGAATGTGGATGGCATTGTCGTGCCGTTGATCCGGATGCGGAAGATCCTTCGTCCGGTCGGAACCGGCGGGTGACCCGCTGGCCTGCGCCTCCCTGCGGGGCGGGCGCAGGACAGCTTTCAGACCGGGCAGGCAGCGGCGCGGGGCTGACGCCGGAACGCCAGCAGCATCGCCAGCGCGACGACCGCCATCGCGGCGCCTGCCAGCGATACGACGGGCAGGCCTAGTCCGGCGCCGATCACCCCGCCACCCAACGCCGCGCCGATCGCGTTGCCGAGGTTGAACGCACCGATGTTCATCGCGGAGGCGAGGTTCGGCGCGTCGGCCGCGGCATCCATCACCCGCATCTGCAAGGGCGGCACGATGGCGAAGCTGGCGATGCCCCAGATCAGGATCGCGGCGGCAGCGGTGACGGGCCATTGCATCAGTACGGTGAAGGCCAGCAGCGTGACGGCCAGCGCCACCAGCATCAGCGTCAGTGCCCGGTCCACCGAACGGTCGGCGAGCCGCCCGCCCAACGCATTGCCGATCGTCGCACCGACGCCGAACAGCATCAGCATCGCGGTGACATAGCCGGTGGAGCCATGCGTCACGTCGCGCAGGATCGGGACGATATAGGTGAAGACGGTGAACACGCCGCCGAAGCCGATCGTGGTAAGCGCCAGCGCCATCAGCACTGGCCCGCGCTTTAGCACGCGCAGTTCTGCCCGCATGTCGCCGCCCTCGGTCGGCGGCAGCGCTGGCAGCGCGAGGCGAAGCGACAGCATCGCGACCGCGCCCACGCCCGCAATCCCGGCGAAGGCGGTGCGCCAGCCGAGCACCTCGCTCGCCCAGGTCGCGAGCGGCACGCCGCCAATCGTCGCGACCGTCAGGCCGGTGAACATTGCCGCGACGGCCCCGGCGCGTTTATCCGCAGGCACCAGCCCGGCCGCCACCACCGATCCGACGCCGAAGAAGGCGCCGTGGTTGAACGAGGTGACAACGCGCGCCGCCATCAGCATCCAGTATCCGTCGGCCAGCGCCGAAAGCGCGTTGCCGAGCGTGAAGATGCCCATCAGCGCGATCAGCAGCGTCCGCCGGTCGATCCGGCCGGTGGTCAGCGTCATCAGCGGCGCGCCGATCAGCACGCCCATTGCATAGGCGCTGACCAGCAGGCCGGCGGCGGGGATCGACACGCCGAGGTCGCCGGCGATGTCCGGCAGCATGCCCATCGGTGCGAACTCGGTCACGCCGATGCCGAACGCGCCGATCGCCAGCGCCAGAAGGGGTGGATGAAGACGCATGGCGCCCGCCTTTCGTTGTTGCGACCGGTGAGATGATGACTTGCGTGCGTCTCGTGTAGCCGCAGAATGGGACCAGCTCTTGTGCCTGGGAATCACAGATGGACGTTACCGGAAGATCGGGCGAGATGGCGGTGTTCGCTGCTGTCGCGGCACAGGGCAGCCTGTCCGCTGCCGCACGCAGCTTGGGACTGACGCCATCGGCGGTCAGCCGGATCGTCGCGCGGATCGAGGCGCGGCTGGGCGTACGGCTGCTGGTCCGCACGACGCGGGCATTGGCGCTGACCGCCGAAGGGCAGGCCTATCTGCGCGCCGCCCGCCGCATCCTCGCCGACATGGCCGAAGTCGAGGATGCCATCGCCGATCAGGCGAGCCCGCGGGGGCGACTGCGGGTGACTGCCTCGCTGGCGCATGGACGGCTCTATGTCGTGCCGCTGCTCGGCGACTTCACCGCGCGCTATCCCGGCATCGTCGTCGACCTGAACCTGTCGGACCGGATCGTCGATGTGCTGGGCGGGCAGGCCGACGTCGCGGTGCGCTTCGGCCAGCTCGCCGACAGTCCGCTCACTGCGCGCAAGCTGGGGGAGACGGGACGGGTGGTGGTCGCCTCGCCCGGCTATCTCGCGCGACACGGCACGCCGCAGGTGCCCGACGACCTACTCGGCCACAACTGCCTGAGCTTTAACTTCCGCCGCGCCGAGCCCGGCTGGCCGTTCCGCGAGGACGGGCGCGACCGCGCGCTGGCGGTGACGGGATCGATCGAGGCGAACAACGGCGAATCGCTGGCGCAGTTGGCCCGCGCGGGCGTCGGCATTGCGCGGGTCGGCCGGTTCGCGGTGGAGGAGGACCTCGCCAGCGGTGCACTGGTGCCGCTGCTGGAAGCGTTCAACCCGCAGGACCGCGAGCCGCTCCATGCGCTGTTCGTCGGCGGCTCGACGACGCCGGCACGGGTGCGGGTGTTCGTCGACTTCATCGTTGAGCGGCTTGCTGCCCGGGTCGACTAAGAGGTCTCGGGCCAGCTTCTGCCGCCCAGCGCGATGATTACGCTTGATCGCTTGACCGAACTGGCCGGCGGCGGTTGGGGCGTGCAGCGAGCGCGGCGCCCACCGGGTCGCCGCGGGTGTTGCCTGGAACGCGCGCAGCGATAGCCGCCGACGCGAACGGGCCGTCGCGTTGATCCGAGAGGTGGAGCGCGTACGGTAGTGAGCGACGAGGAAAGCGGCCGGATAGTGAGGGAGGAGGAGATTCAGGCGCAACAGCGCGGTTTGGCGGGAGTGCCAAATCACGGTGCGCCGCCGGTACCTGATCGGCCGCGGCGGGGTCTTCCAACCTGACGGTTTCCGGAAGGCGGTTCGTGGGGGGTATTGTGCGGATCGCGGCCAAACCTCAGCGCAGACGCGCTACCTCACCGCCGCCACCACTGCCGCGCAGCGGCTTCGTGCTGGGGGTCTAAGTGGCTTAGCCCGACGGAGAGACGAAACGCTCCTAGGCGGCTTGCTCAAGTCGCCCCAGCAACGGCCGCAGCGCCGCGGCGGGCACCGCTTCCGAAAAAAGAAATCCTTGTAGCTCGTTGCAGCCGGCGTGCTCCAAAAACGCGCGCTGCAATCCAGTTTCCACTCCCTCGGCGGTAACCAGAAGCCCCATCGCGTGCCCCAGCCGCACAACGGCGTGGATGATCGCCGCCGCGTCATCCGCCTCCCCCAACCGATGTATGAAACTGCGATCAATCTTGATTTTGTCGACTTCAAACTTGCTCAGGTAGCTTAGGCTTGAATATCCCGTGCCGAAATCGTCGAGCGCAATGCGAAAGCCTGCGCGGCGTAGCGCGCTCAATGTCGTACGCACTACTTCGTCGTTGTCCAAGAGGACGTTTTCGGTCACCTCCAACTCGATCTGTTGCGCGCGCGCTCCGGTTTCGCGTACGATCGCGATCAACTCGGCAGCCAGCGTGCGCGAGCGGAACTGCACCGGTGAGATGTTGACCGCGACCGAGAGACCGGGCCAGGCCACCGCCACTCCGCACGCATCCCGCAGCACGCGGCGGGTCAGCGCACCGATCAGGCCGCTTTCTTCGGCGACGCTGACGAAGGCGGCCGGAGCCAGGGCGCCGCGCCGCGGGTGACGCCACCGGAGCAACGCTTCCACCCCTATCACGCTCGTGCCGCTTCCATCCATCTGGGGTTGATAGTGTACGAGCAGCTCATCGTCGCGCTCGATCGCCGCGCGTAGATCCTCCTCAATCTCTCGGCGCAGCTTCACGCTCTCGTCCATGTCCGCGGCGAAGAAGCGGTAGCCGTTCCGCCCCTCCGCCTTGGCGCGATACATGGCGATATCGGCGGTCCGCATCAGTTCGGTACGGTCACCTCGTCCGTCACGGAAGCATGCGATGCCGATACTGGCGCCTACATGTACGTTTGTGCCCAGCACCACGAACGGCTCCTGGATGGCGGACACCATGGCGGCGGCGACCGCTTCGATCGCGGACTCGTTTGCGCGGGTACTCAGCAAAACGGCGAATTCATCGCCGCCAAGCCGCGCGACCAAATCGCCCGGAAGTACCAGCGCCTCGAGCCGCATCGCCACCTGCCGGATGAGGTGATCACCGCCCAAGTGACCCAGCGTGTCATTCACCTGCTTGAAGCGGTCCAGGTCGATGAGCAGCACCGCGCTCACGCTTTCGACGGCGCCGGTGCCGAGCATGTCGTCGAGTACGGTGATCAGCCGCGCGCGGTTCGCAAGCCCGGTCAGCGTGTCGTGATAAGCCAAGCGATGCGCCTGTGCTTCTTTGGCCTGCAGCTCAAGGTTTGCAACCTGCAGCTGTTCGAGCGAGGCGGCATCCTTTCGCAGCAAGTGCCCAACGCCGACGAGCAGTGCGGCGACAGTGGCCAGCAACCCGGCAAGCACGGCCGCGGCCGTCGGTACCATCGCCTTCCACACCGTCTGCCCGGGTCGATCCGGACGCCAAGCGAGCGTGCCGAACGATCTGCCATCCTCGTTGGTGAGCGTGACGCCGTGCTCCGACGGTCGCAATCCACCTATCGTAGCGCGCGCGCCGGCCAGCAGTTGAACCGACGCCAGCCGTTGCACGAATGAATGGTCAAGATACCGGACACTCAGCAACAGCGGCGCTGCTCCTGGCGGCGCGCCGCCGTCACTGCCGTCGGGGATGATCCGCATCACGCTGACCGCGGCCGGGCGGCCATCCACCGGCATCGTGCTGGTGGCGTGGATCGCGCTGGGTGAGGTGCGGACCGTCGCCTGATATGCGATCGGTCGGCCGGGTAGCCGCTCATGCCGGTTCGGCGCGCGCCGCGTTCGCTCACGGACGGCGTTGATCAGCGGTGCCGCGGCATGTGTATAGATGCCAGCCGCGCGGTCGAGCGACGTCGAACGCACGCCATCTTGCATCATGTAAACCGGTGAATCATTCGGTGAAAGGATGATGTCGACATCATGGGCAAAAACGTAGTTCAGCCACGTTCCAGCGTTGATGTCGACCCAATCCCAGTTCGGCTGCGGCTTGTAGAGTTCGCGTAGCAACGGGCTCCAGATCGCAACTCCGGCCTGGCTCTGCGCCAGCTCGTCCAACAAGTCATCAACCGCAAGTCGCGCCTCATGATCCTGTCGCGTCGCTGAGACCAGATCCGCCTGCCTTGCCGCAGCATGTAGCGCGTAGAAGACCGTGCCGGTCAGGCCAAGTGCCAGCAATGCGACTGGCAAGGCCACCAGCCCCACGAAGTTCCAGCGCATGTGCGTGGCCAATTTGAACCGGTATGCGCGCAAGTTTCTGAACTCCCCCGCGAAATCTCTGCCGGAGAAATCTCAACGGCTGGTTAACGCGTGCGGGAGGTTCGGCTTCCGAGATAAGCAAACGTCGATGAACGGCAGTAGGCAGACCACATCGACTGTCCGGTGGTGGTCAGATAGGCGTTGTTGTTGACCATCGCTCCATAAGCGGTCGTCGCATGAGATCGTGGCGACGACATTTGACGCTAGCGCTGTCCGCGCCAGATCCAGCGAACCGCAGCCGGCAGCAATGCACCTGCGTCTGCGTCTGAGTGCACACCGTCAGTCCAAACGTGATTGATCTCGTAGCGAGCGTCCGTTTTTTCGTCCGAGGCGGCGTGCGCATTCGCCCATTCGAGCGCTTTGAGCATCTGCTGGTTCGCCAAAAACCAGTTGCCGTGTTCATTGTCGAGGTCGTTGCGACCGTCCTGAAGAAAGATACGCAGCGGCTTGATCGGCGATTTTCGGATCAAGGCGGGGTATGTGTCGCCTCCATAAGCGACCGGCGTGCCGTTTGCCCCCAACTTCAGCCCGATCGATGTGTAGCTGCCGATGAAGCTAAGGACGTTCCCAAACGCATTGGGATGCCGCCATGCGACGGTCCAGGCCGCGATCGCGCCGCTCGAAGTGCCGCCGATCGCACGCCGTCTCGGATCGCTCGTGAAGCGCCATCGCGTCGCGACGGCCGGCAGCAATTCGTTCAGGGTCAATCGTGCATAGTCATCGGAAATCGAATCGTACTCTTCCACGCGGTGATCGGGATTGTTCATTCCAAGATCGTCGGGATAGTGGGCAGCTCGATGGCCGGGTGTGACGAAGATGCCCAGCGTTGACGGTATGTCGTGTCGACCAATCAAGTCGTCGAGCACTGCTGGAAGCCGGAGTGAACCGCTCGGGTTTACCGCACGTTGCCCATCTTGGAAGATCAGGAGGTTCGGCGGTCGAGCAGGGTCGTAGTCTGCTGGAACGTACACCCAGTAGCGCCGCACTGTGCCGGGATAGACGCGCGAGTGCAGTTCGAACGGACCTTGAAGCTGTGACGATGTGCGTGCTGTGACTGGTTGCGAAGGCGGCGTTGCAGCATGGAGGGCGCTTGGCCCTGCCGTGATCATTGCTGCCGCAATCAGCGCTGCTCGCATGAGTCTCTCCTCTTCGCCCTCCGATTGTGGATCTACCTCAATCGAATGGCAGCCGATTGTCAGAAAAACGAGCGATCGCAAACACTTTCGTTGCGGTTGGCATCCGCTGGTGCGAGCATGGGTACCTTCAAGATCGAGGCGCACATGCAGATAATCGGCAGCAAGATCGTGGCGGCACTACTGCTCTCGTCATGTGCTGGAGCCGTGGTGTCCACCGCCGCTGTGGCTCAGTCGAAAGTCGAAAAGGGCTCAGACGCAGCAGGCGATTTCGCCAGCGGCCCGGCAGTCCGTGAGCAGCTCGCATCGATGCTCGCGGAGATGAAGCCGGGGCAGGGGTTCGCATGGCGGCCGTTGGTGCAAGATGGTCCGCGTGTGGCGGCGATCGAGGTTTGGAAGACGCCGGGAAGGCCGGCCGTTCATCCCACGGAGGCCGAATACGCCATCGTTTTGGAAGGCGCGGGCACTCTCCTGTCGGGCGGCAAATTGATTTCGCCGGTTCCGCGTAGAGAAGGGCTGGTCGAAGGCGACCGCATCGAGGGCGGCACGGCGCGATCGCTTAAGGCAGGTGATGTGTTTCTCGTCCCGGCGGGGGTGCCACACTGGTTCGGGATCACGGGCGACCACCTCGTGCTGCTCGGCACGAAGATGCCGGGAGGTCAGTAGCGAACGAGCATCGCTGCTCTTCCATCGTCGAAGCTCTTTCAGTGCTCGGAGCGTGGCCGATGAGAACGGCTCCGTCGAACCGAATGCACCTGCTGGTAAACGGCGGACGGTGGAGTAGGGCGGGGTCATACCTCGCCCGCGCAAGCCCGCCTCACCGTTCCGCTACTTCAACTCCTCGCCCGAGGTGATCCGGCTGGTGGCGCCGATGTACGTGCGGTTTTCGCTGAGCCTGCCTAACGTGGCTTCAGACTGACAGCACCGAAGCGCTCGAAGCGCGGTCAGGCGCTCAGCGTCGCGCGTCGAGCGTTTCCAAAACTGCAGCGGGCGGCGGCGTGGCGCCCACTTTCGCGAGGGCGGCGGGCGGCCAGCGACGCTCCCGGATCGCCGCCTTCACCTCGGCTGGAGCCGGCGCCGGCCACGGCGCCCCGCTGGCGCGCAGCTTCGCCACCAGCCGTGCGCGTGCGGCTTCTTCTTCGGGCGACGTCAGCTTCAGCAGCTGGCCGATACCATAGGCCGGCAGGGCGCCGCCTGCACCGACAGCCCATGGATTCGCTCCCGCTTCGACCAGCACTTCGGCCACTTGCATCGAATCCATGTCGACCGCGTCCTGCAACGCGCTGCTGCCGGTCGCATCGACGCGGTCGACCTGCGCCTTGGCGGCGATCAGCAGCTTGGCGGCGGCCGGATCGGCGACGCGCGCGGCGGTCCGCAACGGCCATGGCGCATTCGGCCCGCTGGGGTCCGGGCGCGCGCCGGCCGCCAACAGCGTCCGCATCGCCGTCAGGTCGTGGGTGCCGACCGCCGTGTCCAGCGGCAGGCCCGGCACTGCGCCGTCCGGTGCCGCGCCCGCCGCCAGCAAGGCGTCGAGCATCGTCGCGTCGCAGCGCGCGACCGCGATCGACAGCAGGTCGCCCCATTGGCCATCGGGGCGGAAGTCGGGATAACGGGCGGGGGGAACGTGGGTCGTCAGAAGCGCCGGGTCGCGCTGCGCCAGCGCGCGCACCTTGGCGGCGTCGCCGGCGAACACCGCAGCGACGATGTCGCGTCCCGCTTGTCCGTTCGTTACCGCCTTCAGGATCAGGCGTTCGTCGAGCTTCATGGTCATGCCAGGCCCCTTGCAGTCGTGGGCCGCCGTGGGTGCGGCGCGCGAACATGCCGATGCAGGCACAAGGCCTGAGAGCGCCGCCGCCAGAAGGACGAAATGCTTCAGCGCGGCAGGCTCGACAAGACCCAGTCCATGCCGTGCCGGTTTATCGGCAGCATCGGGCTGAGATTTCGCTCGAACCAATTCAATCCCTCCGGCGCCACGGCGTCCATTTCGTGACGCGTACCATAAGCCTCGGGGAGGTCCAACAGCACCGCACCGGCCGCCGCCCCGCCCGGACCGCCGGTCAGGATCCCGCCCAGCACGCCGCCGAGCACCCGGTCGCCGCCGTCCTGGATGCTCGATAGGATCTCGCCGTCGACGTACCACGCCTGGACCGATGCCGTCGTGCTGGTGCCGTTGGCGGCGCGGATCGCGTCGCCACGCTCGATCGTCGCGTCGTGGAGTCCGGAGGCGTTGAACGTATCGGCGGGGCGTCCACCGGCGATCGCGGCGGCGGAGGCAAGCCCGCCGCCCAGAGAATGGCCGGTGAAGGACACCTGCTCCGCCAGGTCGGAGCGCCCGATGCGCTCGCCGATCAGGAGGGCGGAGCGATAATGCGCGGAGTCGGCGCCGAACGCCTGTTGTGCGTTCGTCGTCCAGTCGGCGAGGCTTTCGAAGCGCGTGCCGCGCATTGCGATGACGTAGCGCGTGTCGTCGCCGCTTCCCTCGGCATAGACGCGCGCGCGGAAGTCACCGGCTTGCAGGACGGACGGGTCGAGGTTGAGGTCGTGCAGCTCCGCTTCGCTGGCGACGCGAAAGCCGGCGGGCGGGGCGGCGGTGTCGTTGTAGACGTCCTGCGCGAGCAAGGCATGCGCGCGCAGCTCGGCAGGGTCCTGCGTCGAGGGCGCCGCGGCCGGTCCGGCGAGCATCCGTGCCGCCGCGCCGGCCAGCGGCGGGATCGTTCCCCAGTTCGACGACAGCTGAAGCGCCGGGATCGGCGTGGTCGCGCGTACCGCGGGACTGAGCGTATTCGCCTGGCCGATCTGCATTGTCACCTCCCTGACCGTGGGAGCGACGATACTCGGTCGCGGCGGGGCTGGCTCTAATCGAAACGCTTAGGTTCGGCCGCCGAGTGCCAGCGCGCCGACCGCGATGCCGGCATCGTTCAGGTGCCGCGCCAAGCCGGGAAGGCGATCGGCATAACTGGGGTCGCCGCCGCCGACCTCCAGCGAAATGTCGAGCGTTCCCGCGGCGTTGCGTACGAGCCGCGCACCGGTCGCGGGCCAGGCGTCGCTCCCGAAGCGGACGGAAATCTCGCGCGATCCCTTGCCGTTCTCGCGGGTCCACAGGTCGGCGAGCAGTTGTGCGAAGGCGGCGGGATCGACATGGGGTGCGGGCATCGTGGGGACGCCGACGACGGGCGCGGCGAGTTGTCCGGCGAAGGACTGGCCGCCCGACTGGCCGCCGGTGTCGCGGTCCTCGTCGCGGTGGATGCCGTGGCGATCGTCGGTCGCCAGCGCGCCGGTGCGTTCGCGCGCTTCGCCAGTAAGGGGGCTGGCGGTTTGGCGCGCCGCGTCCTTGCCGGTGGCGATCTTGGCCGTGGCGGTGCGCGGAGCGGTGCCGTCCGGTTGCGTCTTGGCGCGTGCGCGGGCGAAGGCGTCGCTCATGGCGCGGACATCGTCGGCGTGCGGTGGCTGTCCGGGACGCTGTTGTGGCTCGGGGGCTCGCGTGGGGGTGGTGCGGGTCGCGGAGATGCCGGTCACTTGAACCTCCTGGTGTCCTCGCGGTCGAGGTGCTGGCGCTCGTCGGTACGCGTGCGGTCGCGGCGGCGGAGCGTTGCGGCGCGCTCGGCGAGCAGATCGTGGCGCGCGCGGGCGATGATCGTGGCGCGTCGGTGCGCGACCTCATCCGAAAATAGCGCGCTGCGGACCGCGTCGGCCGCGTTTTTCGCCTGTTCGGTGACCGATTTGCGGAACAAGGCAGCGTCGAGGACCGCCAGGCGTCGTTCGGCCTCGGCGGGGTCGGCGGCGAGCGCAGCGTGCGCCTCGGCCTGCGCCCGCGCGGCGGCGGTCGCGTCGTCGGCGGCGCGGTCGGCCGCCTCCCGCGCGGCGTCGGCCCGCGTGCGCGCGTCGGCCAGCGCGCGCGCGGCGGCCTGGAGGCGGACCTGCCGCAGTCGCAACAATTGCGTTGCCTGTCGACGTTCGTCACCCGCGCGGCTCATCCGCCGATCGCCCGCAGGCGGAACAGGCCGGCGTCGAGCGGCTCGGCGCGGTCGGGCGGCTGGCGGAGCAGCGCGTCGATTTCAGGTCGCGCGGCGATCGCCTGGTCGGCGAGTGGGTCGGTGCCGGGCTTGTATTCGCCGACCTGTACGAGGAACTCGATCTCGGCAAATTTTGCAAGCAGCGCGCGGACGCGCGTGGCGGCGGCGCGGTGATCGGGGGTGGCGAGACGCGGGAACAGCCGGGAGAGGCTGCCGAGGATGTCGATGGCGGGATAATGGCCCGCCGCGCCCAGCTTGCGCGAGAGCAGGATATGGCCATCGAGGATCGAGCGCACTTCCTCGCCGACCGGATCGCCTTCGTCCTCATCCTCGAGCAGGACGGTGTAGATCGCGGTGATCGAGCCGGTCTCGTCGGTACCGGCGCGCTCGAACAGGCGCGGCAGCTCGGCGAAGACCGAGGGCGGGAAGCCGCGGCGCACCGCAGGTTCGCCTGCCGCCAGCCCGATCTCGCGCAGCGCGCGCGCGAAGCGGGTGACCGAGTCCATGAGCAGCAGCACGTCGCGGCCCTGCGCGCGGAAGCCCTCCGCGATCGCGGTCGCCTGATAGGCGGCGCGGACGCGCTCCATCGCGGCGCGGTCCGAGGTGGCGCAGACGATCACCGAGCGCGCCAGCCCTTGCGCGCCAAGCGCATCCTCGATGAATTCGCGCACCTCGCGCCCGCGCTCGCCGATCAGCGCGATGACGATGACGTCGGCGGCGGCGAAGCGCGCGATCGAGCCGAGCAGGGTCGACTTGCCGCCGCCCGCCGCGGCGAACACCCCCATCCGCTGCCCGCGCCCCAGCGTGAGCAGCGTGTCGATCGCGCGGACGCCGGTCGGCAGGGGCGCGTCGATCAACCGGCGGCGCATCGGGTTGGGAGCGGGAGCATGGAGCGCGCGGCGTGGAAGGGTGGCGGGCAGGGGGCCGCGATCGTCGATCGGGGTACCGCGCGCGTCGAGCACGCGGCCGAGCAACGCGTCGCCATAGGCGACCCGGTCGTCGCCGCTGCGCACGATCACCTCGGCATCGACCGACAGCCCGCGCACATCGCCAAGCGGGGTGAGGACGGTTGCGGTGCCCGCAATCCCGACAACCTCTACCGGCACGACATGCCCGGTGCCGGGTTCGACGACCTCGCACGCCTCGCCGATCCGTGCGGTGAGGCCGGTGACCTTCAGCGTGGTGCCGAGGATCTCGATGATCCTTCCGCGCCGGTCGAGCGTCCGCGCGCCGTCCAGCCCGGCGATCAGCCGGTCGACCAGCGCGGCATCGTCACGCAGCATCGCCGGTTCCCTCAAGCCCCCAGGCAGCGGCGATTCGCGCCAGTTGCACGTCGAGCCCGGCCCGCGCGCGGCCAAGCGGGGTTTCGATCACGCAGTCGGTGGCGTCGAGCGACGCATCGGCGACGACGCGCAAGCTAGCGCCGCCGGCGAGCCGCGCCTCGGTCGCGGCCAGCGCGGCGGGGGCGACGCGGACCAAGGTCTCCGCGGGAGCGGCGACGGCGGCGGCAGCGCGCGCGGCAAGCGCGGCGACGGTGTCGGCAGGGCCGATCTCGCCCGCGATGCGCCGGACGACCTCGAGCGCGAGCCGCGCGATTTCCTGCGCGCGGCGGGCGTCGCGGGCGCGATCGCGCGCGGCGATCTCGGCGAGCAAGGCAGCGCCCGCCGCTTCTCCTGCGGTGCGGCCTTCGCGATAGCCGGCCGCATGACCCTCGGCATGACCCTGCGCGGTGGCGGCGTCGATCGCGGCGGCGCGGGTGTCGAGCAGGTCGCGGGCCTGCGCGAGCAGCGCGAGCGCATCGCGCAAGGGGGCGATGTCGGCGGCCGGGACCAGCGGATCGTCGGCGAGCACGGTCGCGAAGCGATCGGCGGCGAGGATGGTGTAGCTCATGCCGCGGCCACCAGCTGTCGTGCTTCACCGGCGGTCAGCGCCAGAGGCGTGTCGGACGCGGGCGGAAGGATCGTGCGCAGTCCGGGCGCGAGCGAACGGCGCAGGATCGCATGGCCGAGCGGGGCGAGCGCGTCCGCCGCGACCCACGCGCATTGCGGCAGCCCGGTGTCGGCGTGCGCGATGGCATGGTCGATCGCAGCGCTGCCCGCCACCTCCGCCAGCGCGCCGAGCCACGCGCCGTCGATCGAGCGCGCGAGTTCGTCGGCCAGCGCCAGCGCGGCGACACGGCGGGCCAGCGTGTCGCGTGCGGCCTCGTCCTGGCGCAGCCAGCCGGGGACGAGCGCGAGTTCCTCCCAGCGGATCGCGAGCGCGGCCGGATCGGCGAGCGCGCGCTTGCGCGGCGCGGCGACCCCGCCGAGGTCGCGACCGAGCGCGGCAAGCGCGGCGCGCGCGACGGCGCTCATGGTCGCGCCTGCGGGACGATCGCGCGCCGCCGCTGGTGCCAGCGCCGGAACGCCGGATAGCCGAGCAGCGCCGCGACGAGCAGCAGCAGCGCGACGATGCCGCCGATCACCGTTCCCGACACGCCGCCGGCGGCGGGCTGCGGCGCGACGAGCCGCATCGGTTCGGCCGGGAAGGTCTCGACCGTGACGTGATCGTATGTGAGCCCTTCGACCGAGTTGACCACCAGCGCCTTGATCTTGCCGATCTGCTGGTCGATCGCGGTGCCGGGGCGATATTTGACGAACACCGAGGCCGAGGCGGGCGGCGGTGTTTCCGCCAGCGGCTGCGCCTCGGGCAAGGCGAGATGGACGCGCGCGGCGACCACGCCGTCGATCTGGGTGATCGTCTGCTGGAGTTCCTGCTGCATCCCGAAGGTCAGCCGTGCGCGTTCCTCGGTGGGGGAGGACAGCACGCCTTTTTCTGGAAAGAGCGTGCCAAGCGACTGGAATTCCTCGCGCGGATAGCCTTGCGCGTGGAGCAATTCGATCGCGCGCGGGAAATCGCCCTTGGCGGTCGAGATCTTCCACTGGTTCTCGCCGGCCTCCTCCTTGTCGGCGGCAATCCCGGCGCTTTGCAGCACTGCGACCATCTCGTTGGCCTGCGTCTCGGTGAGCTTCGAGTACAGCTCCGCGCGCCCGCACGCCGCGAGCAGCAGCAACGCGCCGAGCGCGGCGAGCGGATGGGCGCGCCTCACGATTGCTGGCGGAACAGCTGCTGAATGCCGTCCGACGTCCGGTTCGCGATCGAGGACGACAATTGGCAGTGGAACATGAACTCGTGGCATTTCATCGTCAGGTTGACGACTTCGCCCGGTGACATGTCCGCGCCGCTCGCCTGTGCGGCGCGCGCGATGTCGGCGACCGACTTCGCCTCGCCGTTCACCTTTTCGATCTGCCCCAGCATCGCCTTCATCGCCGGGGCGAGCGCGTCCGGGCTGCCCACGGACATCGCGGGCTGCGCGCCCGCGACGACGAGCGCACCCTGGAAGCCGGTCATGTCGGCCAGGCTCGCGCCCGGCCCCATCTGGCTGACGCCGGGCATGTCGACGGACACGCCCATGCCGCCCGCCGCGATCGGATCGATCGTCATCGCGGTCCTCCCGGCTTAGCCCTTGCGCGCCATCGTCTCCAGCGCCTTGCCGACGCTGTCGAGCGAGCTGGACGAGCTGTTCGACAGGAACGACATGCGCATCGCCTCGGCGGTCAGCTCGGTGATCTGCGAGGGATTGTCCTGGCCGCCGGCGCCGAGCTGCTGCGACAGCGTGTCGAGCTTGCCCGCCTGTCGGTCGAGCGTGGCGCCCCACGCGTCGGACAGCGCCTCGAACCAGCTGCCGGAGGTGCCGTGCGGGCGCTGGTTGTTCAGCGGGGCGGTGGCCATGGTGGTGAGGCCGGTCGTGACGGTCATATCGCTCATCGCCTTGCTCCTTCTTGCTTTCGGTTCAGAATGTTACGCGAGTCTGTCGTCCACCCTTGTCGAGGACGACCATGTTACCCTGGATCGCGACCAGCCGATGCCCGCTGGGCAGCAGCGCGCCGCCGAAATAGCGCGCCCCGTCGACGGTCTGGATGTACGACGGGTCGCCCGCCACGACGGTGGATACCTTCTTGGTCGCATCCGACACGGTGCGGACCGCGACGTCTTCGTCGGCGGCCAGGTCGCCGCGGATGCGCAGCTGGCGGATGCCGGGCACGTCGCTGCGGATCGCCGCGATCAAGCGAGTGCGCTGCACCTCGGTGACCGGCACGGTGCGCAGTTCGACGACACGCAAGCCCAGCGGGCGCGCGGCGGCGCGGATGTTCTGGAGCCGCGCGACGTCCGCCGAAGCGGCGGCGAGGTCGGCGGTGGTGCGGATGCGCAGCTCGGCGGGGATGTCGTGCGCGGCGAGCGCCTGCTGCGCCTTCTCGCGCGCCGCCGGGCTGGAGACGAAGCCTTCGACCAGCACGCCGTCGCCGTCGGGGCGGGCGGCGACGCGCAGCTGGGTCAGCCCGGCCTGCGCCAGCGCGCGCTCGGCGCGGCTTTCGGTGGTACCGAACAACCCGAGCCCGGCGACCGCGGTCGGCATCACGAGCACCAGCAGCAGCACCGCCAGCGCGATGCCCGCGATCGTGACGACGCGCCGGTTGCCGACAAGGCTGCCCAGCTGCGTGCGGGCATCGTCCAGCGCGGCGAGCGCGCGGTCCGCGACCGGCTCCGGCAGTTCGGGCGGGGCGGGCTGGGTGTCGGCGAGGTGCCCCGCCTCGGCCCAGCGATCGCTGTCCGGTTCGCCCCACGCCAGCGCGACGCCGCCGATCGCGAAGGGGACGTATTGCGGGAGCAGCGCGGTGGCGCCGGCCGCTACGGAGGAGCCGAGCAGGGTCGCGCTGCCGCTGAGCACGGTCAGCTGCGCGGCGTCGCCGTCGCGCTCCAGCTCGACCGCGACGCCCTTCGTGGCGGGATCGCGGATCACCACGTCCTGCCAGAATTCATGCCCGATCGAGACGCGCCCCTGCGCAGGCAGGCGCTTCTCGGTGCCCGACAGGCGCCCGGTCAGGACGCGCAGGACGGCGGAGTCGGTCATGGCCGGCTCGCGCCCGTCGCCGACGGCGTCGCGGCGCGCGTGCCCGGCACCAGCGGCGCGGAGGCGGCGGGGCGGACCGGTTGGGCGGGCACGGTCATCGTCGCGGTGCTGGCGTTGGTGCCGACGTCGACGACCCGCGGCGAGATCAGGAACAGCCGCTCGATCCGCCCGCGCGAGCGCGATCGCGACTTGAAGAGGTTGCCGAGCAGCGGAATGTCGCCGAGCAGCGGGATCTTGTACTCGACGTCGCTGTCCTCATCGACGGTCATTCCACCCAGCAACAGGCTCTGGCCGTCCTGCACCATCGTCTGGTTGGTGACGCTGGCGCGGTCGACGACCGGCAGCCCGTCGACCCGGTCGGCGGTGATCGCGCCGTCCTCGATCGACACGCGGACGCGGATGCGCGTCTGGTCGTGGTCGCGGAAGACGTTGGGGGTCACGCGCATGATCGTGCCGGCGGTGACGTTGAACAGGTCGACCTCCTGACGCCCGGCCACGCGGACGTAGAAGGTGCGGGTGCGGTCGAACAATGCCTCGACGTTCGACAGCGTCATGACCTGCGGCCGCGCGACGACGCGCGCGATGTTCTTGCGCTCCAGCGCCTGGAGGCGGCCGATGAATTCGCGGCTGTTGCCGATGATCGCGGAGATCACGCCGCCCTGCGCCGATGGCGTGATGTTGTCGACGTTGCTCCGCCTGCCGCCGCCGGTGCGGTTGAGTCGACCGTCGCCGTCGGCGTCGCCGCTGCCGAACAACGCCCCGAACCCGCCCGAGCCGAATCGCCAGTTGATGCCGAGGTTGCGCAGCTTCGTCGTGTCGATGTCGATGATCGTCGCATCGACCTCGACCACTTGCGGCTCGACGTCGAGTGCGCGGATCAGCGAATCGTACGAGGCCATGCGCTCGGGCACGTCGCGGACGATGACCGCGTTGAGCTGCGGGCTGGGCTCGATGCGCACCACGTCCTGCGTCAGCGGCGCGACGAGGTCGCCACCGCCCGCGACCGGCCCGCCGAGCACGTCGCTGTCGCCTTGCGGATAGGCGCCGCCGAGCGGCAGGCCGAGCCGCGGAGTCTGCTGGCCGTTGGGCTGGACCTGGTCGAAGCCGAAGCCCTTCAGCCGCGGCTGGCTCTGGCGGACGAGCCGCGCGCCGAACTGCGGGGCGTTCGGCGACGCGCTGCCGCCCGGCCGCTGGTCGAGCACGAGATTCTGGAGGATCGTGGCGAGGCCGGGGACGGTCAGCTGCTGCTGCCCCGAATAGACCGTGGTGTCCTGCGCCTGCGCATAGCGGAGGTAGAAGACGCGGAACTCGAGCGGCTGCACCGGCGCGTTGGCGGGCAGCGCCCCGCCGTAGCCGGGCAGCGGGCGGGCGCCCGGGGTCGCCGCCGCAAGGGCCGTGCCGCCGGCACGGGCAAGCGCCGTCACCTGTTCGATGAAGCGCGGCGTGCCGCTGGCGACCAGCGTGCCGTCGGCGGCGGCGCGCAGCGTGTTGCGCTCGTTCAGCAACCGCAGCGCACGGACGCGCGCGAGGATGCGCGCGCCATCGGCGCTCTGGATGGTCTGCACGCCCAGTTCGTTGGTGGTGTAGACGTAGAGCGCGGCGCCGTCGTCGTAGCTGACGAGGTTGAAGGCGCGCGAAATGTCGCGGTAGATCCGGTCGACCGGCCCCGAGAAGACGCCGTTGACGGTGCCGGTCAGGTTGGGGCTGGCGATGACCGGGCGGCCGATCCGCCCGAACAGGTCGCGCAGGAACGCCGCGACCGGCTGGTCGCGCGCGGTGATCGACACCGTCGCGGTTCCGCCACGCGACTGCGCCGCGGCCCCGGCGGGGAGCGCCGTGGTTGCCGCCAGCGCCACCGCCATTGCCGTCACACCGGATCGTTTCACACCCATCCACATATCCCTTGATTATCCTTCCGAGCCGACGAGCGCGGGCAGGACGCCCGGCGGCAGGCCGATCTGGCCGACGATTGTGATAGAAGCGTTTGAAGTCAGTTCGTTGAAGGCCATCACCGGCACGTCGAACAGCTCGGGCGCGAGCAGGTGGCGCAACGTGCGCCGCACTTCGAAGGCGGTGACGATCACGCTCGCCCCGGTCTGGCGCACCGCCGCGGCGACTGTCTCGACGACGCGGCGCGCGACCTCGGGCGGGAGCGCCACGCGCTCCTCGCCGTCGACCAGCCGCACCGCGTCGCGCAGCGCGGTTTCCAGCTCGGGCGCGATGACCAGCGCGTGGACCTGTCCTTCGCGCTGCGCGCGTTCGAGCAGGTAGCGCTTAATCGAAACCCGGGTGAGGTCGGCGATACGCGGCACGTCGCGTTCCTGCGCGGCGGCCTCGGTCAGCGCCTCGAGCACGTCGCGCATGTTGCGCAACGACACCTCTTCCGCGGCGAGGCGGCGCAGCACGTCCGCGATGCGCGGTGCGGGCAGCGCGCGGACCGCTTCCTTGACGACCTCCGGATACTCCTCGCCGACGCGGTTGAGCAGCGTCACCGCTTCCTGCACGCCAAGGAAACGTGGCAGGTGGCGGCGCATCAGCGCGGCGATGGCGTCGACCGCATCGTCCGGGCCGCTCCACGCGCCTTCGCCGACCGGCAGTTCGTACGCCAGCAGCTGCCACGCGCGCGGGCCGTCGGGGGCGACAAAGTGGATCGCCAGCCGCGGGAGCGGCACGCCCGAGCGATGCTGCAATCGCTCCAGCATCGAGCGAAGCGCCGCTGCGAGCGCGGCTTCCTCGTCGGCGGGGGGGCGCGGACCGCTGAGTTGCAGTAGCAGCGGGAGCACCGGGCGTGGCGCGGCGGGCTCGGCCGAAAGCGTCATCGGGCGCGGCACCTCCCTGCCGCGCGACGCGACCCGGCGCAGCGGCCCGGCGTGTCGCAGGACGTGCGGACGCAGTCGGGGGTGCAGCGAGGCACCGGCAAGCATCAGCACGAGCCCGAGCAGGACGAACGTGCCGGTAGGAAAGCCGGGGATCAGCGCGAAGGCCAGCGCGATCGCACCGACCACCAGCAGAACGCGCGGCTGCGCGGTCAGCTGGCGCTGGATCGCATGGCCGAGGTTCGCGTCCTGCTCCTCGTCGATCGAGCGCGTGACCATCAGCCCCGCGGCCATCGCGCCGAGCAGCGCCGGGATCTGTGCGACCAGTCCTTCGCCGATCGTGAGGATCGAATATTTGTGGGTGGCCGCCCCCACCTCCAAGCCCTGCTGCATGACGCCGATCGCCAGGCCGCCGATCAGGTTGACGACGACGATCACGATCGAGGCGATCGCGTCGCCTTTCACGAACTTCATCGCACCGTCGAGGCTGCCGTGCAGCTTGCTTTCCAGCTCCAGCGTGCGGCGGCGGCGGCGCGCCTCGTCCTTGTCGATCAGGCCGGAGCGCAGGTCGCTGTCGATCGACAATTGCTTGCCGGGCATCGAATCGAGGCTGAAGCGCGCGGCGACCTCCGCGACACGCTCCGCCCCCTTGGCGATGACGATAAATTGCACGACGGTGATGATGAGGAACATCACCAGCCCGACCACGACGTTGCCCGCCGCCATCAGTTGCCCGAAGGTCTGGATGATGTGCCCGCCGTGGCCTTCGCTGAGGATCAGCCGCGTCGTCGTGATCGACAGCGCGAGCCGGAACAGCGTGCTGACCAGCAGCACCGAGGGGAAGGACGAGAAGTCGAGCGGGCCGCGGATGTAAAGCGTGGTCAGCAGCAGCATCACCCCGACCGTGATGTTGATCGCCACCAGCATGTCGACGATGACGATCGGCAGCGGCAGGAACAGCAGCGCGACGATCGCGACCAGCACCGCGACCAGCCCCAGATCGGAGAAGCGCGCGGACAGCGACAGTCGCGGCGCCAGCCCGGCGGATTGGAAGTAGCGTTCGACGCTCATCGCTCAGCGCCCCTGTCGCGTGCGCTGCCAGCGCTGCATGATCGCGCCGACATAGCCTTGCGTCTCGCGATATCTGGGGATGCGGCGTCCGGCCTTCATTACCGCGCCCGGTCCGGCGTTATAGGCGGCGAGTACCAGCGGCACGTCGTTGCCGAATTTCGATTGCAGCTGCTTGAGATAGACGGCGCCCGCCGACATCGCGAGCACCGGGTCGGTCAGCATCGCCCTGGGATCGGATACGCCGACGCTGCGCGCCGTGGCGGGCATCACCTGCATCAGTCCCAGCGCGCCCTTGCCGGAGACGGCATCCATCCGTCCGCCCGATTCCTGTCGCATCATGGAGGCGAACAGATGCGGGTTGATGCGGTACTTGCGGCTGATCGCCGCGACGAGCGGCGTGGCCGCAGCCGCGCGGCGGTGCGATCCGGAGCGCTGCATGGTCGCAGCAGCGCTCCGCCGTGTGCCCGGCATCGCCACGGACACGGTGCGCGGCGACGACTGTTCGGACGTGGTCTGTATCGCCAGCGTGTCGACGGGCGCGGCGGTCGCCGCCTCGCGCGCTTCGGCGGCATCGCCACACAACGCCACCGCTTCGCGGAAGCGCGGATCAAGCGCCATGCCTCCACAGGACGCGGCGGACGCCGGCCAGGGTGTCGCCACCATCAACGCCAGCACCGCGCCCGATGCCATTCGCATTGTCATCGCCATCAATCGGCCTCTCCGTCTGGCGCAGCACCGGCATGCCGGCGTGCTGTTCGTGAAAGGTCGACGTGCGTGGGGGTCCTGCGGCACCGTCGTCGCGTTTAGAGGGATAGCTGTCCTGCGGACCGATCGTAACCGGAGATTTCTTACAAGCAGGCTCGGCGGAACGCTTGTTCGACACGGTTAGTCCGCAAAAATTAACCATAATGGAACCGGTTACATGGTTACGACATCGCAATAACCCGCTGATTTCCGGCGCTGTAAACGATTAACGGCGAGATGTGCCGTATGCTGGCCCTCATTTGCGATTCATCCGCAGCACGGGGTAGACCGCTTCCATCGGTTCGACACGTGGAATGGGTCCTGCGGCGAACCAGACACCCCCGTCATACCGGCGGGGACCGACGTCGCCGGCGATGGCCGACGCGCGTCCGCTTCTCCATCGAGGCAGGCGGCGCAGTCGTGAGCGGAGCGGTGCGTGGCGGAACAGAATAGCGGCGGCGACAAGACCGAACAGCCGACCCCGAAGCGATTGGCCGATGCCCGGAAGAAGGGTGACGTCGCCAAGTCGAAGGACGTGACCGCGACGGTAACGTTGTTCGTCTGGGCGATGGTGTTCCTGTTCGGCGTCGGGGTCGCCGGCACACGGCTGGTCGGGCTGTTCGAGGATACGTTCGTCGCAGTGGCCGCGGGGCGGCCGTTCGCGCCGGTCGCGACCGACCTCGGCTGGAGTGCGGCAGAGGCGTTGCTGTTCATCACCGCCGCCGCGCTGATCCCGCCCGCGATCGCCGGCTTCCTGTCCGAGTTCCTCCAGGCCGGCGGAGTCTTCACGCTCGACAAGGTGAAACCGGGCCTCGACAAGATGAACCCGGTCGAGGGCATCAAACGCATGTTCAGCATCGACAACCTCGGCGAGCTGCTAAAGACATTGGCCAAGGCGGTGCTGATCGTCGCGGTGATGTGGCTGGTCTTCAAGGGCGCGATGCCGGCGATCTTCGGCGGGGCGGGGCCGGCCTGGCTTGCGTCGGGCGCGACCGACGGGCGCGCGGCGGCGGGGGCGGCGCTGATGTCCTCGGGCCGGGTGGTGCGCGATGCGCTGCTGTGGACGTTCGGCGCGTTCCTGTTCGTCGCGGTGCTCGACATGGCGTGGCAGCGGCATCGCTACATCAAGAAGCTGCGCATGAGCCTGCGCGATATTCGCGAGGAATCGAAGGAGAATGAGGGCAACCCCCTCATCAAGTCGAGCCGTCGCCAGCTGCACGAGGAATGGGCGAACCAGAATGCGATCGGCGCGGCGCGCGGCGCCAGCGTGCTGGTCGTCAATCCGACGCATATCGCGATCGCGCTGGATTATGATGCGGAGCGCTGCCCGGTGCCGGTGATGACCGCGCGGGGCGAGGGGCCGCTGGCGCAGGCGATGCGCGCCGCCGCGGTCGAGGCGGGGGTGCCGATCGTGCGTCATGTTCCCGTCGCGCGCGGACTTTACGAGGATGGCCAGATAGATGCGGTGATCCCGCGCGACATGTTCGACGCCATCGCGCAGATCGTGCTGTGGGCGCAGAAGGCGCGCGACGAGGGCGTGGTCGCGGAGCCGGTCGACCTGGAGGGAGTGGAGTGATGGATTCGACGATCGGCACCGCGCTGACCGGATTGCTGGGGATGGTGATCGCGCTGGCGATCGTGCTCGGGCTGGCGTTCGTAACGCTGCGCACGCTCAAGCGCTGGCAGGATCGCGGGTTCGAGCGCGGCGGCGATTCCGATCGGCAATTGCGGTTCGTCCGCGCGCTGCCGATCGGACAGCGCGAGCGGTTGCTGCTGGTCGAGGCGCAGGGCGAGTTGATGCTGATCGGCGTGTCGGCGGGATCGGTAAGCCTGCTGCGCAACTGGGGCGACGCGGCGGCGACCCTGACCGACGACGCGGCGGTGGCGCCGTGAGCGGTGCGCTGGCGCAGCGGCTGCGGCGGATCACGCCCGCGCAGGCCGGGACGCAGCTGCGGCTGGTCGGGGCGTTCAACCGCCGCCGGATCGGCGCCTGGCGGACCGAGGCGGGTGCGGCGAATGCGGGCGAGTGCGAGAGTGCCGCCGGCTGGTTGCGGTTTGCGGCACCGGGCGGCGAGGTGGCGGTCGCGCCGCTGATCGTCGATGGCGCGGCGCTATCCCCGACGGCGATGCAGGATGCGATTTCGGCCGCGGCGCTGCTCGATCCGATCGAGCCGCTGGTCGCCGCGTTGGAGGCGGTGGTCGGCGCGGCGCTGCGCCCGGTGGGGCTGGCCGCGGCGGCGGGCGAGGAGTGCTTCGTCCTGCGCGTCGATGCGCTGACGGGCGATGTCGCGATGCTGCGGTTGCTGATCGCGGTGCCGCCGGATCTGCCGCTGGTGACCGATCCCGCAAACGCGCCGCCGCTCGACCCGGATGCGCTGGCGGCGGTGCCCGTCGCGTGGCGCGCGACGATCATCGGCCCGGCGCTGTCCGCGACGCGCGCGGCGGCGCTGACGACCGGCGACCTGGTGCTGCTCGGCACTGCGCCGTTCGGCGCGACATTATGGTGCGGCGCGCGGGAGCGTGCCGCGCACCTCCACCCCGGACAGGGAAGGATTATCGTGCAGGAAGACGCGACGGCACCAATCGACGCCACGCAGGCGGACCACACCGCAGAGACGATCCCCGCAGACGTGCCGGTCCGGCTGGCCTTTGCGATCGACGGCGGCACGATGCCGGCGGGCGACATGGCGACGCTGGGCGCTGGGAGCGTCCTGCACCTGCCAGCGACCGGCGAGACGCTGCCGGTGCGGATCCTGAGCGGCGGGGCCACGATCGGGGCCGGCGAACTGGTCGCGATCGGCGACGGGTTCGGCGTGATCGTGACCGCGCGGACCGGGGACCGCTGAGGCATGGACCTGTCCACCTTCACGCCCGGCTCCGCGCTGGTCGTCGTCGTCGCGCTGGCGATTGCGCCCTTCTTCGCGGTGATGGTCACGTCGTTCACCAAGATCGTCGTGACGCTCAGCCTGCTGCGCAATGCACTGGGGCTGCAACAGGTGCCGCCCAACATCGTCCTCAACGGGCTGGCGCTCGTGCTGACGCTGTACGTCATGTACCCGGTCGGGCAGCGGATGCAGGATGCGATCGTCGCCGATCAGGTGATGCAGGCGCAACAGGGCAGCGCGATGGGGTCGACCACGACGATGGTCAACGCCGCGACCGCCGCCAAGGAGCCGCTGCGCGATTTCCTGCTCAAACACTCCGACCCGCGCGAGCGGCGTTTCTTCCTGCGAACCGCCGAGCGGGTCGGCGATCCGCAGCGCGCGCAACAGATGACGGACCGCGACTTCGTGGTCATCATCCCGTCGTTCGTGGTGCGCGAGCTGAGCGCGGCGTTCCAGATCGGCTTCCTGATCTTCCTGCCGTTCCTGGTCATCGATCTCGTCATCTCGAACATCCTGCTGGCGATGGGGATGATGATGCTGTCGCCCACGACGATCTCGCTGCCGTTCAAGCTGCTGCTGTTCGTGCTGGTCGACGGCTGGGTGAAGCTGGCGCACGGTCTGGTGCTGTCGTACGCATGAAGGACGGGCGCATGAAGGACGGGCGCATGAGGGAGGCGGACGCATGAACGCCGATTTCGTCCGGCTGACCTATGACGCATTGTGGCTGGTGCTGATCCTGTCGGCACCGCCGATCGTGGTCGCGGCCGTCGCGGGGCTGCTGGTCGCGGTAGTGCAGGCCGCGACGCAGATCCAGGAGCAGACGCTGCAATATACGATCAAGTTCTTCGCGATCGTGCTGACGCTGTTCGTCACCGCCTCGCTGCTCGGCGGGTCGCTGTACCGGTTCGGCGACCGGGTGTTCACGCAGTTTCCGGCGTTGATCGCGCGATGAACGCCACCCGATGAACGCCGCCCGATGAATGGATGGGCCGATCAGGTCCTGCTGCTGGGGGTCGCGACCGCGCGGGTCGCGGCGACGTTCCTGCTGCTGCCGATGTTCTCGACCGAGACGGTGCCGGCGTTGGTACGCAATTCGATCTTCGTGGCGATGGGCGTCATCTCGCTGATGATCCAGCCGCCGTTGCTGGTGTCGGCACTGGCACCCCAGCAATGGGTCGGGCTGATCGCCAAGGAGGTGCTGGTCGGGCTGACGATCGGCTTCTTCTTCGGATCGGTGCTGTGGGCGCTGGAGGGCGCGGGCGAGATCATCGACGCCAAGGTCGGCGCGACGCTCGCGCAGGTCGTCGATCCGTTGTCGGGCAACCAGACGTCGCTGAACGGCGCGTTCCTGGGACGGCTAGCAAGCGTCGTTTTCCTGTTCTCCGGCGGGCTGAGCATGGTCGTGCAGGTGGTGGTGCAAAGCTACGCCATCTGGCCGATCGCCGCACCGATGCCGCGGCTGGATGCAGCGACGCTGGTGTTGTTCGAGGGCGAGTTCGGGCGGCTGATGGTACTGGCGACGTTGTTCGCCGCGCCGGTGCTGAGCGCCTTGTTTCTGATCGACCTGTGCCTCGGGCTCATCAATCGGTTCGCGCAGCAGCTGAACGTCTTCACGCTGTCGATGTCGCTTAAGGCATTCGCGTCGACCGCCCTGATCCTGCTGCTGCTCGGCAGCTATGTCGCCGCGATCGTCCACGATGTCGCGACGCGACCCGAGGCGCTGCGCGCGCTGCTCCGCGCGTTCGCGGCACAGGGGAGCGCGCCGTGACCACCGCCACCGTCACCGAGGACGAGCGGATCGCCGCGATCGCCGAATTGCTGCGCCGCGCCGATGCGCAGCCGGGCGCACCTGCGCCGGTGACGCTGGGCGAACATATCGTCGAGGCGGCGCGCGTGCCCGCCCGCCACCGCGACGCGCTGCTCAGGCTGACGCCGACCGAGCTGACCTGCGTGCGGTTTTTGGGCTGGGGGCGCGCCAATCGCGACATCGCGACGCTGATGCTGATGTCGGAGAATACGGTGCGGGTGCATTTGGCCAATGTCGCGCGCAAGCTGGAGCTGGACGGTATGCGCGAGCTGGCGGTGCTGGCGGGGCTGCTGTTCTATCCGACGGATTGACCCGGCGACCGCGTGGTGCAGGCGGTCGACGCCAGCGGATCGGTAACTGACGCGGCGGCAGAGCGCCGTCAGCCTGTGGACCCGTGCTGGGCTAGTTTGGCAAGCCTGGTGACCGAAATTGGCTGAACCTAGTAGCCGGCCCGGCGACAAAGACCTGCCAATTCGACCACGTCGGCGTTGTCCGCGCCATATTGCGCGCGAAAGCTAGGCAGGCGCTGCGTGCAAAGGTACTTCACCCGCGATGGCGATGGGCGTGCGGTCGCCGTGCGTCCACGTGCGCGATCAGCATAGCCTTCGTTTTGTGCACGGAGAACCTGGCTTAGTCCGACAGTAGCCGGGTCGACCTGTGCCACCGCCGGGGTGCCGAGCATCGCAATCAAAGCGAACGTCGAGCCAACCTTCATTGTAGCATCCTCGATTTGCTACCAAATCTATACATCGATCCTCGCAGATCGTCAAAAACGATGCGTGACCAGGCGAGCCTGGTCACGCGATCGGATTGTTAGTTCTTGCGAGCGGCGTTACCCATCGCTTCGCCGACCGTCTTGATGGCGTTGGTCGTAGCACTCATCAACATGTTGAACTGCTGCGAGACGACGCTGAATTCGGCGGAGAGGCTCGGCGTATCCTTGGTGATCCGGCCGGCCATGTCCTCCATTTCAGCCCCGAGGTCGTCGAGTTGCGCGCCGAGGGCCTTTGCCATGGCCATCAACCAGCCCTGGCCCCTCGCACCGCGAACGCCTCCACCTTGCGACTCCTCCGCCTGTTCGCGGCTCTGACGTACGATGTCGCTGATGAAGTTCTCGGTCGTACGCTGTTGCTCGCCGATCTCGCTCGGCGAAGCATTGGTGAAGCTACCGAGTTCCTGGATCGCGTCGCGCACGCCGCCGACCTGGCTCGGAAAGTTCCCCGAACCCGCCGCGAACGCGTTCTGCGCCAGCGAGATCGATGCCTGGGGCAAGCCGAGTTGCGCGCCGAGGCGGCCGATGATCTCCTGTCCGATACTCGCATAGAGCTGCGACGTGAGCGACGCCGCCAGGCCGCCGGCCGGGCCGAGCGCCGCGGTGGCGAGGAGCGAGACCGGGCTGAAGTTGCCGATACCGAAAACCATCTGCTTTCTCCCAATTGCGGCGTCTGCCACGACGCCGGTTGCCGTTCGATGAACCGTTTATGCGGCGCCGCGGCTGGGGCCGGTATCAGCGTTTCGATTAGGCGGAGGCTGATCGTCTAATCGAAACGATGATGCCGCGGCGTCGGCCGAACACCTACCGCGAGGAAATGCTTGATGATGGAGGCGTGTGTGACGGGCCAACAGCGCGGCGGCGGCAAATTGGGCTGGCGTTGGGTGATGTCGGCCGGGGGGCTGGCGGTCGCCGCGCCGCTGGCCGCGCAGGACTGGTCCGGCGGGGCGATGGACCCGGCGGCGGTCAGCGCGCCGATGGCGGTGCAGGCGGCGAGCGCGGCGCAAGCACATCGTCGCGGCGGCAAGGCAGCGGGCTCGCCCGCGCGCAGTCGGCAGATCTGCGCGACGGCGCGCGACCGGATTGCGGCGGGTGAGGACGACCCCAAGCTGCCGAGGCTTTTGGCGCTGTGCCGGAAAGGCGGTTATTGACGCGATCGTCGGACGGCGGGCAGAACGACAAGGAGGTTCGAGATGGACGGGATCAATCGGGCGACCGGCGCAAACGGGCAACTTGCCGCCGTCGGCCTGGGCTGCGGCGACCGCAAGGCCGCCGAGCGGATCGTGCAGGATGCGCACGCCGCGGCGCAGAGCCAGATCACGGAGCGCCGTGCGGAGGCCGCGAAGCCCGCGCTGCCGCAGACCGCGCTCGACCGCCTGCTGTCCACGCCGGGCCCGCTCGACCGGTTCGCGGGCGGGCACCGCGCGGATCGTGCCTAATCGTAACGATGATGGCGCGGGCGGCGGGAGGGCGCCATCTAAGGTCGGTAAGGAGCGTGACATGACGTCCATTGCCAGCATCGGTGCCGCGCCCGCTTGCGCTACGCCCGCCAGCGACCCGATCGCCACGCCTGCCGAGCGGCAAACGCCGCTGGAGCGATTGCTCGCCGAACCGGGTCCGCTCGATCGCTTCGCGGCACCGGGACCCGTGCCGCCTTTCGCCGACGCCGAGCATGGCGCGGCGTCGCTCCGCTGATCCAGAGGTGATGCCATGACCGCGATCGACGGCTTCTCGCGCCTGCCCACCGCCCCGGTCCACGCGCCCGGCGCGATCACGCCCGCCGGCGACGGCGCGCACGGCGACGCCCGCTCGCTGGCGGGCACCGCGATCGGCGAGATTGGTCACCGGGTGCTCGCCTGGGTGGGGCAGAGCGCGCGATCGCTCGACACCGCCTCGCAGGCATGGGCGGCGTCGAGCGGCGTGGCCGCGGGCTTCCGTCCCGATCCGGTCGAGCTGGCGCGCGGCGGCGATGTGTACGAGCTGCGCGGGCTGGCCGCCGACATCGGCGCGCGCACCGGGGCGACGCCGACGCAGGAGGGCGAACTGCGACGGGCGTTGGAGGATGTGACCCGGCTGGCGGTGATCCAGCTTGCCGGGCTGTCGGGCGCTGCCGCCGATCGTCAGCTCGGCGGCATGCGCGCGGCACTGGGTGAGGCGCTGGAGGTCGGGGCAGGCGAGGGCGCCGAAGGTGTGATTGCGCGGCTGCAGGCCGCCGCCGACCATCTGGCGAGAGGCAACGTCGTCTAGCCGGAACCGTGCCGGCAGCGTGGCGTAGGAGCGGCAAGGTGATGAGGAGAGTGCCGGTGCAGCTGCGGACGATGATGGCGACGGCGGTGATCGCGGCGGCGACCGGCGGCGCACCTGCGGTCGCGCAGCACGCGCAGGTGATCAATGCCGGAAGCGAGCAGGCGCTGCGGGTCGGCAAGGTCACGATCTCCCGTCCGTTCGGTGGCACGCTGGTCGACGGACTGGCGGTGGTCGGGGCGTACCGGATCGGCCGCGAGCGGTTGTGGCTGGTGCGCGGCGACGGTGGCCCGGCCTGCCCGCAACGCTATGTGGTGGTGGCCCACCGTTCCGCCCAGGAAATTGTGAGCAGCACGCCGTTCGGGACGTGCAGCGCGGCGGGCAAGCCGGCGATCAGGAACGGAACGCTGATCGTGCCATTTGCCGGCCCGGCCGGCGCGCAGCCAATCCGCTTCGCTTATCGCAATGGCGAGGTGCGCGCGATCGGCGAACCGGCCGCGACCCGCGCCGACGTGGTGGCGCAGCAGCGGTGCGTACCGGGCGCTCAGGTGCCCGCCGCCGAACAGGCGTCGGCGCTGGCTGCGTTCGAGGATGGCTTTCCTGCCACCTACGGCGACCAGCGGCGGCTTCGGCGCATGGACCTGCCCGCACCGGAACTCCGCCACCTCGTGACCGGCCTCGCCTGCCTCGCGGGCTGGCCGGTGGCGCAGGACGTGGTGCCCGACCGGGCGGTGGCGCTGTTCGCCGACAAACGGCTCGGGCCGCGCGCATTTGCGATGCTCGACATGATCGCCGGCGATCGGGCGACCAGCCCGCACCTGGCGGCGATGGCGCGCAGCTTCGCGGCCGAGATGCGCTACCGTGTGGATCGCCGCACGACGATCTGAGCGGTCAGTCCGGTCAGCCGCGCAGCGGCGTGAGGCGCTCGCCATCGACGCGCCAGCGGAGCCCGGAGGCGGCCGCGGCGACGACGAACGGAACATCGTGCTTCAGGCTGAGATAGACGTGCAACTCATGCGGCACCGCATCGGGCGTGGTCAGCGCCGCCTCGCGGAGCGCGGCCACCGCGACACCGCCGGTGCCGGCGGACAGCGGCGTGCGTGACATGATCTGCTTGCCCGATGGCGTGAGCCGCAGCAGCCAGTGCCCGCCGAGCATCGCTTGGTCGGGGACGTCGGCGATCGCGAGCGCATAACCCTCGATCGGTCGATCGGGATCGCTTGCCGGTACGACCACCACCGCCCGCGCCGCGGTGGCGGCGGCGATCGTCGCGCGCGCGTCCGCGAACGCGGCGGCACGCGGCGGCGGGGGGCCAGGGTGCAGGTCGATGCGCGCGCGCCCGGCCGCGTCGAACCGTGCCGCGGCCAGTACCGGAGCACTCGCGCCATCACCCAGCGTGAATACCTGATACCCGAACGCATCCGCGGTGGCGGCCACGCGCGTGTCCGCAATCCCGTGCGCGGCCAAGGCGCCGCGCGCGACCTCGGTCGCCAGATCGAGGTGGAACAACAGGCTGCCGCGTGCCGCGGCGAGGTCGGCCGCCGCCTGAAGGGTGGCCCATGCCCGTTCGATCCGCTTGCCCCGTGCACCGCGCATGGCCGGCAAGCTAGGGAAACGCGGCGCAGCGACCAAGCCTAATCGTTCCGATTATCGCGCAGTGCACGGCATCCCGGCATAACGATGCAGTATCGACAACAACGAAAGTCGCGAACATGGGCTTCGGTCTTCCGAGCTGGTCCGACATCCGTGACGCAGCGTCCACCGCCACCGCGGCGGTCACATCGACCGCATCGGCCGCAGCGACGCAGGTTCGCGATCTCGGGACAGCCGCGGTACAGCGGACCAGTGCGCTGGCGCAGGACGGACTGGATCTCGGGCGCCGGGCGGTCGATGCCGTCCGGCAGGTCGACGTGCGCGATGCGGCCGCGACCGTTCGCGAGGCGATTTCCAGCGGGACCGAGGCGGCGCGGAACGGAGTGCGCGACGGCGTGGAGTGGGCCGGCCAGCTTACGGGTGACCTCGCCGACGCGGCGCGCGCGCATGTGCCCGGCGGCGACAATATCGTCTCCAACGCCGTGCGCGGGGCGATCTCGACGGGCGAGAACATCACGCGCTTCCAGCTTGGCGTCGCCGGCGGCGTGGCGCGCGAGGCGGTGGGGCTGGTCGGAACGGTGGGCGAGCTCGGCGTGACCGTCACCGAAATGCAGATATCCAGCGAAGCGCGCGTCGAGTACGGGCAGGCGATCGTCGAAGGCGTCGCGGATGCGGCGTCCGCGACCGGAAGCTATCTGGGAGAGGTCGCGCAGGATCCATCGAGGATCGGCAGCGACCTGTCGGGGGCCGCCGAAGCGGCAGGCGACTGGGCCGGTGCGCAGATCGACCGTTATGAACAGGCGTTCCGCGACGATCGTGGCTTCGAGACGATCGGGATGGATGTCGGCACGGTCGCGACCTACGTCGTGCCGGTCGGCGGCGGGCCGGCACGCGGTGCGGTGACGGCGGCCGTTCGCGAGGCCGGCGAAGGCGTGGCGCGCGGTGCGACCGAGGCAGTCGCGCGGGAGACGGCGGAGGCGGCGGCCTCGCGCGCAGTCGGCGGCGCGGCGCAGCGGACGGTGGAGTCGGCCGGCGCCGAGCTGCGGGACGTGACGCGCGGGCACCTCGAGCAGCTGCGCTCGGCCGAGGGGCTGAGCAACAAGAAGATCGGTCCGGCCGTTTCCACCGTCATGGACATCCGCACCGGCGCGATTTCCCGCACGCATATCAATGCCGCCGGCCTGCCCGAGCGGCTCAACCCGGCGCTGGCGGAGCGGCTTGGAGCCGCCGAGCAGCTCGACTATATCAAGACTCGCGGCGCCGGCACGCATTCCGAGGTGCATGCGGCCAACGAACTGCTCAACAACGGATCGCGGCTGAAGGATCTGGTCGTGTATACCGAGCAGGTCGGCGGGCAGCTTGCCGGGGGCGTAAAGCCGCCGTGTCCGCATTGCGCGCTGCTGCTGGAGGGAGCCACATATGCCAAGTGATGGGACCGAGCCGCGCCGCGTCAGCTACGACGATCTGGAGCTGGATGACGAGCTGGCGCTGCTGGACGGAACGCCGTTTACCGGGATCGTCTATTCGGAGCGTCCGGACGGATCGCTGGAAAGCGAGAGCCGGTACGTCGACGGCCTGCCGGATGGGCTCGAGCTGGAATGGTTTCCCGGCGGGCAGCTTGCGAAGCGCGCGGTGGCGGTACGCGGCAACGGCGTCAGCGCGGTCGAGACGTGGTACCCCAGTGGCGCGCGACGCAGCATCAAGCGCTACAGCGACCGGCGGCTGGTCGAGGCGACGGCGTGGGACGAGGACGGGCGGTCGATCGACCCGGAGTTGTTGCCGTCCGACCATGCCTTCGGTGCCGCGACCGCGGGCGCGCCGGTCTAACCCTCCGCCCGTGCGAGGCGAACGGCGTGATCGGCGGCGCGCGTCGTTTCGGGGAGGCGGTACCTTGGGCTCAGCCGCAGGATCCAGTCGCAGGCGGTGTCGAGTGCGATACGATGTCCGATCGAGACGTACAGCGGACGAATGTCCGCCTGGGTCCTGAGGACGGCGCCCACGACCTCGCCGGAGTCGTATAGCGGCGAATGCGATCCGCGTTGCGCAGCCGGCGTGTCATGGTCGCCGATCAGCCGCGACTTCGCGCAGCCGATCGTCGGGATGTCGGCCACTACCCCCAGGTGACTGGCGAGCCCAAGCCGCCGCGGATGCGCGATGCCATGTCCGTCGCATACCACCAGGTCCGGCGTCCGGGTCAGTCGGCCGAGCGCCTCCAGCACGATCGGCAGTTCGCGAAACGAGAACAGGCCGGGGTGATACGGCACGGATGGCGTGCCATGCACGACCTTGATCTCCGCCACGGCCAGCGTCGCGACATCCAACGTCACCGCGGCAGCGACCATATGGCCGTTATCGTCATCGTAGGCGACATCGACCCCGGCCACGCACCGGATCGCGGACACATCGTCGTGTCTGACGACCAGCGCCGCGAGGCGACGTTGCTCGGCGATCATCTCGTCTTTGCTCGGCATCGCGCTGCTGACGTTTTCGTGCACGCGACAAGGTTACCCGCCTGCCGCTCAGAGTCCATCAGGTCGCAGGATCAGGAACGTGCTCCTCGGCACCGTCGCGACCAAATGCACCTGCTGGTAATCGGGTAGTGGTGGAGCAGGCCATCCGTCACGCCAACATTCACAACCACTTCAGACTGGAACGTCACCTCATCGACCTTGTGTGATCGCGATTCCTGCCGCAAGTGAAATTAGAGGTGGCCCGTCGCCCTTCGTGGCGCCTGCGGCGTACTACTGGTCGGATGCAGGAGCGTAGAGGTCGAAGTCAATGGCAAGACGTCTATCGTGACGGGTGACCTGCCCCCCGTTGGCTCCCTCGCTTTGATGTAGAGTCTGCACCAGGAAGGAGCAGACGAGTGAGAAAGAGCCGTTTTTCCGAGGAACAGA